>DAOMGE010000005.1:0-89773 GCA_035430165.1 Pseudomonadales bacterium | reverse complement strand
CATCTTGTTATCGCATTATAAGCAGGTTTTTTATTTTTTTTATATCAACCGGCTTCTTCAGCCATAAAATATCATCCTTTATATCAGGAGAGATGGCCGGAAGTGTGTCGAAAGCAGTCATGACCGCGATACGTGTGGCGGGAAATTTATACATTTCCCTGTACTCGTTGATCTCTATGATAGTCCGTTCAGCATTCATCACAGGCATATTCCAGTCCAGCAGGATAAGGTCTGGCTCGAGCGGGCTCCTGACATAGGCATCCAGCAGTTTTTTTCCATTGGGAAATATCTTGTACATGAATCCCTGCTTTTCAAAAATTCCTTGCATTACGGTTTGCAGGGCTTCATCGTCTTCGGCGGCATAGATACATAAGGCTGATTCATTCCTTGCTGGCCTGGACAGGTTGAACGCATCCAGGTCTGGTGTTGCCCTGTGCTCGTTCTGGCTAATTGCGATAACCTTAAAGGGAAGTGAAAACCAGAATATGGTGCCCTTGTCTTTCTGGCTGTCGCATCCGATTTCGCCGCCCAATAATTCACAAAGTTTTCTGCTTACTGAAAGGCCAATGCCGGAACCCTGGGTGGGTCTTGTAGAAGAGTTGTCAGCCACTTCAAAAGGCAGGAAAACCCTTTCGGAAAATGATTTGTCAAAGCCTATTCCTGTATCCAGGATTTCAAATCGTAAATTGATGCGTTCACTATTTCCTGATGATGCTTCAACGATGATAACGATGCCGCCTTGCTGGGTGAATTTTATCGAATTGTCCAGGATATGCCCCAGTATTTTTTTCAGGGCTTCTTTATCGCCTGAAATATTTTCTGGTACATCATCATAAATATGACACGTCAGGGATATGCTGTTTTTCGGTATCTTTGTGTTGTAAGAGGACACTATGCCAGTAATGAATTGCCTGATATTGATCGTCTGTTCTGATGAGACCCATCCTGTGGCTTCGAGTCTGGCAAACTCCAGGATGTTGTTGATGATTGACAAAAGGTAGTTTGCAGATCTGTGCAGGTTTCCCAGCAATACTTTTCTTCCATAATCTATCTCCCTGTCTTGTTCGATTTCTGCCAGGCCAATGATTCCGATTAACGGTGTCCGCAGTTCATGCGATATCTGGGTTATAAAACGCTTTTTTGTTTCGGATTCAGCGCGGGATTGCACGGCAATATTTTGTGCCGCCACGCTTTGCTGGTTCAGCCAGTTAATGCGCTCGCCAAGGGCAAGGGCGAATATGGCCAGTTGTATGCAGGTGCCGGATAGGGGCAGTAGTTTCATGAATGCAGTGCTGGGGACTACACCCATAAACGTCAGGGCTATCAGGCATCCCGCTATCAGGGGCAGGAGACAGGCAACAAAGAAGATCTTTGCGGGTTTGTAGTTTTTTCGTATCTGCATCGCACTGAAAGTCAGCTGTAACCCCATAAGGAAAACAGCGGGGATGACAATAAAAATTACAATGACCTGATGCGTGTTGATAAAAGCCACAGGGATAAAAACCAGGAGAATGTAGGACTCAAGCCCGATAAAAATCTTGTTGATTATTGGAGAATATATTTTGCTCAGCAGGTATATCCTGGCTAGCCGGCATCCGGATATTGTCGATATTGAAGCAAAAATTACCGAAAACTGTTGATTCCACTGTGGGGATTCCGGCCAAAGTGGATAGAGTATCCCGAGATCGTTTATTTGTAGCAGTGCAACAGACGTACTGGTTACGGCCAGATCAAAATATGTGGTATCCCGGCTGCTGAATCCCAGGAACAGCAGGAATGCCGATATGCCGAAAATGGATCCCGCCATGATTCCGGTAATATTCTGGAATTTCCTGAAATAGTGCAGTGCATTTATTTCACCAATCACGTTCAGGTTGGTATTTATTGCGCCATCATTTTCGGTGTAGGCAATATAGTCATAGCTGGATCCTGGCAAAAGTGACTGTCGGAATACAATATTCCCGCCAATTTCTTTCCAGAGGGATAGAGGATAATCGGTTCCCGCCAGTTGTTTTTCGCCGTCATTTCTCAGCAGCAGTACATGATTGATTCTTGCATTTTCAATGTGAATCCAGAAATTCACGGGGCTGCCAGTTTTATTTTGAACAGTGAGTGCTACGTGTTGTAACGTCCTGCTCTTTTTTATTTTCATTGAGCTTTCGGTGTCATCCTGGTTGATAGGTAGGCTTTTGAAAGTGTTATCGTCCACCTGAATCTTGTTTGTTTCCAGGGCAAGTGCGCTTCCGCATATAAAAACCAGCGCAAGCGACAACAGAGCAAAAACTGCCCCGCGATTCATGGCTGCTCCTGTTTCAATAATTGGAGGTTCGATAATGTCTCCCTGATTGCTTGTATGGTGATCGGTTTGGTTACGTATGCATTCATGCCGGCTTGCCGACTCTTTGTCTGGTATGGGGGTTCTGTATGAGCAGTGACGGCGATAATGGGTGTCGGGATTTTTATGTTGTGGCTGCTTTCATGATTGCGGATGGATTTCGTTGTGATAAATCCATCCTGGACAGGCATTTCGCAGTCCATGAAAATGGCGGAATAATGTTGGCCCTTTTCCAGGTGCTGCAAGAAAAGCTGTTCTGCTTCAGATCCGTTGTTACAGATGTCGCAACTGAAACCCAGTGTATCCAGAATTGCCTCCAGTACGAGCTGGCTGGTTGGATTGTCCTCCGCGATCAATATTCTGTGTTTCTCATTATCGATATCGCCTGATTGTAAAGTTTGTGCTACAGACTGCTCTTGTAGTGATTGTAACGTGTGACGGGTTTGACTGGCAGGCTGGTTACTTTCATATGCAGGTTCCAGTCTTGCAGTAAACCAGAATGTGCAGCCTTTCGTTGCATTCCTCGTAAATCCACACTCGCCGCCAAGCAGTGAGGAAAGATCCTGGACAATATTGAGTCCCAGGCCGCTTCCCTGGTTTGATGGCTGCTCTTTTCCCTGGCCAAATCGCTGGAAAATCTTTTCTTCATCTTCCTTGCTGATGCCTTGTCCACTATCAATAATTGAAAACGTGTAGTACCGGGGATTTGCATTGTCCTGCCTGACTTCAACGGTAATTTCACCTTCTTTGGTAAATTTAAAGGCATTACCGATCAGGTTTATCAGAATTTGCCTGATCCTGAGGCTGTCACCGGTAACAATTTTTTTGGCATCGCCCAGTATAGTCAGTCGCGTATTGATAGACTTTTTGGCTGATTCTGCTGCAAAAAGGTCAAAACATTCTTTTACAACGGATTCGATCGAGAATGAGTCTTTGCTCGTTTTCTGTCTGTTTTCGCGTGTCAGGTTTTCATTCAGCATGTCATCAATTATTTTTTTCAGGGACAGGCTTGTACTTCGTATCATTTTATAGGTATTTCGGGATCTTTCTTCGCATTTCTCCTGAAGAAGTTCGGCTGCTCCGATTATTCCATTCAGGGGCGTCCTTATTTCGTGGTTGATATGTGAGATTATCTTGCTGGCAGAAAGGTTTTTGGTGTTTTCTTCGCTGGCGACTTTTCTGGCAATGTTTTTTATCTTGTGGAGGTTGTCAATCCGCATGGCAATGCCCATGGAGAAAAACATCATTTCTGCGGCATTAAATAGCTGTATTACCGAAAGGTAGTGTCCTTCTCTGGGGGTAATTTCCTTTGCTATGGCGATGATAGAAATTACACATAGCACCGGCATGAAATAGCCGCAGGCAATCATGGCGGAATTTCGCAATCCACTACTTATAAATATATAGAATGTGGCGATGGTGGTGATAAATGTAGAAATGATAAATGGCGGATACGCAAGTGTGGCTGGAATGTGTAGTGCTGGTATGGTACTGATAGCAAGGCATATAAGTATATGTGTTTTGATAATCCTGTCTGATTTCGGGAATTTATTGCGGGCATCAAAAAAAAGCCTGACAAAAACATTAATAGCTATGCTTATCCAGATGGGAAACAGGAAGCTGCCTTTTTGTGTCCAGGTGATCCTGAGATTTTCCTCAAAGAAATAACCGATGTCTTGATAGGTGGCTATAGTAATGAGATTGCATAATCCAAGAAATGTGTAGGCCAGGATATGTTTTTCCCTGGTTTTCAGGTAGAGGATCAGGCTATAAAGGGATAGCCCGGCGATAATGCCATTGATAAGGCCATTTACCAGCTCCTCGGTCTGTGCATATGAATTAAATGATTTTTCATCCTGGAGTATGAATTCTGTCGCTGCGGAGTGGCGGCCCTTTGCCATCAGATAAATCCTGCTGATGCTTTCGGCAGGAAGTTCAATTTTTTGGGTCCGATGACTGACGAAATGGGATTGAATGCGCTGTGGCTTGCCGTGAGTGATGCTTTGTATCGCCAGTCTGTCGATATCAAGAAGTATGTTTTCACTCGAAAGATATACTGACTGCACTGACGGTGTCGGGTTTGCCACAATTATGCGATACCACAGTGCGCTGCCTTCATTCAACGAGAGTAGCGGTGGAATGTCCTTTGTCGGTTTCCATAAGGATTCCGGAAGTTCCATGATTTGTTCCGGTTCAAATTGCTGCAGGCCTGTGTCGAAGTATTGCGTCCTGCTGTAAGCGGGTTCACTGAAGTTTTTGTTGCCTAACGTAATATTTTCATCTGCTGTCATGCCTGCAGTGATGTGCAGGCAGGTGAATGCCAGCACAAGTAAAATCCATTTTTTCTTCAGGTTTTGCATCATCTGCTGACAGCGTCATGTTGGTTTTTGTTGCTGAGCCCGGCGTTATCGGGTGCGGAGGCTGGCCTGGGTACCTGCTGGCATTGGCATGACATGAGATCTCGCATAGTAGAGCGTATCCCGGCTTTGTCTGTCCAGAGCGGAAAATTAATTTCTTGCGTCAGGCGTTTGTTGTAGCTAATGAGGCAGAACTGGGTACAATTTGCGCGCCCGCCCGTAGCTCAGCTGGATAGAGCGGTCCCCTCCTAAGGGACAGGCCGGTGGTTCAAATCCACTCGGGCGGACCATCTTTCAATGGAAGGCTGTTGCAGGTAGTTACAGCTTTTCCCATATCCCGCGCAGTTTTTCATCCCAGTTTTTTTGATTCAGGTCGCCAACGTGTTTGTAGCGGATCACGCCCTGCGCATCAATGAAATAGGTTTCCGGCGCACCGAAGACGCCTAGGTCAATTCCCAGTGTTCCATCCGGGTCTTCAACCGTGATGCGGTATGGATTGCCTTTTCCCTGCAGCCATTGTTGCGCCTCTCCTGTTTTATCCTTGTAATTGATGCCATAGATCACGATACCGGATTTTTCCAGCTGCATCAGGAAAGGATGTTCAACCCGGCAAGTAATGCACCAGGTTGCCCATACGTTCAGCAACGCCTTCTGGCCCCGGATACTTTTTTCTGTAACGGGCTGATGGTTTTCGAGTGAGTAGAGCGCAAACGTTGGTAGCGGTTTATCGAGTAATGCGCTGGGCATTGATGCGGGGTCGAGCTTCAGTCCACGCAACAGGAAAAGTGCGAGCATTAAAAAAATAATCAGGGGCAAAAAAAGTTTCAGGCGTTTCATGCGGGCTATCAACGAAATCAGTCGTCAGAGATCTTGCGGTAGCGCTTGTCCAGCACAGACAGGATGCCTCCCGCAGCGATAAGGATTGCACCGAGCCAGATCCATCGCACGGCTGGCTTCACGTGCAGGCGTACTGACCATGCACTGGCATTGCCTTGCTCCGGTGCCAGTGCCTCGCCGAGCGACACATAGATATCACGCGAAAATCCGGCAGCGATCCCGGCCTCTGTCATCATCCGGTTAGTGGCGAGATAGCGGCGTTTTTCAGGGTGCAGGATATGCATGCTGCCATTGTTGCCTGTGACATAAAACAGTCCGGTTTGCGTGATGTAATTTGGGCCGTTTTCTTGCTGCATATCCTGGAAATGAAATACATAGCCAGCCAGACTGGTTTGTTCGCCTGGCGCCAGCCGTAATTCGCGTTGTTCACTGCCAACGGAAGTCAGCACAATGCCCAATGCGCTGATTGCAAGCCCGATGTGGGCAAGGCACATACCCCAGTAACTCGCACGTAAGTGACCCAGCCCTGCGGCGGGTGATCTGGCGTTACGGATTTTGTGCCGGATGTCAAAGAGTGTGCTGACAATCACCCACAATCCGAACCATGCGCCAAGTATTCCCGAAAAAGAGACAGGCAGTGCAAGCGCCAGTAAGAGTAATGGTGCGACAACCAGGGAGACGAATACGGGTTTACTGCACCACAGCAGTAATTCTTTTGCAGTGTGTTTGCCATGCCAGTTCATCGTGACACCAAACGGCAATAACAATAGAACGGCACCCATCAATGGCATGAAAAAGCGATTGAAGTAGGGCGGTCCGACAGAGATTTTCCCCCAGCCGAGTGCGTCGGCAATCAACGGGTAAAGTGTGCCAAGACAAACCACCGCCAGAATGATTACCACGAGAGAGCTACTGATGAGAATGGCTGTGTCTCTGGACAGAAAAGAATAATGTGATGAGGCCTGTTCAGGTGCGCGCAGCGCAAACAGGGTCAGTGATCCACCCACGACCACTGCGAGAAATACAAGGATGAAGTAACCCCGCGTCGGATCACTGGCAAAGGCATGCACGGAAGTCAGCACGCCGGATCGAACCAGGAATGTACCGAGCAGACTCAGCGAGAAAGCGAAAATAGCCAATAGCAATGTCCAGTTGCTGAACAGTTTGCGTTTGTCGGTCGCAGCCAGTGCATGCAGCAATGCCGTGCCCGCAAGCCAGGGCATGAAAGAGGCATTTTCGACAGGATCCCAGAACCACCAGCCGCCCCAGCCGAGTTCGTAGTAAGCCCACCAACTGCCGAGCGCGATGCCAATCGTCAGGAAGGCCCACGCGGTATTGGCCCACGGGCGTATCCAGCGTGTCCAGTGATTGTCGATTCCGCCCTGCAACAATGCAGCAATCGCAAAGGCAAACGGAACAGCAAAGCCCACGTATCCGCAATACAGGATCGGCGGATGCACGATCAGGCCAAAATCCTGCAGCAAGGGATTCAGGTCGGCGCCTTCCTCCGGTGTGAACGGTAACTCCCTTGCAAACGGGTTGGAGGTAAACAAGGTGAACGCGGTAAAGCCGGCACCCACCATTCCCAGCACAGAAAGAATCCTGGTGCGCAGAACCAGCGGCAGTTTTTTTGATGTGAGTGTAAATGCAGACATCCACAGCGTGAGTATCAAAACCCACAGCAGCAATGATCCTTCGTGTGCTCCCCACGTTGCACTGACCTTGTAGTAAACAGGCAATTGTGAATTGGAATTGTTGGCGACATAGGTTACAGAGAAATCGTCAACGATAAAGCTGTAGACGAGCGTGCCGAAACTGAAACACACCAGTGCGCACATCAAAAGTGCCAGTGGTGAAGACAACCGCATCCAGCGAGGCTCGTGCAAGTAGCTGCCAGCCATCGGCAATGTGCCCAGTGCAAGCGCGAGGCAAAAAGCAAGTATCAGACTGTACAGGCCGAATTCAGGAATCATGGAAAAATCACTTGGGATGCATGGCCGGTTTCGGCCCCATTTTTTTCATGCTATCGCGAATTTCCGGCGGCGTGTAATTTTCATCGTGTTTTGCGAGAACTTCAGTGGCGCGAAACACAGAGCCGTCCCACTTACCCTTGGCGATGGCGGCTTGTTCCTCGCCGAACAAGTCGGGCAGGATGCCCGTATAGACGACAGGAATACTGTGGGTTCCGTCACCGAGCGAGAAATGCACTTCGAGATTGGCATTGGTGCGTTGCACGCTGCCTTTGTCGACAAAACCGCCGAGCCGGATCTCGCGTTGCTGTGGCGCCTTGCCGTCCAGTAAATCTGCAGGCGGAAAAAACAGGTTCATGTTCTGGCGCAGTGAAAAAACCAGCAGGCCAATCGCTGCGCTCGATGTGACGGCGATAGCAAGTATGACCAGCAATCGCTGCTTGCGGACGGGATGCATTTATTTTTCCTCGTCCAGCTGGCGCAGGATCTGTTTCCGCAGTTGTGCATGGCGCGCCAGGGGTTGTATCACCAGCGCTGCCAGCACAATGAATCCGGCGGCGTAGGCGCTCCAGACGTAGATGCCGTGTCCATTCATCCAGAACAGGTCGTGCAGTGAATCAAAATACATTCAGTGATTCCCCTGTTTGCTGGCGCCAGATACCAATGCATCCTGTAACCAGCGACTCTTGCGTTCATTGGCGACGATTTCGCAACGTAAATTCAGCAGCAGCACGACGGCATAAAAAAGATAAAAACCGATGATCATGATCAACAGCGGATACAGCATCGAACCGTGGATAGTAGGCGCTGACGTCAATTTCAGTGATGCACCCTGATGCAGCGTGTTCCACCAGTCGACCGACTTGTAGATGATGGGAATATTCACCATGCCGACTATCGCGAGAATGCTGGCGGCACGCTGTCCGTTGTCGCGGTTCTGGTAGGCATTGGCGAGTGCAATGACACCGAGGTAGAGAAAAAACAGGATCAACATGGATGTGATCCGCGCATCCCATTCCCACCACGTGCCCCAGGTCGGTTTCCCCCAGATGGAGCCGGTCAGGAGCGCGATGAAGGTGAGCGCAGCGCCCAGCGGGGCGGCAGCGCGCATGGCCCAGAAGGCGAGTTTCATACGCCAGACCAGGCCGATCGCACCGGCGATGGCCATGAGGTAATAACCGGCAAGCGCCAGGAATGAGGTGGGAACGTGCAGGTAGATGATACGGAAGCTGTTGCCCTGGCGGGCATCTTCCGGTGCAAACGCAAGTCCCCAGACGGTACCGGTGGCAATCAGCGCAAACGCGAGTGTAGCCAGCCACGGCAGCAGCGTACTGCTCATCTGGTAGAACCAGGGCGGTGAACCCCAGCGGTGAAACAATATTTTCAGCGCATCAAGCATACTGTTTTTGCCTAAAAAGGCTGTTGAAAAAGCGGCCGCAAGGATACCACAGCCCTTCAGTATCAGTGTGCCAGTTCCCGTATAATGCGCGGCAATAGCACAGGGGAACGCCATGTCTGGCAACACATTCGGCAAGTTGTTTACGGTTACCACCTTCGGCGAAAGTCATGGGCCGGCACTGGGTTGTATTGTTGACGGTTGCCCGCCGGGGTTGGCACTGACGGAAGCGGACCTGCAAATTGATCTCGATCGACGCAAGCCTGGCACCTCGCGCTATACCACCCAGCGCAAGGAAGAAGACTCCGTGCGAATTCTCTCGGGTGTCTTTGAGGGCAAAACCACGGGTACGCCGATCGGATTGCTGATTGAAAATACTGACCAGCGTTCGAAAGATTACGGCAATATCAAGGATACGTTTCGGCCGGCTCATGCCGATTACACCTATACCCAGAAATACGGTTTTCGCGATTACCGTGGTGGTGGACGGTCTTCTGCGCGCGAAACGGCCATGCGTGTCGCCGCTGGTGCCATCGCCAAAAAATATTTGCAGGAACGATACGGTGTGACGGTGCGAGGTTACCTCAGCCAGCTCGGCCCGATAGCAGTCGATTTCAAGCAGTGGGACAGTGTCGGGCAGAATGCCTTTTTCTCGGCGGATCCTGACAGGGTTCCTGAACTGGAAGCTTACATGCAGCAACTGATCAAGGATGGCGACTCGATAGGTGCCAGGATCACTATCGTGGCGGAAGGTTTGCCGCCCGGTTGGGGTGAGCCGGTTTTTGATCGGCTCGATGCAGATATTGCACATGGGATGATGGGTATCAATGCCGTCAAGGGTGTGGAAATCGGTGCTGGTTTTGCGTCGGTTGCGCAGCGTGGTAGTGAGCATCGTGACGAAATCACGCCGCAAGGTTTTTTATCAAATAATGCGGGTGGCATTCTCGGGGGCATTTCCAGCGGACAGGCTATTGTCGTCAATATTGCCCTGAAACCGACATCCAGCTTGCACTTGCCCGGCCGCAGTATTGATGCGCACGGCAACCCGATTGAGGTGATCACCAAGGGGCGTCACGATCCTTGCGTGGGTATCCGTGCGACACCGATAGCCGAAGCGATGCTGGCGCTGGTGCTGATGGATCATGCCTTGCGCCATCGTGCACAGAATGCTGATGTGGTAATGCCAGCTGCGGTTATACCTGCCAGCGTCAGGGAATAAATTCCCTTGATGTTATCGATAGTGCCGTCGGGTTTGCCAGCGGGCATTTACTGGCGGTTGTCCGGTTTCTATTTTTTCTATTTCATCGTGCTTGGCACCATGGTGCCGTATTTGTCGTTGTACCTGAAAAGTCTGGGACTGGATGCCTGGCATATCGGTTTGCTGACATCCGTCATGCTCAGTACCAAGATTGTTGCGCCAAACCTGTGGGGTTGGCTGGCTGACAAATCAGGCAAGCGCATGCTGATTATCCGTATGGGCTGTCTGTTGGCGGTGCTGTTTTTTTCCGGGATTTTTTTCTGGAAGGGAACCATGGCACTGGCAATCATTATCTTTTGCTACAGTTTTTTCTGGAATGCCGTGCTGGCGCAATTTGAAGCAGTAACCCTGTTTTACCTTGGTAGCAAGTCCGAACATTACAGCCGTATACGCCTGTGGGGATCCATCGGTTTTATCATCGCGGTCGCAATATTTGGCTGGTTATTTGATCATGTCAGCCTGGATGTGTTCCCCGCCATCATTGTCAGCGGATTGCTGGCTATTTTTCTCAGTAGTTGGCTGGTGGTGGATCCACCGGTAATTCCACATGTAATTGCAGCCATTCATAAAACATCAGAAGAAAAATCTTTTTTCCAGAGTTTGCGGCAGCCGCACATGGTTGCCTTGTTTTCAGTCTGCTTCCTGATGGTGCTGTCACACGGCCCCTTTTATGCTTTTTTCAGCCTCTTGATGGAGCGTTACCAGCACACACGTACCACGATCGGTTTGTTGTGGAGTCTGGGCGTGCTGGCAGAAGTCGGCATTTTCTGGATCATGCATCGTCTGTTGCCGTTCTGGGGCGTGCGCCAGTTGTTGTTGGTCAGCCTGGCAGTCACAGCCGTGCGCTGGTTGCTGTTGGCTTTGTTTCCGCAATTGCTTTCTGTGATGATCGTCGCACAGACAATGCATGCGTTCAGTTTCGCGGCATTTCATTCGGCGGCGATTGAGGCTGTCCGGCGTTTTTCCTCGCGTACACAATCCGGTCAGGCGCAAGCATTTTACAGTGCGGTCGGATACGGCGCGGGCAATGCCCTCGGCGCCTTGTTGAGTGGTTGGTTGTGGCGCTACGATCCTGCCTTGCCGTACCTGTTTTCTGCGCTGGTATGTGTGGCAGGTTTTTTTGTGGTGTGGCGTCATTTGCCAGCCGGGATTTTTGCCGGAGAGCAGTGATGGCTTGCAGTTTGTATAACGTATTTTTAATGCCTAGAATGTGCGAGAACCTCTGCAAGGATTACTCATGAATTCCGAAAATCCACATAAACTTACTGGTATTTCCTGGCTGATTTTCAGTTCACGCTGGATGCAATTGCCTTTGTACCTTGGCTTGATTGTTGCGCAGGGTGTTTATGTTGTTCTCTTTGTGAAAGAGCTGTTTCATCTGATCATGGGTGCGACCAGCCTGAGTGAACAGCTGATCATGTTGGCAGTCCTGGGCCTGATTGATGTGGTCATGATCTCCAATCTGCTGGTCATGGTTATTGTCGGCGGTTATGAGACATTTGTGTCAAGGCTGAATCTGGAGGGACACCCGGATCAGCCCGAGTGGTTGAGTCATGTCAATGCTTCGGTACTGAAAGTAAAACTGGCAATGGCGATTATCGGCATCAGCTCGATCCATTTGCTGAAAACGTTTATTGCCATAGGTTCGTTGGGAGCCGACAACTCAGGTTATACACAAGCCGGTGTTATGTGGCAGACGATAATCCACATTGTGTTTATTTTTTCTGCGATTGGGATTGCCTGGACAGATACCCTGATGTCGAGCGCGCGGAAAATGTCACAAACCCCGGATCATTGATCCCGCAAGTTCATGCGTTGTGTGGTTCCACCGAGAACAGTTTGCTGCGCATGCTTTTTCGATAGTCCAGCGGTGTCACGGTAAAGGTTTGCCGGAATAAGCGTGAAAAATGGCTACTGTCCTGATAGCCCACTTTTTCGGCCACCTCGGCAATACTGAGATTGCTGTTACCTAGTAAATCCCTGCCTTCCTCAATGCGTAATCCCTGCAAATAGCGCAGTGGTGTCTTGCCCGTTGCCGCGAGGAACCGGCGGTTGAAATTGCGAAGACTCATGCCGAATTGTCTCGCAACATCGGCCAGCTGCATGGCTTGTGCGTAGTGCTGGTGCAGCCACAGCTGTATCTGGATGATGTCTTCATCGTGGTGGCGCTCGCTGTCATCTTCCCGATAGGTGACATTGTCATAAGACTTGCGTGCCTCGTGGGAAAAATGTCGCTCGACATGCGAGGCGATGCTGCTGCCATAAAAGTGCCGGATGAAATGCACGGTCAGGTCGGCCAGCGCATTGATCGAGGCAGCACAATACAGGTTGCCGGCTCGGGTGATCAGGTACTGCGGTTTGAGGTCGACAGCCGGGTAGTGTGCAGTGAAGCGATCGAGGTAAAACCAGTGGGTGGTGGCCGGGCGATGATCCAGCAGGCCACTGCTGGCGAGCACACAGACGCCGGTGCCAGCAGCACCGATCAGGGCGCCGCCAGCATGTTGTTGCTGGAGCCAGGGCAACAGGGCCCCGTGTTGTCTGATCACGGTTTGTGGATTGCGCCATAGCGCGGGCAGGTAGACCAGATCGTACTGCTGTGTGCCGATGAGCTGGTTCACGTGCAGTGGCAGTCCGCTGCGGCTGGTAAAGGCTCCGTTGCGGGTGGCGACAAAATGGATGTCTGGTGAAGCCTTGCGCTGGCGCGCGCGCGCCATGTCCGCCGCTGCCAGCAGCATTTCGGCGGGTAAGGCCACGCTGGTGGCCAGGATCTGCTCATAGAGGACGAAGGCGATTTTCATGGATGAAACGGATGCAATGGCCAGAATGTCTACATTGATGGCCATTTTGTCGCTTATTGTTTGCCTGAACAAGACTAGACTGTCCAACATTACATTGTCTGGGTTGATTGTGATGTCTTTATTACCGGTGATTGTCGGCTTTGGCGGGATCAATGCGGCAGGGCGTGCCTCCTTTCATCATGCCTATCGACGCATGGTCATTGACAGCCTGTCTGCAGAGGCGCGCCAGGAAACCCTGACGGGCCTGACTACGCTCATGAACCTGGCACATTTCAATGACGGATCCTTTTCGGATGAAAGTGGTTCCCAATATACAGCGACCGATCTCGCCAGTAGTTTTGGTGAGACGGTCCTGAATGGCACTTTGATCCGCCGTATCGAACCCTCTTTTTTTCCGGTAGATGCTACGCCATGGCAAAAAAGCCTGACGATGACACCGGTTGGCAATGGCCCTGTGACTTTTCTAACCCAGGAACGCCATTTGCCTGAGCCGGTGCCGCCCAACTGGAAAATTACGGTCATCGACGCCAAGCAGGTACAGGTCGAGATCCATGACAGCAGCGACATCCTTGTTCCCAGCCAGCGTGTGTTCCCTGTGCAGGCTGCCGGTATGCTACCGACCGGTTTTGATCCGGGTGCCTTGTATAACTCCCGCAACCACCCGCGTGGCTTGCAGATGACGGTCTATGCCGCATCGGATGCCGTGCACAGCATGGGTATCAGCTGGGAAGAGGTCATGAAGAAGGTGTCGCCGGATCAGGTAGCTGTCTACGCCGGTAGCGCCATGAGCCAGCTGGACTACAACGGCTCGGGTGGCATGTTGCAGGCGCGTCTCGCCGGCAAGCGCGTGACGTCCAAACAGTGTGCGCTCGGTTTCTGCGAGATGCCTGCCGACTTCGTCAACGCCTATATTCTCGGTTCGGTGGGTTCTACAGGTACCAGCGCCGGTGCCTGTGCGACATTCCTGTACAACTTGCGCATGGCCACCGATGACATCAAGAGCGGTCGTCGGCGTGTGGTGCTGGTCGGCACCAGTGAAGCGCCGATTACTGCAGAAGTTGCAGACGGTTATGCGGCGATGGGTGCGTTGGCAACAGATGATGAACTGAAAAAAATTGACGGCACGGAAACCGCAGACCATCGCCGCGCCAGCAGGCCATTCGGCGTGAATTGTGGCTTTACGCTGGCGGAATCCTCGCAGTTCATCATGTTGATGGACGATACGCTGGCACTGGAAATGGGTGCGACGGTTTATGGGGCCGTCGGCAATATTTTTGTTAACGCTGACGGGCACAAGAAATCAATTTCTGCGCCGGGCGCCGGCAATTACATCACGATGGCCAAAGCACTGGCTTCGGCGCGCGCACTGCTGGGCGATGAGGCTGTTGCTCGCCGCAGTTTTGTACAGGCGCACGGTTCCAGTACGCCGCAGAATCGCGTCACGGAGTCGCATATCCTCAATGAAGCGGCGAAAGCGTTCGGTATGGAAAAATGGCCTGTGGCTGCGATGAAAGGCTATGTCGGCCATTCGATTGGCAGTGCAGCGGGTGACCAGATCACTGCCAGCCTCGGTGTGTGGCAATACGGATTCCTGCCGGGCATCAAGACTATCGACAGGCCAGCCGATGATGTGCACCGTTCAAACCTGCACATCGACAACCGCGATCTGGATGTCGGTCGCGAGGGGATGGATCTCGCCGTTATCAATGCCAAGGGCTTCGGTGGTAACAATGCCACAGCGACGATTCTTGCACCGCATGTGGTGGCAAGCATGTTGCGCAAGAAACATGGCGGACAAGCCCTGTCAGATTGGGCCAGGCGCAACGAAAACGTGTCTGCAGTGGCTCGCCAATACGATACTGATGCAGTGCGTGGTGTGGCCAGGCCGATCTATCTGTTTGACCACAATGTGATCGATTGCGAGCAGATTGCCATCAGCAAGAATGCAGTAAAAATCCCCGGTTTTGATGCTGCGATTGCGTTGCCGACGGACGTCGATTACCCCGACATGGTCTGATCCCGCCGCACGGGCAAAACCAGCACTATCCCTATGATTTATGGTAAGATTCCGGCCTTCATGCGGCCGGTTGTCGGCTGCGTCCGGAAGATACAAAAAGGAACGCAATCGCATGGCTGAACTTGCCAAAGAAATCCTGCCAGTCAATATCGAAGACGAGCTGAAACAGTCCTATCTCGACTACGCCATGAGTGTCATCGTGGGTCGCGCCTTGCCCGATGTGCGGGATGGGCTGAAGCCCGTACATCGCCGCGTCCTGTTTGCGATGAGTGAACTCGGTAATGCATGGAACAAGCCTTACAAGAAATCGGCACGTATCGTCGGTGACGTCATCGGTAAATACCATCCGCATGGCGATTCTGCGGTCTATGACACCATCGTCCGCATGGCACAGCCATTCTCGCTGCGCTACATGCTGGTAGACGGCCAGGGCAACTTCGGTTCGATTGACGGTGATTCGCCGGCAGCAATGCGTTACACCGAAATCCGCATGGCCAAAATTGCGCACGACCTGCTGGCGGATCTCGACAAGAACACCGTGGATTATGTGCCGAACTATGACGGCACCGAAATGATTCCGGCAGTGATGCCTACCCGGATACCCAACCTGCTCGTCAACGGTTCATCCGGTATTGCAGTGGGTATGGCGACCAATATCCCGCCGCATAACCTCGGTGAAATTATCAACGGCTGTCTCGCGATGATCACCAATCCGGACATCACGGTTGATGAGTTGATGGAGCACATTCCCGGCCCCGATTTCCCGACGGCGGGCATCATCAATGGTCGTGCAGGCATCGTTGAAGCCTATCGTACCGGTCGTGGCCGGATTTACGTTCGCGCCCGCGTTACCGTAGAGCGAGATGACAAGACCAATCGCGAAACTGTGATCATCCATGAGTTGCCTTACCAGGTTAACAAGGCGCGGCTGATCGAGAAAATTGCCGAGTTGGTCAAAGAGAAAAAAATCGAAGGCATTTCTGAATTGCGTGACGAGTCCGATAAGGATGGTATGCGTGTTGTTATCGAACTGAAGCGCGGTGAATCGGGCGAAGTGCTCGTAAACAACCTGTATGCACAGACACAGTTGCAGACGGTGTTCGGTATCAACATGGTGGCCTTGTCCGATGGCCGTCCGAAAATCATGAACCTGAAAGATATTCTGGAAGCGTTTGTGCGCCATCGCCGCGAAGTGGTGACGCGCCGCACCGTGTATCTGTTGCGGAAAGCGCGTGAACGCGGACATATTCTTGAAGGCCTGGCTGTTGCGATTTCGAATATCGATGAAGTTATCGAGCTTATTCGCCAATCACCAACACCGGCAGATGCCAAGGAGCGATTGATTGCGCGTGGCTGGAAACCAGGCTCCGTAGCGCAATGGCTCGAGCGCGCAGGTGATTCGGCCTGCCGTCCTGAAGAGCTGGGCCCTGAATTCGGTTTGCGTAACGGTTCTTACTATTTATCCGCAGAACAAGCGCAAGCCATCCTGGATTTGCGCCTGCATCGCCTGACCGGCATGGAGCATGAAAAACTGCTTGCCGAATATCAGGAAAAACTTGACCAGATTGCCGAGTATCTCGAGATTCTCGGTAGTTACAAACGATTGATGGAAGTTATTCGTGAAGAACTTGAGCAGGTAAAAGCGGATTACAACGATGATCGCCGTACCGAAATCAACAGCTCACAGCTTGACCTCACCACCGAAGACCTGATTACACCGGAAGATCGCGTTGTGACCATTTCTCACGGCGGTTATGCCAAGGCGCAGGCGCTGGATGATTACCGTGCACAGAAACGTGGCGGCATGGGCAAATCAGCGACGGCAGTGAAAGACGAGGATTTCGTCGAGCATTTGTTAATCGCCAATACCCATGACACCATCCTGTGTTTCAGCAACGTTGGTAAGGTATATTGGTTGAAGGTTTACCAGATACCTGTAGCGGCGCGCGGCGCGCGTGGTCGACCGATGGTGAATTTGTTACCGTTGGAAGAGGGCGAACGCATCACGTCGATTCTGCCAGTGAAGGAATACACCGCTGATCATTTTATTTTCATGGCAACGGCTAACGGTACAGTCAAGAAAACGTTCCTGACAGAATTCTCACGTCCGCGTTCTGTCGGCTTGCGTGCAGTGGAGCTGGACGAAGGTGATGTGTTGGTGGGTACGGCAATTACCAACGGCAAGAATGACATCATGCTGTTTGCCAGTAACGGCAAGGCTGTACGGTTTGAGGAAGATGATGTACGTGCCATGGGCCGCACTGCACGCGGTGTGCGCGGTATCCGCATGACACAGGATGCGCGCATGATCGCGCTGATCATTCCTCAGGAAGGCGGAAAAATCCTTACTGTGAGCCAGCATGGTTATGGTAAACGCACACTGGTAGAGGAGTTCCCCACTAAAGGTCGTGGAACGCAAGGTGTTATCGCGATGCAAACGTCCGATCGCAACGGCGATGTTGTCGGCGCAGTGCAGGTGTTTGACGGTGACCAGCTGATGCTGATTTCGGATCAGGGTACATTGGTTCGCACACGCACGGATGAAATTGCGATTGTCAGCCGTAATACGCAGGGCGTACGTGTGATTCGCCTGAAAGAAGATGAACATCTGGTAGGTGTCGAGCGAATTGCAGAGTCAGAAGAGGGTGATGCGGAAGATGGCGATGACATCAATACAACACTGGTTGAGTAACAGCCGATGAGCAGGAAATTCAATTTTTGCGCCGGTCCTGCAGCCTTGCCAGAGGCTGTATTGGCGCAGGCACGCGATGAAATGCTGGATTGGCACGGTCGCGGTCTCTCGATTATGGAAATGAGCCATCGCGGCGAAGAAATGGTCGGCATTGCTGCCGAAGCAGAGCAAGACCTGCGCGATCTGTTGCATATTCCTGCCAATTACAAGGTGCTTTTTTTGCAGGGAGGGGCATCGCAGCAGTTCTCGGCGATTCCGCTCAACTTACTGCCGGTTGGCGGCAAGGCTGACTATCTCAATACCGGGCAGTGGTCCAAAAAGGCGATTGAAGAAGCGAAACGCTATGGGGAAATTAACGTTGTTGCTTCATCAAAGGACAATAATTTTTCTACGATTCCTCCATTTGAAAGCTGGAAGCTGGATAAAGACGCCTCCTATTTCCATTACACGCCGAATGAAACTATCGGCGGTGTGGAATTTCACTGGGTGCCTGCATTGAACGGTGTACCCTTGGTGGCGGATATGTCGTCGACAATTCTTTCTCGCCCGATTGATGTCTCAAAATTCGGTGTGATCTATGCAGGTGCACAAAAAAATATTGGCCCTGCAGGTCTGACCATTGTGATCGTGCGTGACGATTTGCTCGGACATGCGCAACCGGGAACACCGACGACACTGGACTGGAAGATTGCTGCTGATAACGATTCCATGTACAACACCCCGCCGACTTATGCGTGGTATCTGGCCGGGCTCGTCTTCAAGTGGTTGAAAGCGCAAGGCGGTGTGGAAGCCATTGCTGCAATCAATGAACGTAAAGCAAATAAACTGTACGACTATATCGACAATAGCGGTTTTTACAATAATCCGGTTGAGAAGCAGAGCAGGTCCCGGATGAATGTGCCATTTGTATTGCCGGATGAAAGCCTGGACAAGCCGTTCCTGAAAGAAGCAGAGCAAGTGGGTTTGCTGAACCTCAAAGGCCATCGTTCGGTCGGTGGTATGCGTGCCAGTATTTATAATGCCGTGGGTGAAAATGCAGTCGATGCACTCATTGCCCATATGCAGGATTTTGCCAGACGTAATTCATGATTCATGTGAACGGTTGGGATATGACCAAGACATTACTGCAATTACGGGATGAGATTGACGAGCTGGATGCAAAAATCCAGGAAATGATTTCTGCGCGTGCCCGTTGTGCACAGGAAGTGGCAGAAATCAAGAAAGCAGAAAATGCCGACGCCGTGTTCTATCGTCCCGAGCGTGAGGCTCAGGTATTGCGTAATGTGATGGCACGAAATACAGGACCGCTCGATAACGAGGAGATGGCAAGGCTGTTTCGTGAAATCATGTCGGCTTGCCTTGCTCTCGAACAGCCGGTACGTGTTGCCTATCTGGGGCCTGAAGGCACTTTTACCCAGGAAGCGGCGCTGAAGCATTTTGGTCACTCCTGTGTATCAATCCCGATGTCTGCTATCGACGAGGTGTTTCGTGAAGTGGCGGCGGGCGCGGTGAATTACGGCGTGGTACCGGTCGAGAATTCAACTGAAGGTGTGGTTAACCATACGCTGGATAATTTCATGGATTCCAGTGTGCATATCTGTGGTGAAGTGGAGTTGCGTATCCATCACCATCTGTTGGCATCCGATGTCACCAAAACGGAAAACATCACGCGAATTTATTCGCATGCCCAGTCTTTGGCGCAGTGTCGCAAATGGCTTGATGCGCATTATCCAAAAGCAGAGCGTGTGGCTGTTTCAAGCAACGCTGAAGCAGCAAAAAGAATCCGTGGCGAGTGGAATACTGCTGCTATTGCCGGTGATATGGCAGCTGAATTGTATGGGCTGACCAAACTGAACGAAAAAATTGAGGATATGCCGGATAACTCCACACGTTTCCTGATTATCGGTACGCAGACAGTTCCTGCCAGTGGTGATGACAAGACTTCTGTGATTGTCGCTGTTCGTAATAAACCGGGTGCGCTATACAATTTGCTCGCACCATTCCACCGTAACGGTATCGATCTTACCCGTGTTGAAACCAGGCCTTCACGCGCAGGTGTCTGGAGTTATGTATTTTTTATCGACTTTGTCGGTCATGCAGAGGATGCACGCATCAGGGAAGTGCTGGATGAAATTGCAGCGCAGACGGCTGATGTGCGTGTTCTGGGTTCTTATCCGCGCGCCGTCATGTAACCCACCCATCTCCCCAAGCAAGTGATCGTATGACTGATTTTTCTTCCCTAGCAGTGCCCGGTGTGCGTGGGCTATCGCCGTATCAGCCAGGCAAGCCGATAGAAGA
Source organism: Pseudomonadales bacterium (assembly GCA_035430165.1). Lineage (GTDB taxonomy): Bacteria > Pseudomonadota > Gammaproteobacteria > Pseudomonadales > UBA7239 > UBA7239. Next base: position 69,815 of record DAOMGE010000005.1, on the reverse strand, counting down.
ACTGGAGCGTGAGCTTGGTATCAAGGACATTATCAAGCTCGCCAGCAATGAAAATCCGCTCGGTACACCGGCGTCTGCGGTGTCAGCAATACAGAATGCCTTGCCACAACTTGCGCTCTATCCTGATGGCAGTGCGTTTAACCTGAAAACCAGGCTGGCAGAAAAGTTGTCTGTGCAGGCAGGGCAGATCACCATTGGCAACGGTTCCAATGAATTGCTGGATCTGGTTGCCCGTGTTTTTCTTTCGTCAGTGGATAACGCTGTTGTTTCACGCCATGCGTTTATTGTCTATCCCATTGCTGTGAAGGCGCTCGGCGCGGAATTGCGCGTTGCAGATGCCAGAAATTTTGGCCATGACCTCGATAAAATGGCCGCTCTGGTTGATCAGGATACCAGGGTGGTTTTTATTGCTAACCCGAATAATCCGACGGGAAACTGGTTGGGAATCGCTGATATTGAAGCCTTCCTGAATAAAATTCCTGCCTCTGTCATTGTTGTGCTCGATGAGGCGTACCACGAATTTGTCGACAAACAGGATTATGCGAGTGGTTTGTCTATCTTGCACAAATTCCCGAACCTGATCGTTTCGCGCACTTTTTCCAAGGCGTATGGATTGGCTGGTTTGCGTGTCGGGTATTGTGTTTCCAGTCTTCAGATTGCCGATTTACTGAATCGATTGCGCGAACCGTTCAATGTGAATTCTCTTGCGCTTGCTGCAGCAGAAGCAGTTCTGGATGATGCGGATTATCTGGCGCGGAGTATTGAGATCAATCGTGCTGGTATGCAACAGATGGAAGCGGGCTTGCGTGAATTGAATTTACGATTCATTTCTTCGGCGGGTAACTTTATTGCAATCGATTTTGGTTGTGATGCTGCGCCGTTATATCAGGCATTCCTGCACGAGGGCATCATTGTGCGCCCTGTCGGTGTATATGAAATGCCGACCTGGTTGCGCGTCTCGATTGGTTTGCCTGAGCAGAATGCACGTTTTCTCGCCAGCTGCAAAAAGGTGCTGTCTGCATGATTGCTGAGCGGATACTGGTGATTGGCCTTGGCCTGATTGGTGGATCTTTTGCGCGTGCCCTCAAAGAAGCAGGTGCTTGCGCTACTGTCATGGGCTGCAGTCGCAGTGAATCAACTGTGGATATCGCCATCAAACGTGCTGTCGTTGATCTTGCAGACAGTAACCTCTCTGCGATGTTGGCTGATTTGCAGCAAGGTGATGTGGTTGTGATTGCAACACCGACACTCAGTGTGAAAGCTGTTTTTGGACAATTGCAGGATGTTGTAGCACGCGGAGTGATTGTGACAGATGTCGCCAGCGTCAAGGGTTCAGTGATTGATGACGCGCGCGCAGTTTTTGGTAAGGTGCCGGCTAATTTTGTGCCCGGTCATCCGATTGCTGGCTCGGAAAAAAGTGGTATTGATGCAGTCAATCCACAATTATTCCATCGCCACGAAGTCATCCTCACGCCGCTTCCACATACAGATGGTAATGCTGTCGATACGGTGGCTTGTTTGTGGCAAGCGGTAGGTGCCAATGTTTCAAAAATGGCAGTGGCAGAGCATGACAATGTGTTGGCCCTGACCAGTCATCTACCGCATATGCTTGCCTATACACTGGTGGATACGCTTGCACAGCGTACGCAGCACAATGATATTTTTCGCTATGCTGCTGGAGGCTTCAAGGATTTTACCCGTATTGCCGGCAGTGATCCTACCATGTGGCATGACATAGCCATGGCCAATCGTGATGCATTGCTGAATGGGCTGGATGATTTTGAAAGCCATCTCGCCGAATTGCGAATGGCTATTGCAGACGGTAACGGTGATTACTTGCGTGAACTTTTCACGCGTGCCAAGAAGTCGCGTGACCACTTCGGTGAAATTTACGCATTGCGAACAAAGATAGCCAACTGATTCGGCTTACTACAATCCTGTCGAGGTTTTATTGTGAAATTCCTGTTGCAACCCGGTGGTAACCTGCAAGGCAATCTACGTGTGCCGGGTGACAAATCCATCTCACATCGCTCCATCATGTTCGGTTCGCTCGCCGAAGGTATCACCAATGTAGAAGGTTTTCTGGAAGGTGATGATGCGCTGGCGACCCTGCGTGCATTCCGTGACATGGGCGTCACTATTGAAGGGCCTGTGAATGGCAAGGTGCGCATTCATGGTGTGGGTTTGCATGGTTTGAAAGCGCCGCGAAATCCGCTGGATTTAGGTAATTCCGGCACCTCAATGAGATTGTTGTCAGGCTTGATGGCGGGACAAGACTTTGATGTGGTAATGATTGGCGATGAATCACTGTCGAAACGACCGATGGAGCGCGTTGCCAAACCATTGCGCACGATGGGTGCAGTGATTGAAACAACTGGTGAAAAGGGCGCGCCGCCTGTTACGGTTCGAGGCGGAAAAAAATTGAGCGGCATTCACTACGATATGCCAATGGCTAGCGCACAGGTGAAATCAGGTGTTTTGTTGGCTGGCCTTTATGCCGACGGGGAAACCTCTGTGACTGAACCTGCACCTACGCGTGATCATACCGAGCGTATGTTGCGCGGTTTTGGTTATAAGGTTGAGGTGAATGGACCTACGGCAAGGCTGCAGGGTGGTGGCAAGCTTGTCGCGACGAAAATTGATGTGCCAGCTGATATTTCGTCGGCGGCGTTTTTTATGGTGGGTGCAAGTATTGCGGATGGTTCCGATGTGACGTTGCAGCACGTAGGCATCAACCCGACTCGCACCGGTGTAATCAACATCCTGAAGCTGATGGGAGCCAACATCGAATTGCTGAATCCGCGTGAAGTGGGTGGTGAGCCTGTTGCTGACATCCGTGTGCGTGCGGCGCGTTTGCATGGAATCGAAATTCCTGAACATCTTGTCCCCCTGGCTATTGACGAATTCCCGGTATTGTTTGTTGCCGCCGCTTGCGCAAGTGGTCGCACTGTCCTGACCGGTGCGGAGGAGCTGCGTGTGAAAGAGTCTGACCGTATCCAGGTGATGGCGGATGGTTTGCACACACTGGGCATCAAGGCGGAACCTACCGCTGACGGTATTGTGATCGATGGAGGTCAGCTCGGTGCCGGTACGGTCGTGAGTCATGGCGACCATCGGATTGCCATGGCCTTTGCCATCGCCGCCCTGCGTGCCAGTGGGCCGATCACTGTAGAAGATTGTGCCAATGTCACAACCTCATTTCCCGGTTTCGTGGAGCTGGCTGCTCATGCCGGGCTGCATATTGTGGTGGCCGACTGATGGCTGTGCCGGTCATTACCATTGACGGGCCTGGCGGGTCAGGCAAGGGTACTATTGCTCATCGCCTGGCAGATCATCTGGGTTGGCATTGTCTGGACAGCGGTGCCCTCTACCGTATTACGGCTGTCGCAGGGCAGCAACGTGGTTTGCTGCTGGATGATGAGCCTGCCCTGATTGCTATGGTAGGCCGGTTGGAAATCCGTTTTGAGTCACAACATGTCTGGGTGGATGGCCAGGATCTGGCTCCGCTCATACGTGGCGAGGAGGCTGGTGCTGGAGCTTCGCAAGTGGGTGCGCTCCCGGGTTTACGTGCTGCCTTGTTGCAGCGCCAGCGTGATTTTGCGGTTCCTCCTGGCCTTGTCGCTGACGGACGCGATATGGGTACGGTGGTTTTTATGGAGGCACCTTTGAAGATCTACCTGACCGCCAGTGCCGAAGAAAGAGCGCAAAGACGCTATAACCAGTTGATAAATAAAGGACATGGTGTTAGCCTGCCGAGCCTTCTCGAAGACATACGTGCCCGGGATGACCGTGATATCAACCGAAGCGTGGCGCCTTTGCGCCCGGCGGACGATGCCGTTGTCATTGACAGCACGCAGATGGATATTGAGGAGGTTTTAACAGCAGTGCTGGATCTGGCCGCGCAACGCGGACTGGTTTCCTGATTGTTTGTTTGGTCGGTGACTGTTTTTTGGCCAGATCCGTTTTTATTCGGAGCAAGGCAGTTGCTGTGTTGATGCTGACCCGCATGTCCTGGCTTGCGGTGATACAGGTCGCGAAAGCGATCATTCATAGGTGTATTGATGGAAAGTTTTGCTGAACTCTTTGAACAAAGTCTGAAAACCGTTGAAATGACACCGGGTGCAATCGTCACCGGCGTTATTATCGACATCGACAGTGATTGGGTCACTGTACACGCCGGTCTTAAATCCGAAGGTGTTATTCCTCGCGTCCAGTTCCTGAACGAACGCGGTGAGTTTTCCCTGAATATCGGTGATGAAGTGCAGGTTGCACTGGAAACCGTAGAAGATGGTATGGGTGAAACCCGTTTGTCGCGTGAAAAAGCGAAACGCGTTGAAGCCTGGAAAATTCTCGAAAAAGCTTTTACTGCTTCAGAGCCTGTTATTGGTCTTATCAACGGCAAAGTTAAAGGCGGTTTTACTGTTGATGTACAAGGTATCCGTGCGTTCCTGCCGGGTTCACTGGTTGATGTGCGTCCTGTGCGCGACACCACACACATTGAAGGCAAGGCGCTGGAATTCAAGGTTATCAAACTTGACCAGAAACGTAACAACATCGTGGTTTCACGTCGTGCTGTACTTGAAACGGCCAACAGTGCCGAGCGTGAAGAGTTGCTTGCGAATCTGCAAGAAGGCTCACGTGTTAAAGGTGTTGTCAAAAATCTCACTGACTACGGTGCATTCGTTGATCTCGGTGGTGTTGATGGTCTGTTGCATATCACAGACATGGCCTGGAAACGTATCAAGCATCCAAGCGAAATCGTTGCTGTGGGTGACGAAATTGATGTCAAGGTTCTCAAATTTGATCGCGAGAAGAACCGTGTATCACTCGGTCTCAAACAATTGGGTGATGATCCATGGGTAATCATCACGAATAAATATCCGGAAGGCACCAAAGTACGTGCGAAGATCACCAACCTGACTGACTACGGTTGCTTTGCTGAGCTGGAAGAAGGTGTTGAAGGTCTGGTTCACGTGTCCGAAATGGATTGGACGAACAAGAACATCCATCCATCCAAGGTTGTTCAGGTCGGTGATGAACTCGATGTAATGGTGCTTGATATTGATCAGGAGCGTCGTCGTATTTCCCTTGGTATCAAGCAGTGCCAGGAAAATCCTTGGGATGTTTTTGCCCGCAATTACAACAAGGGCGACAAGATCAGCGGCAAAATCAAATCCATTACTGATTTTGGTGTATTCATCGGTCTGGAAGGTAACATCGACGGTCTCATTCACTTGTCCGACCTGTCATGGAATGAGACGGGTGAAGAAGCCGTTCGCAACTTCAAGAAAGGCGATGAGCTGGATACCGTTATCCTTGCTATTGACCCTGAACGCGAGCGTATTTCACTCGGTGTAAAACAACTGCAAAACGATCCTTTCTCTAACTATGTTGCCACCAATGACAAGGGCAGCATCGTGAAAGGCGTTGTAGTATCTGTTGATGCAAAATCAGCCACGATCAAATTGGCGGATGATGTTGAAGCAACATTGAAGGCGTCTGAAATCAGTCGCGATAAAGTGGAAGATGCGCGCAACGTACTGAAAGAGGGCGAGGAAGTCGAAGCCAAGATCATCAGTGTTGATCGCAAAAATCGCAGCATCGGTTTGTCAGTCAAGTCGAAAGACGTTGAAGACGAGAAAGAAGCAGTGCGTGACCATGGTAAGAAAGAGGCTGAGCAATCCTCCCCAACTACCATTGGTGATCTGATCAAGGCGCAAATGCAGAACCAGTAAGACTTGTCTGAGCAGGTGTGGTTGTGGATCGGAAAACGGTTACCAAATCTGAATTGATCGAAAGCATTGCGGCGCGACAGGAACAGCTGTCCGCCAAGGATGTTGAGCTGGCGATCAAAACGATGATCGATAGCATGGCGCAGGTACTGGCTACAGGCGGCAGGATTGAAATTCGTGGATTTGGCAGTTTTTCGCTCCACTACCGTGCTCCTCGGATAGGGAGAAATCCCAAGACAGGTGATGCAGTCAAGTTGACGGGCAAGCATGTTCCACACTTCAAACCGGGTAAGGAACTGCGCGACCGGGTAAATGAAAGCCTGCAAACGAGCAAGTGAATTGCTGATATTTTCACATTGTCTCAGCAGTAGCTAGAATAAACGGCATGGCTTTTGGCTATGCCGTTTTTTTTTCGGGCACATGGAGAATCACATGCGTTGGGTATACCGGATTTTATCGCTGATTGTCCTGTTGGCTGGTGCAGGCCTGGGTGTGTGGTTTTACCTCGACAATATGCAACCGGTTACAGTGGTGTGGTTTGGCCATGCTGTTGAAGGCGTGCAACTCGCTTTGTGGCTATTGGTTTTTTTTACGGCGGGTACATTGCTTGGTTTGACAGTGAGTGGTGTACAAGCGTTGCGGCACCAGATGCATCTGCAGATTTTGAGGCGCCAGTTGAAAGCAGTTAAGCAAAAGTCAGCAGTCAGGGCGGTTGAATAATTTGCCGCCAGGCTTTTTGTCAGGCTGCTCTTGTTAGAGGTGAAAATCAAAATGGCTGCAAATTCACCGCGTGTCATTGTTGCGCTTGATTATTGCGATGAAATTTCTGTATTCAATCTGGTGGACAGGCTTACACCGGCTATGTGCCGACTGAAAGTTGGTAAGGAATTGTTTACTGCTTGCGGCCCGGAGTTGGTCAGGAAGTTGGTAGCTCGCGGTTTCGATGTTTTTCTGGACCTCAAGTTTCACGATATCCCGAATACTGTTGCCCAGGCGCTGAAAGCTGCACGCGATCTGGGTGTGTGGATGACCAATGTGCACGCCAGCGGTGGTGTGCGGATGCTGGAAGCGGCACGGGCAGCGCTTTCAGGAAAAGATGATCCACTTTTGATTGCAGTCACTGTATTGACCAGCATGGACGAGAAGGATCTGCAGCAAACAGGCGTTGTCGCTCCACTACAAGACCACATACTCCATCTTGCCCAGTTGTCGGCCAGTGCCGGGCTGGATGGCGTGGTCTGTTCGGCGCGTGAAGCCCAGCTGATTTCATCACGTTTCGGCCGTGATTTTTGTCTGGTGACCCCGGGGATACGTCCCGCTGATAGCGAGATTGGCGATCAGCGCCGTGTCGTGACACCGGAAGAAGCATTAATTCTGGGTAGTCACTATCTGGTTATCGGCCGTCCAGTCACTCATGCCCCTGACCCGTGTACCGCATTGGGCGATATCAATAAAAATATTTCCGGCGTTGTTGAGAGGCTGTAATGCGCTAGTAGTGTCGCTTTTATCTACGGCACACAATAGGTTGTGTTGGGTTGATTTTTAATGCCTTTTTCTTCTGGATCGTCCTTTATTTTATTTGTATTGGTTTTAAAAGCCGGCAGATTTGCTGGTTGGATATTTAGATTCTTTGATTCATACTAGCCTGGCAGATCTGTCACAACCCCCCACGTGATAGGCCTGTTGGGCGGAAATCCCGTCCAAAGGGCAAGTTCCTTGAATGTTTCACTCCTAATGGTCTTAGCCCGATTTTCTCCCCCAGAGAATCGGGTTTTTTTTGTGTTGCATATTTATTTAGTAAAAGTTAAATTAATAAACACTAAACAAATGGAGTGTCACCATGAATATTGACCGGGCAGTGTTTCGATTTGCAGGGGTAATGGTCTTGCTGAGTGTGGTAATGGCGCACTGGCATAGCCTGTACTGGCTGTGGCTTACGGCTTTTGTCGGGGCCAATATGTTGCAGGCATCATTTACCGGCTTTTGTCCGTTGGCCACCGTGCTCGCGAAACTCGGCGTCAAATCCGGGCCAGCATTCTGAAGCGTCAGGGCATAAGGAATAAGAATATGAAGAAGTCTGGTGGATTTGGGTTGTTGGCAATGCTCTGGGTGTCCCATGTGGTGGCGGGAGAGTTGGTCACGGTACCGGCAAAGCAGGCAACCGTACCTCAGGAGCGATGGTTTGACGCCAGGGTGCAGGCAGTCCACCAGTCAACTGTTTCTGCGGAAACCAGTGGCCGCGTCCAGGAAATCCTCTTTGATGTGGGAGATGTGGTGCCAGCGGGCGCGGTAATCCTGAAACTGGTCAGCACCCAACAGCAGCAGGGATACAGCCAGGCTGCGGCAACGCTGGCGGAAGCGCGAGCCAATGCCGATGTGCAAGGACGTGAATTCCAGCGCGTACAGGAATTACAAGCGCGGCAATTGATTGCTAAAGCGGAATTTGACCGGACCAGTGGCAGTTACAAGGCCGCACAGGCGCGGCTGGCCAGTGCCGAAGCCGCTGTGAAGGCGGCGACAGAAAATCTCTCCTACACCGAGGTGAAGGCACCCTTCGGCGGCAAGGTCTATGCTCGCTATGTAGAGTTGGGGGAGGCGGTACAGCCGGGCAAGCCATTGATGAGTGGATTTGATCCCGATGCCTTGCGAGTAGAGACAGACTTGCCATCGACAGTGGCGCAACATGTCGAAACGTGGCGACAAGCCCGTGTTGTTGCTGACAGTGGCCAGATCATCAAGCCCGATAAATTCCTGTTATTTCCCCAGGCAGATCCGGTTACGGGCACGGTGCATCTCCGGCTGGATTTACCTGGCCAGACTACCGGATTACAGCCGGGACAATTCGTCAAAGTGGCCGTGGTGACGGGTGAAAATGTCCGCTTGCTGGTGCCTGCCAGCAGTGTGGTACATCGATCCGAAGTGAGCGGTGCATACGTTCTCGACCAGAAGGGGCGACTGCAATTGCGACAGCTGCGACTGGGCAACCGTTTTGGCGACCAGCAAGAAGTGTTGGCTGGACTGTCGGAAGGTGAGCAGGTTGCGCTGGATCCGGTAGCTGCCGGTGTGTCCGCCGCTAACAGGATCGGTGGCCATGAGTGATACATCAACTGACCCCAACAGGCCGCAGGATGTTGTTGCATTGGGTGTGTCTGGTCGCATCGCGCGGATGTTTTTCCGTTCACAGTTGACGCCGCTGCTGGCGCTGGTCGGCTTGTTGTCGGGATTATTTGCTGCAGGTATTACACCGCGTGAAGAGGAACCACAAATTGACGTGACCATGGCCAATGTATTTGTACCTTTTGTTGGCGCAAATGTGGGTGATGTGGAAAGTCAGGTCACTGTACCGATGGAGAAAGTGCTGGCAGAGATTGAACAGGTTGATCATGTCTTTTCCGTGTCACGACCCGGTATGTCAGTGTTAACTGTACAGTTCAGGGTGGGTGTGCCGCGCACAGAAGCACTGGTGAAGTTGTACAACGCGATTTATTCCAATCAGGATTGGCGTCCTGCCAATCTGGGTATAGGGCGGGTACTGGTAAAGCCCGGAAGTATTGACGATGTTTCTGTCCTGGATTTGACGCTGTGGACGCGTGATCCCGCGCGTGGTGCATTTGACTTGCAACAGATTGCACATGCGCTGGAAACAGAATTGCAGCGTGTTCCCGGTACGCGCAAAATCGAGACCATCGGTAGTGCGTCGCAAGTGGTACGTGTGTTGCTGGATCCGGAAAAACTCGCGTCACACCAGCTGTCGATCAGCGAATTACGTCAGGTATTGCTGTTGAACAACACCGCATCCCAGGCCGGTGCGGTGATTGGTGCTGATGGATATATTCCTGTCCAGGCAGGCGAGTATTTCACAACACCTGACGAACTCGCCGAATTGGTAGTCGGTATGGATCAGGGTCGTCCTGTGTTTCTGCAGGATGTTGCAGACGTTGTTGCAGGGCCTGCGGAAAATAATGCCTATGTATGGCATGCAGAAAAAAATCTGCAGGAACATTTTCCTGCGGTGACACTCGCAATTGGCAAAAAACCCGGGCAGAACGCGGTCGAGATAACAGGCAATGTCCTGAAGCGTGTTGATCAGCTGAAAGGTACATTGATTCCTGACGGTGTAGGTATCAGTGTCACCCGTAACTATGGTGTTACGGCCAATGAGAAAGCCAATACCCTGATCAAGAAATTGTTTTTTGCTACGGCGTCTGTGGTGTTGCTGGTGCTGCTGGCATTGGGTTGGCGCGAAGCTGTCGTGGTTGGTGCGGCAGTGGTGCTGACCTTGATGATGACCCTGTTTGCGTCCTGGGCCTGGGGTTTTACCCTTAACAGGGTTTCGTTATTTGCGTTGATATTTTCCATCGGCATCCTTGTGGATGACGCTATTGTTGTTGTGGAAAATATCCATCGCCACATGCGTCATGGTAATACCACTTTATTGAGAGCTATTCCTGTTGCAGTCGACGAAGTGGGTGGTCCCACGATTCTCGCGACATTCACGGTGATTGCCGCGCTATTGCCGATGGCGTTTGTGTCTGGCCTGATGGGGCCTTATATGAGTCCGATTCCGATCAATGCATCGATGGGTATGCTGATCTCGTTGCTGGTTGCGTTCACGTTTACGCCGTGGCTTTATTTTTTTGTGATGAAAAGCCAGTTGATGACAAATCCTTCCATGCATGCGGTTACAACGAATGAACATGCCAAATCCGGAACAGAAACACTGCAGCGGTTTTTCACACGATTGATGACGCCTTTGCTCGGCGCCGGCAATCGACGCAATCGTTACGTGCTCGGTGGCGTGCTGGTAGCATTGATTTTCGTATCGGTGGGTATGGCAGTTGCAAAACTGGTTGTACTGAAGATGCTGCCATTTGATAACAAGAGTGAATTCCAGGTGGTTGTGGATATGCCGGAAGGCACGCCGGTAGAAAATACGAATCGTGTTTTGTCGGAGATGGTGGATTATTTACTGACTGTGCCCGAAGTGGTTTCCGCACAGGCGTATGCTGGCACAGCGGCACCCATCGGTTTCAATGGGCTGGTGCGCCAGTATTATTTGCGTCAGTCGCCCCAGCTCGGTGACATTCAGGTTAATTTGCAGGACAAACACCATCGCCAGCGCGATAGTCATAGCATTGCGCGAGAGACGCGTGCATCACTCACAGCGATCGCGGCAAGACATCAGGCGGTTGTGAAAGTTGTGGAAGTTCCACCAGGCCCACCTGTGATGGCACCTCTGGTGGCAGAAGTATATGGTCCTGATTATGCCGGACAGATCAACATTGCACGGAGTTTGCGTGCTGAATTCGAAAAAACAGAGGGACTGGTCGATATTGATGACAGCATCGAAAATAATGCATCGCGTCTGGTGGTAGTTGTCGATCGCAGTCGAGCGGCACAACTGGGTGTGGCGCCAGGCGACGTCGTTGCGGCGATTGCTGCCAGTCTGGGCGGCGAAGATGTCACTTATCTGCACGACACCTTTTCCAATCATCCGGTACCGGTACGGCTGGAACTGGGCGTTGCCGACAAGTCTGGTATCGACAGGGTATTGTCTGTGCATGTACGCAGTCGCAGTGGTGCGCTGGTGCCGTTATCGGAAGTTACACAGGTTCGCAAGGCAGAATGGGAAAACACGATTTATCACAAGGATTTGTTGCCAGTTGTTTATGTGACGGCCGATATGGCGGGCAAGCTCGATAGTCCCCTGTATGGCATGTTTGACGTGGTGGGAAAACTCGGCAATTCACTGCAGCAGTTTTTTATTCGCCAGCCATCGGGTCGTTCCGACTACAGCGTGAAATGGGATGGTGAATGGCAGATTACCTACGAAACATTTCGTGATATGGGTGCAGCTTACTCAGTGGGATTGTTGCTGATTTTTCTGCTCGTTGTCGCGCAATTCCGTTCTTATGCCGTGCCGCTGGTGATCATGGCGCCGATTGCGTTTACGCTCATCGGTATATTGCCGGGGCATGCCTTGTTAGGCGCACAATTTACGGCAACATCGATGATAGGCATGATTGCCCTGGCAGGTATTATTGTGCGCAATTCGATTCTGCTGGTTGATTTCATGAATCAGGCCATTGCGACGGGAGCGACGCTGGAGGATGCTGTCATCTCGGCCGCCAGTGTCCGCGCCAAGCCGATCATCTTGACGGCACTGGCTGCCATGACCGGTGCGTTTTTTATTCTGGATGATCCCATTTTCAACGGTCTTGCGATCAGCCTGATTTTTGGCTTGCTGGTGTCGACCATGTTGACGCTGGTAGTGATTCCGTTGCTGTATTACAGTCTCTTGCGACGTCGTATCGTATGAAGGTATTGCAGCGATGATAAATTCGGGTAACAACATGCAAGTACCCTCTGGTTTTACAGCAGCATCCCTGGATGATATGCGGCAGCGCGCCGGTGATGTGGCGGATTTCCTCAAGACACTGGCCAACCAGCAGCGTTTGCTGATTCTCTGTGCCTTGCTGGAGGGGGAATTGTGTGTGGGCGATATCAACGAGCGTGTCGATTTGTCGCCTTCTGCATTGTCGCAGCATTTGTCCTGGTTGCGTGAAGCAGGTATGGTGATAACACGCCGGCAATCGCAGACCATTTTTTACCGGATTGCGGATAACCGGGTGTTACAGGTCATGGGTTTGTTAAAAACGCTTTTTTGCCAATAATTTTTTGGAAAAATTATTTTTCCATAAGAGCAAAGTCATCTGTACATCATAAAAGGATTTTTCCGTGAAACTGATTCCATTATCGGAAAACAGGTTTGCTCCTGCCTCCGAATGGCAGCATTTGCCACTGGATGGCGTTGTTACTTCACGCACCGGACACATCTGGCCCGTCGAAGCTATCACGACAGATGACGCGCGCTATGTCTTGCAGCAAGGCAATAACATGGGTAACGGTCTGCTCGTCAAATACGATAAAGCAGGTAACTTTCTGCAGACGTTCACCATGCCGGTGCAATCGGATGCCATGTCGGTGGCGTGGTTTGGTAATGCATTACTGGTGGCCGATGCGGAGCAGATGAAAATCTGGCGCTATACCACCGATGGCCAGTTGCAGGGTGAATTTGTTTCTTACGAGCTGGAAGCCTGGTTGCAGGAATTGGCAGCGAAAAAACAGCACAGCCAGAAAGTGGAAAAACAATGGTGGTTACTCTTCAAGCTCTTGCTGGTTGCCGGTTTTTTTGCCGCCTTCATCGGGGAAAAAGTTGTTGGTAAACGCAATCGGGAAGAAGCAATAGCACAGGCGGAGATGGCTCTCGCGAATTTGGAACAGCAGGGCGAATCAGAAAAACCGTCTGTTGATGATCCGGCGATACACTGGATTGCTTTCAATGAGCGTCGCTTGCGTTTTGCCCGCATGGCAAGAATGGGTGTCGTGCTGTTGATAGGCCTGAATACGCTCTTGCTGTTTGCCAGTGAATACGCGATGGATGATCACGCGATGCAGAGCGAAGTCTTGCGTCGTTTTTTGCTGATGCAGGGAGGTGTCTTGCTGGTGATATTGCTGGCGTCCTGGTTAACCGAAAGATTTATTCGCCGGATGGGAATCGGGGTACTGCGTGAGTGGGTCATTTTGCGGGATATGACAGGCAAAGTGGCGACAGGACGTGGAGGAGACATTCTCTTGTTCAGCGGGTCGATAGCCATTGACCGTATCGTGGTAAAAATCGGTCGCCGTAAACCGGCGGCCTTGCCAAAGCAGTCGATATTTGATGTGAATGAATTGCAGCAGTGGCTGGCGCCGGTATTGATGCAGGCACAGGAGCAGAAAGGCCTGGATCTGCTGCGCTGGTATTTCCGCAACAAACCCTTGCAGATGTTGTTCACACTATTGCTGGTGTTTTTTGTTGTGGCGCTTCGTGTATGGCTGATCGCACACCGTTGATTTTTTACATCACCAGTTTGGAGCCGACCAGAACCATGATGGTGGCCAGAACCGGGCGCAGCACTTTTTCTGGTACAGCATTCGGCAAATGGCTGCCGATGTAGATGCCGGGCAGTGAGCCGATCAGCAGGTTAACCAGCAAATCCCAGTTCACGTTGCCGACACCCGCGTGACCCAGGCCTGCGACCAGTGTCAGGGGTACCGCATGCGCAATCTCGGTGCCAACCAGTCTTGCCACTGGCAGGATCGGGTAGATCAGGAACAGGGCTACCGTGCCGAGCGCACCTGCACCAATCGATGTGATTGTCACCATGGCGCCGAGCACGATGCCGGTAATCACCGTGGCGAACTCCCGCTCTTTTACACTCATGCGCGTAAAAATGGCGTCGTTGCGATGGCTCCAGTCGAGCAATTGCTGTTTAAGAACGATGGCAATTGCGGTAAGGATCAGTGTGCAGCCCAGCGCTGTCTTGATGGTGCTGTTGACGTTCTTGCTGTCGAAACCGATGTGGTGCATTACCAACAGAGTCAATGCGGCAGCGGGCAGACTACCAGTGGCCAGCAGGGCCGTGATGCGCCAGTCGATATTGCTTTTTTTCTGGTGCACATAGATGCCGCTGGACTTGGTGATAGCGGCGTAGAGAAGATCAGTACCCACGGCAGTGGAGGGCGAAATACCGAAGTAGAGCAGGATGGGTGTCATCAGGCTGCCGCCGCCAACGCCAGTCATGCCGACAATAAAGCCGACAGCGAGGCCAGACAGGGCATAAACGAGTTGCAGGTGCAGGCCGAAAATTTCAAATTGCATGTTGGCGCCTTCGGTGGTGGTGGCCGTTTATTTCAAGGCTGCCATGCTAGCAATGGTTTACTTATAACCAAAGGACTATTTTTTTGTAAGCTTATGCTATCTGGTTATGAATTGATCTGGCACTGCCACTTCATCACCACGCACAAAATAATAAAACCTGGCGGCTTCGTGGACGGTGATCAGGCTGTTGGTGGGCATATCGGCAAAGTCGCCGTGATAAACGGCAATCTGCACGAAACCGTTGTCACGTAACTTTTGCAGGTAAACACGGGAGTTCCAGTCGTTCAGGTCTTCCGCGACATAAATGCGTCGATTGTTTTCCGGTTTTTGTGGCAGTGATTGTGAAAACAGATCGCTGCGGTCGATATTTTTCAACCAGAAATCGATACCGGTTTTAGCCGAGAAATCCTTTTTCAGTTGTTGCTGGAAAGCGAGGCGATGATCGTTGTGATGTGACCGCAAGTGATCACCTTGCAAGTGATACTGGATAACGACAGGTTGATAGCAGACCAGTGCGGTGATCAATACTGTCAGCAGTGGCATGGCAGGTATGTGGCGAAACTGCTGCAACAGTGAAACCGATCCGATAGCGGCCAGCAACGTCATTGCAGCGGCCAGCGCACAGAAACTGCGATCAAAAAAAGCAGGCACACTGGCGAAATAGCCTGTGAAAAAAAATATTGGCAGTACAAGCAGCAGTAGCGGGAATTTTTCGTTACATCTTGCCAGTGACAGTATGCCAAGCAGCATGGCAATCACGAGTGGCCAGCCAGATGTCGCAAGGAAATAACGGGCGATTGTCAGTAATTGGCCAGTAAAACTGTAGTGTTCCAGTAATTCCGGCGGGCCGGGATGCTGGTAGTAACGTTGTATGCTTTGCAGGCTGATCCAGAAATCTTCCGGTGCAATATTGGCAATATAAAACATGAAGCCGAGTACGAGTGCAGTGATAGCCGCCAGCACCAGGCCATCGCCGATAATCCGGACTGCATCATGCAGGTTGCGGTGTTGCCTGGCCAGCAAGCATTGTTGGCTGGCTGCCAGCGCAGGGAAAATACCCAGCATCAGCTGACTGGCTTTACCGGCAGTGGCTGCTCCCAACACGAGTCCGTTCAACAACAACCAGCGCCAGTGTTGCAGTCGGGACAATGCTGTGTTCATGGCAAGCCACAAGAGCGCTGTGCCCATGCATGTCAGGAAAGCATCCGGTCTTGCGTAGTGACTGCCTTGTACGGTGAGCGGAAACACGCTGTAGATCAGGGCGCTGCTCAGTGCCAGTGGCATGCCGCCGAAACGGAAAGCGATACTGATCAATAGCAACCAGCTGATGGTGTCCCAGAACAGCGCAATGTGGTGCAGCAGCACGATCGTCGGTGTGTCACAGCCGGTTGTGCGAATAATTTTTATCGCGGCTGACGACAACAGGATATGGGCCGTAAAGTTGTAGTGGTGTGCGTGAGGAATTTCCGTGCGTTGTGCTTCACTGGCAAAATAAGCTGATGTGTGCCTTTTATCTGCCGTGCGGTACCAGTCCGGTTGCCAGTTGCCGGAGCTCACGATGTCATCTACCAGCCAGACGACAACCTGGTCATCAATGGCGAAATAAATCCGTTCGCTGTTATCAAATCGCAGTGCAATAAAAAGCACGGCGAGGCACAGCCACAAACCCGCTGTAACCAGTATAGATGTGCGCTTGTCGCCTGCTGATGTCATGCCGCAAGTATGCCCGATCCGCTCTGGCGCGGGAATCGTCGCGATGGCGCTGCGCCTATTCCGGCAGTCTCTTCTGCTAGAATTGTCGGCCTCGATGTGTTGTCCGATATTCCCCGTGGGGACGCTGCTTGTGATATCCAGATCCACTATCGCCAGGATGGCAACGACGTGAATTCCCTGTCCTGGCTCGTAGGCCTGCGCTACCTGTCTGCCCGCAAGGGCAGCAAGTTCGTTTCCCTGTTTTCACTTGCGTCGATTCTCGGCATGGCGGTCAGTGTACTGGCAATGGTACTGGTGCTTTCTGTCATGAACGGATTCGAAGGTGAAATGCGCAACCGCATACTGCATGCCGTGCCGCATGGGCAAATTTCAGCTGTCGACGGCCTGGAAAACTGGCGAGCACTGGCAGCAGAGGTTCGTGCGATTCCCGTTGTGCAGGCCGTGGCACCGCAAGACCGCGCACGCGTGTTGCTCACCAGTGCTGATCGTGTACGCGGCGCAGAATTGTCGGGTGTTGATCCGGAACTGGAAGCAAAAGTTTCCGATATTGCGCAGTGCATGGTCGCAGGCAACTGGCAGGATTTGCGAGCCGGCATGTACGGTGCTGTGCTGGGTCAGTCACTGGCCAGACAGTTGCATGTGGATGTGGGGGATAGCATCACCGTGATGTTACCTCGCGTCAGCGTAACGCCACTGGGACTATTTCCACGCAGTCGCCGTTTCACCGTGGTGGGGATTTTTTTCGTTGGTGCACAACTCGATTCCACTCAACTGTATGTGCATCTTGACGATGCCGGTCGCTTGTTGCGATATGGCGGTCGTGTCGATTCCTTGCAGTTACGCTTTGACGATGTGATGCAGGCACCCGAACACTTGCAAGCCATGCGCCAGTTGCCCGCGTTCGGGAAATTTGTCCTGAAAAGCTGGCGTGACGAAAACAGTACCTTGTTCAATGCCATGCGCATGGAAAAAATCATGGTGTCATTAATGTTGCTGGTGATTGTTGCTGTGTCGGTATTCAACCTTGTGTCTATCCTGACCATGGCGGTTGCAGACCGGCGAATGGACATCGCCGTGTTGCGAACCATTGGTGCGTCGCGTGAATTGATCATGGCTATTTTCCTGATTTATGGCATGGCCATGGGTGCCATTGGTATTGGAATCGGCACAGTTTCCGGTTCTTTGCTGGCTATCAACCTCGGCGCGATCATGCATTGGGTGCAACATGCGACCGGGGTGCAGTTTATCGATCCACAAGTTTTTTTCGTGGCAGACATTCCGAGTGACTGGCACTGGCAGCAGGCTGTCGGCATTGCCGGACTCGCCCTGTTGCTGTGCCTGGTTGCGGTTTTTTATCCGGCATGGCGTGCGTCGACCATACAGCCGGCAGAAGCGCTGCGTTATGAGTGAGTGAAAAACATGACTGGAACGGATCAAGTGGAAGCGGTACTCGAATGCAGGGATCTGACCAAATCCTATCGTCAGGCCGAGCAGGATTTGCATGTCCTGCAATCGATAAACTTCTGTGTGCGACGCGGTGAGCGTGTTGCCATTGTCGGTGCATCCGGTTCAGGCAAATCTACGCTGCTGAATGTGCTGGGTGGATTGGATGAACCGCAAGCTGGTGAGGTTCTGATTGCGGGTAAATCCTGGCGTTCGTTCAATGAAAAAGAACGCGCTGCCTGGCGCAACCGGCAACTGGGTTTTGTATACCAGTTCCATCACTTGCTTGCGGAATTTACGGCGCTGGAAAATGTTTGCATACCGCTGATGATAGCGGGCCAGAAAATGCTGCAGGCAGAAGCGCAGGGCAGGGCCATGCTGGAAGCGGTTGGTCTTGGCGCGCGATTGACACACAAGCCGGCACAGTTGTCCGGTGGTGAACGACAGCGTGTGGCCATTGCGCGAGCACTGGTGAACAGGCCCGCCTGTGTGCTGATGGATGAACCCACCGGCAATCTGGATGCAGACAACGCGCTGCAAGTCCAGGCATTGTTGAACGATCTCAACCGGCAATACGGCATGGCGTTTGTGCTGGTGACGCACGACAGGAATCTTGCTGCCAGTCAGGATCGTTGCCTGTTGCTTGATCACGCGCAATTGCGGAGCCTTTGAAATGGTGACGCGCTTCATCGCATGGCGTTATGCGCAAGCGCGCAGCGGTTCACAGTTGCTCGGTTTCATTGCACGTATGTCGATGACAGGGCTGGTGATAGCGGTTGCTTTGCTGATCACTGTGTTGTCGGTGATGAACGGTTTCGAGCATGAATTGCGCACCAGGATATTGCGTGTTGTTCCGGCAATAACACTCTATCCGCAAACCGGTGAAATTGATGACTGGAAAGAAAAAGCGCTTGCCGTGTTATTGAATAAAAAAATTACTGCGGCAGGCCCGTTGATTGAAGCACAGGGATTGTTGGTGGTGGGATCACAGGCGGAGCCGGTGCTGTTATTCGCTACCGACCCTGAATCCGAAGCACGGCTGTCGCATTTCGATGAATTTACCGGGCAGAAAACCTGGGCAGCATGGCGCGCTAATCCGCAGTCGGTTCTGGTTAGCAAAAAACTCGCCGGGAAGTTGTCGATCAGCGAAGGTAATACTGTGGTGGCAATGTTGCCAGGCTCGGGCGATTCGCAATCGCAACCGCGTGTTATCAGTTTGCCTGTGGCGGGATTTTACGAAACCGGCACGGAAGTGGATAACAATCTGGTTGTCGCACAATTGCCGCTATTGCAGGATTACTACGGGATCAAGGGTGTGTCTGCGATACGTTTTGGCGTGGACAACTGGCTGGATGCCGACAAGGTGGCGTGGGAATTGGTCAACAGCTTGCCGCGCGGCTATTTCATCAAGACCTGGTTGCAGACGCACGGCAATCTTTATCAGGCCATCCAGATGTCGCGCGAAATGGTGATGTTGATGTTGTTGCTGATTATCGTGATAGCTGCCTTTAACGTGGTGTGCTCACTGGTGCTGGTGGTGGCGGACAAGCGCGGTGATATTGCGATCTTGCGTGCCATGGGTGTTCCGAATCGCGAGGTGATGCGAATTTTTATGCTGCACGGTTTCCTGATTGGCGCGACCGGTACATTGATCGGCGCAGCGCTCGGCATAGCCTTGTCACTGGGCATGCCACAGATTGCCGAAGGTTTGCAGCAGATGCTCGGTGTGCGGTTTCTTAGTACGGATGTCTATCCGGTCAATTATTTGCCGTCGGATTTGCGTGGTGTAGATGTAGGGCTGGTAGTTATGTCCGCGTTAATGATCAGCACGCTGGCGAGTATTTATCCTGCGTGGCGTGCTACCCGGATACAGCCCGCAGACATCCTGCGTCACGAATAACACTTGCGCCACGCACAAGCTTTTGCGGCGTTATTTTTTGTGGCTGCTGGCGCCATCTTTGTCGTTGTGGTAGTAGGTTATTTCCAGCGAGTAAGCCGTTTCGTTTTTAACTTCCTGATGTTCCAGTTTCGCAATGGTGTAGTCGAGTGACGGCGCAAACCAGTAACGTGTACGGCGTGGGCTGGTCGGTTTGCGGACGCGTTCCAGAACCACGGTATCCAGTTTGCCGAGTGCCGTGTCGATGGTTTCATGACCGAGATTGCGAAAACAGAAATTCTCGATTTCGTCGCCATCAACAACCTTGTAGCAGGGTTCATTGATGCCGCGTGCAAGATCGTCGCGCATCGCGGTGGTGTAAGTGCCCTGATCAAGTTCATCACCGTTCAGCTTGACGGTATAGGTTTTGTCGCCCTTGCTGGATGATGCGATTTTATCCACTTGGTTGTAGGTTATTTCGTTCTCGCTTTCATGACCAAGCACACTGCGCTGGTACAGATAGTGCAACGGCACGATACCTTTGCTGGTGAAGGTGAAGGTCGAGTTTTCTTCAATCTGTCCGAAAAAACCACTCGCAATACTGGAGAAAAACCAGTCGTTGCCGGATTTTTCCAGTCGGTGTGTCGCTTGCAGCGGAAAGCCCTTGAATACCGCCTGATAGATGGCGGTATAGGCGTGGTGTTCCACTGGTGCTGCTGCAGTCACTGCTGTGGTTTGTGGAGGGGGTGCTGCAGTGGTTGGCAGTGGTGCGGTCAGCAGAAATACAAGGCCGGTCACTGCGTTTTTTAATGAGGTATATCTTTTCGCTTGAGAGATCATGGGTAACGGATTCCGGATTGCGGTAAGGGTTTTCCATCCAGGCTCGCAGTTTCACCATCGCAGTGTAACCGGCCTTCACAGAGCCATTGTGCCACCAGCGGATAAATTTTATGTTCACGCGCCAGTACGCGTTGGCCAAGGGTGTTGGCATCATCGCCGGCCAGGACAGGCACGCTGGCCTGCATGATTGCCGGTCCTGCATCCAGTTCTGCCGAGACAAAATGTACCGTGACACCGGCTTCCTTGTCACCTGCATCAATGGCGCGCTGGTGTGTGTGCAAGCCGGGATATTTCGGTAGCAGTGACGGATGGATGTTGATCAGTTTGCCATACAGCGGCGTGACAAAAACCGGGGTGAGGATGCGCATGAAACCGGCCAGCACCACCAGATCCGGCTGGAATTTTTCCACGAGCGCTAACAGGGCGTGATCGTAATCTTCCCGTGTTGCAAAGGATTTGTGTTCGAGCACGGCCGTTTCGATGTTGGCTTTGCTTGCGCGTTCCAGTCCGAACACGCCAGGCTTGTTGCTGATGACGCAGGCGATGTCTGCGTGCAGTGTGCCCGCAGCAACGGCGTCGATAAATGCTTGCAGGTTACTGCCGCTGCCGGAAATCAGGATGACCAGTTTTTTGCGGCGCATTGCGTTATCAGTTTTTTAAACCAGAGTATTCCACATGCGGTTCAGCATTTGCCGTCCCTTTGTGGATCTGGCCGATCACAAAAGCGGTTTCGCCGCAGTCTTCGAGAATGGCCAGTGTATTTTGCGCATCGCTTTGTGGTACACAGACAATCATGCCGATGCCGCAATTAAAGGTGCGCAGCATTTCCATGGGGTCAACATTGCCGTTCTGTTGCAGCCAGTCAAATACCGGGCCCTGTTTCCAGCTCCTGGTGTCGATAACCGCTTTTGAACCGGTTGGCAGTACGCGTGGCAGGTTTTCGGTGAGACCGCCGCCGGTAATGTGGGCCACAGCGCGCACATCGGCGGCGCGGATCAGGTGCAGGATCGATTTCACGTAGATGCGTGTCGGTGCCATCAACCAATCGGCCAGCGGTTTACCTTCGAGCATGTCAGTGGCGGGATTAGCGCCGGAGACTTGCAGGATCTTGCGGATCAGCGAGTAGCCGTTGGAATGTGGGCCGGAGGAGGCGATGCCGATGAGGGCGTCGCCCACATGCACACGCGAGCCGTCGATAATCAGTTCTTTTTCGACAGCACCGACGCAGAAACCAGCCATGTCGTAGTCATCACCTTCATACATGCCGGGCATTTCTGCCGTTTCACCGCCAACCAGTGCGCAGCCGGCCTGTTCACAACCTTCACCAATGCCACCGATCACGCTGGCAGCAATCTCCACGTCCAGTTTGCCGGTGGCGTAGTAATCGAGAAAAAACAGCGGTTCTGCGCCGCAGACCACCAGATCATTCACACACATGGCCACCAGATCGATGCCGACCGTGTCGTGCTTCTTCAGGTCAATCGCCAGCCGCAGCTTGGTGCCCACGCCGTCAGTGCCGGACACCAGCACCGGGTGTTTGTAGTGGCTGGGAATTTCGAACAGGGCGCCGAAACCGCCCAGACCGCTCATCACACCCGGGCGGCGGGTTTTTTTGGCGACATGCTTGATGCGTTCGACCAGCGCGGTACCGGCGTCGATATCGACACCGGCATCCTTGTAGCTGAGGGAAGGTTTGGCTGACGTATTGTCCTGGTTGCTCATGTAACGGCTGTGCCTGCAATAAAAGATACGGGATGCGTGATTCTGGATGGGCGCATTGTACCAGCCAGATGCAGGTGAGCCTAACAGCAGACGTGTCTTATCGCCTTGTTGGTATGGGGGTTAAGTGCTACCTTTGTCGTACATAAAGAAAAACAAACAAGGACACCATCCATGAGCCGGTTTGCTGCTCGATTATCGGGGTTTTTCTCCTACCGTCATTGGCTTGCTTGTTGTTTGTTGGTTGCCAGTTGTGTGATGCCGTTGTTGTCTGTGGCGGCAACCAGCGTTTCCAAGAAGAGCCCGGTTTTTACCTGTGGTTATCCTTACCAGAATTACCATTACACGTTCAATCTTACCTGTTCTGTATCTGGCAAGACATTGACCTGCAGTGACAACGTTGGCGACGGGTACTGTTTTTTCTATACGCCATCGGTTTCAGTCACCTCACATCTTTTAACAGGAAGTGAAACATTTACTTCAATTTCCTACAGTTTTCCCGAGTGGAGGGGAGGGCAGGATATATGCACAACAGGTGGATCAATCCTTGCCCCGAAGAAGGAGTGCTGGCAAGTTGTTACAGGTGATATTTTTGTCCTTTATACAGGACAGGATGCCGATAATGATGGCATTGGGGACAGTGCAGATAATTGCCCGGGGGTTGCCAACAACAACCAGTTGAATAATGACGGCGATGCGCAGGGTGACGCATGTGACACGGATGATGATAATGATGGTGTGCCGGATGTCAGTGATAATTGCCCGCTAAACGCAAATGCTAACCAGCTGGATACAGATCACGATGGACAGGGTAATGTCTGTGACAGCGATGATGACAATGACGGCGTGCCTGATTATCTCGATCCGGAACCGTTAAATCCGGCTAATGGCACGACATGGCCTTTGAGCGCTATTTACAAAGGCAGCTCCGTGCGCGAATCTGTTTCTGCACCGTAGGGGCGCGATTCATCGCGTCCCGATTTCTGTATATAAATTTTCGGTTCAAGATGGCGCAATGAATTGCGCCCCTACATGGAAATTTTCAAGGGATCTTCCTGCAATGCACCGAGTTGTTCGCGCAATTCGAGGATGTGTTGTCCCCAGTAGCGTTCGCTGTTGAACCATGGGAAATGCAACGGGAAGGCGGGGTCATCCCAGCGGCGTGCTAGCCAGGCGCTGTAATGCATCATGCGAAGCGTGCGCAGGATTTCTATCCAGTGCAGTTCGCGTTGATCAAATTCACGAAATTCCTCATAACCCTCGATAATTTCTGCCAGTTGCGCAGTCTGCTCGTGTCGATCACCGGATAACAACATCCAGATATCCTGCACGGCGGGTGCCATGCGCGCATCATCAAAATCGACAAAATGTGGCAGATCGTCGCGCCACAAGACATTGCCGGCGTGGCAATCACTGTGCGTGCGAATAAAAGCAATATCGTTGAACGTTTTTTGTTTTTCCTGCAGCAGTTGCAGCAAATCCCGTGTCAGTGTCGTATAGGCAATCTTCAGGGAAGATGGAATGAAGTGCTCGCTGATGAAGGCAACGCTGTCACTGCCGTAACTCTGGATATCCAGCGTTGGTCGCTCCTGGAAAGGCCTGATACCGCCGATGTTGTGCAAGCGTGCAATCCAGCGACCCATGATCAGCAGGTGGTCGAGGTTGTCGAATTCGGGTGCGCGGCCGCCCTTGCGCGGAAACAGGGCAAACTGGAACGTTTGCTCACCAAGCGTTTCATCGTTCAATGTCTGTTCAAACAGACTGCAGCCGTTGTGGCGGACTGGTGTGACGACCGGGAATTCATCCTCGGCCAGCTCGTAACAGAACGCGTGTTCTTCGAGTATCTGAGCCGTGGTCCAGCGGTTTGGCCGATAAAACTTGGCGATCAGGGGTTGTTCGCCCTCGATGCCGATCTGGTAGACGCGATTTTCATAGCTGTTCAGTGCCAGAAAGCGGCCGTCACAGTACAGTCCCTGTTCAGCCAGCTGCTTTTCGACGGTATCCAGCAGTCGTTCCGGTGTCAGCAGGGAGAAAGGGTGGCTACTGTGGGTGGTGGCGGGGATGTCGTGCATGGGGTGAGCCTTGATAAGGAGATGCATGGTATGCCAAATCCCGGGTCGGCGCTCGGTTGCAGCACTAGGTCTGAATCACGATAATAGCGCCTCTTTTTAAACCACTCACCACAGGTGTAGCGCGATGGCCGAAGAACAGAAACGCCCGAAACCCGCTGATTATTTCGCTGACTGGAAAAAACGCGAAGCGCTGGCGGAAGACATGATTCCGCTGATTGGCAAGCTGCATCGCGAACACAACGTCAATACCTACATCTATGGTCAGCAGCTTTATAGTCGTTCGGTTATCGACATCATGAAGGCGCATCGTTTCGTTCGTCAGGTCGAGCAAAACGAATTGTCTGAATTTGAAACATTCCCTGTCGTACAGGCCCTGGCTGGTTTGAAGTTGGGTCGTGCGCATATCGATGTCGGCCGTATTGCTGTCAATTTCATGAAGGACAGCGGTGGTTTGACGGTCACTGACTATGTAAAACGTGAAGTGGCTGAAGCCATTGATACGGATGTGAAACCGATTCCGGAACCACGTGATGTGATCCTGTACGGTTTTGGGCGTATCGGCCGTTTGATGGCGCGTCTGCTGATCGAAAAAACCGGTGGTGGCGATGTGCTGCGTTTGCGTGCCATTGTTGTACGCAAAGGCAAAGGTTCCAATGATCTGGAAAAACGCGCATCACTGTTGCGTCGTGATTCTGTACACGGACCTTTCCGTGGCACGATCCGGGTGGATGAGGAAACACAAAGCTTTATCGCCAACGGTAACGAGATCAAGATCATCTATGCCGATGCGCCGGAAACTATCGATTACACCCAGTACGGCATTCACAATGCGATTGTCGTGGAAAACACGGGCAAACTGACTGACGAAGCGGGCCTCTCCAAGCACTTGCAGGCGAAAGGTGTAAGTCAGGTGTTGCTGACGGCGCCGGCCAAGGGTGATGTCAAGAATATCGTTTTTGGTGTTAACCATGAGCAGATTTCACTTGAAGACAAGATTGTTTCTGCTGCTTCTTGCACAACCAATGCGGTGGTGCCTGCGCTCAAAGCGGTCAATGACAAATATGGTGTTAAGTCAGGTCATATCGAGACAGTTCATGCCTATACCAATGACCAGAACCTGATCGACAACTATCACAAGTCAGACCGCCGTGGTCGCAGTGCGCCGCTGAACATGGTTATCACCGAAACGGGTGCAGCCAAAGCTGTTGCCAAGGCGTTGCCGGAACTGGCGGGTAAACTGACAGGCAATGCGATCCGCGTTCCTATCCCGAATGTATCGATGGCGATCCTGAATCTTGAGCTGGAAAAAGAAACCACAGTCGAAGAGTTGAACGAATACATGCGCTACATGGCGCTGCATTCACCGCTCCGTAAACAGATTGACTACACTAACAGTACAGAAGTGGTATCTAGCGATTTCGTTGGTTCGCGTCACGCGTGTATTTTTGATGCCAAGGCGACAATTGTGCGTGGCAACCACGTCGTGATGTATCTCTGGTACGACAACGAGTTTGGTTACTCTTGCCAGGTACATCGCGTTCTGGAAAAACTGGCTGGTGTTAACTACCGCGTCTATCCAAAAGTGTGATGGAGTGAAAAACACCTGAAAAATAAAAAACCCGCCGAGTGCGGGTTTTTTATTTTTTTCTATTGATAATGTAGTGCGCAAGGGCACGCAAGTGATCGGCTGGCGGGCCAAAAATCGACAATGACTTTATCGCGTCATCACGTAAATCCAGGCTGCGTTGCCTGGCTTGTTCAATGCCGAGCAGGCTGGGGTAGGTGGATTTATTGAGGGCGATATCGGCACCCTGTGTTTTGCCGAGTTCCTCTGTGCTGCCTTCGATATCGAGGATGTCATCCTGTACCTGAAAGGCGAGACCGATGGCTTCGGCGTAGCGAGTCAGCGCCTGGATCTGTTCTTCGCTGGCACTGGCGACAATTGCACCCATTTGCACACTGGCAGTAATGAGTGCGCCCGTCTTGTGTCTGTGCAAGCTTTCCAGTTCTGCTAGCGAAATCCTGCTGTTTTCAGCGGCGAGATCCATATCCTGGCCCGCCACCATACCGGTAGCGCCAGAGGCTTGTGCCAGCATCAGGACCAGCTGACAGCGGATTTCAGCTGACAGATCGCTGGTAGCGAGATGTTCAAAGGCCAGCGTCTGGAGGGCGTCACCAGCCAGTATGGCAGTGGCTTCGTCAAAGGCGATGTGGCAGGTTGGCTGACCGCGGCGCAGGTCGTCATTGTCCATGGCGGGTAAATCATCATGCACCAGCGAGTAGGCGTGGACCAGTTCGACTGCGCATGCGGCACTGTCGGTTTCCGGAGGGGATTTGCCGCTGACCGCTTCAGCCGCCGCGTAGACCAGTGTGGCGCGTACGCGTTTTCCTCCATTGAGGGCGCTGTAGCGCATGGCGTGTTTCAGGCGGCTGGCGGGTTCATCTGTTTTTGGCAGTACCGATTCCAGTGTTTGCTGGACGCGCTGCTGGCAGGCTTGCAGGAAAGCAGGGAAGTCGCTGCTCATGGTTTCGTTCACCGTCGGGATTATTCGGTGTCAGCGAAGGGTTCGCTCTTGAGGGTTCCGTTCTGTTCGATCAACAACTGCACTTTCTGCTCGGCAGCAGCGAGGGCTTCCTGACACTGCCGAGTCAGCCTGATACCGGCCTCAAAGGCCTTCAGGGATTCTTCCAGAGACAAGTCGCCATGCTCGAGGCTTTCAACCAACAGCTCCAGCTCTTCCAGGGATTGTTCAAGGCTGGGCTGCCCGTTTGCTTGCTGTTTTTTTCTTGTGGCCATCCGGATCGTTTTCCGAGTTAACCGGTTATCACGAGGACAGGAGATCGAGATGCAGTCTGTCCATCATTTCCAGTGCTTTACCACCACCCTTGGCAACGCAGGTCAGTGGATCTTCTGCGATCAATACTGGTAGACCGGTTTCTTCCATCAGCAGTCGATCAATGTCTCGCAACAAGGCACCGCCACCGGTCAACACAATACCGTTTTCGGCAATATCGGAGGCCAGTTCGGGTGGGGATTGCTCCAGTGCGCTCTTCACAGCTTGTACGATACCAGCCAGTGGTTCTTGCAAGGCCTCAAGAATTTCATCGCTGTTCAGTGTGAATGAACGGGGAACGCCCTCGGCAAGGTTGCGTCCGCGAACATCAATTTCTCGTAATTCACGGCCGCCAAAGGCGCAGCCGACTTCTTGCTTGATACGTTCTGCAGTGGCGTCGCCGATGATGCTACCGTAGTTGCGTCGCACGTAGTTGATGATGGCCTCGTCGAAACGGTCGCCACCAATACGCACGGAATCTGCATAGACCACGCCGTTCAGCGAGATGATTGCAATTTCTGTGGTGCCGCCGCCAATGTCGACAACCATTGAACCGTTGGCTTCCTCGACATTGAGGCCGGCGCCGATTGCGGCTGCCATCGGTTCGTCGATCAGGCGTACGTCACGGGCGCCAGCACCGAGTGCGGATTCACGAATTGCACGCTTTTCGACTTCAGTTGCCTTACAGGGGACGCCGATCAATACGCGTGGGCTGGGACGCATCCAGCTGTTTTCATGCACTTTGTTTATAAAATGCTGCAACATTTTTTCGGTGACCTGAAAGTCGGCGATGACGCCATCTTTCAAGGGGCGGATGGCAGTAATGTTACCTGGGGTACGACCGAGCATGCGTTTGGCTTCAATGCCCACTGCTTCAACAATTTTCTGGCCATTGTGGTTACGGATTGCCACGACAGACGGTTCGTCGAGCACAATGCCACGGCCGCGTACGTAAATGATGGTGTTGGCCGTGCCGAGATCGATCGACAGGTCATTGGAGAACATTCCCCGGAATTTCTTGAACATGAGCGGACCCTGCAAACAGTGCCGACAAAATACGGCCAGGTGGGGGGTTTAGAAGGGGGCAAACTCTACCAATACGCAGCTTCAGGGGCAAGGATCATCTGCATTAATGAGGCATGTATTCGCCGCCGTTGATATCCAGCGAGGCTCCGGTGATGACTTTGGCATAATCTGACACCAGAAACAGGCATCCCTTGGCGCAATCCTTGTCAGTTGGCATTTCACCCAACGGAATATTTTTCTCGAAGCCTTTCTTGACGACTGACGGATCAACACCATTTTTGGCTGCCATGCCTTCGACGAACCCTTTTACGTTCGCGCCCCACATCCAGCCCATGAAACAGCTGTTGACACGGATACCCAAGGGAGCCAGTTCACTGGCCAATGCGCGGGTGGCAGTGGCAAGGGCACCCTTGGATGTGGCATAGCCACCCTGGGCGCTGATCACATTTTTGGTGACCATGGAGTTCACCATCACAATGGCGCCGCGTTCAGGCTGGTCTTTCATGACACGTGCTGCTTCGCGCGAAAGATTCAGTGAGCCAAACAGGTTCACATCCATCGTTTTGCGCCAGTCATCAAAATCCCATTTTTCCCATGAGCCAAATTTGCCGGGGATGTAGGCACTGTTGACTACGGCATCAATCCGGCCAAAAGCTTCAACCGTTTTAGTGACCAGATGCTTGCAGTCCTCGGGTCTGGAAATGTCGGTTGCCACTTCCAGTGTCTGTGTGCCAAGACCCAGAGAGGCAATTTGTTGCGCAGCATCACTCAGCTTGGAAGCCGTACGTGCAGCCAGTACGACCGCTTTAGCGCCTTCGCGTGCAGCCAGAAGCGCCAGCTCCACACCGAGACCCGGACCGATACCTGAAATGATGACCACTTTATCCTGCATTAGCATGGGCGAATTCCTGCCTTGATTATTCGGAGAAGTTGAGTATGCCGCGCGATTCCAGTTCGGCGATCAATACCGCCACTTCCTGTTCCAGTGACATTTCATCAGAGTGCAGATGAACCTCGGGTTTGACAGGTGCTTCGTACGGGTCATCAATGCCGGTAAACCCTTTGATCTCACCTGCACGGGCCTTTTTGTACAAGCCTTTCGGATCACGCTTTTCTGCTTCGGCTAATGAGCAATCCACATGAATTTCGATAAAATCCATGGCGCTTGCATCGTGCAGGGCGCGTACAGTATCGCGATCCGCGCGGTACGGACTGATAAAGCTGCTCAGGACGATGACACCGGTATCGACAAACAGTTTTGAAATTTCACCAATGCGACGGATATTTTCACTGCGGTCTTCAGCTGAAAAGCCGAGATTCTTGTTGATGCCGAGACGGACGTTGTCCCCATCCAGTCGATAACACAGTACACCACGAGCTGTCAGTTCTTTCTCCAGTGCCACAGCCACGGTACTTTTTCCACTGCCAGACAGGCCAGTGAACCACAGGGTTGCTCCCTTGTGGCCCAGTACACGGTATCGATCTTCACGGGTGACATCGCCTGAATGCCAATGCACGTTGGTTGCTTTTTGTTCAGCCATGATCAGGCTCCTGTGCTAATTAAGATGGAATCGGGATTGTTGACGTGGGTGCATTTTCTCAGATGATAGTGCGGAGGCGGAGAGGCAATGTCCGTAGTGACAGCCGCGTAAAGACTCTATACACAGCTGTTTGCCCTGCTAGAACTTCCTTGTTATTCGTAGGTGCAAAGGTAGGCTGTAGCCACTGACACCTTCAGCTGGAATTTGGCATTGGCGGGCACTTCAAAGGCGTCGCCTTCCTTGAAAGTTTGCCAGCTCTCGTTTCCAGGCAGTTTGACAGTCAGGCCACCGCTGACCACTGTCATCACTTCTTTCTGGCTTGTGCCAAACTCGTACTCGCCCGGTGCCATGACACCGACAGTTGCTGGCAGGGTGCTGGTCTGGAAACCGATGGATTTGACGTTGCCGTTGAAATATTCGTTAACCTTGAGCATGACGGGTGGCCTCGATGACTATCAGGGGGCCGATTCTAGCACTTGCCTTCCTTGCGCAGGTAGGTGTTTCAAGGGGCGCCAGGGTCTGGAATAACCGTAGTAATCATATGTTTTGTATGGTAGATTCAGACAAAAGAAATCCCCGAATAAATATAAATGGGGCGAAAAAAACAAGCAGGCAGGAGGAAAGTTTTATGGAACGGTATAACGGGACAGACTTCCGGACTTCGATTACAAAATCAGCGGTTTTAATTCTCTCAGCCTTGGGCCTGCTTTTCTGGCTGGGCGTTGCCAATGCCGATAAGGGTGACGGTAATTCTGGACTGAATGGGGACCTGGATGGAGATGGGCTCACCAATTATCAGGAAAACCAGATATACCATACCAATCCTAATGATGGTGATTCAGATGATGACGGTCTGGATGACGGCGACGAAGTTCTGACCTATCACACCAATCCGCTTGATCCTGACACGGATGGCGACGGTTTTAATGATTATGCTGAAGCACGCATATTCCATACCAATCCATTGGTTGTTGATGCCAATAATGATGGTGACTTCTGGCCGGACTCACTCGATCAGGATGATGACAATGACGGTGTTGTTGACGCACAGGACGCCTTTCCGCTTGATCCGACAGAGCAGCTGGATACGGATCATGACGGTATCGGGAATAACGTGGATACCGATGATGATGGTGACGGTGTTGCTGACGTTGATGATGCGTTTTCGCTTGATGCTACCGAGCAACATGATGCAGATGGTGATGGGCTGGGCGATAACATCGACAGCGACGATGATAACGACGGTTATGGCGATGCCATTGATGCTTTCCCCCGGGATGCCTCCGAATATCTTGATACAGACCACGACGGCATAGGCAATAATGCCGACACGGATGACGATGGTGATGGCTATGCAGATGACGTGGATTCGGATCCGCTTGATCCAAAAGTTACAGTATCCATTTCTGCAGACAGTGATAACGATGGCTTGACAGATTTTGCGGAAATAACCGTTTACCACACCAATCCTTACAGCAATGACAGTGATTTTGATTTGCTGGGTGATTGGGATGAAGTACTTTTCTATCACACCAATCCAATGACTGCCGACACCGACGGTGATGGTCTTGATGATATTGCTGAACTGGTGGCTGGATCCGATCCGCTCAAACCGGATACCGATGGTGATGGTTTGCTGGATAGTGATGAGGTCAATATTCTGGGCACATCGCCCCGTTTGGTCGATACCGACGGCGATGGTGTTTCAGACCTGAGTGATCCATTTCCGCTGGATGCGAATGAAACGCGTGACAGCGATCATGATGGTATCGGCGATAAAGCCGATACCGATGACGATAACGATGGTGTTGCTGATAGTGTTGACGCATTTCCACTTGATGCAAGTGAGTCTCTTGATACGGATCGCGACGGGATAGGCAATAACACCGACCCGGATGATGATGGTGATGGCATCAGTGATATTGACGAAATCAATAAATATCACACCGACCCGCTGAAAGTTGACAGCGATGGTGATGGCATGCCCGATAAATGGGAGATCAGCTCGGGTCTTGATCCACTAGTCAATGATGCGGCTGCCGATGCTGATATGGATGGCATGACCAACCTGCAGGAGTATACCTACGGCTTTAATCCGCTTGACAAGGCAGACGCTTTACTTGATTGGGATGGTGATGGACTCAAGAATGTCATGGAAGTGGTTTTGCTCGGCTCTAATCCGAAAGTGTCCGACGGATTCACATCGCCCAGTAGTACAACAGCTGTAATGGCATTTGATGGTGGATGGTATGCGACGAACTCAGCGCATACGCCTAGCAATGACAATTACATTGTTGGCTATTACAGTTCCGGGGAATACAGGAATTTCTTTACTTTCCATTTGCCGGCTTCACTGCCAGGATTATCAACGGCAAAAGTGGAGATTGATCCAACAACATCAGCCTGTGTTGCGTTACAGGATGGTAGTGAAAACTATCAGCTTTACGACGTTACTACGTCGATTACGACACTGCTCGCTGGTGGTTTGGTCACTTCGACATTCAATGATTTGGGCACGGGAACTTTGTACGGAGAGCAGCTGGTTTCATCCAATACAAAAGTCACGGTCAACCTCAATGCAGCGGCCATCCAGTCCATTGTCCAGAAGGCTGGCAGCGACTTTGCTGTAGGTGGGAAAATTTCCACGATAGGCTCGACAGCGAACCAGTACATATTTGGATGCACACAGTATGCGTCGCAGAGGGTCAAACTTATCCTGACGACAGCAGGTAATGATCTGGATGCTGATGGTATGCCAGATATTTTCGAGACTAAATTCGGTCTGAACAAATCCTCTGCTGCGGATGCATCTCTTGATCCGGATGGTGATGGCCTCACCAACTTGCAGGAATACCAGAACAACAGCAATCCACTGGTAGCAGATACTGATGGTGACGGAATTAATGATGGCGATGAAGTTGCTCGCGGATTGAATCCACTCGTCAGGCTTGGTGATACCGATGCGGATGGTATGAACGACGAATGGGAGATCAAGTATTTTGGCAATTTGTCTGCGAATGCAGCATCTGATAATGATGCGGATGGCATAACAAACATTGATGAATTTGCTGCTCTCACAAACCCGGTCGTCGCCGATACTGATAGTGATGGTCTTAATGATGGTGTCGAAATTGGTGCGGGGACAAATCCTGTTAAAGCCGATACAGATGCCGATGGTTTGACCGATGGCCAGGAAGTGAATACTTATCACACCAATCCGCTAGCGGCCTCTTCTGATGGTGACACACTGAAGGACGGCCAGGAAGTTTTGACGTATCACACTGATCCGCTGAAAGCCGATACCGATGGCGATGAACTCGATGATGCGGATGAAGTTTCGCGCACAACCAATCCACTGGTTGCTGATACGGATGGTGATGGCTTGTCGGATGGCTGGGAAGTTGCACACGCTACCAATCCGAAATCGCCCGATACGGATGGTGATGGCTGGAATGATGGCTATGAAACCGTCAGCTCACATACTGATCCGTTAAAAGCTGATACCGATGGTGATGGCATCAATGACCGGCTTGATGCGTTCCCATTAAATGCAGTCGAGACGTTAGATACCGATGGTGATGGTATTGGAAACAATGCTGATACCGACGATGACAACGACGGTGTGGCTGATAGTGTCGATAAATTTCCGCTCAATGCTGCAGAGTCCATTGACACAGATAATGACAGTATTGGTAACAATGCCGACACTGATGATGATAACGATGGCTTATCAGATGTTGCAGAGGCTTCCGCTGGCACGAATCCGTTGGTTGCAGATACCGATGGCGATGGTATGCCTGATGGCTGGGAAGTGCAGTACGGCTTGAATCCGTTGTCTAGCGCAGATGCGGGCGGGGATCTCGACCAGGATGCACTGACCAATGCAGAAGAATATGCCCTGGGTTCGGCGCCGAATAATCCTGCAGACGCAAAAAATGATAAAGACGGTGACGGACTGAACAATGTCATGGAGCTGCGTTTACTTGGTACGAATCCTTTTGTAAAAGATGGAGTAGGTACTGCATCTGCCGCGAGTAGGCGGATTGCTATGTTGAGCAGTGACTATTACACGGACATTGATCAGGACGATTTGTACCTTAAGAGCGTGATGGAGGCGTCTGGCAATACAGTTATCCTGTTTTCAGATATTTCGGCGTCGGCTCTTTCATTGGCTCTGCAGCAAAAAGAGGTTCTGCTCATTCCCGAATTGGAGAATGGTAATTTTTATGCGGCAATGACGGTTGAGGCGAGGGAGGTTATCAAGACATTCGTCCGGAATGGTGGCACTTTGATGGTCAATGGTGCATACACAACGTATGAAACTGACCTGTTGAACGGACTGTTTGGATATTCGCTGGTTGCATCGAGCAACTATGCCACCAGCCTGAATGCGCAAGCTGCGATAAACACGTCTTTCGCAGGCGGTCCTGTAAGTCTCGATGCGGGATCCTACGCGGTTACACGCACATCTCTCCCGGCGAATGCACTGCCGATATATCAGGAAACAGTTTACGGGACTGTTGCGCTTGCTGTTATGCCTGAAGGTGGAGGTTGGGTCGGACTGTGGTCACAGGATTTCTGTTGCAGCGTTACCACCAACTGGCAGGCTGCTGTATCAAACATGGTAAAAATGTCCAAGACAAATGATCAGGACCGCGACGGCATGCCTGATGTATTTGAAGACAAGTTCGGGCTGAACAAAAACGATCCCGCAGATGCTGCACAGGATCCTGATAATGATGGCCTGACCAACCTCCAGGAATATCAAAATGCCAGCAACCCAAGACTTTATGATACGGACGGTGATGGTATCAATGACAAGCTGGAAATAGATCAAGGGCTTAATCCGTTGATCAGTACCGATGCCGATGTTGATGGCCTGAATGATCAGTGGGAACAAAAGTATTTTGGCAATTTGTTGCAAGTTGCTGCAGGAGATGCTGATCATGATCACCTGACCAATCAGCAAGAAATGCAAGCGGGCAGTTTACCTACAGATGTCGATACGGATGGCGATGGTCTGGGTGATTATTACGAATACACCAACGGCCTGAATGTCCGGGTTACTGACACGGATGGTGACGGCATTATGGACGGCGCAGAAGTTCAGGTTTATGGCACCAATCCAAAACTCAAGTCCTCCGATGCGGACAGCTTGTCGGATTACCAGGAAATATTTACTTACCTGACAGATCCGCTGGTAGCAGACACGGATGGCGATGGTCTGGATGATGCGGCTGAAATTGCAGCGAATACCAATCCCCTGAAAGCAGATACCGATTCAGATGGTTTAAATGATGCGTATGAAATAGCACATGGGTTAAATCCGCGTTCAGCTGATACGGATAGTGATAACGTTTCCGATAAACAGGAAATTGTTCATGGTACCAATCCACTGGTGACGGATACCGATGGTGATGGTTTGCTGGATGGAGAGGAAATCTATCTGTATGGTACTAATCCCGTGCTTGCTGATACCGATTCAGACGGTCTGGCTGATGGTATGGAGCTCACGTACGGTATGGATCCGCTGAACGGGTCAGATGCCTTGTCGGATGATGATGCGGATGGATTGACGTTTGGTGCTGAGATAACGCGCGGCACATCAGTCTCCAATCCTGATACGGACAGTGATTCGTTGCTGGATGGCTGGGAGGTGAGTCATGGGCGTAATCCGCTCGTGCCGGATTATCAGATAGCCTTGGGTGGTCGTCACGCCTGCGTTGTTGATGAGGCAGGATTACGCTGTGCTGGGGATAATCGTTACGGTCAGGCGTCACCTCCTGTGCTCAGCGGCATCAAGCAGGTCAGTGGTGGTTTGTGGCACACCTGTGCGATCGACAGTTCGGGTCTCAAATGCTGGGGTAGCAACGTGTCTGGCCAGTCAACAGTGCCTTCTATTACGGCGCCAAAACAAGTTTCTGCAGGTGGTGCGCATACTTGCGCTATTGATGGTACGACGGTCAAGTGTTGGGGTGATAATGGATCCGGACAACGTACTGTGCCTGCACTGTCTTTGCCAACCGGCATTGCTGCAGGTGATCGACATACTTGTGCAATCGACAATACGGGTGTTAAGTGCTGGGGTGATAATTCTTACGGCCAGCGTAACGTGCCAGCCTTGAGTTCGCCAACACAGGTTGTTGCCGGTTCACAACACACTTGCGCTCTTGATGGCTCAGCTGTGAAGTGCTGGGGTAACAACAGCAAAGGACAGCTGAATGTGCCAGCTCTGGTAAATCCTCGTAGCATTGTAGCGGGTAGTTACCATACCTGTGCTTTGGATGATACCGGGGTGGTTTGCTGGGGGGCCGGAAAACTCAATGCAGGATCAGGTGATGATTATGGACAATCCAGAGTGCCGGTATTGGCTAACACTTTCCAGATTAGCGCGGGCGTTTACTTTACATGTGCGCTGACGAGTAATGGTGTCGTCTGCTGGGGCGATAACACATTTGGACAGCAGAATCTTCCGGTCAATCTGATGGATGCAGATGGTGATGGATTGGGCGCAGCTCAGGAAGCCATGAAAGGTACGAATCGATTACTGGCTGATACGGATGGAGATGGTGTCAGCGACAGGCTGGATCTGTATCCAACTGATCCATTGAGCAATGCCGACAGTGATGCGGATGGCATTGGTGATGGTTCGGATAATTGCCCGTCAGTTGCCAATAGTGATCAGCTGGATACCGATGGTGATCTGATTGGTGATGTATGCGATCCGGATGATGACAACGACGGCGTGAATGATGACATGGACGCTTATCCGTTGGATTTTGCGAGGAAAACATTGATCCCGACTGTGTATCCGCTGAATGGGGTTTACAGGGGCTCAAGTATTCAGGAATCAATTTCCTACTAACGGATAAAGACGATCAAGGAACATCAAAAACGGCATCTCGGGATGCCGTTTTTGGTTTATTGCGCGAATGGACTCGTCTTGCCATCGGGTGCCTATCGCACGATACTGCTGCCAGATTTTTTACTCGGGAGCATGCCATGCAGATCGCTAAAAATACTGTCGCCAGTTTTCACTATCACCTGGGTGAAGTGGGTGGTAATTTCACTGAGGATTCACGGACGGACCATCCAGTTGCCTATTTGCATGGCCACGACAATATCCTGCCTGGACTTGAAGCGGTACTGCTTGGCAAACAGGTGGGAGACAAGGTCAATGTCACACTTGCACCGGAGCAGGCGTACGGCGTGCACAATCCTGCATTGCAGCAACGTATTTCGATCAAGCACCTGAAATTTGCGGGTAAGCTTAAGGCCGGGGATATCGCCTGGATTGAAACGGAAGAAGGTCCGCGTCAGGTAACGGTGATCAAGCCTGGCAAATTCATGGCCGAAGTCGACACCAACCACCCATTGGCGGGCAAGACATTGGTATTTGATATGGAAGTCATTGCTGTTCGTGCTGCTACCGAAGAAGAAATAGCCCACGGCCATGCACATGGCGACGGCGGTCATCACCACTGATATTATCGGTGCAGGGAAGCAAGGATCTCTGTTAGCCATGTCAGATAACCTCCTCCAGCACACATATCTGCGCAAACTGGGCAGCAACCGCATCGTTCAGATGATCGCGGCGTTTTTTCTGATTTACACGCTCTCGGGATTTTTCATTCTGCCATGGGCGATCAAGCGTTTTTTGGTTCATGACTGGGCTGGCAGTATCCAGCACACAGTGCAAGTTCACGATATTCGCTTCAATCCCTATTTGTTTAAATTGCAGGTCGAGGGCTTGCAGGTTATCGATACGGATCAAACACCACTGGTATCCTTCGATCAATTGATGCTGGATTATGAATTCCTGTCCGCATTTCGCCTTGAGTTCGGTATCGAGCACATTGCACTTGATAAACCGTATCTGAAGCTCGAACCGGACGGGAAGGGCGGTTACACGTTGTTGCATCTGTTTGCTGTCGGTGAGGCGGCACAGTCGACAACAGAACCTGCACCGAAAGCATCGACTTCATTGCCCGCTGTTTTATTGCGTAAGCTGGATATTCGAGGTGGTATCGTTGATTACCGCGATGCACAGCGTGCAGGTGGTTTTCACCAGATACTCGATCTGCCGTCATTTTCTATAGATGACTTGCATACAACCCGGGAGGGTCATGCCAATCGTCTCGTGGTCGAATTGCGTGATCATGATGCTGGCCTCGTTTCAGTCGATACAACCGTAAAACTGCAGCCCTTGCAGGTCAATGGCAAACTCACGATACAAAACCTGAATCTGGCGCCAGTCTGGCAATGGTTGATGTTGCCCGTTAATTTCCAGCTACAGCCACCACGTTTTGATCTGAGCACACAGTTTGATGTGCAGATGCCGAATGCACTTGATCTGCAGCTCAGCGCGGGATCGGTCACTTTGCGTGAGCTCGTGCTCAGCAATAAAACAGCACCCGCAGCAC
This sequence comes from Pseudomonadales bacterium, assembly GCA_035430165.1. Taxonomy (GTDB): domain Bacteria; phylum Pseudomonadota; class Gammaproteobacteria; order Pseudomonadales; family UBA7239; genus UBA7239. The sequence goes on along the minus strand of DAOMGE010000005.1, from coordinate 31,892 downwards.
CCGTGATCCGGTTGCCGTTGTTAGCTGTCAATGCAGTACAGATGAATTTACAAAAACAGACAGTTGAAGTGGGTGTTGTACAGGCCAGCGATGGTTGGCTGGATGTGGTGATGGATAAACAGGGCAGCATTAATTTGCAGGCATTGTTTGCCCCTGTACCTGCGTTTGGGGATCCGGTAGCAGCAGCTGCCCAGCCTGCCAGGACGCAATCACCACCAACTGCAGCACAGGCCATGCCGTGGAATGTATTGATACACAAGCTGGCGGTCAGCAATTACACCGTACAGTTCCGGGATGAACAACCTTCGGAAAACTTTGCTGCGACGTTGTCACCTCTTTCCATCACGGTAAATGAATGGAAACCGTTGGCAGCTGATCCGTTTACTGTGCAGATCAGGACAGGCGTTAGCGATGGTGAGATGCGCCAGCCAGCACAAATCGCCATAGACACGCATGTGCAACTCACACCGCTGATGGCTGATGCGCATCTCGATGTGCAGCAAATGCCGCTGTCAATGGCAACGCCGTATATCCATGACGCTGTGCGCGCAGATATCGATAGTGGTGTTGCCCATGCTGGACTCGATGTTCATTTTGAAGCAGGTGATACTGCAACAATGAGTGTGCAGGGTGTTGCGAAAATTGAAAAACTGGATGTGCATGAGCGTGGGACAGATCGCAAGTTGTTGAGTTGGGATTCGCTGGATATCGAAGCAATTTCGTACCAGCTCCAATCCAATACATTGTCTCTCGGAAAGATCACGCTGGATAAATTGAATACGGGTTTTGTGATCAATGCAGATGGCACAACCAACGTGCATGACCTGTTGGTTGCCAGAAAGTCGCCTACAGAAAAATCGACAGCGCCGCTTTCAATGATCATCGGCACGGTTGCGTTGCATGATGCTGATGTCGGTTTTTCCGATCTCACCATGAAGCCGAATTTTCGGGTGGCAATGCAGCAGTTATCAGGAACTATCGATGGATTGTCCACTGATCCGAAAACACAGGCCAGTATTGGTCTCGCTGGCAAGGTGGATCGTTATGCACCTGTGACAATAAAGGGCAAGCTGAACCCTCTTGCACCGAAACCGAGTCTGGATGCACATATGGCGTTCAGCAATCTGGAGTTGACAACGTTCACGCCTTACTCTGGTACTTATGCAGGTTTCAAGATCGACAAAGGACAGCTATCACTCGATATTGATTACAAACTGGTGAATGACAAGGTGCAGGGTAAGAACCGCATTGTTGTGAAACAGTTACAGCTGGGTGAGAGTGTAAAAAGCAAAAAGGTAGTCGATTTACCCTTGCGCCTCGCCATTGCATTGTTGCGTGATGAAAAAGGTGTGATTGATCTCGGATTCGAGGTAAACGGTGATTTGAGCGATCCGAAGTTTTCTGTGGGCGGTATTGTCTGGAAAGTTTTGAGTAACATGATCATGAAGGTGGTCACATCACCTTTCAAGGCATTGTCCGGCTTATTGGGTGGTTCGGCGGATGAAGATATCGACCAGATTGCATTTACTGCTGGTACAGACCAGATTGAGGCTGGCTCAGCTACGAGACTGCAAAAGGTTGCGGCGCTGCTTGACAGGAGGGTAGGTCTGCACCTTGATATTCAGGGTAATATGCTTGCTGAGCAGGATAGGCCGGAGAAACAGCGGCAGAAATTACTGGCGATACTGCGCGAAAATAATACGATTCCAGCTGATGCGTTCCTGTCTGCCCGTGCAGCACAGGATAATGGTGACGCCTACAAAATGTTGGCGCGTTATTACAGGAAACAACGCAGTGATGAGTTTGGTGATATTGAAGATCGTATCAGGAGAGATATGAAGGCGCGTGGTGAGAAGGTTGATGATAATGTCTTGCAACGTATGGTTTATGAACAGGCGTGGCAACGTTTGCAGGATGGTATCCCTGTTACGGATGATGAGTTGCATCAACTGGCAATGCAGCGTGCATTGCGTATCAAGGACATGATGGTCGAACAATATCATGTATCGCCAGATCGTGTATTTGTACAGGATGCCAATAATGATCCTGCAAAGGCTTCGCTGACTATACGTCTGGTATTGGATGCGAAATAATCGGGCAGGCAAAATCTAGTAGTGGTTTTTCCATTCGCGTCTTGCGCTGAATTCGGCAAGATCAGCGCAGCGTAAAAACGGATTTATCTTTTTTTCGAGTGCCAGCGTAGACGGCAGTGTGGGTTTGCCCTGCTTGCGCAGAGACTGACAGTGAGTGATGTGATTTTTTATGTCCTGATTGTCTGGCTCCGTTGCCTGGGCAAAACGCAAGTTGGACAGCGTGTACTCGTGAGCGCAGCAAACCTGTGTGTCGTCGGGCAGGGCGGCCAGCTTCTGCAAGGAGGCGTACATCTGTTCGTAGGTGCCTTCAAAGACACGCCCGCAGCCAGCAGAAAACAGTGTATCGCCACAGAGCAATATGTTCGCTTCTGCAGAATAAAATGCGATGTGATCCAGCGTATGTCCGGGTACGCTGATTATTTCAAACTTCCGTGAGTGGATCTCGATAACGTCATTTTGTACAAGTTTGTGAGTGATCAGGCCGGCAGCTGGTGACAGGGCAGGTCCGTAAACAGGTACGTGAAATTTCTCCAGTAGGCCAGAAATGCCGCCGACATGGTCACCGTGATGATGCGTGACCAGAATGCCGGATAACTGCAGGTTGTTTCCCTCAAGCGCAGACACTACCGGTGCTGCATCGCCCGGATCTGTCACCCAGGCTTTGCCGTTATCAGCGAATAACCAGATGTAGTTGTCACTGAATGCGGGAATCGGCAACAACATAAAAGCTTTATGTCCGGGAGGCTTTCAGTTCGCGACGACGACGATGCAACACAGGTTCCGTATAGCCATTTGGTTGATGCACGCCGCCGAATACAAGTTCGCACGCTGCCTGGAATGCTACTGACTCATCAAAATTGGGAGACATGTTGATGTAATTCGGGTCGTCGGCATTCTGGCGGTCAACAACGACAGCCATGCGTTTGAATGTCTCAAGGACTTGCACGCGTTTGCAGAAATCATGCCGCAACCAGTTGGCAATGTGCTGGCTGGAAATTCGCAGCGTGGCACGATCTTCCATAAGGCCTATGTCGTTAATATCCGGCACTTTGGAGCAGCCAACGCCTTGGTCAATCCATCGCACAACATAACCCAGAATACTCTGGCAGTTGTTGTCGAGTTCCTGCTGGATTTCAGCATCGCTCAGTTGTGTGTCACCCAGCAACGGGATGGTGAGAATGTCATCCAGGCTGGCGCGCGTACGAGTTTTCAATTCGCTCTGGCGTTCAAATACGTTTACCTTGTGATAGTGCATGGCATGCAGGGTTGCTGCAGTGGGTGATGGAACCCAGGCTGTATTGGCGCCTGCCATCGGATGCATGATTTTGGTATTTACCATGTCTTTCATGAGATCCGGCATCGCCCACATGCCCTTGCCGATTTGTGCTTTTCCCTGCAGTCCGCAGGCGAGGCCAATGTCAACGTTCCAGTTTTCGTAGGCGCTGATCCACGGTTTCTGTTTCATTTCATTCTTGCGTACCATGACACCAGCTTCCATTGATGTATGAATTTCATCGCCGGTACGATCCAGGAATCCTGTGTTGATAAAAATCACGCGATCCTTGGCAGCCCGGATACATTCTTTCAGGTTGACCGTGGTACGGCGTTCCTCGTCCATGATGCCGATTTTTACAGTATTGCGTGGCAGGCCAAGTGCATGCTCGACACGACCAAAAATTTCGCAGGCAAATGCCACTTCTTCCGGGCCGTGCATTTTGGGTTTGACGATATAGATCGAGCGCTTGCGAGAATTGGAACGACTGCCGAGATTTTTCAGGTCATGCATCGCTATCGCGATTGTGATCATGGCGTCGAGTATGCCTTCCGGCACTTCTTCGTTTTTCAACAGTACAGCCTCATTGGTCATCAAGTGACCAACATTACGCACCAGCATTACGGCACGCCCGTGGAGGGTGATGGGTTCGCCGGTCGGGCTCAGTGCATGGATATCCGGCGCGAGTGTGCGCGTCATTTCCTTGCCATTCTTGATAAAGGTGTCAGTCAATGTGCCTTTCATCAGGCCTAGCCAGTTGCGGTACACCTCGGTCTTGTCTTCACCATCGACAGCGGCAACAGAATCCTCACAATCCTGGATGGTAGTAATCGCCGATTCCAGGACGACATCCTTGATGTTGGCTGGATCATCACGGCCGACAATATGCTCATCATCAAACTGTATGTCGATATGGAGTCCGTTGTTGCGTAGCAGGATGTGTGAAGGATTTGATGGGCTTCCACCCGTGTTCCTGAACCAGTAGCCTGTGAACTGGGTTTTGTCTTTCAGTGAAGTTTTATTGCCATCTTTCAGTGTGACTTCCAATTGTGCGTTGATAACAGCGTATTTCACTGCATCCGTATGCGATCCATTGGCGAGTGGTGTGACTTCGTCAAGGAAGCGACGTACATAGGCAATAACCTGTGTGCCGCGTACCGGGTTGTAACGTGTGCCTTTTTCACAGCCATCGGTTTCTGGAATCACATCAGTGCCATACAGCGCATCGTAGAGTGAACCCCAGCGTGCGTTGGCAGCATTTAGCGCATAACGCGCATTTTTTACGGGAACGACCAGCTGGGGGCCGGCGAGTGTGGCGATCTCCTCATCGACGCCAGCGGTCGTGATCTTGAAGTCCGGTCCTTCCGGAAGGAGATAGCCGATCTTTTGCAAGAATGCCTTGTATTTCTCGTGATCGTGGGCTTTATCACAGTGTGACTGGTGCCAGGTGTCAATCTGCTTTTGCAAGGTATCGCGCTTGTCGAGCAGAATGTTATTTTTAGGGCCCAGGTCGACCACGATAGATTCGAAGGCGCTCCAGAAATCATCGGCATGAATGCCGAGACCGGGCAGCACTTCGTCAACAACCAGACGGTAAAGCGATTCGGCGATTTGCAATTCGCCATGGGAAATACGTGGAGTGTTGTCTTCGTTGGTCATGCGGCAGGACTCATGCAAATTCGGAGTGAGTTGATGGCTGTACAGATGAAAGAGCTGTAATACCGGAGGTTGTGCATGATACCAGACGGTGTTGTAAAAAAACTTCAGGAAAATCTGCGTATTAGCGGTAAAAAATCTGCAGAATGCCCTGTCGGCACTGGATAAATTGTCGCCACATCCCTAAAATGCCGCCTCCTTGACCACCCCCTGAACCACCAACCAAAGCCTTGCTGGAGATCATCATGTCTATCGGTAACTATGACCGCGATGCCGAAATTGCCCGTATCAAGAAAGATTGGGCCGAGAACCCACGCTGGAAAGGTGTTACTCGCCCTTATTCAGCAGAGGATGTGGTACGTCTGCGTGGTTCTATCAAGGTAGAAAACACTATCGCCAGACGCGGTGCAGAAAGATTGTGGGAGATGGTTACCAAGGGGGCCAAGCCCGCTTTCCGTCCGGAAAAAGATTTTGTCAACTGCATGGGTGCCCTGACGGGTGGCCAGGCTGTACAGCAAGCCAAGGCGGGCGTGCAGGCTATTTACCTGTCCGGTTGGCAGGTGGCAGCGGATAACAACACCGCTTCCAGCATGTATCCGGACCAATCCCTGTATCCGGTGGACTCTGTACCTGCTGTGGTGCGTCGCATCAATAACAGCTTCAAACGTGCTGACCAGATCCAGTGGAAAGCCAACATCAAGCCGGGCGATGCGGGCTATGTGGATTACTTCCTGCCTATCGTGGCTGATGCGGAAGCCGGTTTCGGCGGAGTGTTGAACGCCTATGAACTGATGAAATCCATGATCGAGGCGGGCGCTGCAGGTGTTCACTTCGAAGACCAGCTGGCTTCCGTGAAAAAGTGTGGTCACATGGGTGGAAAAGTGCTTGTGCCTACGCAGGAAGCTATCCAGAAGCTGGTGGCTGCCCGTCTTGCTGCTGACGTGGCTGATGTGCCCACTATCGTATTGGCGCGTACAGACGCCAACGCAGCCGACCTGATGACCTCTGACTTCGATCCGAATGACAAGCCATTCGTAATTGGTGATCGTTCACCAGAAGGTTTCTACCGTGTGCGCAACGGCATCGAGCAGGCCATCTCCCGTGGACTGGCTTACGCCCCTTATGCAGATCTGCTGTGGTGTGAAACAGCCAAGCCGGATCTGGAAGAAGCCCGTGTGTTTGCTGAAGCAATCCGCAAAAAATTCCCTGACCAATTGTTGGCGTACAACTGCTCACCTTCGTTCAACTGGAAGAAAAATCTGGATGACGCAACTATCGCCAAATTCCAGCGCGAACTGTCAGCCATGGGTTACAAATACCAGTTCATCACTCTGGCTGGTATCCACAATATGTGGCACAGCATGTTCCAGCTCGCTCACGCCTATGCGCGTGAGGACATGAAAGCCTACGTTGAAATGGTGCAAGAGCCTGAGTTTGCTGCGCGCGATAAGGGTTACACCTTTGTTGCTCACCAGCAGGAAGTCGGCACGGGTTACTTTGATGATATGACCACAGTTATCCAGGGTGGTGTTTCATCCGTAACAGCACTGACCGGTTCTACCGAAGAAGAGCAGTTTCACTGAGTGATCAGTGTGATGTAAAAAAGCCCGCCTTGTGCGGGCTTTTTTGTCTTTGAAAGTAAGAGGGTATTATGAAAGGCTGGTATGTTTACATTATCGAATGTGCCGATGGCAGCTTATATACCGGTATAACAACAGATGTGCAGCGGCGTGAGCGCGAACACAATGACGGAAAACTCGGAGCGCGCTATACGCGCAGTCGTAGGCCAGTGAGACTGGTATACAGTGAGTCGCAGAACAGCCGGAGCACAGCTGCAAAGCGTGAGTATGCAGTGAAGCGGATGACACTTTCGGCGAAGAGGGCGCTGATCCTGGCCGTAGAAGATAAAAAAGATAATGATTGACTTGTGCGCAAACTCTCTATACCGTGGCTCCAGCTTGAAAGTTCGTTTTCTATTTATGTAAACCGTTTCGAAGTTCCCTCTGTAGTAACTCGTCCTGTTCACCTAAGTAATTGCAGCATTTCCAGCCAAACACCACGGTCTTGAAAAAGGCTCAATTATTTTTTTATTTACAGGTATTTATCATGTCTAACACTACAACTGGCACTGTCAAATGGTTTAACGAAGCAAAAGGCTTTGGTTTTATCGAACAGGAATCAGGCCCTGATGTTTTTGTTCATTTCAGTGCTATCTCAGGTTCCGGTTTTAAAACCCTGACTGAAGGCCAGCGTGTATCTTTCACGGTCACTAAAGGCCAGAAAGGTCCACAAGCAGAGAACATTGTTGCTCTGTAAAAATATTTTTATCTGCCCTGCTTTTTGCTGATCAGATAGAAAATAAAAAAGCCCGCATATAGCGGGCTTTTTTATGTCTGGAACATTTTAGTGGTGATGGCCACCTTCGCCGTGAACGTGCCCGTGCGCCATTTCCTCTTCTGTGGCCTGACGCACGTCAATGATTGAAACATTGAAGTTGAGATGTTGGCCTGCTAACGGATGGTTGGAGTCAACGGTAATGATCGCATCAGTGACAGCAGTAACAGTGACTTGCTGGATGTAACCTGACTGATCTTGTGCCTGGAACGTCATGCCTGGTTCGATCGTATCGACACCCTGGAACATTTCACGAGGAACCTCCTGGATCAGGTCGTCAATTTTAATGCCGTAGCCTTCTTCCGGTGCAACACGCACATCAAGTGTGTCGCCGGATTGTTTGCCAACTAGTGCATTTTCCAAGCCTGGAATGATGTTACTTGCACCATGCAGGTAAACCAGCGGGGCAGCGTTTACCGAGCTGTCGAGAATATTGCCTTGGTCGTCTTTCAGGGTGTAGTGCATGGAGACAACGCTATTGTGTGCGATTTGCATGTCTGGTTCTCATGGTGGTTGGGTTGGTGGGTTAATTCTAAAAGGTTTGAAGTTTAGCGCGGTTGCTATATCAGGTCAGTGCGTGTCCTTGTTGAGAATTTTTTTGTATGCAGCAATGGTTGCTGCTAGTCCGCTGTACAACGCATCCACCGTCAAGGCGTGGCCGATAGACACTTCCTCCAGTACTGGCAATGCGACTAACAAGGTTGGAAGATTATGCAGGTTCAGGTCATGGCCTGCATTTACGCCCATGCCCAAAGCGTGTGCGTGTGCGCTGGCTTTTGCATGTGCGGTGAGTTGCTTGTCTGTCATGTCGAAGTCGTTGTTTGCGTACGCCTCCGCATAAGGCCCTGTGTACAGTTCAATACGGTCTGCACCAATTTCTTTGGCGAGTGAAATCTGTCCGCAATCGGGATCCATAAACAGGCTGACGCGGCATCCCCATTCTTGCAATTGTCTGATTACAGGTTCGAGTTGCTTGCCATCCTTTCGCAAATCGAAACCATGATCGGATGTCAGTTGAGTATCCGTATCCGGTACCAAGGTACATTGTTGGGGACGTGACTGTTCGACCAGTGCCATAAAACCAGGATATGAGCCTGTTCCGCAGGCAAAAGGATTGCCTTCAATATTGAATTCGATACGCGGAAAAGCAACGAGCAAATTTTTGAGCTCGGGAATATCTGTGGCGCGAATATGACGCTGGTCAGGACGTGGATGCACGGTGATACCATCCGCACCCAGCGCAATACACTGGCGGGCATATTCGATCAAATCGGGATAATTGCCTGCGCGTGAATTGCGGATCAGGGCAATCTTGTTGATGTTGACGCTTAAGGCTACCACGGCAGTGTGCCTGTTTATTTGATTCGCGATGTGCCAAGGATGACAACATCCTTGACCGGAACATCCTGGAACATCCCGACACGCCCTGTCGGTGCTGAGGCGATCCTGTCGACGACATCCATACCGGCGGTCACTCTACCAAATACCGTATAACCAGGCGTTTGCTGCGTGCCATCAAGATTGGGGTTATCTGCCAGATTGATATAGAACTGTGAGGAGGCACTGTCAGGATCTTGTTTTCGCGCCATGGCAATCGAGCCGCGCAAATTTTTCAAGCCGTTGGCGGATTCATTTTTTATAGTGACACTGGTTGGCTTTTCAGCCATGCCCGCAGTCATGCCGCCACCCTGGATCATGAAATCTGCTATAACGCGATGGAAGAGGGTCCCGGTATAAAAACCGTCATCGACGTATTTCAGAAAATTGGCGACGGTGACCGGGGAAGACTTTTCATCAAGCTCTATTGTTATATCGCCTTCTGATGTTTTTATTTCAACTTTTGCCAATGAAAGCGATGCGCCCAGTTCCACTTTCTGTTTTTGCAATCCTGCTTGGGTGGGTTGGATCGGCGATTCAGCCAGTGCCGAAATTGCAAACAGAGCCAGTACGATTGATGAAAGTAATTTCACGGTCTTGCTCCTGTCAGGCCCAGCCGTCGTTGCGGCGTTTTTTGGTGAGGCGTGGTATCAATACTGAAATGAGGCTACTGATTGCTACCAGTATGCCTCCATAGAAAAACCAGGTCTGGTTGTTCCGGCTTTTCAGGCGATCATTGTCAGTTTTCAATACTTCATTTTCGCTTATCAGCAGTTGTGTCTGTTTCACCAGCTCAGCATTGCGTTCATGGGTGTCAATCTGCGAGGTTGAAATTTGTCTGACAGCAATCAGTTCTTCTTCCTGCTTTCTGGTTTTTTCCTGTAACTGGGCGATTTGTGCATTTGCCTGCTCAAGCAAGACGGCAGCTACCGGTTCTTCACTGAGATATTGCAGGCGTATCCAGCCTTCGACATTGTTGCCGGTGCGGATTTTGGCATAGCCCGACTGGTCGTTTTTTTCCAGTACGGTGACGGCAGTGCCACTTTCCAGGCCATTGTGGATGATTTTTCCTTTTTCACTCTGTTCACTGCGTACCGGCGCATAGACTTTGTCTGTGATGTACTGGTTGGTGCCGGCAAAAAGAGCCGGGGATATAAATAACATGAGGAAGGACAAAAAAGATTTCATGTCAGGGCAGAACCTTTTTAAACGGTTGGACGGAAACAGTCTGGTAGATGCCGGCAGTACAATAGGGATCGGCATCAGCCCATGCGCGAGCCACTTCAAGTGAATCAAACTCTGCAACAATCAGACTGCCGGTAAAGCCTGTGCTGTCGGGATCTTCACAGTCGATAGCAGCAGGAAAAGGGCCGGCGAGCAAAAGCCTTCCTGCATCCTTCAGGCGCTGCAGTCTTTCAAGATGTGATGGTCTTGCTTGTATACGCTTTGGTAGCGAGTCTGGTACATCGGTGCCGATAATGGCATACCACATGATGGCGTGCTCCCAGCTGTCAGTTATCGCCTGATGGCGATGTGGTGTCAGAGTTTTCTTGCATATGTGGTGCAATAATGATCGCGGTCACCACAGAAATCAGGACGGTGAAACCGATAGAACTCCAGAGTTTGTAGTCCACCCAGAAAGCTTCTGAAAAGTGATACGCGACAAAAAGATTCAGGGCGCCTACAACGATGAAGTAAGCCGCCCAGACAAAGCTGATACGCGCACAGATATTTTCCGGTAACTGTAATTGTTCGCCGACAAGTTTGTGCACAATATTCTTGCGGGCGACAAAATGACCAACCAGCAAAACGATTGCCATCGCCCAGTTGAAGATAGTAGGTTTCCATTGCAGGAAAAGAGGATTGTGCAATAACAGAGTCGCACTGCCCATGACGAGTACGGTCGCCAGCAACCATAACAGGCGTTTTTCGATGGTGCGCTTCCAGAGCCAGACGATCATGACTTGCAGGACCGTGGAGATCATCAGGGCGGCAGTGGCACTGTAGATGCCGTCAAAGTCATGGTGCAGACCGGCAATATCTATGCTGTGACCTTTGAGGCGAAATACCAGGACAAAGATCGCCAGCGGCAGCAGTTCAAGCAATTGCAACATGGCTGTATCGGTGTGGTTTGGAGGTTCGACATTCTACCCGAGTCTGCCCATAATCGCTGCCAGTTTATTGGGGGTTGTATGAGCCAGTTTTTCCAGATTCATCCGGAAAACCCGCAGGCGCGTCTGGTGAAGCGAGCGGCAGAACTGATACGTGAAGGAGCGGTTGTTGTATACCCGACAGATTCGGCCTATGCACTCGGTTGTCATCTGGGCGATCGCAAGGCGCTCGATCGTATCATGCAGTTACGTGCAGTCGACAAGCACCATAATTTTACCCTGATGTGTCGCGACCTCTCGGAGCTGGGCACGTATGCGAAAGTGGACAACGCCACCTTTCGATTGCTGAAAGCCAATACGCCTGGCGCCTATACCTTTGTTTTGCCGGGGACCAGCGAAGTGCCGAAGCGATTGTTGCATGAGAAACGCAAAAGTATCGGTTTGCGTATTCCGGATAACCGGATTGCACTGGCCTTGCTGGAAGAGCTGAATGAGCCACTCTTAACCAGTACGCTGATACTGGCGGGTGAATCTGAACCGTTAAACGATCCCTGGGATATCCGCGACCGCCTTGAGCATCAGGTTGACTTGATTATTGATGGCGGATTTTGCGGGATGGAGCCGACTACCGTTGTCGATTTGCGTGATGGCTCACCGGTGATTCTCCGTGAGGGCGCAGGAAGTGTTGTTGCACTAGGCCTGACCTAGTGTTGTCTGCGTGCTGTTTTCAGTGTGTGCTTTTCTGGAAGGGTGTGATGGAGTCCGCGACAATACTTCCATTGAATTGCTGTAGCAGCGTCTGGACATTGGGATCCTGACGAAAACTTTCTTCGGCATTGTGTTGTAGCTGCGCGCGCTTTTGTTGTTGTACTTGTTGTGGTGTGGCCTTCGTTGGCATTCCTGTCTGGATAACAACCTGGTGTTTTTTTCCGAGAAACGCCGAGAGCGCTTCTCCCAGCCGTGAAGCGTGGGATGCATCAAATAATCCGGCTTGTTCCTGGTCCAGCGTAAAAAAATAATTGTCATTTTCTATACGCTCAAGGCAGCAATGTGCGGCGGTATTGCGGATGACGCCTGCCAGGGGTAAACGTTGCCAGAGAGTAGGCCAGTTTTCTGTGGTCAGGCTATCGGTACCCGGTGTTTTCACTGGAGTAGAGGAGGGCGTAGATGCGGTCTTTACATCAATGGTTGCGGCGTCTGCAGGGCTTGAATCCAGTTTGGTGGAAGCAGCTGCTTGCAATATGTTGGCCGCACGTGGCGATGTGGTTGATGGTGTTCTATTTATTGGTGCAGTCGGACGCGTTATTGATGATGAGGGATTCAGATCAGTTTTTTTTTTGGCGATTTCCATATCGCTATTGATAACACCTTGTGGTTTGAATGCCAGCATGCGCAGTAATGCCATTTCAAATCCGGAACGCATATCCGGTGCGTAAGACAAATCACGTTGGCTGTTCAGGCCAATCTGGTAATACAGCTGGATATCTTCTGCTGTCATGCGTGAGGCAATGTCTTGTAAGTATTCGCGCTCGTCAGGTGTCTGTTCCAGCACAGCCGGTACTGCTTGCACAATTGCAATACGATGCAGTAGTGACAGCAGTTCATCCAGTGCACCGGAATAATCAGGATTCTGCTCTGCCAGATGTGCCACGGCCATCAGCATGGCTTCGACATCATGTCTGGCAAGTGCATCCAGCAATGGCTCAATCAGGCGACGATCCATGGTGCCGAGCATGTCGCGCACAGCTGCCTCGGCAACCGATTCACCGCCAAAGGCGATCGCCTGATCCGTCAGGGAGAGAGCGTCGCGCATGGAGCCGTCGGCTGCGCGAGCCAGTAACCACAAAGCACCGTTATCAAAAGGAATGACTTCCCTCGTCAGTACTTCTTTCAGGTACTCGACAATTTTTTCCGGTGCCAGGTTTTTCAGGTTGAATTGCAAGCAGCGAGACAACACGGTGACAGGCAACTTGTGTGGATCTGTGGTTGCCAGCAGGAATTTGACGTGTGCAGGTGGCTCTTCCAGGGTTTTCAGCAGGGCATTGAAGCTGCTGGTGGAAAGCATATGTACTTCGTCGATCAGGTAAACCTTGAAGCGACCGCGTGCTGGTAGGTATTGCACGTTGTCGAGTATTTCGCGAGTGTCTTCCACCTTGGTGCGCGAGGCGGCATCGATCTCGATCAGGTCGACAAAGCGGCCTTCCGTGATTTCGCGGCAGGCAGAGCATTGGCCACAAGGTTGCGAGCTGATGCCGGTTTCGCAATTGAGGCACTTGGCCAGAATGCGGGCAATAGTGGTTTTGCCCACACCGCGTGTGCCAGTAAACAGATAAGCGTGATGAAGACGGTTATGGTCAAGTGCATTGACCAGCGCTTGCAATACATGGGTTTGTCCCGCCATATCGCGGAAGCTTTGCGGACGCCATTTGCGAGCGAGAACCTGGTAACTCATTGCGGGGCCAAACCGTTGCTACAGGAAGCTGTCACTATAACCTGAATACCCTGCAGCCATATAAGTAAGGGTGGTGTCCCTGCCAGCCACACCCCGGCACACGAAGTCACTGCTACCGTTGCTCCCTTCCGGGCCTGGCGGGGTTTACAGCTGTTCATTGCGAGGGGACCAACAGGGCCACCATGAAAGCGGCGCGATTATGCGTGGATCATCAAGGTGATGCAAGGCGCACGTGTGATTTTCCCAAGTCTGTTTTGCAGTTTGCAAGCACATGATCCTGATTGTCATCATAGCCTGAAATTTTTTTACATAGGCAGGTTCAAGGTATTGCAAATGCGGCAAACGTGTCCATAATTCGCAGCAATTCAGCAACCCCGTGGGGCTTGATGTTTACTCAATAGGCGCGTCGTACCCCATGACATGGAGCGACGCATATCACATGTCGTTCTTTAATGAGGGTTGCCTTGATGGGAACAAACTCCAGTCTCGCTCTTGTAAGCGAACTTCCTGCTACGGAGCAACGCCAGTCATGGCCTGCTCACATCAATACCACCTCCGGCTCCGAGCCCCAGGATCACTTCATAACCCGCAATGGTGTCCAGTTTGCCGGAACGCACCTGATTTTTGATTTCTGGGGAGCAACCAGGCTGGATGATCTTGCGCTGATGGAACAGGCGATGCGCGATAGCGTTGTTGCCGCCGGTGCAACCTTGTTGCATATCCACCTGCATCACTTTACCCCCAATGGCGGTATCTCAGGCGTAGCAGTACTGGCAGAATCCCATATCAGTGTGCATACCTGGCCCGAGCGTGGTTTTGCTGCGTTCGATGTTTTCATGTGCGGTGATGCCGAGCCTGAAAAGTCCATACCTGTTTTGAAAAAAGCGTTCTCACCGAAGCGTATGAACATAACCGAACACCTGCGTGGAGTAACGCAAAGCGATGACTAAGACCTGGAACGAAACACTGTACGACGCATGGGGCCAACGCCACGATATCGACAAGGTGTACTTCGAGTTTGATACTGGCCACCAACAGCTGATGATTTTCCACAACGCGCTGTTTGGTCGCGTAATGGTGCTTGATGGTGTAGTACAAACCACAGAGAAAGACGAGTTTATTTATCATGAAATGCTGACACATGTGCCTATCCTTGCGCATGGCAAGGCCAAGCGTGTGTTGATTATCGGTGGCGGCGATGGAGGCATCCTTCGTGAAGTCTGCCGTCACCAGTCCATCGAACATGTGACACAGGTGGAAATCGACAAGGCCGTGATCGATATGGCGATTGAATACCTGCCGAACCACTCGGCTGGTGCCTATGACGATCCACGAGCGAATATCGTGATTGATGATGGTTGCCGATTTGTTGCGCAGTGCCAGGAAAAGTTCGATGTCATCATTTCAGACTCGACCGATCCCATTGGCCCTGGTGAAGTCCTGTTTACCAGTCAGTTCTATAGCGATTGCAAGCGCTGCCTGAACGATGGTGGCATCATGGTGACGCAGAACGGTGTAGTGTTCATGCAGCTGGATGAAGTCAAGACGACAGCACAGCGTATGGCGCTGACATTCAGTGATGTGCACTTTTACAGTGCTGCGGTGCCGACCTATGTCGGGGGTATCATGACCTTTGCCTGGTCCAGCGACAATAAAGCACTGCGCCATGTGGATGCCGATACAATCAGGGAGCGCTTCAAGGTATCTGGTATCAAGACGCGCTATTATAATCCGGACATCCATCAGGCTTCCTTTTGCTTGCCGCAATATGTTCTGGAAGCTATAGGAAAAACCGACAACAATTGACTTATCTTGGTTGTTGTCAAAAAGGGTGGGGAATGGTCACAAACTGTTCTCCCTTTTTTATCAACATGCGCAAGCATGTGCTGACTATAGGGGCTCATCATGGCTAACCTGTTTTCGGAACTTGTCTCCAACGAATCCATCGCCCGTGCAATGGTTGAGCAACATGGTTCACCACTGATGCTGCTTGATTGCGACAAACTTGCGAGCCAGTACCGCCAACTGGTTGCTGCACTGCCAGGGGTTCGTCTTTATTACGCTGTGAAAGCATTTCCCCACGCTGCCATTGTGAATACGCTGAACCAGCTTGGTGCGGGTTTTGATATTGCCTCAACAGGTGAAATCAATTTATTACGTAGCGAATATGTCAATCCGCGCAGCACGATTCATACACACCCTATCAAGAAAGACCGGGATATTCGTGATGCATTGCGTTTTGGTTGCAGCACATTTGTCGTGGATAACCATGCCGAGCTGAAAAAGTTTCGAAAATACGGCAGTCGAGTCGGGTTGTTGTTGCGTGTGTCATTTCGCAGCCCGGATTGTGCTGTCGATTTGTCGAAAAAATTTGGTTGCCAACCTGACGAAGTGCCTGATTTGTTAGCCGAGGCACGTTCGCTTGGTTTGCATGTCAAGGGTTTATCTTTTCATGTCGGTTCACAATCTGCCAGCTCCAGTGCACATGTTGCTGCGATCGACGCGTGCCGCGAGTTGATCGAAAATGCAGAAGTTCCATTGCGTATTCTGGACATTGGTGGTGGTTTTCCCGTTGATTACGATAACGCAGGTGATCTCGATATCGACAGTTTCTGTGCACCGATTCGCGTGGCTTTGTCCAGATTACCTAAAGATGTCGAAGTATTTGCAGAGCCGGGTCGTTACCTGATTGCGCCGGCGTGCGCCTGTATTGTGTCAGTGGTGGGTAAAGCCATGCGTGGTGACCAGCCCTGGTACTATCTGGATGATGGCGTATATGGCATGTTCAGCGGACGCATTTACGATCACGCCCGTTATCCGATTCATGTATATCGTAATGGACCTACACGCGCATCAGCATTGGTGGGCCCGACCTGCGATAGCATTGATGTCATTGAGGAGGCGCTGGAATTGCCGGAACTTGAAGTGGGTGATCTGGTTATCGGGTTGATGATGGGAGCTTATACCGCTGCGACGGCTACGACGTTCAATTCGTTGCCCGTGCCGCGCATTGTGGTGTTTGCCGAACCTGCTCGTGCACGGGTTGCTTATATTTCGTAGTGTATTGCTAGAGTAGTAAAAAAGGCTGATGCATCGTAACTGCATCAGCCTTTTTTTTGCCTGCTTTGAAATGCAAAAAGTATTATCAGTCGCCAGTAGAGTCTTCGCTGGCGTAGGCCTCGTGCAAGTTAACCGGTTTGCTGGCACGTTTACGAAGCCGGATATTCAGTGATTCCACGATAATCGAAAATGCCATGGCAAAATACACATAACCTTTTGGTACATGTGAACCTGTGCCGTCTGCAATCAATACAACACCTACGACCATCAGGAACGCGAGTGCAAGCATTTTGATGGTAGGGTGATTTTCAATGAATTCACCAAGATGTCCGGCGAACATCATCATCAGTCCCACAGAAGCAACAACTGCTGCGATCATGACGGGAATCTGTCCTGTCATGCCGACGGCTGTGATAATTGAATCCAGTGAAAATACCAGATCGATAATGATGATCTGCACAATAATGGCAACGAAATTGTTTTTGGTATGGCTGGATGCTTCGCCTTCAACACCTTCCAGTAGCTGGTGAATTTCCTGGGTGCTTTTCCATAGCAGGAACAATCCTCCTGCAATCAGGATGATGTCGCGTCCGGACACGCTGTGTTCCAGCAGACTGAACAGTGGGGCGGTCATGCCGGCAATCCAGGCCAGTGTCACCAACAGGCCAATGCGCATGAACATGGCGAGAAACAATCCGATGCGCCGGGTCAGGTTGCGTTGTTCTTTAGGCACTTTCTCGACGAGTATCGAGATGAAGATGATGTTATCGATGCCTAGTACTAACTCGAGTGCGGTCAGGGTAAAAAATGCCAGCCAGGCTTGTGGGTCGGTCAGTAAATGCATGGGGTTCCAATCTTTATGCGGAATAGTAAATGTGGAATAGCGAATGCTGGATAGTAAAACTGGTCGGAGTGAGAGGATTCGAACCTCCGGCCCCTGCCTCCCGAAGACAGTGCTCTACCAAGCTGAGCTACACTCCGAAGCTTTACTCATACAGCCGGCGAGCGGGCTGTTTTGGCGCTGCCATTATAACCAGAGCTGCATGGTATCAACACCTTGAGGTGTTATATCTTCACAAATTAACTGTTGATTTATACAGTTACGCCGGTGTATAAATGTAACTGTATAAATATACAAGTATAGATGTATGCGCAAAATCATTCATTGTGATGCCGATTGCTTTTTTGTTGCCGTAGAGGAACGGGATGATCCGTCCTTACGCGGTCGCCCTGTTGCTGTAGGTGGCGACGCCAGGCGCAGGGGGGTGATTGCGACTTGCAATTACGCCGCTCGCGCTTACGGGATCCATTCAGCCATGCCTAGCGCTGTGGCTCGTCGCCTGTGTCCGGAATTGATCCTGTTGCCCGGTAATATGGCCAAGTATCGGGAGGTGGCGAGCCAGATGCGTGATATTTTCCAGCGATTTACCCTGCAGGTGGAGCCTGTATCACTTGATGAGGCTTTTCTCGACGTCACTGAATCACCGTTCTACGATGGCAGTGCCACCTTTATGGCAGAGGCGATACGACAACAAGTTGCTCGCGAATTGGGCATCACGGTTTCAGCGGGTGTGGCACCGAACAAGTTTCTGGCAAAGGTGGCAAGTGACTGGCTCAAGCCGGATGGTCTGTTTGTATTGCCTCCGGCACAAATAGAGGAATTTGTGGCTGGTTTGTCAGTATCGCGTATCCCGGGTGTTGGCCCGGTGATGCTGCAACAGATGCGCCAAGCGGGGATAGAAACCTGTGCCCAGCTCCAGACGTTCAGCCGTCTGGAGCTGTTTGACAGGTTCGGGTCTTTTAGCGATCGCCTCTATAACTATGCCCGTGGTATTGATGAACGGCTCGTCAGCCCGGAGCGCAGTCGAAGATCCTTGAGTGTTGAGCATACTTATGTGTTTGATTTGCCTGATCGACAGACTGCAAGGGATCGCTTGCCAGCCCTTTATGAAAAACTGAAACAGCGTATGCAGGATCTCGGTTCCCAATACCGGATTCTTTCACCGTTTATCAAGATCCGGTTCTGCGATTTTACGGCGACGACACTGGAGCGCGGTTCATTGTTGCCCTCT
The DNA here is from genome assembly GCA_035430165.1 of Pseudomonadales bacterium. Classification (GTDB taxonomy): domain Bacteria; phylum Pseudomonadota; class Gammaproteobacteria; order Pseudomonadales; family UBA7239; genus UBA7239. Next base: position 13,404 of record DAOMGE010000005.1, on the reverse strand, counting down.
TTGTCTGCGTTTGCTGCTTTACTGGATATGGCTTACCAGCGTGGCCAGAAACCTGTCCGGCTCATTGGCATTGGCGTGAATCTGGAGGAGCAGGGCGGTCAGCTCGGGCTTTTTTGAGTTGCCAAGCAGGAGTGCTGACGCTACCCTCTACAAAAGGGTAGAGAAGATGTAATCCTGTAACCACAATGACAGCTAATAACGAACAATCAGGCTTCGTTCAGGTAGAAGACGACCCGAACGCCTCCAATCCACGCAACGACTACTATTTTCGACTGTTGCTGACCCTGTCAGCGGTGGGTACGTTGGCTGTGGTTGATGCCTGGCGGTCTTTTGGTATCAGTCACGTATTTATGCTGATACTGCTTGCCTATCCGCACGCCCTGTACTGGACAGTCATTCGTTATTTTGAAGATCGCCAGCAAGATATCTTTCATGCATCCGTTTATGTTGATGCCGTCCTGATGGGCATGCTGATAGGGTTCATTGATTTCAATCTGTTGGCGGCGTTTGTGTTCGTCGCATGGATCAGTTCCCTGGCATTGATGAACTATGGGGTTCGATACTGGCTGCAATCCATTGCGGCTATTGTGTTCGGTTTTCTGCTCACCTTGTTGTTTCACAAGCCTATGTGGTTGTTACAGGGTGAATTGGCGATGAGCATGCCTGCCATGATTGGCGCAGTAATTTATTCCGGTCTCATCTCCTATTTTACCAATAAGCGCATAACGGACTTGAAGAATCGTCTGATGAAATCCGCAACGGAACATCAGGACTTGCGCATGAAAATGTGGAAGCTGTCCCGCTATGTATCCCCACAAATCTGGCGCACCATTTTCTCCGGTCGTGAGGTGAAGCTGGAAACCAATCGTAAAAGGCTTACTGTCTTTTTCTCTGATATAACGGGTTTTACCGAGCTTTCAGAAAAAATGGAAGCGGAAGACATGACGGACATGCTCAACCATTACCTGAATGAGATGTCACAAATTATCCATAAGTATGGCGGAACTATCGATAAGTTTATCGGTGATGCCATCATGGTATTTTTTGGCGATCCGACAACTCGCGGGGCACAGGCTGATTGCCTGGCTTGCGTGTCGATGGCCATTGAAATGAAAAAACACATGCGCATCATGCGCCAGCATTGGCTTGGCCAGGGTATTGAGACGCCACTGGAAATCAGGATGGGCATCAATACGGGTTATTGCACAGTCGGGAATTTTGGTACGGACCAGCGTCTTGACTACACGGTGTTGGGAACGGAGGTGAATCTTGCCAGTCGCCTTGAAACAGCGGCACCACCGGGTGAGATACTGATCTCCCATGAAACCTATTCATTGATTCGCGATGTCATTTTGTGTGACGACAAGGGAACAGTTAGCCTGAAAGGATTCAGCCAGCCTATCCGTGTCTACAGTGTTGTCGATTTCCGCAAGAATGTCGGCGACAAACAGGCCTATTTTGAACAGCGCGCTGATGGTTTCTCCATGTTCCTGGATCTGGACAAGGTTAAAAACTATGACAAGGACAGGGTTCTGAAGGCGCTCCTGACTGCTGCCCAACGTCTCAAGAACAAGGTTATTGATTAAGGTTCTTTCTGTTCCTTACTTTTTGTCTGTTTTTATTGGCCCCTAAAAGTCCTACAATGATGCTCGGATATATTGAGGTGTGCTGACCATGCTCGAAGTTGATATTACTGATTCTGCCCAGGACTACTTGTTTGAGTTGCTTGCCAAGCAGAACACTCCCGGTATCGCTGTCCGTATGTTTGTGAATGACCCGGGAACCTCGCGGGCCGAAACCTGCATAGCCTATTGCCGACCCGGCGAGGAAAAAGAAGGTGACGAGTTTATCGAGCTGAAAAGCTTTCGCTGCTATTTTGATGGACGCAGCATACCTTTCCTGAAAGATGCCAAAGTCGACTATTCGGCTGACCGCATGGGCGGGCAGCTGACGATAAAGGCGCCCAACGCCAAATTACCGCAGGTCAGTGATGACAGCCCGCTGGCAGACAAGGTCAATTACGTGCTCTACAACGAAGTCAATCCGCAGCTGGCTGCCCACAGTGGTGAAGTGTCACTGGAGCGTATGGACGGCAACACAGCTGTACTGAAATTTGGCGGGGGTTGTCAGGGATGTGCCTCGGTTGATCTGACGCTCAAGGAAGGTGTTGAGCGAACCTTGCTGGAAAAAGTCCCCGGATTGGAAGGTGTGCGTGATGTGACTGACCACACCGATCGCAGCCAATCCTATTTCTAGTTTTTTAACGTGAATCGTATTTGAAGCAGGTTGACTTGAATTGCACTCACTTGAAGCCTGACGAGTTGAAGCAGACATGGGCATGGTTTGCATCGGCGTTAGTGATCATTCCTGCGTTTGTCTATTTCTGTTTCCAGATTCGTGCCGTCTATTTGCATGGTTATTTTGATTTGCCCATTTTCATGCAAGCGGTGATCGGCCATTTCACGAGTGGTGAAATATACAGGCGCGGAGAGGATCTTGTCAGTTTGTACAAGCCCGGAGCCATTGTCTTTAAATTTCCGACTCCTTATCTGTTTCCTTTTGTTACCGGTTTCGATGGCAAGGGTTTTAATGTCAATACGTTCAGCCAGGGATTTACCGGCGTTGCTTTAATGCTATACGCATCGACAATAGTCTTTTCGATTCGTCAGGTTTTTATCGCCGTTCCTGGAAGCGTGAGCAATTCACGGCGCTTTGTTTTTCTTTCGGGCGCAATAGTTTTTGCTTGTTTGTATGTTCCTTTTTTTCGTGTGCTCGGTGGTACCGGTGGTGAGAATTTTATTATCGCGGCAGCCGTCCTGGCATTTGTCTGTATGCGGCGCTGGCCATGGTTTTCTGGTTTCCTGTTTGCATATCTGGCCGCGGCCAAACTCTATCCTGTTTTCCTGCTTGTATATCCGTTACTGAAAAAACAATGGTCTGTACTGGTCTATGCGGCCATCAGTTTTGTGTTGATTGTGCTGTGTGCTATCTGGTTTTTCGGATGGGATGAAAACATATTTTATGTGAAGCAGATTCTGCCAGTATTGCTGGGGGAGCCTGTGTCCGAGGACTGGACCGAGGCCCTGAATCATTCGACCGGCAATTTCGGTATTGTCAAAGTCTTTTGTACGTACGGGTTGCTGCCAAACCGTTTTATCGTGTGGCTGAATGTCATCAGGCTGCCGATGATTGCCTGTATCTGCTGGTTGATGTTGGCGCGTGCCAGGGTCAGGGATGTTGGCTGGTATGACACACTTTGCTTTGCCCTTGTGGTTACGACCATGTTGGTGTCGCTGCCCAATTTTTTTTATTCCTACCTGATTTTGCTGATATTCCCGATTATCGTTCTCGGCGGTTTTTTGTTTGAAAAGCGTTTTTATGGATTGCTGGCGCTATTCCTGTTGTCTGTATCCTGCTTGTTGGTTGATGACGGCTGGTTGTTGCCGATTGTGCAGCAGAATCACATTATGGATCCGGTCGGTGAAATGGCTACGATCATGCAACAGGAAGTCAGCCAGCATGGGCCACTGTACTACGTGTTCATGCATTTCCCGCTCGCATTTGCCCTGATCATGATGGGCAAGGCCACGCAATTCATGACCGTTTTCGTGTGGCTCTCGCTGTTCCTGGCGCTGCTCTCACTCCGTCACCCAGCTGCGAGGTTCCAGCAGCGATAACCTGATCGTGCTGCCTGTGCCTGGTGGTCTGGTGTCCGTGCAGATTACAGTTTCGTCCGTGTCCCTCTCCCTGCTATATGGTAAAGTTGCGCCCGTTTTCAGGATGGGCGTTGGGGGTAGGCGTGTACGAGATGGTCTTGGCTGGCGGCTGGATGATGGTGCCGCTACTTCTCTGTTCAATCATCGTGTTCATGGTTGTCTCGGAACGTTACTGGTTTCTCAATCCTCGAAAAATTGTGCCTGCTTCCTTGCTGGCAGAAATCTGGAACTGGCTCAAGCAGGGCCAGCTCGATAGCAAGAAGATCAAGTCATTGCATGAATCTTCCCCGTTGGGGCAAGTGCTGGCTGCAGGCCTCAGCAACAGTCGACATGGTCGGGCCGTGATGATCGAAAGCATGGAAGTCGCCGCCAGTCGCGTGCAGCACGATCTGGAACGCTATATCACCGTGTTGGGTGCTATTGCCAATGTGGCGCCGTTACTCGGTTTGTTGGGCACAGTCGTCGGGACGATCAAGATTTTTTCCGCGATCATGCTGGAAGGTGGAACTGGCAATCCCGGCGCGCTGGCGGGTGGCATTTCCGAGGCGCTGATCACGACCGCCACGGGTCTTGCTGTCGCCATTCCGGCGTTTCTCGCCAATCGTTATTTCCTCAGGCTGGTGGATGGATTCATGGTGAGCATTCAGCAAGATGCCATGAAACTGGTTGATGCGCTGCACAGCAATCGTAAAGTCAAAAGCAGCGAAAAGCTGCTCGAGGAAACGGAGTGAGATTGCGGTGAAAATTCGCAAGCGTCCGCGCTATGAAGATCACATCAACGTGGTGCCGTTTATCGACATCCTGTTGGTGCTGCTGATTTTCTTCATGGTGTCCAGCCGTTTTACACACAACGCGGAGTTGCGTTTGTCGCTGCCCAAGGCAGAGCAGACAGCAGGCCAGCAACGGCAACCGGAAACCGTGGAGTTGGCCGTGCATGAAGATGGCAGCTATTCAATTAACGGGCGTCCGGTGGCAACGAACCAGCCAGATGCCTTGCGCAAGGGTTTACGGCAAATTGCGGGCAATCGCACGGATATTCCGATGATCCTGACGGCAGATGCCAATGCCCGCCATCAGGCGGTTGTCACGGCGATGGATGTTGCCGGGCAGCTGGGTTTTTCAAAACTGAGTATTACCACGCGTCGTGATGAAAAAACCGGCGAGTGAAATCCTGCTGTCGGCCTGGTATGAAGGGCGGACATGGTTTTTACCCTTCCTGATACTTTTATGGCCGTTGTCACAGTGTCTGCAGGTCGTCGCCCGCATTCGACGGATAGTTTTACAGCGCAGACAGCCAATACTTTCCTTGCCCGTTGTGGTGATCGGCAATATTGCCCTTGGTGGTACCGGTAAAACGCCATTGATTTGCTGGTTGGCAGTGTCATTGCAAGCACGCGGTATTCGTGTCGGCATTATCAGTCGCGGTTATGGCGGATCGCACACCGGCAAGCCTCGTCTGGTGCAGGCCAGTGATGACGCTGCTGTTGTGGGCGATGAGCCTTTGTTGTTGGCAAGGCGTACAGGATGCCCGGTCATCGTTGCGCACGATCGCCTGGCTGCTGCCAGATGGTTTTGTGCGCAAGCGAGCGTTGACCTGATATTGTCTGACGATGGATTGCAGCATTATCGCTTGCCGCGCACACTCGAAATTGCGGTGCTCGATGGCGTGCGTGGCATAGGTAATGGTTTCTGTTTACCGGCAGGCCCATTGCGTGAGGCACCCCGTCGCCTGCAAGAGGTCAATTGTGTTGTGGTCAATGGCGATACCGGCACTGTTTTTCGTGATGACCAGTACATCATGCAATTGCAGCCATGCAATTGGCGTGCTCTCCATGATGGAAACGTCCTGCCGCTGGATTTTTTACCCGGAAACCAGCGTGTGCACGCAGTAGCCGGTATTGGCAATCCCTCGCGCTTTTTTGCAACATTGCGTCGTATGGGGCTGGATGTGATCGAGCATGCTTTTCCGGATCATCACAGATTTTCTGCAGGTGATTTGCAATTTGGTGATGACTTGCCGGTGGTCATGACAGAAAAAGATGAAATGAAATGCAAATCGATTGCGCCGCAGCAAACCTATGCATTGATTGTGGATGCCGTGTCAGACAGTCGGCTGCCTGACAGGATAGCCAGTCTTGTTCGTGATAAATAAAGTGAGATTCGTGGTATGAGTTTTGTAGTGGTCATTCCTGCACGTTATGCATCGACACGGTTGCCAGGAAAGCCTTTGCTGGATATTGCCGGTAAACCCATGGTGCAACACGTCTGGGAGCGTGCACGTGCCAGCCATGCCGAGCAGGTCATTGTGGCGACGGATGATTCGCGCATTGCCGATGTTGTGCGCGGTTTTGGTGGTGAGATTGCCATGACGCGCACTGATCATCCATCGGGCACGGACCGCTTGCAGGAGGTGGCCGAACAGCAGGGATGGTCCAAGCAGACAGCCGTCGTGAATGTGCAGGGTGATGAGCCCCTGATACCGCCACGTGTCATCAACCAGGTTGCCGATATCCTGATGCGTAATTCGCGTGCAGATGTCGCCACGTTGTGCGAGGCAATCATTGACGAAACACAGTTTCGTGATCCGAATTCAGTGAAGGTTGTTGTCAACGAATCTGGCGAGGCGCTGTACTTCAGTCGCGCACCGATTGCCTGGCCGCGGGATAGCGATGTTGTGCACGATGCAAGGAATCCCTGGGGTTATCGCCATATCGGCATTTACGCGTATCGTGCCGATTTCCTGCATCGCTATGTCAGTTGGCCTCCCTGTCTTCTTGAGCAGACAGAAAAGCTGGAACAATTGCGCGCGCTTTACAAAGGTTCTGTCATCCAGGTTGATGAGGCGTGTGAAAAAATTCCTGCTGGTGTTGATACGCAGCATGACCTGGATGTTGTACGCAAAATGTTACTTGCCCAACATTCAGCCTGAATCCGGATAATCGTACTGATGCAAAACACATCCCCGCCAAGCCCTTCTGCTGTAGCTGTAAAGCCGGTCAAGGTGCTGTTTGTCTGTCTGGGTAATATTTGCCGCTCACCGACTGCGCACGGTGTCTTTGAACAGCGTGTGCGGGAAGCAGGTCTCGCTGATCTGATCCAGGTGGATTCAGCAGCGACCGGTGCGTTTCATGTAGGCAATCCGCCCGATCCCCGTACGCAGCGTGCGGCGGCAGCTCGTGGTTACGATCTGAGCGAGCAACGGGCGCGACAGGTTACGCCGGCCGACTTCCAGTGTTTCGATTTCATCTTGCCGATGGATCGTATGAATCTCGGCAACCTGAAGGCACTAAAGCCGAAGGATTTCAGCGGCCACCTTGGCTTGTTCATGGAATTCAGCAGGCAGCGCCAATACACACAGGTGCCTGATCCCTACAGTGACGGGCCAGAAGGATTCGAACTGGTGCTGGAACTGGTCGAAGATGCTGCGCAAGGTTTGCTGGATCATATCCGGCGCGAAAAGTTGCAGTGCTGAGGCTGTATGTTACGCGAACAGGTTGACCTGCATCCTTACAACACGCTGGCATTGCATGCGCGCGCCGCATTTTTTTGCGAGACGCGTAACAGGGATGAATTGTTTGCTGCGTTGGCAATGGCGCGAGAAAAGCATTTGCCGGTTTTGCCATTGGGCGAGGGCAGCAATATCGTCCTGACACGCGATTATCCCGGCCTGGTATTGCGGCAGCTTGATCACACTGTGCAGGTTGAATCTGAAAGCGATACCACCGTCCATGTGCGCGTTGGTGCCGGCATGGGCTGGCATCAGTGGGTGGAAAAATCACTGGCACAGGGCTGGTACGGACTGGAGAACCTGGCATTGATTCCCGGCACAGTCGGTGCTGCGCCGGTACAGAATATTGGCGCCTACGGTGTGGAACTTGCGCGTTTTGTGTTGTCCGTCTCGGCTGTCAGGATTTCTTCCGGCGAAGTGCTGGTACTGGATAACAAGGCGTGCCGGTTTTCTTACCGGAACAGTATTTTCAAGCGTGAACTGGCAAATGATTGCGTGATTACTTCTGTCGTATTTGCGTTATCAAAATTACCGCAAGTCAACGCAGGCTATGCTGCATTACGTGAATATTTTGACGCACATGCAAGTGATGAATTAAGCCCGCAGTTGGTGAAAGAAGCTGTTTGTGCAGTACGGCGTACACGTTTGCCGGATCCGCATGTATTACCGAATGCTGGAAGTTTTTTCAAAAACCCGCAAATTTCTGCTGAAAAATTCTCGGTTTTGCATGGCCTTTACCCCGATATGGCACATTACGCAGGTGAAGAGGGCCAGGTAAAGATTGCGGCGGCGTGGCTGATAGATTATCTGGGCTGGAAAGGACGCTGCATGGGTGCTGCCTGTGTGCATGACAAACAGGCACTGGTACTGGTAAATCGACACGGTGCCAGCGGTGCAGACATCCTGGCGTTGGCTGATGCAATCCGTGTTGATGTGGAGCAGCATTTCGGCATCCGGCTGGAACGTGAACCCTGGGTGTGGTGATAAGCTGCTGCCACTACCCGATTGATGTTATGTAAAGGCGGTATTGCTTCATGCGTATCCTGATAGTGGAAGACAATCGCGATATTCTCGCCAACCTGACCGAATTCCTGGAGCTGAAAGGTTACAGTGTCGATTGCGCGCAAGATGGCTTGAGTGGATTGCATCTTGCAGCAACACAGTATTACAACCTGGCGATCCTGGATGTGATGTTGCCGGGTCTTGATGGTTACACGCTGTGCCAGCGCCTGCGTGAGGGACAACACAGCTTGCCGGTCATCATGCTGACGGCACGCGATACCCTGGATGATCGCCTGAAGGGGTTTTCGTCGGGCGCGGATGACTATCTCATCAAGCCATTTGAATTGTCCGAGCTGGTTGCCCGCATCGAAGCGGTACTGCGTCGTACCCAGGGTGCCAGTCGCCTGTTGCGTGTTGCCGATTTGTCTTTTGACCTCGATACACTTGCGGTTACCCGGCAAGATAAATTGCTCAAGCTGAATCCCATCGGCCTGAAATTGCTCGAAGTCCTGATGCGGAAAAGTCCATCCGTGGTACGACGGGAAGCATTGGAGGAAACGGTGTGGGGTGACGATTGTCCGGATAGCGACAGCTTGCGCAGCCACATCCACCAGTTGCGGCAAGCGATAGACAAACCGTTTGAAAAACATTTGTTGCAAACGGTGCATGGCATCGGTTTTCGTTTGTCTGACGGCACTTGAATCGTCCCCGCATGGATAATAGATACCACATGAAATTCAAACCCCTGTCACGGCGTATCATTATTGCGTTTGTGTTGATGGTGGTGGTGGTCAGTTCGTTGTTTTCTGCAGGGATTATCCTTGCGGTACGCTATGTGGAAAAGCAACTGATTGCCGATAACCTGCACGCGGATCTGGCGATTGCAATTGCTGATTTCAATGCTGGCCGTGATATCCAGTTACAACCCGATTCCAGTTTTTACTACAGCGACAAGGCCAACCCCTCGGATGACTTGCATGCACCACCGCAATGGATTGATGATCTGAAAAGCGGCGTCAATGAATTCACGCGTGAAGGACAAATCTACAAGGCACTGGTTTATCGTCAGGATTCCGAGCAATTCATGATCGTCAGAAACCAGACGGATCTGGAGAAGCGCGAACGTGTCCTGTTTTTTATTGTGCTGGTCGGTTTTATTTTCAGCGTGGCGACGGCATGGATCATGGGCTATTTGCTCGCTCGCAGGATCATGGAACCGGTGCGCAGACTGGCAAACCAGGTCAGCCATCAGGACCAGGGTTTATTGCTGGCCCAGCCACTGGCGCCGGGTTATGCAGAAGATGAAGTGGGGCAGTTGGCAGCTGCGTTTGATAGCACGCTCGATAAATTGCGCAATGCTCTGGAGCGCGAACGTTTTTTTACCAGTGATGTCAGTCATGAATTGCGTACGCCGTTGACAGTGATTGCGATGTCTTCCGAGTTGCTCATGGCGTCGAATACGCTGTCCGGTAAGCAACATGAGCAGCTTCAGCGCATCCAGCGTGCTTGCGATGAGATGCGAGAGCTGGTGCATACGTTCCTGTTGTTGGCTCGTGACAATCTCACACAGGAAACCACCACTGAAAAACGCACGCTGGCCGCATTGGCAGAGGAGCAGGTACAGCGTTGGACCGGTATCGCTGAAGCCAAGGGTTTGCAGATGGAGCTGGTGCAGGAGGCCGGGTCTGACGATGTGTTTAATGCACCGCTATTGCGCTCTGTGTTGGCAAACCTATTGCGTAACGCCGTGCATTACACGGATAACGGTTTTGTGCGGCTGGTCATAGGCGATGGCGTGTTCCGGGTTGAAGATTCTGGTCGTGGTATTGAAGAAACCGAACAGGAAGCAATATTCCGCCCCTTTGTGCGTGGCACTGGCGCGCGCGGTGAAGGCCTGGGTCTGGGCCTGTCACTGGTCAAGCGAATTTGCGCGCATCAGGCATGGAAAATTGCCTTGTCGAATCGCCAGCCACACGGCAGTTGTTTTACCGTGCAACTGAAATCCTGAGCTTTTATTTTTGTGTGGGATGTTCGTACAGCGTGTCCAGCGGCAAGCGTCGCCCGCTGCGATAATCGTCAATCACTTTTCGCACTAGCGGGCTGCGCAATTCACCGGCAGCCTCTTTGGTAACAATGGTGTCGTAATCCAGCCACACCGCTTCGGTGATGCCGTCATCGAGTGGTGTGTTGAGGTATTCAAGCGGTTTGCCGACAAACGCCACGCGTAAATACATAAAACCATTGCTGGGTGCGAGATAGCTGTATAGCCCGAGCCAGTGTGTCAGCTCCACACGCCATGCTGTTTCTTCACGTGTTTCGCGGACAGCACCATCGACCAGGGTTTCGCCTTCATCCCAATGTCCTGCAGGCTGGTTGTAAACCATTTGCTGGCGGAATTGATCGAATTCATGCACGAGTAAAAACTTGCCATCGCGTTCAACGACAGTGGCAACAGTGACATGGGGTGCCCATTCCATTGCTCAGGCCTTCGGATACTTCTGGCCTTCATTTTCCATGAATTTTTTCAGGCCGTTCAATGTCCATTGCAGGCCCCAGCCTACCAGAGGCCTGGAAATTTTCATGAAAATGGCGCCGGGGCCAATCGGTTCCATCGCGACAGTCCACACCAGTTTTATTGTGCCGTTACCCAGATCCGTCACAAAATAATCTTCGGCAAAGGCGCCGATCGCATTTTTCTGGTTGACCTGGTTAAAACGGAACGCCATGTGGGTGTACGGCTCCCATGCCAGAAATTCTTCGTGACCGATCAGGTTACCGAGCATGGATACGCTGCGCGTGGTGCCCACGCCAAACGGTTTCGGTGATGTCCATTCCACATGGGTAATCGGCATTGCCCACGCTGGCCATGAATCAGGGTCTTCAAAACTGGCGAACAGTTGTTGCGGTGTGCAGCGCACAGTAATTTCAGAACGGAACACATATTTGGCGGTGACGAAATAATCGAGGCTGACTTTTTCTGTCTCAAAACGTTCATTGCTCATAAGGGTTCGTTCTCGGGTAGATGCCGGTTGGCGTGATGTGTCTGGTGGCTTGCATCATATCGATCGATCTCCCCGTCGGCAAAGCCGGATTTCCTCATTCACCTGTCAGCCGATCACAGCTACTATTCAGCCATGAGCATTCGCGATCCCGACCAGCACGAACAAGCCCTGTTTCTCTCGGCAGTAGCCGATGCAGTGCCGTTGCCGGTACCCAAACGGGTGGATGTGCCAAAGCCGTCTGAAACCACGCCCGGCCAATTGCGTCGCCGTGCGGCGGCAGTGCAAGAAGAGGGGCGCGACCTCAATCCGCTGGCGTCCGAGGTGGAGATGCGTTACGGCCCGCATGACCCCATCGAGTTTCGTCGCCACGGCGTGCAGCACGGTGTATTTCGCAAGTTGAAGCAGGGCGGTTACGCGATTGAATCGCGGCTGGATCTGCATCGTCTGTTTGTAGATGAAGCACGGCGCGAGGTCTTCGGTTTTATCCAGGAATGCTACGCCAACGATCTGCGCACCGTGCTGATCCTGCATGGCAAGGGCGAACGCGCCGAGGTGCAAGCCAAACTCAAGAATTACACTGCCCATTGGCTGGCTGAACTGGAAACCGTGCAAGCCTTCGTCAGCGCGCAACCGCAACACGGCGGCAACGGCGCTCTTTACGTGCTGCTGCGCAAAAGCGAGCGCAGCCGTCAGGAAACTCGCCGACAGTTCCGGTAGGGGCGATTCATGAATCGCCCCTAACTTGTTGCGGGGGAGGGGTGAGTGTTACCCTCATCGCATAAAGAAAACGAAGGGATACTGCCATGTGCCGGTTCGCTACTTATCCCTCTGCAGCCATTTCTTTCCGCCGATTGTTCGCCTGTTGTTTGCTGTTCCTCAGCGCAACATTGCCTTTGCATGCCTGGGCTGTCGACACCGATGGTGATGGTGTTGATGACAGCATTGATGCGTTTCCGACCAATCCAGAAGCAACCACGGATACCGATGGGGATGGCAAACCGGACAGCATTGATAAAACCAAACTGCCGATTATTTTTTCCGATGCGTTTAATGGCACGGCGTTCCAGTCTGGTTGGTCTGCCACAAGTGCATGCAGCGTATCTGGCGGCTCTGTGGCATACACAATGAGTATAGCTGTGGGCACAGGGAGTTTTAGCAGGGTTTTCAATGTGCCAAGCAGTGGTGCAGAACTTAGTTTTCTGGATAAGCGCCTGAATAATTGTGCTACTGGCGATTTATGGGTGGACTCAAATGCTGTCAGGGGCTTGTTTCAAGTCGGCGGGGGGGGGTATGGGAGCAGGTCACAGTAAATTTGACTGCCGGTTCTCATCTGGTGGAGTGGAGAGGCAGGTGCCAGACTATGGGGAGTGCTATAACTCTTCGAGTTGATGATGTTGTGTTGAGAGCTTCGTCATCGTTAATTGAAGACACCGATGATGATAACGACGGCGTGCTGGATGTGAATGACAAGTTTCCGCTAAACGCCGCCGCATCTATTGATGGAGATAACGACGGGCTGCCTGACAGCTGGAATGCATCCAATCCTTACGGCTGCGCAGCAAATGCGCCAACGTGTAATGGACTGACACTCGATCCACAAATCCCGCAAACCATCACCATCACGCAATGGCCGCCAGGTAGTGCTGTCTACGGCAGCAGTTTCAACGTGGCGGCGACAGCGAGTTCGGGTTTGCCGGTGAGTATTGGTGTGAGCGGTGGTTGTTCTGTTGCTGAAAATGTCGTGACGATGACAAGTGGGACAAACAGTTGCACGATCAATTTTTCACAAGCAGGGAATGCCAGCTTCAATCCGGTCACTGCCAGCAGTACCACCTCGGCAACCAAGGCGTCGCAGAGCATCACCGTGACACAGCCTGCTCCAGCCAGTGCCGTGCTGGGCAGCAAATTCAGCGTGGCCGCTACAGCAAGTTCTGGTTTTGTCGTTGCAATCACCGCAAGCGGCGGCTGTTCTGCCAGTGGCAACACAATAACGATGACCAGCGGCACCACCATCTGTACGGTAAATTACAACCAGGAGGGTGACGGCAATTACAATTCAGCAGCCACGGTGTTCAGCACTACAGCAGCAAGCAGTGTCTGGCCGCTGGATGGTGCCTACAAAGGCAGCTCGATTCGCGAATCGGCATCGATGCAGTAGGGGCGATTCACGAATCGC
>DAOMGE010000004.1:28843-93764 GCA_035430165.1 Pseudomonadales bacterium | reverse complement strand
TGCCATCGACAAACAACTTCAACTCGCCTTCAAAAAATGACTGCCAGTTTTCATTGTGGGTGAGAGGACGAGTCGCCACCAGAGCCATGCGGTCCTCGACATGATTGTGTATGGCAAAATCGATAGACGCCGCGCAATCCACCAGTTGGGCACGGCCAAAAGGCGCCTGCCGCTGCAACACAGACAATTCTGTACTGCAGTACGCAAACAGGTGCTTGCCTTCCGACAACAGGAAATTGAATGGCCCGTATTGCGCAATCCCTGTTGCCAACGCCAGCAATTTTTCATGCAGGGCGGGCAGTGACGGTGCCTGCGCACCGAAATACTCGCGCAATTCCTGCAGAATCAGGCAGAACGCCTGTTCACTGTCTGTGTCACCGGCAGGAAGAAACCCCCCGGACAATAGCGGCTGGAAATTGTCCAGCCTGCCATTGTGTGCAAATACCCAGTTACGTCCCCACAACTGGCGCTGGAACGGATGGCAATTGGATTGTGTAACAGGGCCGTGCGTGGCCTTACGCACATGCGCGATAACATTGCGCGACTTGATGACTTCGCGCCGTAACTTTTCTGCCAGGGGTGACACCACAGAAGGCAAGGCATCGGTGATGATTCTGCATGCCTGCTCTTCAACAAATGCAATGCCCCACCCGTCGCTGTGATGATCGGTGTCACCACCGCGACGCATGAAACCTTCCAGTGAAAATTGCACGGAAGCCGGTTGGCGACTGTTCATCCCGAATAACTGGCACATGACACACTGCATCCCATCGCGATTGCGAAGTTGCAGTGTAGTGATAGTGCTGATGCAGGAAAAATAACTTTAACTGCTTAGCTTATGCGGGAATTGCGCAGCGGGCGCAAACAGGACGTCTGGCCCGCTACACATGTGGCAACACAGATTGCGTCTTCAGTGACGGCTGCTGGCAAGCCGTTGCAATACCGAGATCATCAGGTCAACTTCCTCACAGGTGTTGTAAAACGCCAGTGACGGCCGCACCGTTGCCTCGTGGCCAAACCGGCGCAGGATCGGCTGCGCACAATGATGGCCGGAACGTACCGCAATCCCTTCCTGGTTGAGTGCAGCACCGACTTCTTCCGGCTTGTAACCGGCAAGTACAAACGACAATACACTCGCCTTGTTGGCTGCAGTGCCCACCAGCTGGATACCCGGCACCGCAAGAATGCGTCGGGTGGCGTATTCCAGCAGGTCGTGCTCGTAACGCGCGATATTTTCGATACCGATACGTTCGACATATTCCAGCGCAGTCGCAAGCCCCGCCGCATCGGCAATATTGCCAGTGCCCGCCTCAAAACGCGCCGGCACGCCCTGGTACACCGTTTTCTCAAACGTCACATCTGCAATCATGTTGCCACCACCCTGCCAGGGCGGCATCGTTTCCAGGATGGTTTTCTTGCCGTACACCGCACCGATGCCAGTCGGGCCGAATACCTTGTGGCCGCTGAACACGTAAAAATCCGCATCGAGCGCCTGCACATTCACACGCATGTGCGAAATGGCTTGCGCACCGTCCACCAGCACCGTGGCACCGGCACGATGCGCCAGATCCACAATCTCTTTCACTGGCGTGACTGTACCCAGTGCATTCGACACTTGCGTGATCGATACCAGTTTCGTGCGGTCATTCAGCAAGCGCTGGTAATCTTCCAGCAAGATCTGGCCGTTGTTATCCACCGGAATCACCCGCAACACCGCACCTTTTTCCTTTGCCAGTTGTTGCCACGGCACGATATTGGCGTGATGTTCCAACAGCGACACGATGATTTCGTCACCGGCGTTGATGTTCTGCCTGCCCCAACTCTGCGCCACCAGATTGATCGCTTCTGTCGCACCGCGCACGAAAATAATTTCATCTGCCGACGCCGCACCGAGAAAACGCGCCACCGTGCGGCGGGCATGTTCGTAGGCATCGGTTGCACGTGCTGCCAGTTCATGCGCGGCGCGGTGGATGTTGGAATTTTCGTGCTGGTAAAAATGCGCGAGGCGATCAATCACCGCTTGCGGTTTTTGCGTGGTCGCTGCGTTATCAAACCACACCAGCGGACGACCGTTAACACGCTCTGCGAGTATCGGGAAATCCTTGCGGATGGCATTGACATCAAACGGCGGACGCGCCGCCGCAGACGCCGATGGTAACTGCCCATCCAGCTTTTGCTGTTCCGGCACTGCAAAACCTTCTTGCGGCACATCCAGAAAATAAAATGCCGGTGACGCCGGCATTGCAGTTGATGACTGATTGGCAACAACCGGTGCAAAAGCCGGTTTATTGTCGCTCGCCAGTTCACCCAGTATCTGCTGCAAACTCGCCTGCCCCGGCAAACCGAAACTGTGTGGCAACACACGGTTTTCCGGACTGCTGGTCGGCCATTGTGGCGGCGACACAGGCAATGCACTGCCATGGTCAATCGCATCCAGGCGGATGTCGCTGGCAGGCAATTGTTGCGGCACATCCAACGCGGCGGGTTTGACCTGCGCCGCGTTCACAATACCCGCCTGTTCCAGCACACCGGGGATGGCAGAAAACATCGCGTTTGCCAGTCTTGCCAGCGTCGATTCATCCGGCAAACCGGCAGGCACATGCGCGGCGAGCGCTGTAACCGCCTGGTTCACAAGTGCATCGGCTGGAAAACCATCATTCACAAAAAATCCATCACTTGTAGGTGTCTGGGTAGTCATGGTACTTGCCGACCTCCACTTCTTCGAGCACAGCGAGGGCATCTTCTGTCAGTACTGCCAATGAGCAGTACAGCGAGATGAGATACGAGGCAATCGCATTGCGGCTGATGCCCATGAAACGCACGGACAATCCGGGGCTTTGCTCGCCCGGCAAACCCGGCTGGTACAGACCGACGATACCCTGGCGCTTGTCACCCACACGCAATAACAGGATCTTGGTTTTGCCGTCTTCTACAGGAATCTTGTCAGACGGA
Organism: Pseudomonadales bacterium; assembly: GCA_035430165.1. Taxonomy (GTDB): domain Bacteria; phylum Pseudomonadota; class Gammaproteobacteria; order Pseudomonadales; family UBA7239; genus UBA7239. The sequence continues at coordinate 90,812 of DAOMGE010000004.1, read as the reverse complement.
ATCAGGGGAATGCCGCGCCACGTTAAAAATTGTGAACCAAACAAGCTGACGGTCGGCGGCGGTACACCACGGCGTGTGCATTCACGGCCAAACGCCGCAATCGCCAACGGATGCGCCAGAAAAAATCCGGGCTCTTTCCACACTTTGGTGATCAGGTCATCGAGATCATCCGGTGTCGGTGCGCCAGTCAACGTGATGATGCGCTGGCTGTCAGCCACATTGGCGAGCAAGCCGTAATCCTGGTTGTTGATCAGCTCACTTTCCTGGCGTTCCTTGATCGTTTCAATTGTCAGGCGCAACTGTTCCTTGATCTGGTCATGCGGGTTGCTGTAAAGATCGGAAACGCGCGTGTGTACATCAAGCACCGTGGTGACGGCATTGAGAAAATATTCGCGCGGGTGCTCTTCGTAATCGACAAACGTTTGTGGCAATTCGGATTCATCACGCTTTGCACAAGCGACTGTCACCTGCTTCGGGTTCTTGACGCGGTTCAGGCGATAGATACCGGCTTCGACCGGTTGCCATTGCAACAGATGCACCAGCCAGCGCGGTGAAATCGTCGACAATTGCGGAACCGTTTTGGTGGTATTGGCCAACTGCCGTGCGGCGTTGTCGCCAACGGTAAGCTGGATGGTGGCTTCATCGGACATAAATCATGACTCCTCGGTCTTGATGGTTGGGTGGATTGAATATTTTTTTCGTAACAGGTTTCAGGATTGCTGTTCTTGCTGCGCCTGTGTCACCAGATTGCCCTGTGTCACATGACTGCCAGGCGGCACGCTGCGAGTGAGCCAGACATTGCCACCAATGGAAGAACCGGCACCAATGGTGATGCGCCCAAGCACGGTTGCACCGGCATAAATCACCACGCCATCCTCGAGAATGGGATGGCGCGGCTGGCCTTTTTCCAGGCTGCCATTTTCATCGACAGAAAAACGTTTCGCACCAAGTGTCACCGCCTGATAGAGGCGCACACGGTTGCCGATCACGGCGGTTTCACCAATCACCACACCCGTGCCGTGATCGATAAAAAAACTGTGGCCAATTTGCGCGCCGGGATGAATGTCGATGCCCGTTGCCGAGTGCGCCAGTTCCGACACGATGCGCGCCAGCAAGGGCAACCCGAGCCGGTACAATTTGTGCGCAAGGCGATGGTGGATAACCGCCGTCAGGCCGGGATAGCACAGCACCACTTCATCCACACTGCGTGCCGCCGGGTCGCCGTGGTACGCCGCCTCGACATCGGTATCAAGCAGTGCACGAATCGCTGGCAAGCTGCCCGCAAACGTATGCAGCAAGAGGTTCGCCTGTTTTTCAAACAGCGCGTTAGCTTCGAATGCCTGTTCGCTGTCGTTATGGCGATTGACGTAGCGCAACTCGAGCAATATCTGTTCGCGCAAATTGCGCAAGGCAATATCCAGTGTATGACCGACGTAAAAATCCTCGCTTTCCTGCTGCAAGTCTTCCGGCCCCAACCGCATCGGGAACAGCGCACCACTGAGTCGCTCCACGATATCGCGCAAGGCAGCGCGCGACGGAAATTCGCGGCCACCGGCTTCGCGCACACGCTGGTGGTCGTGTCGCCACTGGTCGCGCACACTGCGCAGGCCGCGCACGATGCTGCTGATATCCAGTGCTGCGCTGTCTGGTGCCAACGGATTCACGGCGAATACGCTGTCGGGTTGGCCTGCTGTGGCGGAAACCGATACGAGTGTCATGCAGGTAACCCCGTGGCGTCGAACACACCTTCAAACAGAATGGAGCTGAGGTAACGCTCACCGGAATCCGGCAAGATCACCACAATGGTTTTACCGGCGTTTTCCGGTTTTTTTGCCAGACGCACCGCCACTGCAGCCGCCGCGCCACTGGAGATGCCGGACAGGATGCCCTCTTCGCGCGCCAGCCGCCTCGCGTAGTCCACCGCTTCTTCGTTGCTGGTGGTTTCAATGCTGTCGACCAGCGCGAGATCCAGCACATCCGGCACAAAACCGGCACCGATACCCTGGATCTTGTGCGGTGCCGGTTGCAGCGGCAAACCGGCACGTTTCTGTGTCAGGATCGGACTGGCCGCCGGCTCAACCGCCACCGACTGTATCGCTTTGCCTTTCGTCTGCTTGATAAAGCGCGACACACCGGTGATGGTGCCACCCGTGCCAACACCGGAAACAAGAATATCAACCTGCCCGTCCGTATCGTTCCAGATTTCCGGGCCTGTGGTCGTTTCATGGATAGCCGGATTGGCGGGATTCTTGAATTGCTGCAACAACACATAGCGAGCGGGATCGGAAGCCACAATCTCCTCTGCCTTCGCAATCGCCCCCGCCATGCCCTTGGCACCTTCGGTCAGTACCAGTTTCGCACCGTAGGCCAGCAACAATTTGCGTCGCTCGATGCTCATGGTTTCCGGCATGGTCAATGTCAGCGGAATCCCCTTCGCCGCCGCCACGAATGCGAGGGCAATACCGGTATTGCCGCTGGTCGGCTCAACCAGTTCCTTGCCCGGCCCCAGCAAACCGCGTTGCTCGGCATCAGCAACCAGCGCAGCACCGATACGGCATTTGACGGAATACGCAGGATTGCGGCCTTCAATTTTTGCCAGCACCGTGGCGGGCGCGCCGTCGATGAGGCGATTGAGGCGTATCAGTGGTGTATGGCCAATCGAGGCCGCATTGTCAGTGAACCAGTGTGTCATATCTGTTTTCTCCCAACGAAACGCGTAACGAAACGAGAGTATCTACCGAGGAGCCGCACGAGCAGCTTTCAATCCTGCTGCCACGGCAAATTGTGGTGACGCCAGCCGTTGCTGGCGCCGCGCTGCAAGCCATCATCCAGATCGCCTTCAAAACCTTCGCTGATATTGAACACGTGAACGAAACCGGCTCGCGTCGCCGCTTCTGCCGCTTGCGCCGAACGTTTACCACTGCGGCACAGCAACAGTACGGTGTCAGTTTTCTTCACCTTCAACTCCAGCTCGCGCACAAAACGCGGGTTGCGCGTGAGCGCTGCACCGACCATCCACGGCACATGCAAGGTACCGGGAACATGACCGACAAACTTGCGCTCTTCAGCAGTGCGCACATCAACGATTACGGCATTGCCATCTGAAAATGCACGCCACGCATCCTGTGGCGATACTGTACCGGCAAAGGCCGGTTTTTCTTTCAAGGACAACGGTTCTTGCAAGGCTGGATTACTCATGGTGACTGGTCTCCGTCTACCGTCTTTACTGTATGCACAGGATACGGGCGGCTTTATGAATTAAAACCAAGAAAAACTGCTATCTATTGCAGGATTAGTGAAATAGACGCCCTCCAGGCAGCAATACAAGAAAAACAGCTATCCAAATCAGCTGCTGCCAAATAAGTAAAGCAGAAACACTTATTTTTCTTTGCGCGACGCGATTCCTATAGTCCGCCCCGTCATCAAGCTTTTCACCAATCATCACCACCAACTACACAGAGGAATGACGCATGTCCACTACCACGAATAAACCTGATTCCGAACAAGTTTCATCCGACGATGTTGTTATCCGGGATAGCCACGGGGATTTACAGCAATCGCCATCAACGTCAACTTCACACTCGGGCTGGCGATCTGTTCTCGATACACTGCGCAGGAATGTCAGGAAAACCCTGGCACCCGCTGCAGCCGTCCTGATTGTCGCGACGATACCCGTCACCAAGGTGCAGGGTGAAGAAGCCAGATCCGACCAGGTGCTGCGCGTCGGCTTCCAGAAGTACGGCACGCTGGTCATCCTGAAATCAAAAGGCACGCTGGAAAAACGTCTCGAGCCGCTCGGCGTCAAAGTGCAATGGACGGAATTTCCTGCCGGGCCGCAATTGCTGGAAGGTCTGAACGTCGGCAGCATCGACTTCGGCGTAACAGGTGAAGCGCCTCCGATCATTGCGCAAGCCGCAGGTGCAGATCTTGTCTACGTCGCCAATGAACCACCAGCGCCAAAAGGCGAGGCAATACTGGTGCCGAAAGATTCACCGCTCAAGACCGTGGCAGACCTGAAAGGCAAACGTGTGGGCCTGAACAAAGGCTCCAACGTGCATTATTTGCTGATCAAGGCGCTGGAAAAAGCCGGTTTGAAATATACCGATATCGAAGTGGCTTTCCTGCCACCGGCTGACGGGCGCGCGGCGTTTGAAAAAGGCAGCCTCGATGCCTGGGTAGTGTGGGATCCGTTCTACGCCGCAGCAGAAGACCAGATTGGTGCACGCAAACTGGCTGATGGCGAAGGCATTGTTGCCAACACGCAGTTCTATCTGGCAAGCAGGAAATACGCTGCAGACCACGCCAACATCATCAACGCACTCGTGGAAGAAGTAGGCAAGATTGACCAGTTGACTGCCAGCAACCCGACAGAAATTGCCGGGATACTCGCACCGAATGTCGGCTTGCCCGTGCCCACTGTAGAAAAAGCCCTGCGCCGTGCCGGTTTTGGTGTGCAGCCGATTGGTGCCGACATTGCCGCACAACAACAAAATATTGCTGATACATTTTTCAGCCTGAAACTGATTCCGAAAGAAATCAAAATCAGCGATGTGTTGTGGAAGCCTGCAAAATAATTCACCGGCAGTGATCACAAACGGCATCTCTCCGCAAGGAAGATGCCGTTTGCCTGTTAAACGTTTTATTGATTGCGTAAAAAATTTTAGTGAGGACAACACAATGGAAGTTTTCTGGTTTTTTCCCACCCACGGCGACAGCCGTTACCTCGGCACCAGTCACGGTGGCCGCACGGTGGATCACGCCTACCTGACACAGATCGCGCAGGCGGCTGACCGCCTCGGTTACAGCGGCGCATTGATACCTGTGGGCCGCTCTTGCGAAGACCCGTGGGTGGCAGCCTCCAGTCTGATCGGCGCCACACAGCGTCTCAAATTTCTGGTTGCTGTACGCCCCGGCATCATGTCGCCAACGGTCGCTGCGCGCATGGCCAGCACGTTTGATCGCTTGTCAAGCGGCCGCTTGCTCGTCAACGTCGTGACCGGTGGCGACCCGGTTGAACTGGAAAGCGACGGTTCCTGGTTGAAACATGACGAGCGCTACGAAGCGGCCGATGAATTCCTGCATATCTGGCGCAAGGTACTCGCCGGTGACAGTGTCGACTTCGAAGGCAAACATATCCACGTCAAGGGTGCGAAAATATTGTATCCACCGGTGCAATCACCGCATCCCCCACTCTATTTCGGCGGTTCGTCAGAAGCGGCACACAAACTGGCTGCTGACCACGTCGATGTCTACCTGACCTGGGGCGAACCACCGGCACAAGTGGCAGAAAAAATTGCCGATATCCGTGCGCGTGCTGAAAAAACCGGCAGGAAAATCCGCTTCGGTATCCGGCTGCATGTGATCGTGCGCGAAACAGAGGCAGAAGCCTGGCAAGCCGCGAATGATCTGATCAAATACGTCGATGATGACACTATCGCTGCTGCACAAAGTGCTTACGCGCGCATGGATTCAGAAGGCCAGCGCCGCATGGCGCAATTGCATAATGGCAAACGCGAGAATCTCGAAATCTACCCGAATTTGTGGGCCGGTGTGGGGCTGGTACGCGGCGGTGCCGGTACCGCGTTGGTGGGCAGCCCGGAACAAGTGGCAGCGCGCATGCGTGAATACACTGACATCGGTATCGAAACGTTTGTGTTTTCCGGCTATCCGCATCTGGAAGAAGCCTATCGGGTTGCCGAACTGTTATTCCCGTTGTTGCCGATAGAGCAAACGCGACAGCTGCAAGGATCGGGATTGACCGGGCCTTTCGGTGAAATTGTCGGCAACCACCATGTACCGAAAACCAGCACAGAAACCGTTGAGAAACGCGTATCTGCCAGCTGATCGTTTTTATCAATGCCATTGAGAAATCCCGGAAACTGGAAAGCACACCATGTCATCCATCACATCCATACAACCATTCAGGAAAATAGTGGCGCCATGGCTGGTACCGATTGCGATTCTCGCAATCTGGCAACTGGCCGCACAGACCGGCTGGCTCTCGAGCCGCGTCATGCCCGCGCCGTCGGCCGTATTGCTGGCGGCGTGGAAAATGACCCTGAGTGGCGAAATTTTCTACCACATCAAGATCAGCTTCCTGCGCGCTGCCAGCGGCTTTGTCGTCGGTGGAGGCGCAGGCCTGTTACTCGGCCTGCTCAACGGGATTTCACGCAAGGCAGAAACACTGCTGGATACCACATTGCAGATGATCCGCAATATCCCGCCGCTGGCGACAATCCCGTTGGTCATTCTCTGGTTCGGTATTGATGAGGCTGCAAAACTTTTTCTGGTTTCCTTCGGCGTATTTTTTCCGCTCTACATCAACACCTTCCACGGCATACGCTCGGTCGATCCCGGCTTGCTGGAAATGGCGCGCAGTTACGGCCTGAAAGGATGGCCGTTGTACCGCGATGTCATCCTGCCCGGTGCCATGCCATCTATCCTGGTCGGCGTGCGTTTTGGCCTCGGTTTCATGTGGGTGTTGTTGATTGTTGCTGAACATGTATCGAGTTCATCCGGCATCGGTTACATGACCATGAACGCGCGCGAATTCCTGCAAACCGACATCGTAGTGCTCGGCATTCTCCTGTACGCCGCGCTGGGAAAACTGGCAGATTTTGCAGCGCGATTGCTGGAACGCTGGTGGTTGCGCTGGAATCCGGCTTACCAGCCGCAATAACAGCAAGAACATCAACCAGAACAGGGGCAACATAAAACATGGGTAGCAATGTTGTGAATTTCAAAACCGGCGAAAACAGTGAGCAGGAAAATAATGCCGTCACTGGCACCGCCTTGCATTACCGCAATATCAGCAAACAGTTTGGTAGCAATCCGGTTTTACAGAACCTGGACCTGGATATTGCTGCCGGTGAATTCGTGGCGATTGTTGGTCGCAGTGGCTGTGGCAAAAGCACACTGCTGCGTCTGACAGCCGCACTGGAACAAGCGAGCAGTGGTGAGATCACACATCATGTTGCCAACAGTGGCAGCAGCGGTGACACGCGCTTCATGTTCCAGGACGCACGGCTGTTGCCATGGAAAACAGTACTGGAAAATATCGGGCTCGGCCTCAGGGGGCAATGGCGGGACACCGCGAAACAGGTGTTGCAACACGTCGGTTTGCTGGACAAGGCGGATGTATGGCCTGCCACGTTGTCCGGCGGGCAACGGCAGCGGGTGGCACTGGCACGCGCACTGGTGCATCACCCCGATCTGTTATTGCTGGATGAACCGCTCGGTGCGCTCGATGCCTTGACGCGAATCGAAATGCAACAACTCATCGAGGATTTGTGGCGCGAGAACGGTTTCACCGCCATTCTGGTGACACACGATGTACCGGAAGCCATTGCCCTCGCCGATCGTATTTTACTCATTGAAGACGGCAAGATTGGTCTAGACCTGCCTGTGCAATTACCGCGTCCACGCCAGCGCGGCACCGCAGCATTTGCCCAACTTGAGGCCACCGTGTTGCAGCGCGTACTGAAAACACCATCACAAGAAAATATTCCAGAAATCCCCACCCCGAAAAATATCACCCAGTTGAAATGGGCGTGGTAATTTTTCGCAAAAACTATTCTTTAAAAAACAGGAGAGAAACATGACCATCCAGTCCATCAATGTCCGCAACCAGTTTCGCGGCAAGATCCAGGAAATCATTACCGGTGACGTGCTGACAGAAGTGGATGTCGCCACACCGTTTGGCATCGTCACCTCGGTCATCACCAGCCGCTCGGTGCGTGAACTCGACCTGAAACCGGGTGACGACGTCATAGCTTTTGTCAAATCCACTGAAGTTTCAATCGCGAAACTGTAACAGGAAAATACAGCATGAACGTGTCGCATGCATTGCAGCACCGCACGTCAGCACTGCACTTTGACAATAACAGTGAGTTGACTGACGCGCAGATCCGGCAACTGGTAGAAGCTGCCGTGCAAGCGCCATCTGCCTACAATTTGCAGGCGACCCGTTTCCTCACCGTGGTCAATACGGAGGCCAAGAAAACGCTGCAGGAAATCGCTTACCAGCAAGCAAAAATCAGTGATGCCGCCGTGACATTTGTGGTGCTCGGCGATCTGGAGGCCTACCGGAAATTACCGACCATCACAGCCGCCAGTGTCGCTGCCGGTATTTTCGACAAGGAGAAAGCAGAAAAAGCGGTGCTGAGTGCCACACGACTGTACAGCACGGATCCGGCACTGGCGCGTGATGAAGCCATCCGCTCCGCCAGCCTGGCAGCGATGGCGCTGATGCTATCCGCGACAGAACAAGGTTGGGCTTCATGTCCCATGATCGGTTTTGATGCACAAAAACTGTCACAGGTTTTCCGGATTGCGTCGCGCTACGTACCGGTGATGCTGGTTGCCGTCGGCCCGTCAGCGGAAGGCAATGGTACGCGCAAACCACGACTGCCTGTCGCCGATGTTTTATCTCATGATGTTCGTCCTGAACGCAAACATGCATTCAGTGACATATGATATTTATCCAGTCATTTACACACCTGATAATTGCCTCGCCAACCGGTTGGCGTGCACCCGTAACTCCGGTACACCAATCGCTTCCAGGTATTGCGCCCGCAACATCGGCCCGACGTAAAAAATAGCTGTGGATGGCTCTGCATTCGCACTGACCACAGCGTAATCTGCATTCACATCCAACCCGATTTTCAGTGCATCCTGCCGGATCAGCCCATCGCGCAACAATTGCCGGAACAGGCGATGTTCTGTTCTGGCGATATCGTAATTGGGGCCGGTACAACTGATAATTTTCTTCACACGTCGTTGTAATATTTTTTCGCTGTGCCGCGCGCGAATGCCCACACTGACACCATCATCAACCTGCACGGCTTCCTGGATACGCCCTGCAATAATTTCCACCTGTCCGCGCGCAATCATATCCTGCAAACGCACATAGGCCGACGGTGACAGACGATGGCGATGGATATCCCAGTATGTCCAGGCATGGCGCAGGAATCGTGATCGCTCGGCAATTGGCAAACGCTGCCAGATGGCGGGCGTGTGCGGGCGCAATGGCGCAATGATGTCACGCCAGTCAACACCGCGCGCCGCCTCACGCTGGACCTGTTCGCGCACGGCGCGAAAATAATGCCGCGCTGTGGCCGGCACTGTATCGAGATAGGCAGGAAATTCACGCAGCGCGGGTGCATGGGTTTGCGGGCGATGGGGATGTGACAACAGACCACGGCGTGATACCAGATACACCTTGCGCTGGTCAGTCAGGTTAGTAAGCGTGAACAGCACATCGACGGCGGTGTGGCCGGTGCCAACCAGTAACACGCTGTCATCCATACGCAGGTCATCATAGGCGCGGGCATCCCACGGATTGTTCACATAAAACGCACCGGCACACGCCTGTAACGCAGGAATTCGATCCAGCGGTGGCAAGTGCCCGAGTGCAAGTACCACCGCATCGGCAACCACCGCTTCTGCACCATCCAATGCAATGCGCACACCTGCACCATTCCCTGCATCAGGTACGACCGCAATCGCCTCATGGGCGATACGTTGCAAGCGCGCCGTGTCATGCAATGCTGCCGCTGCCAGTGTGTGCTCGAGATAATCGCCGTACAACCGGCGCGACACGAATGAACCGGCGCTGAACGCAGGATCAATCGTCTGGCAAAAATTCACAAAATGCTGTGGATCATCCGGCAGTGCGCTCATGTTACCTGCGGGGACATTCAGTACGTGGTTATCATCCCAGGTACGATATGCCAGTCCGCGACCCATGCGCGCAAACTTGTCGATCAGCAATATTTTCTTGTGGCGATTTTGCGGCAGCTTCAACAGGTTGATAGCAAGCAAGGCACCGGTACAACCGGCTCCGATGATGGCTATGGTTGTTGGCGTACTGGATGCGTCTGGCATGACAAATTCCCTTACGTGTTGTGCTTTTTATTGTTTGAAAAAATTGTCTGGAGGAAAAGTTTTAAAAAAACGCAGCCTCCTTGCTGCAAAAATGCCATTGCATGGTCTAACGCGTCCATAAACAATGGGCTCGAGGTAATTCGGCTGATGAGACGCCAGCCGCCAACTGGACGCTTTACAGGCTACACAGGCACACGGTAATGAAACCACTGCCCTTCGGGTGCCGGCCTGGGTGGGCCTATAAACTCCTGTGGTCGGCTAGCCACAACCCGGTCAGCCACCGAGTTCGCAACAATGCCCGCCACAAAGGTGGCAAAAGCCGGAACACCGTGTTTCTGCCAGATACCTGCCAGATTGAAGCTGTCTTGTGCAGTAGAATGGAACACACCAATGCTCATTGCGACCGCCCTCACCTGTTTGTTTGACAGTTGCAGTGTAGACACAGCCTTAGCGCATGAAAAATAACAATTCCTGCTGTGTATATTCGTCTGGCATATATAAAAATATCGGCTAACCAAATCAGTTTTCATCAGTTCTTCTGCAACACGCTCCTGCGTAAGCTGGCTGGATAATTACCGCTGTCCTGACGGAGTATCTGCATGCGCGCCCATCACTATCGTCGTATCCATCATTATGAGTGATGCACAATCTTCTCCTGTCATCGATGTCGATGTGCTGGTCATCGGTGGTGGTACTGCAGGCCCTTTAGCGGCCATCACTGCCAGGGAAAATAATCCGGCACTGCGCGTGATGTTGCTGGAAAAGGCCAATGTGAAACGCAGCGGTGCGATCAGCATGGGTATGGACGGCCTCAACAATGCCGTGATTCCCGGCCATGCCACACCAGAAGATTATGTGCGCGAAATTACCGTCGCCAATGACGGTATCGTCGACCAGAGCGGTGTGCTCGCCTACGCCGAACGCAGTTACAGCATGATCCGCCAACTCGATGACTGGGGTGTGCATTTCCAGAAAACCGGCACCGGTGATTACGATGTCAAAAAAGTGCATCACCTTGGCACCTACGTCTTGCCCATGCCGGAAGGCCACAACGTCAAAAAAATCCTATATCGACGCTTGCGCCGTTTACGCGTTACCGTTGAAAACCGCTACATCGCCACCCGCATCCTGAAAGATGCTGCAGGCCGCGCCAGCGGATGCGTTGCGGTCAACACGCGCACTGCAGAAATAATTGTGATACGCGCAAAAGCCGTAGTACTGAGTACGGGCGCGGCTGGCCGGCTGGGTTTGCCTGCTTCCGGTTATCTGTTCGGCACTTACGAAAACCCTACCAATTGCGGCGACGGCCACGCCATGGCCTATCACGCCGGCGCACATCTCAATAATCTTGAATGTTTCCAGATCAATCCCTTACTCAAGGATTACAACGGCCCCGCTTGCGCCTATGTCACCGGGCCGCTCGGTGGATTTACTGCCAATGCAAAAGACCAGCGCTTCATCGAATGCGATTACTGGAGTGGGCAGATGATGCTGGAATTTTTCAGGGAACTGGAAGGTGGCAACGGCCCGGTATTTCTAAAACTGGATCATCTTGCCGAAGAAACCATACGCGACATCGAAACCATATTACACAGCAATGAACGACCAAGCCGTGGCGAATTTCATGCAGGTCGCGGCAACGACTATCGCCAGAATCCGATCGAAATGCACATTTCCGAAATAGGATTTTGCAGTGGCCACAGCGCATCCGGCGTCTACGTCAATGAACGCGGGGAAACCACGGTGCCCGGTTTGTATGGTGCAGGCGACATGGCTTCCGTGCCACACAATTACATGCTGGGCGCGTTTGTCTACGGCAAGATATGCGGTGAACAGGCTGCGGCCTTTGCAGCAGAACGCGCCACACCGGAACTTGACTGGCGATATATCGCCGCTGAAAAAGAACGATTACTGGCACCGCTCACGCGCACTGACGGCATTCCACCGAACCAGATGGAGTACAAGATCCGTCGTATCGTCAATGATTACCTGCAACCGCCGAAAGTCACGCGCAAGATGGAAATTGGCCAGCAACGACTGAAGGAAATCCGTGCGGATTTGCCATTGCTGTATGCGCGCGATGCACACGAATTGTTGCGTGCCATTGAAGTGCAACACATTCTCGATTGCGCCGACATGGCTGCATTTTCTTCGCTGTATCGCAAGGAAAGCCGCTGGGGCTTGTACCACTATCGTGTCGATTATCCGGAAACCGATAACAGCGAATGGTTTTGCCATGTGCGGCTGACACAAAACGAGCACGGGCAGATGATCTGTTTCAAACAAGCCATTGAACCCTATCAAATTCCGTTGGATACACGAGCACAGCATGCCTACCAACAGCTGCGTATCCACGCCACGTCTCCGTAATTTTTACAGGAATTTCGTATGCCACTGATTGAACAACCGAGCCAGGCGCCCGTGTTTGTCGATGCAGAAAAATGCATTGCCGACAAAGGCTGCTACACCTGCATCGACGTCTGCCCGCTCGATGTCTTGCGCATTGACGAAACAACCGGCAAGGCACACATGCGTTACGACGAGTGCTGGTATTGCACGCCCTGTGCTGTCGATTGCCCGACGCAAGCGGTAACCGTCACCATCCCGTACCTTTTGCGATAGGACATTGCATGACTGATTATGCTGATCTCGAACTGGATGCCATTGCCAGGCGCCTGGACTCGAACGACGTCGCCGTAAGGAGAATTGCCGTAAGGCAACTGGTAGACAGCCAGGAACCGGAAGCGGTGGCATTGCTACTGCGCGCATTGCGTGATGATGACGACAGTGTGCGACGTGAAGCCGCCTTGTTGATTGATGAATTTGAAGCATCGGATATGGCCAGTGCGCTGCTGGATGCCATCACCAGCACCGATGCCAACGTCCGCAACGCGGCGGCGCGCGCACTCGCCGACCTGAAAGATGCTGCTGCAGTACCGTCATTGCTCGCAGCGCTGCACAACCGGGAAAACAGTGCCGATTCGTTTGTGCTGGCCAGCGTGTTGTCGGCACTGAAACATTTTCGCGTGGAAGCCGCATTGCCTCACGCACAACAGCTGTTGCAACACGCGGAAACCGCCGTGCGTCGTGAAGCAATTGCCGTGCTCGGCTATTTGCGCCATCCGGCAGCACTGGCCGATTTGCAACGGCTGGCATTGCACGACAGCGCCGCCGATGTACGGCAAGCTGCCATCAGTGCGCTACCGTTTGCCGAGGCAGCCACCATTGCCGACACACTGATCCACGCGTTGTCGGATACGCATTGGCAAGTGCGCACAGAAGCCGCAACCGTCATCGGTCGTGCCGCTGTGACGGCAGCCACACCAAACCTGATTGCCGCCACACAGGATGAACGCTGGCAAGTGCGCGAAAAAGCGGTAGAGGCTCTCGGGAAACTGCACGCCACCGAAGCCGTTGCCGCTATCGGCACATGCACAGTGGATGAAACCAGTAATTTGCGAAAAGCTGCCGTCGCCGCGCTCGGTGAAATCGCGCACCACGATGCACTGCCCTATCTCACACAGGCACTGGAAGACCCTGATCCGGATGTGCGCAAGGTGGCGCGCTGGGCAATCAACAGGATCCAGCAATAAAAATCACTGCCGGAATGTATGTTCGTTGATAGAGGAGCCCTTGTAGGCACCATTCAGCAACAGGTTTTTTTCTGTGTGAATCGCCGCGTTGAGCGGATCAGCATCAATGTAATTCGGGATGCCGTCACCATCGATATCCAGATCACTGTTGTCGCCAATCCCATCGTGATCGGTGTCTTGCCATTCCGTCGGATCATCCGAGAATGCATCGGCGGCGTCTTCGTAGGCGTCGTTGTCGGCGTTGCCGGTGTGGATGCGCACCAGGCTGATGGCAGTTGTGCTGTTATAGGCAGAAAATCCTCCACTAACCAGGACTTCACCATTTTTCTGCACGATCATCGTGACAATGCTGCCATTGTTTATATCGCCATTAAAACTGCCATCGAGCGAACCATCAGGATTCAGGCGAACCAGATGATTGGCCGTCAGCGGTGAATCTTCAGCCCTGATTATCTTGCCATCGGCTTGCAGAGCCATAGCAATAATGTAGCGATCAGCTATAGCTCCCGAATCAAAACTCGCATCAAGTGAACCATCCGCATTCAGGCGAGCAATATAATTTCTGGGCATACCATTGAAGGAGGTAAACTGGCCGCCAATTACGATTTTTCCATCTGGCTGAATAACAACAGTCTGGATAAAATTTGGCGACCCTCCTGTACCACTGCCAATATTAAAGCCCGAATCAAATGATCCATCCGGATTCAGCCGGACTATACGATGCATTGCCACTCCATTAAATACGCCAAACCAACCTGCAACAATGATTTTCCCATCATTCTGGACTACTATCGATTCGACAAATCCGTCCGCACCACTTCCGACATTGAAACCACTATCAAGGGAACCATCAACATTCAGGCGAGCAATCCGATTTACTGCCACACCATTGTATGTTGTGAACATCCCCCCTATTAAAATCTTTCCGTCTGCTTGCATGGCAGAAGTAAATACATTGGCATTAGCACCGGCACCCGGGTTGAACGTAGTATCACGAGACCCGTCAGCATTCAATCGCGCAACATTTACATAGCCTACAAAGCTGCCTGCAATAAAAATCTTTCCATCAGGTTGCACAAACAAACTCATCACGCTACCACTAAACCCACCGTACATAGTAAACGCTGTGTCGCGTGAACCATCTGTGTTTATTCTGACAACACCGGAAACTGGAACCTCGTTATATTTTGTCAAGCTACCACAGACAAGAATCTTGCCATCAGGCAGTTCGGCAATTGCATCAACCATGTCGCTGTTAGGCTGGCTAACGCCAGAAACCAGACTCGTATCAACATCCCCCGCCGAAAACGCCTGCGCATGCAGGGCAAATAACAAACCGATGCTGGCGATGAGATAGCGTAGGAAGTGGGCAAAGCGCATGAGGTCGTCCTTGTTTGAATGTGCGCGTAAGGAATGGCCATGATGCTACCACCGGGCGATTGGCACGGTCAAAGTTGCAAGCCACAAGGCACACGTATTTCTACTGTCATCACAAACGGGTAACCTAGGCTGCACACGCCACAGGTGAATCGGGACAACCTCATGAAAAAGCGCGCCACAGTGGTGGATCTTCGCGGCAAGCACATCATTGTCACCGGTGCCAGTGAAGGCTCACTGGGCTTTGCCACCGCACAAATACTGGCGAGTTGGGGCGCGCATGTTTTTATCAGCACGCGCAGCGATCCGTCGGCAACGGTCAACGCGCTGCGCAAGGCCAGCGGTGGTGTGGTGGATGGCTTCCCACTGGATCTTACTAACACCGCATCCGTCAATGCGTTTGCTGCGTGGTATGGCAACAAGCACGGCGAGCGGCTGGATGTTTTGATCAACAACGCCGGCATCCACCTCGACCTGCGCTCGGAATGGAAAACACCCACACTCACCGCCGATGGTTACGAAATCCACTGGCGCACCAATTACCTCGGCACCGCACAATTCACGCACGCACTGTTGCCACTGCTGCAAAAAACTGCACAACAAACCGGCGATGCGCGTATCGTCAATGTGGTTTCACAATTGCACAGCAAAGGCCGCAACAGTGCCTTGTTTGCGCCGCTCGAACCCTACAACTCCTGGCGTGCCTACGGCACCTCGAAACTCGCGCTGGTGCATTTCACAACCGCGCTGCAACAACACTTCGCCAGTGAAGGATTACAGGCCTACTGCCTGCATCCCGGCGCGGTTTACACACGTATTGCGGATAAAGGACTAGCAGGCCACTTCTGGATCGGCCTGCTGCGGAAATTGCTAGCACCTGTCGAAGCGCTTTTTTTATTGTCACCCACGATGGGCGCACAAACGTCGCTGTACTGCGCCACAGAAAAAAATCTTCGCGGCGGCCACTATTATGTGGACTGTACAGAAACACCGGCCTGTGCTGATGCGCAAGATACCGCTGTTGCAACAAGATTGTGGAACGAAACACTGGCGTGGATTAATAAAACATAACGGGAGATTCAACCGTGGCTAACGAAGACAAAACAGCAGACAACACCGAATGGGATGTGATTGTTGTCGGTTCCGGCAACGGCGGCATGACAGCGGCCATCACTGCAAAATTGCTGGGCCATAACTTGCGTGTACTGGTCATCGAAAAAAGTGACAAGTACGGCGGCACCAGCGCGCTCTCCGGTGGCGGCGTGTGGATTCCGAATAATCTCTACGCCAAGGCAGCGGGCGCGCAGGATTCACCCGCCGATGCACGCGAATATTTGCGCCAGACCATTCCCGCCGGCGATGTGCCGGATTTCCTGCTCGACACCTACATCGCGCAGGCACCGAAAATGCTGGAACTGCTGCACGACAACACACGCGTGCGCTACATCTCGCTCGACCATTATCCCGATTACTACACCGATCGCCCTGGTGCAAAAACCGGCCACCGTTCACTCGAGCCAGAAACTGTTGCTCATTCCGAACTCGGCGACGAAGCCGAATTTTTACAACTGAACCACCAGATGATGTATCTGTTTGATCGCATCGGCATCACGCAAGTGGAAGCGCAAGTCTTGATGAGTCGCAGCCCCGGCTGGATCAAAGTGATGACAGGCATGCTGTGGGATTACTGGAAGGATGTGGCGTGGTGGCGCAAGCATAAACGCGGCCGACGCCTCACCTGTGGTAGCGCCGGTGTGGCGCGGTTGCGGCTGTCGATGATGGATCTCGGCATTCCCTTGTGGCGCAACACGGCGCTGCAGGAACTGGTGACAGAAGGTGATCGCGTAACCGGCGTACAAGTATTGCAAAACGGCCAGCAAAAAATCCTGCGCGCCAGCAAGGGTGTGATTCTCGCTGCAGGTGGTTTTGAAAATAACCAGCAGATGCGCGAACAATATTTGCCGCAACCCACCAACACGCAATGGAGCGCTGCACACAAGGGCAACACCGGCGACGCGATCCGCGCGGCGCAAAAACTCGGTGCCGCCACACGGCTGATGGACGGCGCCTGGTGGTGTACCACGCTGAAAGTACCGGGCGAAGCGCTGCCACGCCTGAGCATCATGGAAAAATCCATGCCCGGCTGTGTGGTGGTGAATCCACAAGGCGAACGCATCAGTAACGAATCGCAAAACTACATGGCGTACCAGAAAGAATTTTTCGCCAAACACACGACAGAAAATCCGTGTTATCCCGCATGGATGGTGTTCGACAACACCTTCCGCTCGCGCTACATCGTCGGCCCGATCTTCAACAAGGCCATGCAGCCGGACTGGGCATTACCAAAGGATTTTCTCGGCGAACAATTCCTGCAGCGCGGCAACACCCTGCAGGAACTCGCGCAAAAAATCGGCGTGAATGCAGAAGGCCTCACCAAAACTGTCGCGCGTTTTAACGGTTTTGCAAAAACCGGGGTGGATGAGGAGTTGCAACGCGGCGCATCTGTTTACGATCGCTACTATGGCGATCCATCGGTGACACCGAATCCCTGTCTCGCACCACTCGACCAGTCACCGTTCTACGCCGTGCGTCTCGATCCGGGTGATTTCGGCACACAAGGCGGCATGGCCACCAACGAACATGCACAAGTGTTGCGCGAAGACGGTTCGGCGATTGCAGGTTTGTATGCAACAGGCAACTGCTCGGCGGCAATCCTGCCCACCTACCCCGGCCCCGGCTCAACCCTGGGGCCAGCCATGACATTCGGCTATCTCGCCGCGAAGCATATTTGTGGAAAATAGTAAAAGGTGCCGGAGGGATTATTTTTTGTACAACTGATCACTTTTAAATCCCTCCGGCACCTTTTCCTAACCGCCCTACCACCGCCACAAAAAATACCGGCACGAAAAAGATGACAAGGAATGTCGCTGCCAGCAAGCCGCCGGAGACACCGATACCGATGGCGTTGCGGCTCGCAGCACCGGCGCCGCTGGACAAGGCGAGCGGCAACACACCGAGCAGGAAGGCGAGTGATGTCATGATGATGGGGCGCAAACGCAAACGCACGGCTGCCATCGCCGCTTCCACCAGACTCAGGCCGCGCTCGTGTTGTGCCTTGGCAAACTCGACGATCAGGATCGCATTTTTTGCTGCCAGGCCCACGGTAGTCAGCAAACCCACCTGAAAGTACACATCATTCGACAAGCCGAAAATTTTTGCTGCAAACAAGGCACCCAGCACACCGAGCGGCACAACAAGGATGACAGAAAACGGAATCGACCAGCTTTCGTACAACGCCGCCAGACAGAGAAAAACGACCAGCACTGATACCACGTATAACAGGGGCGCCTGTTGGCCTGCCTGCTTTTCTTCGTGCGACATGCCCGTCCACTCGAATCCGAAACCCGGTGGTAATTGCGATACCAGTTCTTCCATCGTGCGCATGGCATCACCGGTGCTTTTGCCCGGCGCGGCGTTGCCCTGGATCTGCACAGACGGCACACCGTTGTGGCGCTCCAGTTTTGGCGATCCATAAATCCAGTGTGCTGTTGCGAACGCAGAAAACGGCACCATCGCACCCACATTGTTGCGCACATGCCACTTGCCGAGATCTTCCGGTTGCATGCGCGACGGCGCATCGCCCATCAGGTACACACGTTTCACACGGCCGCGATCGATAAAATCATTCACGTAAGTCGAACCAAACGCCGTTGTCATGGTGCTGTACACATCCGCAAGATTCAGGCCGAGCGCACTGGCTTTTTCCTGGTTGATATCCAACTGGTACATCGGCGTGTCATCCAGTCCGTTCGGTCGCACGCGTGTCACCACATCGGCCTTGTCTTTTGCCAGGCCGAGCAACTGGTTGCGCGCTGCCATCAGCGCTTCGTGGCCGAGACCGGCGCGATCCTGCAATTGCAGGTCAAACCCGGTGGAATTGCCGAGTTCCTGCACCGGCGACGGGTTGATCGCAATCGCCTGCGCTTCGCGTATCGTGCCGTAAAACGCCATCGCGCGGCCGATGATCGCCTGCACCGATTGTCCTGGTCCCTTGCGTTCACTCCACGGCTTGAGTGCAACAAACATCTGCGCCACATTCTGGCCAGAACCGGCCCAGCTGAAGCCAACTACATAAAACACTTCCTTCACCACATCTTTTTCATCGTTGAGGTAGTGATCGCGAATCTTGTCCATCACGGCCAGCGACTGTTCACTGGTAGAGCCCACCGGCAAGATCACCACGTTGGCAAAAAAGCCCTGGTCTTCATCCGGCAAAAACGATGTTGGCAAACTGGTGAACAGATACACCACACCGGCGAGAATCAACGCATACACGGCAAACACCTTGCGCGGATTCGGGATCAACCTGCCCACGGTGTTGCGATAGCCGACAGACAGCTTGTCAAACGTGCGATTGAACCAGCCAAAAAACCCGTTGCGATGTTCGTATTCTGCTTCGGAAAACGGTTTGAGAATGGTTGCACACAACGCCGGTGTGAGAATCATCGCCACCAGTACCGACAACACCATCGCCGCCACCATGGTCAGCGTAAACTGGCGATAGATGGCACCGCTGGAACCGCTGAGAAATGACATCGGCACAAACACCGCCACCAGCACCAGGCCTACGCCCACCAGCGCACCGGTGATCTGCTGCATTGCCTTGTGCGTGGCGGCCAATGGCGGCAAACGTTCTTCCCGCATGATGCGCTCGACGTTTTCCACCACCACAATGGCATCGTCCACCAGCAAACCCATCGCCAGCACCAGACCGAACATGGTGAGAATGTTGATAGAAAAACCGGCAACCGCCATCACCGCAAACGTGCCGAGCAACACCACAGGTACCGCGATAGTCGGGATCAGCGTCGCACGCCAGTTTTGCAGGAAAAGAAACATGACGAGAAACACCAGCGCAATCGCTTCAAACAGTGTCTTGACCACTTCCTCGATGGAAATCTTGACAAAGGGTGTCAGGTCATAGGGATAGTTGACCTGGATGCCCGGCGGAAAATACGGCTGCAGTTCGCGGATTTTCTGCTTCACCGCTTCAGCCGTTTCCAGTGCATTGGCACCGGGCGCCTGCGTGATTGCCAGCGCCGCTGCCGGCGTATTGTTATAGGTGCCGATGAAATTGTAGCTTTCACCACCGCGTTCGATACGCGCCACATCTTTCAGTCGCACTTGCGAACCGTCCGCGTTGACGCGCAATAAAATATCGCCGAATTGTTCCGGCGTCTGCAAACGACTCTGCGCCATGATGGTGGCATTCAGGCGCTGGTCTTTCACGTTCGGCATACCGCCAAGCTGGCCTGCCGCCACCTGCACGTTCTGTGCGCGAATGGCTGTTGTGAGATCCAGTGGCGTCAGGTTGAACGCCTGCAGTTTTTCCGGCTGCATCCAGATGCGCATCGCGTATTGCGTGCCGAGCAATTGCACAATCCCGACACCATTCACCCGCGCAACCGGATCCTGGATATTGGACGCAATAAAATTGCCGACATCCACGGTGTTCATGCTGCCGTCTTTCGACGACACGGTCATCACCATCAAAAAACTCTTGCTGGCTTTTGCAACTTTCAGGCCTTGCTGCTGCACTTCCGGCGGCAGCAATGGCATCGCCGCCTGCAACTTGTTCTGCACCTGCACTTGCGCAATATCGGCATTGGTACCGGACGTGAATGTCAGCGTCACTGTCGCCATTCCGGAACCGGTGCTGTTCGCCGACATGTAATCGAGATGATCGAGACCGTTCATTTGCTGCTCGATAACCTGCGTCACGGTATCTTCCAGTGTTTTCGCCGATGCACCGGGATACGTGGCGGTGATGCCCACCGAAGGCGGCGCCAGTTTCGGATACACCGCCACCGGCAATTGCGTCAGTGCGAGTGAACCCGCCAGCATGACGATGATCGCCAGTACCCAGGCGAACACCGGTCGATCAATAAAAAAACCGGCCATGATCGATTTCCTCAGCGGTTGGCAGCAGGCGCGGCAGCCGGTGCTGCTGCAGGCGCTGCCACCTTCACAGTCACACCCGGTTTGATTTTTTGCAGGCCTTCGGTCACCACACGATCACCCGCCTGCAAACCGGCTGTCACCTGCCACTGGTTACCCAGCGAACGGCTTACCTGCAACACGCGCAATTCCACCTTGTCGCCCTCGCCCACCACCATCGCCGTCGGCTGGCCTTTCGGGTTGTAGGTCACCGCCTGTTGCGGCACCAGCAAGGCCTGCTTGCTCACACCGGTTTCCAGGCGTGCATGCACAAACATGCCCGGCAATAACTGGCGTTTCGGATTCGGAAAAATGGCACGCAAGGTGACGGTGCCGGTACTTTCATCCACCGTGCTGTCAGAAAACTGCAAACTGCCCGGTTCGCTGTAGACGCTGCCGTCTTCCTGCACCAGTGACACCCTGGCGGCACCGGTTTCGGATTTTTCCAGCAGGCCGGCATCAAAATCGTGGCGCAAGCGCAATACATCCGCACTCGACTGCGACACGTCAACATAGATCTGGTCGAGTTGTTGCACCGTTGCCATGGGCGTCGCTTCGCCCTGACGCACGTAGGCACCTTCTGTCACCATGGATTTGCCAATCCGGCCATCCAGCGGTGACAACACATAGGTATAGCCCAGCTGGATACGCGCCGCCTGCAACGCAGCTTCCGCCACGGCGACATCTGCCTGTGACTGGTGGTAGGCAGCGATTGCATCATCGTAGGCTTGCTGGCTCACGGCGTGTTGGCCGATAAGTGCGTTGAAGCGATCCGCCTGCAATTTTTTGACTTTCAGGTTGGCCTGCGCTTTTTCCAGCGAAGCGGTAGCGCTGTTGAAAGCCGCCTGGTACGGCGCCGGATCGATGCGGTACAGCGACTGGCCCGCTTTCACATCACTGCCCTCGACAAACTCGCGTCGCAGCACGATGCCATCCACCCGCGCCCGCACTTGTGCCACCCGGTAAGCCGAGGTACGGCCCGGCAAATCGCTGGTGATCGAGACCGCCTGGGGCTGGATCACCGCTACCGTCACCTCCGGCATCGTCCCTTGCGGTGCAGTGGCTGGCGGCTTGCACGCCGCGACTAGCGCGGTCATTGCCATCATCGTCAGGATTCTTGCGGCATGCATGGCGGGACTCTCCGGGACTGTTTCTACATCAATGCGCCATTCTGGCATATTTGACACTTTCGTCAATTACGGGAATCATGCCAATATCCGAAACAGAACAGCGGACTACACGGATATAACCGCCTGGCAATAACCATGCAGACAGGAGCAACACGGCCATGAACAGTCACCCCGTCGCCAACAGTACGTGCAACAGCTCGCCCGGCAAGCGCGACCGCACGCGGCTGGCACTGGTGGAGGCTGCTATCGAGATCCTCGCAGACAAGGGACTGGAAGGCACCAGCATCGACGAGTTGATGCGCGTGGCCGGCATGGCGCGCGGCACGTTCTACAACTACTTCGAGAGCCGCGACGCACTGGCGTGCGCTGCCAGCGACCACATCCGCGCCCGGCTGTACGACTCGGTGGTCGATCGCATTCCCGCCGACTACACCCCCGAAGAGACGTTTACCTGCATCACGCTCGGCTTCATCCACTACAGCCTGCAACGCCCGAAAACCGGCTGGGCACTGGTGCGGATCGGGGGCAGCTCGCACTGGGTAACCGGCGACCGTTTCAGCCGCACCCGCCAGGCGCTGTGCGATATCCTGCCGGCACAGGTGCCGCCGTTTATGGGGCTGGTTTTTATCGAGGGCATTGCGCTGATGGTGCTGCGCCGACTGCTGGAAGGTGTCATCAACACCGATGAAGCCGATACGGTGATTCAACTGGCACTGCACGGCGTAGGGATTGATGCAGAAAAAATTCCTGCACTGCTGGCGAAAGCCAAAACATTTGTGGCGACGCTGGATCTGCCTGCCTGATTTCCTGGTGCGGATTGCTGCAGTCCTGGCCCTCATCCGCCCTTCGGGCACATTCTCCCCAAATAGGAGAAGGGAAAAGCTGAGCCGCGCCACCACTTCCCCTCTCCCATTTGGGGAGAGGGTGCCGCGTAGCGGCGGGAGAGGGCCAAAACGGCATGACAACACTGATGGGAATGCAGGGCGGATGAGGGCTTAAGAACAGCACATCAGCGCAGCCAGGAATCACTATTCCAAGATTAGTCTGCACCAGTTTTCACCAACACGCGCAAAAACATTGTCCGGTTTTTCTTGCGGCAGTTGCCGGGCAAATCCTGCGTATTCAGAAAAACCTTTCATGGATTGTTGCAAACGCGCAAGGAAAGTATCTGCACGCACCGCAATCAGCAAACCGGGATTTTTTTTATCCACATCAAACCATGCCATCACACTGTACTGAACCGGCTGCGCAAACATGATCGACAAGCGTGCATAACTGGCATCATCGCCGTGCACATCAAAGCTGGCTACATCCTTGCATACTGCAGACTGTTGCAAACTGCCGAGTGCAGGTATTTGCCATGCAGGATCTGCATAAGGCCCCGCCGGGATTGCACGCAGGTATTGCGCTGCGTCTGCCAGGCTGTAATCCGTGCCTTCGTACAAATGCGAACGCGACACCGTTGCCTGGATCGCAGACAAACGGTTCTCAAGTCCTGCTACCAGGGCGAGATGGGCATCGCGGGTGCGATTGGCCATCTTCAGGATATTGCTGTGGTTCCAGCCAAGATTGACGGTAAAAAACAGCAGCAACATTGCCGCACCGGCAAACAGGCCGACGTGACGGCGCTGCACACTGGACGCCAGCCACAATACAATCCCGATCCAGGACAGCAACACGATATTCTGGTAACGCAATGCATAGACGTTATCCCAGAACAGGCCGCGACCCAAGGCCGTCACCACGCCCACACCATAACCGTACAACACCAGCGACAAACCCAGCCACGCCACCGCGCTGTATTGTTTACGCTGCAACAAACCTTGCCACCACGCACGGAAAACGCACAACAACAAGATACCCATCGCCACGGGCGCCAACCAGCTGACGGGCCACAGCGCATGCAATGGGCCTTCCGTTGATAACTGGAATGACAGTGGATTCGACAAATACCACAACGGAAACACCACCAGCACACCACACACGGCTTGCAGGATTTCTGCCGTGCTGTGCTGCAGCAACTGACCGACTGTCATATCACTGCCAGACGGCAAGTCATGGAAATAGAACAGCAGATACACAATTGTGGCGAACACAAAACCAAGGAGTTGCGAGCGGCGATATTGCAATGCCACCAGCAGCAGGATATCCACCGGCCACATCACCAGTGCGGAAAAATTATTCAGGCTGCCAACAAAAACACCCGACCAGGCAAGCAGCAATGTCAGGGATTTTTTTTCCGCAGCGCCTGCAAGAATCCTTTCGAGTGAAACCGTTACGCCGGCAGCTGTCACAAACCACTGCACATCAAACGTGTGCAGAAAATTGAAAACCTGGGTGATGTTATAAAGACAAAACAGGACACCCACCAGCACGATACAACGCTGGTACGCGTCAAAGCTGGCATCGCGTCGCAACACGGCGCGCACCGCCAGATAAATGATGGACTGCATCAGCAGCGATACTGCCAACAACAAATGATTGCTGCCGGCAAACCAGCGGATATCCGCCACCCATAACCAGCGCGATACCAGCGGCCGGTGCGAGTAACCGTATTGCTCCCAGTAATCCCGCAGTCTCGCCTGCCCTGCCAGCGCCTTCTCGATAAACGGCATGGCTTCCCAGGTATCACGCCACGGGCCGCGCCAGGCACTCACACCCAGCGTGTAAAGCGCCGCCGCCATCAATACCAGCACCGCCACAGCATACAGCCCGCCCCAGAGGCGGAAGTGACGCACCAGCAAACCATCAAGTTTATCGAGCATGCGGCAAAACCTGCTCCACAAACAGACGCAAGGATTGCCAGGCGCGCTCCAGCGGCACACCACCCGCCAACGGATGCAACACCGCTGTCTTGTCACCTTCCTGCAAATGCTCACGTGCCTGTTGCGGCGTGAGAATGGTGAAACGACCACTGCGACGCACATCATCAATGTTCATCACATCGTCTTCACTCGGGCGCGGCACGCCTTCCACTTTCCAGCTGCTGTACTCCTGCATTTCGCGCAGGAAATACGGGCCGAGTTCCTGCCAGGCCTGTTCCGGATGCTCATCGACAAACAACATGGTGTTGCCGTCTTTCGGTGTGTAGGCAAAACCTTTTTTGCCGTGCCTTTGTAATTCGCTGTAATAGACTTCCAATAATTTCGGATCTTCAATCGGTGGATAGAATGGCAAACCGAAACGTGCAGCACGACGCGCGGCTACTGCACTCATGCCACCAATAAAAAAGAATGGATGCGGTCTTGATTGCGGCACTGGCGTGACATGAATCATTTTGCCTTTGTATTCGAATGATTCACCGCTCCACGCTTTTAGTAACGTATCGATCACTTCGTCCATCAAACGCCCGCGTGCCGCCCACTCCTTGTCCATCGCATGGTATTCCCCGGGGCGATAACCACTGCCGGCAACAAAACTGAGACGACCGTTGCTAATCAGGTCAATCACCGCCAGATCTTCTGCCAGCCGCACCGGATCGTACAAGGTGACCAACAATGCTGTGATGGTGATACGGATGCGTTGTGTGCGCGCCGATACTGCTGCCGCCATGGTTAACGGCGACGGCAACCAGCCATTGTCTGCGCAATGGTGTTCTTCCATGTTGACGATATCGAAGCCGTGCTGGTCTACGTACGCTGCCATGTCGAGTGCAGTCTGGTAACGTTTTGCTTCATTGCGCGCATCCGGCTGCAAACCTGTCATATTGATACGCAATGCGGTAGTCAGTGCCATGCCATTTTCTTCCTGAATTAATCGAGATGCTGCATTTTCACTTGTTCTTTCGTGGCAAATTTTCCGCCCGCTGCCAGCCAGGCCCGAATCGCGGCCGGCGCATCTTTTTTAGGATTGTAAATATCTTCTTCCAGTGAAAACTGGTTGTTACCTGCATACACCAGGCGCGTCCAGTTCGGGAAACGGAAATCCTTTGTGGCATCCGTCGGATGCGGCAACACATTCTGCACGCACATGACAATGGCATCATGCTCTTCATCGAACAACACCCAGTCTTGCGGGAAAAACATGGTGGGAAACGGCGCCATGACCTTGGCAATCCAGTCGCGAATCGCTGCACGGCCACGCATCTCGCCATAGGCATGCTCAATATACAGCGCATCTTCCGTAAACAGATTCGCCCACAAATCCCAGTTCTGTGTCTCCACCGCCCTGCGCACGGTTTCATCGTATACCTTGAACGCCTGCTGCAGTTCCTGCCGGGTAAACCTGCCCATTTGCTTCCTCCCCATCACTACCAGATGGGTGAATGGTAAAACAAAAAAGCCCGCACAGTGTATGGAAACCCGGTCTGACGCACCAAAATCATGCGCATATCGATAAAGAATTCATTCGGCGCCCCATATCACACCGTTGTCGCTCGATAATAGTGCGAAACACCGCATTGCATCATCACTCAATGCAACCACATCAGCAGAAAATCGCAACAATCTCTGGAAATTCGCACCAACATATTCCTGCAGCCCGACACAAGCACCAAAAAAATCCACAGAAAACACCGTTTGCCAATTGGCACGACGCTTGCTGTATGGCAAGCGTGGTTATCCATGTTGTCGCACGTTACAGACAACATGGATTCCGGATTTTTCAATTCCCGAGAGGTGCGATATGCCAAATACCGACAGACATAAACTTTCCCGCCTGAAACGTGCAGCCTTGTCTGCTGCATTGCTTGCCAGCGCGCTGTTGGGGCAGTCGCCAGCCAACGCGACCGATATGCCGGAAAAATGGGAACTGAAATTCGGTTTTATCAAACTGACGGATATGGTGCCTTTGGCGGTTGCGTACGAAAAGGGATATTTCGAGGATGAAGGACTGACCGTCACACTGGAAGCACAAGCCAACTGGAAAGTATTGTTTGATCGCGTTTCATCTGGCGAGCTTGATGGCGCGCACATGCTGGCGCCGATGCCGCTGGGAACTGCAACCGGCGTATTGGGCAACACGCCGATTATCTCACCCTTCACACTTTCCTATAACGGCGCAGCAATTACCGTTTCAAATGCCGTATGGGGACAAATGAAACCGGGCGTGGCAATGGAAGGCGACAAACCCAAACACCCGATCAGTGCATCCGCATTAAAACCGGTACTGGAAAGCTATTCCAAGAGCGGAAAAAATTTCAATCTTGGCATGACGTTTCCGGTGGGCACACACAACTATCTTGAGCGCTACTGGTTAGCGGCTGGCGGAATACATCCCGGATTTTACGCACCGGAAAAAGGTGACAACAGCGGTGGCGTCGGCGCACAAGCATTCTTGTCTGTGGTACCACCACCGCAAATGGTCCCGACAATGGAAGCTGGCACCACGGTTGGTTATTGCGTCGGTGAACCGTGGAATCAACAGGCTGTTGCCAAAGGCCTGGGTGTACCGGTTGTTACCAGCGACAACATCTGGTCTGGCGGCGCCGATAAAGTGTTTGGCATGCGTGAAGATTTCTACACCAAATACCCGAACACCACGATCCACACCGTCAAGGCACTGATCCGCGCGTCGTATTGGCTCGATGCGAACAACAATGCAAATCGTCCTGAAGCGGTAAAAATGATTTCACGCCCGGTGTATGTGGGTGCGGATGAAAAAGTTATTGCCAACAGCATGACCGGCACGTTCGAATTTGAAAAAGGTGACAAGCGCCCTGTTCCTGAATTCAACACCTTTTTCAAAGGCGAATACGGCATTCCTTATTATTCCGATGCCATCTGGTGGATGACACAGATGCGTCGCTGGGGCCATATCACCACACAAAAACCTGACAGCTGGTACATGGACATGGCCAAAAAAGCGTATCGGCCTGACATCTACCTGATTGCTGCCAAGGAGCTGATCGCTGAAGGAAAAATGAAAGCCAGCGATTTTCCTGATCTGGCCACGGTGAAATTTGTCAAGGAACCGCAAACCAGCTTACTGGATGGTGCTGTCTTTGATGCCAACAAACCGAACCAGTTTATCGACAGTTTCGCCATCGGTTTGAAAGGCGACGCCAAACCATAGCCTGAATACCCTGCAATACCGATACGGATCGCAGGTATTGCAGGCCTCACGGTTTTTCAGTTTCTCCGCTACGGCGTTGTAGCGCCACTGTCAGGTGAGCACATGATTCAAATTGATTTTTTAAAGTTATTCGATACTGCCATCCGGAATTTCGGTTTACCCCTGATTGGCATTGCTGTTTTTCTTGGTCTTTGGCAGATTGCATCCAGCCATATCGACACATCACTCGGAAAATTTCCCGGCCCTGTTGCCGTGTGGGAACAAGCCAAGGGCCTGTCGGAAGAATATCGTGCCGAGGAACAGCGCAAAGCCGAGTTCTATGCACGCCAGGAAAAACGCAACGCCGCGCTGAAACTGCAAAATCCTGCGATGAAAGCAGACCTGCGTCCCTACAGTGGAGCGCCAACTTATCCGCAACAAATTGCAACCAGCCTGAAAACTGTTTTTACCGGATTTATCTTTGCAGCAACCATTGCGATTCCGTTTGGCATTGTTGTCGGGTTAAGTGCATCGGTATACAAGGCAATTAATCCGATTATCCAGTTGTTCAAGCCGGTTTCACCGCTGGCCTGGCTGCCGCTGGTCACCATTGTGGTCAGCTCCGTCTACGTCAATGTCGTTGACGGAATGCCGAAATCCTATATCACGTCAGCTTTTACCGTGATGCTCTGCTGTTTGTGGCCAACTGTCATCAACACCGCCGTTGGCGTGACATCCGTCAGCAGTGATCTGGTCAATGTCAGCAAAGTGCTGCGCCTGAATTATTTCCGGCATATTCGTTACATCGTTTTTCCATCTGCAGTGCCAATGATTTTTACCGGCTTGCGACTTTCACTCAGCACGGCGTGGATGGTGTTGATTGCTGCAGAAATGCTCTCGCAAAACCCGGGGCTGGGAAAATTTGTCTGGGACGAATTCCAGAACGGCAACAGCAATTCCCTGGGCAGGATCATGGTAGCCGTTATCACCATCGGACTGATCGGCTATGCGCTAGACAAAGGCATGTTGATGCTGCAACAGCATTTCTCGTGGGACAAACAGTCTGTTGTGCGATAAGTCATCCCGAATCCAGCCATGCGAGGCCTTACCATGAAAACACTACTGGAACTCACACAAGTCGGCATCGATTTCAAAACCGCCAAGGGCACGTTCAATGCCTTGAAAAATGTGAACCTGAAAATTCGCGAAGGCGAGTTTGTCACCCTGATTGGTCACTCCGGCTGCGGCAAATCCACTGTCCTGAATATTGTGGCTGGCCTGTTGCAAGCCACTGAAGGTGGTGTGGTACTGGACGGCAAGGAAGTGAACACACCAGGCCCGGAAAGAGCCGTGGTATTCCAGAATCACTCACTACTACCCTGGTTGACGTCTTACCAGAATGTAGAACTCGGTGTTAAAGAAGTCTTTCGCGGCAAAAAAACACGCACCGAAATGAAGGAATGGATTGAGCACAACCTTGAACTTGTACACATGCAACACGCCATGCACAAATTGCCGAATGAAATTTCTGGCGGCATGAAACAACGCGTCGGCATTGCCAGGGCCTTGGCCATGCAACCGCAAGTTCTGCTCATGGATGAACCGTTCGGCGCACTGGATGCGCTGACACGAGCGCACCTGCAAGATTCGCTGATGGAAATACAGAACAGGCTGAACAATACCGTCATCATGATTACCCATGATGTCGATGAAGCGGTACTGCTTTCCGACCGGATTGTAATGATGACCAACGGCCCTTCCGCCACTGTCGGTGAAATACTGGACATTGATCTGGCACGACCAAGAAACCGGCTCGCGCTGGCAGATGATCCGCACTACAACCATTTAAGGCACGAGGTGTTGCGATTCCTCTACGAAAAAAACCTGAAAGTGGAGGACATATTCAGCAACACAAAAAAAGCGATCGCGTCAGCCAGAAAACC
The DNA here is from genome assembly GCA_035430165.1 of Pseudomonadales bacterium. Lineage (GTDB taxonomy): Bacteria > Pseudomonadota > Gammaproteobacteria > Pseudomonadales > UBA7239 > UBA7239. Next base: position 60,896 of record DAOMGE010000004.1, on the reverse strand, counting down.
ACTGGTTGACGCCAATACCCCGTTACCAAAAGCGTGCTGACCAGCACCTGGCCTTCTCTCTCTTTCCAGATATTGATACTTTTGAGGATTTTTTTATGAAATCAAACGCCAATTTTCATTTCTGCATTTCACTTGCAGCCATTTGCATAGTCAGCACGACTCCTGCACAAGCTGAAGAAAATATCTACAAGTCACTTACCTCAGGCAAAGTTACCGTTAATGAAAGACTGCGTTTCGAGCGCGTGGAAGATGATGCGTTTGCGAAGGACGCCGATGCATTGACGCTCCGTTCAAAACTCGGTTATGAAACTGCACCCTACTATGGTTTCACATTATTAACTGAATTCGAAAATGTACATTCGGTGGCAGGACTGAATAACTACCAGCTGCCTGCACCACCTACGCCACCGGCTACGGGATATGCTGTGATCGCTGATCCGGAAGGTTCTGATTTCAACCGCTTCCAGCTGCGCTACCGTGGTATAAGCAAGCTGAACCTGACGCTCGGCAGACAATACCTGACCTTCGATAACCAGCGCTGGATTGGCAACGTAGGCTTTCGCCAGAATGACCAGACGTTTGATGCATTCAGCGCCACTTACACAGGCATTGATGATTTTACATTCAATTATGCTTATGTCGGTCGCGTGCATGGCATTACACCCGCATTTGACAGCAACACCAGTGACAATCTTTTCAACGTCAGTTACAACGGCTTTACGTGGGGAAAATTTACCGCCTACTCGTATGATCTCAAAAACCAGAACGACACCTTGCGACTACCTGCAGCACAGATCGACCTGAATCCCGGCCTGCGCTACATCACGAACAACTCGACCGGCTTGCGGTTCGAAGGTTCATACAACCTGCCAACGACTGTGCCGCTACGCGCACTGTATCGCGCAGAATATGCCAATCAGTCTGCGGAAATAATGGCCACTCCAACAGTGGAGAAGCGATATCACGCCGATTACAAACTCGGTGAAATCGGCATGACCTGGGGATTTGGTGGCGGTAACTATGCATTAACGCCCATGCTTGGTTATGAATTTCTGGGATCCGACGGTGGGCAGTATGGCCTGCAAACACCGTATGCCACCAAACACGCCTTTAACGGTTGGGCAGACCAGTTTCTGGTAACGCCCAAAGAAGGACTGGTAGACCAGTACGCAACACTTGGACTCGATTTCAATGCCTATGCCATCAAAACCATGCTGCAATACCACGAGTACAGTTCCGCCAGCCGTAACCTCACCACACATGACGGACTGGATTTCGGTACAGAGACCAGTTTACAGGTTGTAAAAACTTTTGGCCCGAAATGGACTATCGGCACCAAATTTGCCGTTTACGATCAGGCAGATTCACGCGCCGATGTAGCGGTATCCGGAAAAAAGGATCTGTCGAAAGCGTGGGTATGGGCTGAATATAACTTTTGAACCACTCCCAGATCACAGGCATAAAAAAACCCGCATAACGCGGGTTTTTTTATGTCATCACGCGAGGATTACAACGCGTTAGCCAGTTCCGGTAATGCAGTGAACAGGTCTGCTACCAGACCGTAATCCGCTACCTGGAAGATCGGCGCTTCTTCATCCTTGTTGATCGCGACGATCACTTTGGAATCTTTCATACCGGCCAGATGCTGGATAGCACCGGAAATACCGACAGCGATGTACAGATCCGGCGCAACAATTTTACCGGTCTGGCCAACCTGCATGTCATTCGGTACGAAACCGGCATCAACCGCTGCACGTGAAGCACCCATTGCAGCACCGAGTTTGTCGGCAACTGCTTCGAGCAGTTTGAAGTTGTCACCCGACTGCATACCGCGACCGCCAGAGATAACAATCTTGGCAGAGGTCAGCTCAGGACGATCGCTCTTCGCAATTTCTTCACCAACAAACGTCGACAGACCTGCGTTTTGTGCGCTGGCCACTGCTTCAACCGCAGCAGAGCCGCCTTCAGCAGCAACGGCATCAAAACCGGTGGTACGCACGGTGATCACTTTGATGGCATCCGTGGATTGTACGGTCGCAATCACGTTGCCAGCGTAAACAGGACGCTGGAATGTATCAGCGCTGACAACTGCAGTGATTTCAGAAATCTGTGCAACATCAAGCAACGCAGCAGCGCGTGGCAGGATATTTTTGCCGTTGGATGTCGCCGGTGCAAGTATGTGGCTGTAACCCTTGCCGAGTTCAGCGACCAGCAAGCTGACGTTCTCGGCGAGTTGGTTGGCATAAACCGCGTTGTCAGCAACCAGCACCTTGCTAACGCCTGCTACTTTGGCTGCCGCTTCAGCAGCAGCACCGCAGCCACTGCCTGCAACCAGCACATGGATATCACCGCCGATCGCTTTTGCAGCTGCCACGGTGTTAAGTGTGGCGCTTTTCAGGCTGGCGTTGTCGTGTTCAGCAATAACGAGAGTTGTCATATCAGATCACCTTCGCTTCGTTTTTCAGTTTGTCGACCAGCGCGGCAACATCCGCAACCTTGATACCCGCTTTGCGATCAGCTGGCGGCTCGACTTTCAGTGTTTTGATACGTGGGGAAACATCTACACCCAGTGATTCAGGCGTCACGGTATCCAGCGGCTTTTTCTTGGCTTTCATGATGTTCGGCAGTGAAGCGTAGCGCGGTTCGTTCAGACGCAAATCTGTCGTGACGATAGCAGGCAATGTCAGACTGACTGTTTGCAGGCCACCGTCGATTTCACGGGTTACTGCAACCTTGTCCCCTTCCACTTTCACAACGGAGGCAAACGTACCTTGAGACATGCCCGACAAGGCCGCCAGCATCTGGCCGACCTGGTTGTTGTCGCCGTCAATGGACTGTTTACCCAAGATAACCAGACCCGGTTTTTCCTGGTCAACGATGGCTTTCAGTGCTTTCGCAACAGCCAACGGCTGCACATCGGCAGCGGTTTCTACCAGGATGCCGCGATCTGCACCCAGCGCCAGCGCTGTGCGAATCTGCTCCTGGGCAGCTTTGTCACCAATGGAAACGGCGACAATCTCGGTGGCAACGCCGGCTTCTTTCAAGCGCACGGCCTCTTCCACAGCAATTTCACAAAACGGGTTGACTGCCATTTTGACGTTAGTCAGATCAACACCGGTACCGTCCGCTTTCGGACGAACCTTTACGTTCGCGTCAGCGACGCGCTTGACTGCAACCAGAACCTTCATGGATTCCTCGTTCGTAAAGTAGGGATAGGAAATGGCGACCCGGGTGATATGTCGCCGGCTTTTAGCCGTTTTCAAGGCGCGCGTATGGTGCCGCCTGATGCCCCCAAAAGCAATAGCGAAAAGCCCATAAAGACTGGGCTACAGGCTTCTATCACCTCTCCAATACCGGTAAAATGCGCGCCTTCCCGATTTTCCATTCCTGAACGAGGCACGCCCGCATGACAGTCGAACAAGACGCTATTGAAAGAGAGTCGATGGAATTCGACGTAGTAATCGTCGGTGCCGGCCCTGCCGGTCTGTCAGCCGCCTGCCGCTTGCGCCAGTTGAATCCGGAACTGTCTGTAGTCGTGGTGGAAAAAGGTTCCGAAGTGGGCGCCCATATCCTGTCCGGCGCGGTATTCGAGCCCACAGCGCTCAATGAATTGTTCCCGAACTGGAAAGCTGATGGCGCCCCGCTCGAGACTTCCGTGGTCGGCGACGACATCCATATGTTTACCAGTGGCGAAGGCGCCATCAAGGTACCCCATTTCGCTGTACCGAAAACCATGCACAACGAAGGCAACTACATCATCAGCCTCGGTCGCCTGTGCCGCTGGCTGGCTGAACAGGCCGAAGCGCTTGGCGTGGAAATCTTCCCCGGCTTTACCGCTGCGAGCGTCCTTTACCATGAGAACGGCTCTGTAAAAGGTATCGTCACTGGCGACATGGGTATCGGCCACGACGGCCAACCGACTGACGCCTACACCCCCGGCATGGAACTGCACGGCAAATACACACTGTTTGCGGAAGGCTGCCGCGGCCATCTGGGCAAACAGCTGATCAGTAAATTCAAACTGGATGCAGGCAAAGATGCACAGCACTACGGCATCGGCATCAAGGAAATCTGGGAAGTCCCCGCCGAAAAACACAAGCAGGGACTGGTTGTACATACTGCAGGCTGGCCGCTGACTGAAAGCGGTTCTGCCGGTGGCGGCTTCCTGTACCACATCGAAAACAACCAGATCGCCGTCGGACTGATCACTGACCTGTCTTACTCGAATGCGCATGTAAGCCCATTTGAAGAGTTCCAGCGCTACAAAACCCATCCTGTGATTCGCCAATATCTTGAAGGCGGCAAACGCACCTGCTACGGCGCGCGTGCCATCACCAAAGGCGGCTTGCAATCACAACCGAAAATGCATTTCCCGGGTGGTTTTTTGATCGGCGATGATGCCGGAACGCTGAATTTTGCAAAAATAAAAGGCAGCCACACTGCAATGAAATCCGGCATGATCGCTGCGGAAACCATTGCCGCTGCACTGGCCGCAGGTAAAACTGGCGAGGAACTCACTGAATTTGCAGCCAACTATGAAGCATCATGGGCTTATAAAGAATTGTGGATGCAGCGCAACTTTGGCCCTGCGCAACACAAGTTCGGCAATATCATCGGCTCGGCCTACGCATTTTTCGACATCAACATTTTCAACGGCAATCTGCCGTGGACCCTGCGCGACCCCGCACCGGACTATGCACAGATGAAGCCGGCGAGTGAATGCAAAAAAATTGAATATCCAAAACCGGATAACAAACTTACCTTTGATCGCTTGTCTTCCGTGTTCCTGTCGAACACCAACCACGAAGAAAACCAGCCCTGCCACCTGCACCTGACTGACCCGAACGTGCCGATTGCCCGCAACCTGCCGCTGTACGATGAACCGGCGCAGCGCTACTGCCCTGCCGGCGTGTACGAAGTGGTCGAACTTGACGGCAAGCAACAATTCAAGATCAACGGCCAGAACTGCGTGCATTGCAAAACCTGTGACATCAAGGATCCCTCACAAAACATCACATGGGTAGTACCGGAAGGATCAGGTGGGCCTAATTATCCCAACATGTAACACGCTCCAGAACAGGCCGCTCAGCGGCCTGTTTGCTTTTTAATCACAGCACAGACATCAAAAAACAGCATGAATGAAACAACTGAACACCCGTTTGCACAGTACATCCGCGCACTCGGCAAGGGGAAAAAAGGTTCTCGCTCGCTGACGCGTGAGGAAGCTCGCACAGCTTTCGGTATGGTGCTGGATGGCTCAGCGGAACCGGTACAAATTGGTGCATTCCTGATGTTGTTGCGCGTGAAAGAAGAAAGTGCCGATGAACTGGCCGGATTTGTCGACGCGGTTCGCGCGCATATTACTGCACCGGGAAACATACAGATTGATCTCGACTGGTCCTCCTACGCCGGCAAGCGCAAACACCTGCCGTGGTTTATCCTGTCCGCATTGCTGCTCGCAGAAAACGGCGTACGTGTATTGATGCACGGCACCGATGGCCACACCGCCGGACGCCTCTACACGGAACACTGTTTCAAACAATCAGGATTGCCAACGGCAGAAAACTGGAACGACGTAGGTAACGCCATTACTCGCAACAACCTGTGTTTTTTTCACTTGCGTCACTGGTGCAAACCACTGCAGGACCTTATTGATCTACGCAACACTTTTGGCTTGCGCTCTCCCGTACACACACTGGTGAGACTGGTGAACCCGCTCGCAGCACCGTGCTCACTGCAAAGTATTTTTCACCCTGCGTATGCCGAAAATCACTCACAAGCTGCATTTTTGCTTGGCCAGAACAATGCACTGGTCATAAAAGGTGACGGCGGTGAATTTGAACGACGCCCGGAAGCAGACTGTAAACTGTTCCTGATCCACAATGCCGAAAAATATCGTGAAGACTGGCCGCGCCGATTCAGCACCCCGCAATCAACCGAAGAAGACATGAATCCCGGACGCTTGCGCGACCTATGGCGAGATACATGCAAGGACAACTATGCCGAAGAAGCGGTAATTGGCACCGCCGCCCTCGCGTTGCGGGCAATGAATCGTGTGCCAGATCACGATATGGCCTATGCTATGGCTTCACAATGGTGGCACGCACGCGATCGTGAACGCCTGCACTAACGCATCAGGATAATTGTTGTGAAAAAGAATTTCTCGAAGCAAAACCGGCAGACCAAAACCGACATCACGCATCATCTACCGCGCGTTACTTTCCTGGGTGCAGCACGACAAGTCACCGGCTCTTGTCATCTACTCGAAGTCTGCGGCATGCGCATTTTGCTCGATTGCGGCATGCAGCAAGGCGGCGACAGTAAAATAAACGACGCCAGCAAGCCCGATGTAGGCCACGATTTTTCTTTCGACATTGATCCCTCCACCGTTGATGCAGTGATTTTGTCACATGCACACCTGGATCACTCCGGCATGCTGCCACTACTGGTACATCGCGGCTTTAACGGCGCCATCTATTGCACCAGTGGCACACGCAACCTGCTCGACATCTTGCTGATGGATTCGTTTCACCTGTACAGCAAGGATCTGGAATATGAAAACCTTCGCCGCGAACGAGCAGGCCGCAAGACACTGCCACCGCTTTACACTGAGCGCGACGTCAAACACGTCATTGATTTGTGCGACTGTTGCGAGTATGGGCAGAAACGCAATATTGCTGACGGAATTACTTTATCGCTGCACGATGCAGGCCACATTCTCGGTTCCTCGATTGTGGAGCTCAGGATCGCCGATGGCACCCGAAACAAGACGCTGGTTTTTTCCGGCGACCTTGGCAATGACAGTACTTCGCTGATGAAAGATCCTGAGGTGGTCGAGAATGCCGATCTTGTACTCATGGAAAGCACATACGGTGATCGCAACCATCGCAGCTTTGATGCCACGATGGAAGAATTCACGCAAATACTGCAACAGGTGCAACACGAACGCGGCAACATACTGATTCCTGCTTTTGCAGTAGGCCGTACACAGGAACTGATATTCCAGCTGGGTAAACTTTATCACCAGGGCAAATTGCAGAACTGGGTGGTATTTCTTGATAGTCCGATGGGGCGTGCAGTCACTGATGTGTATTCCCATAGTCTGGGCAGGCTTGATCCTTCAGACACAGCACTACTGAAGAAATATAAAAGCAAGAGCCTCACGGATTTTCTGCCATGCCTGTCAATTACGGAGTCCGTTGAGGATTCAATGGCGATCAATCGCGTCAAAAGCGGCGCTATTATCATTGCTGGCAGCGGGATGTGTACGGGCGGCCGCATTCGCCACCATTTCAAACACCGGCTGTGGCATGAAAACACACACGTTATTTTTACCGGCTATCAAGCCAGGGGAACACTCGGCCGCATCCTGATCCACAAACCCAAAACGGTCAAACTGCAGGGGCAGATGATTGCCGTCAAGGCACAAATCCATACGCTCGGCGGCTTTTCTGCCCATGCCGACCAGACACAATTACTGGAATGGGCAACACAATTCAAAAACAAGCCGCCTTTCTATCTGGTACACGGTGAAGATATGGCACTGACTGCGCTGCAGGAAGAGTTGTCGATTCGCAAGATCCATGCAGATATTGCTGAACCGGGCAATAGCGTTACATTCTGACGCCCTGCGCAATTCACGGAAACAACATGGCATTGGCACAAGTCGACCCTCAACAATACGAAGTACAACTGCATAACAAGGTCATGGCACTCAACGAATTGCTTTTGCCTTTCCATGCACCCGCGCCGGATATTTTTCCCTCGCCCGCCACACACTACCGCATGCGTGCAGAATTCAAATTCTGGCACGACCATGAAAACAGTTATTTCGCGATGACGGGAGACAACGGCGAGACGGTGCGCGTTGACAGCTTTCCTGTTGCCTGTGAGCGTATCAACACACTGATGACTGTGTTGCGTGCAGCACTGCAGAGTGAACCCATGCTACGCAGGAAATTGTTCCAGGTGGAATTCCTGGCCACCACCACCGGCGACGCCATCATCAGCCTGATTTATCACAAACCACTCGATGACATCTGGCAACAACGCGCATCAGTATTACAGCAGAAGCTCGGATGTAGCATCATAGGACGGAGTCGCGGCAAGAAAATCGTGTTGGGCAAGGACCATGTCATCGAGAATTTTTCCATTGCCGGCGAATTGTTTTCACAACAACAACCTGAATCAGCGTTCAGCCAGCCCAATGCAGCGGTAAACCAGCACATGCTCGAATGGGCGGTGAGTTGCTGCAGGGGACCTGGGGGAGATTTACTGGAGCTGTATTGCGGCAATGGTAATTTCACATTACCGCTGTCACGTCACTTTGAAAAAGTGCTGGCAACTGAAGTATCAAAGACCTCTGTCAACGCCTTGCAAAACAATGTCCTCGCCAATCAATGTGACAACATTTCGCTGGCGCGTTTATCCAGCGAGGAATTTACCGAGGCACTTAACGCTGTGCGCCCCTTCCGGCGCCTCGCTCACATCAACCTGCAGGATTACCACTTTTCCACCGTTCTGGTGGATCCACCGCGTGCAGGACTGGATGATGGCACTCTGCGATTGCTAGAGCGATTTGAAAACATCCTGTACATTTCCTGCAACCCGACAACGTTGGCGCAAAACCTGCAGACGCTCTGCCAGACCCACACCATCCAGCGCACAGCCCTGTTCGACCAGTTTCCTTACACACATCACATGGAAGCCGGTGTATTTCTTGCAAAGAAAGGAAAACGCACGCCATGAGTAGCCAGCAGATCCTTGAACAGATTCGCGCAGAGTTTCGCGCCATGAAAAAAAACAAGCCTGGCCTGCATGGCAATCGCGAATTGATGGACAGCGGCTGGCAAACCGCCAGATACCCACCTCATACATTTTTCGAAGCCTTCGACGCCAATGGTGTTCCTGCAGAATGGGTTTACCAGTATCCACCTGAACCCGGCAATAACATCCTGTTGCACTGTCATGGCGGTGGCTACAACGTCGGATCCACACTATCGCATCGTCCGCTTGCTGCCCAACTGGCAAAAGTCACCGGCGCGCGCGTCGTTACGTTCAACTTTCGTCTCGCTCCTGAACACAAATTTCCGTGCGCACTGGAAGATGCACTGACAGTTTATCAATATCTGTTATCCCGAACCGACAGTAAAAAGATCGTGATCACCGGCGACTCGGGTGGCGGCAGTCTTGCATTTGCACTTGCACTGAAAATTCGCGAGCTGGATCTACCACAATCCGCCGCACTGGTCGGGCTGTCTGCATGGCTGGATTTTGCCTGTGAAGGCAATACATTTGATATCAACAAACCTAGAGATCCTGCAGGCAATCGCGGTGGTTTGCTAATGATGGCAACCGCTTACGCCGGCAAGGACAACCTGAAAAACCCAATGGTTTCACCGTTGTATGCTGATTCGCTATCAGGTTTACCGCCTATACTTTTGCAGGTTGGCACTGCAGAAACCCTGCTCGATGATTCACGCCGCTTTGCAACGAAAGCACGACAGGACGGTGTGGATGTTACGCTGCAGGAATGGCAGGATATGATCCATGTCTGGCACTGTTTCTATTCACGCCTGCCAGAAGCCCGTGCTGCACTCCATGCAATTGGCAGCTGGCTATCAAAGAAAACGGGAGCCTGATTACCAATGCCTGATACACGTTTTTTTCATTTGCTACTGGTTATTTACCTTGTTCTTTTTGCCGCGCTGGCAATCGCACCCATTGATCGCATGACATGGCTGGTGGAGAACATTACAGTCTGGATACTGGTTGCCGGCATACTCTTGTTCCGCGCTCGCCACATTTTTTTCTCGAAACTGGCTTACAGCCTGATGTTTGTATTGATATACCTGCACACTATCGGCGGCCATTACACGTTTGCCCTGGTGCCATTCGACTGGGTCACCCATTTTTTCGGATTCTCACGCAACCATTTTGATCGGATCGCACATTTTTCAGTGGGCTTCTATGCGTTTGCGATCGCGGAATGCCTCGACCGGCGCCAACTCGTCGCCAACCGTTTCCTTTTATTCAGCTACCCTGTATTTACTATCGCCAGTGTGGCGGCGCTGTACGAAATTATCGAATGGATCTATGCGGCGCTGGCCAACCCGGAAGCGGGTATCGCCTATCTCGGCAGTCAGGGAGATATCTGGGATGCCCAGAAAGACATGCTGGCCGATACGCTGGGTGCGCTGGTAGCGACTTGCGGCTATTTTGCCTTACGGCGACCTCAGACCGGCAGGCAGGACAAGTTGTCGAGCAGAGCCTGCAGGTAAATATCGTCTACCGGTTTACCGGCGATCAGCGCCCGGTAGTACAGCGGCCCCCACAGTTGGTCCAGCAAGACATCCTGCCGTACGTCCTTGCCCAACTCACCGGTTTCAACGGCTTTCTGCAAATCACGCAGGCCAATGGCCTGCAAACGGGCAAAGAAACTCTTGTAGAGCAGGTCGAGCATTGCCGTATCACTGCGACACTCGGCCAACACTGCCAACAGGACAGGGGTCATCCGGCCACGCAGCAAGGTTTTGTAACCGCCCTTCAGGCAAGCCATGAGGTGTTTGCGCAAGTTGTGACCATCAAACGGTATTTGCGGCATGTGTAGCGCCTGTTCGGTCAGAACCTCAATCACCAGTGCCATCTTGTTGGGCCACCAGCGATAGATTGTGGCTTTGCTGACACCTGCCTTTGCCGCTATCGCCTCGACGCTGATATCCGGGTAAGGCTTGTTATCCAGCAACTGGGCAGCCGCAAGCAGGATCGCTGCATGACTGGCCTGGCTACGCGGACGGCCGGTGCTACGCTTAGGAATGGCTGCTATCTGGCTCATGCGGACTGTTCAGATTGATCCTGACGGCATCCTATAGCCTCACAGGCTGCCCTACAAGCCGAAGGCATTTTCTTTGTAATTGAATAAGTTACAGATCATTGTTATAGTTGGGCGGCCAAAGAAGCCGTGAGCACAGTGCCCGGACTTTGGCCCACAAAGGGTGGTATCGCGCGGCCATGACAGATCCTGCCGCCAGTTACCAGAAAGTGTTTGAGAAAACACACCGTATGCCCACCCTGCAGTGATGACTGAATTCCGCGTAGTTCGCCACAACAAAAGCGATCTATGCACGAGGTAGCAAGACTCCATTCTCGCTATCGGTAGTCGTAAGACGCCCCGGCCTGTCGTACCACGACGCCGCCGCGCAACTCCCGAAGAGCCGAGCCGCCGCCAGAACGCTTCCCGTTCCGGTAGCGCGCCAATACAGGAGTTACAGCAGCCAGCGCACACACTACTGATTTGCGCGCCCTGCACTTGTCCTTGTCGGCCTTTGCCGATTCCCAGCCGTCCTGCAGCAAGCATGCGAAAGCAATGCAACCGGTGCCGTGCCCGTTATACCGCACACATCGTTGCCTGACAGGAACAATGCAATGAAACGTATGTTAATCAATGCGACACAGCCCGAAGAGCTGCGCGTCGCCCTCGTCGATGGCCAGAAACTGTATGACCTCGACATCGAACACACCAACCGCCGCCAGGAAAAAGCCAACATCTACAAGGGCAAGATCACTCGTGTCGAGCCCAGCCTGGAAGCCGCGTTTGTCGACTACGGTGCTGAACGTCATGGCTTTCTCTCGCTGAAAGAAATTTCCCGGGAATATTTCACCAAGCAGCCTAATGAAATCGAAGGCCGCATCAATATCCGCGATGTGATCCGTGAAGGACAGGAAGTGATTGTCCAGATCGACAAGGAAGAACGCGGTAACAAGGGCGCTGCCCTCACGACCTTTATCAGTCTCGCCGGCCGCTATCTGGTGCTGATGCCTAACAACCCACGTGCCGGCGGTATTTCACGCCGTATTGAAGGCGATGACCGCGACGAACTGAAGGATGCCCTCGCTGGTCTCGACCTGCCACCCGGCATGGGCACCATCGTCCGCACTGCCGGCATCGGCCGTTCAGCGGAAGAGCTGCAGTGGGATCTCGATTACCTGTTGCAACTGTGGACGTCAATCAAGAAAGAAGCAGATAACAGCAAAGCCCCGCACTTCCTGTTCCAGGAAAGCAATGTGGTCATCCGCGCCATTCGCGATTATCTGCGCCAGGATATCTCCGAAGTCATTATCGACACCCGCAATGCCTATGAACTGGCTTCAGCATTTATCCAGCAGGTAATGCCGAATTACCAGAGCAAGGTCAAGTTCTACCAGGATGCGATTCCGCTTTTCAATCGTTACCAGATTGAAGGCCAGATCGAGTCAGCCTTTGAACGCGAAGTGAAATTGCCTTCCGGCGGCGCTATTGTGATCGATGTCACCGAGGCACTGGTTTCGATCGACATCAACTCCTCGCGCTCCACCAAGGGTGGGGACATTGAAGAGACTGCTACCAATACCAATCTGGAAGCAGCTGACGAAATTGCACGCCAACTCCGCCTGCGTGATATCGGCGGTCTGGTGGTTATCGATTTCATCGACATGAATTCACCCAAAAACCAGCGCGCCGTAGAAGAACGCGTGCGTGACGCACTGCAAATGGATCGTGCGCGCGTACAAGTCGGTCGCATCTCGCGCTTCGGCTTGCTGGAAATGTCTCGCCAGCGCTTGCGCCCTTCACTCGGCGAAACATCGGGCCATATCTGCCCACGCTGCAGTGGACAAGGCACAATCCGAGGCACCAAATCCATCGCACTCGCCCTGTTGCGCATGCTGGAAGAAGAGGCACAGAAGGAACGCAGCTCGGAAGTGCGCGCGATCACACCAGTGCCTGTTGCCAGCTTCCTGCTGAATGAAAAACGCAAGCAGATCAGCGAGATTGAAAAACGCCACCAGTGCCGTGTCGTGATTGTCCCGAGTCCGGATCTGGTCACACCGCATTACCATATCCAGCGCCTGCGTGACGATGATGCACAACTGGCACAAACCAGTTTTGAAATTGGTCTTAGCGACATCAACAATGGCGAGGAAGAACATCTCGAGCAGAACCAGGCGCCAATCAAGACAGCCGCTGTGCAGATCCTGGTGCCCAACACACCTGCGCCCATACCAACTGCCACCGTGGAAGCACCTGCCGCTGCTCCTGCCGCCGCAGCCGCTCCTGAGAAAAAAGAACCAGGCTTCCTGAGTCGCATCATCGGCAAACTGTTCGGTGACGAACAGAAACCTGAAGAAAAAGTGCCAGCCCAGGAACCCGTACAGGAAAAACAGCGCGAACGCAGCAATGGCAACAACCCGCAAGATGCACGCCGACGCGGCAATCGCGGCGGTCGTGGACGCGGCGGCCGTGATCGCAATGACCGTGGTGGTGAACGTGGCGAGCAACCGCGCAACAACCACCCACAAAGGGAACGTACACCGCAGGGCGAGAACAGTAACCCGACGAACAATCGTCCACCCCGTAGCCCGCAACCACGTGACCAACAAGCCCCAAGGGAAACAGGGCCACGTGAGCAGCCAGTTGCGCGTGAGCAACAGGCTCGTCCACCGCAACAGGAACGTGCACCACAAGAACGCCCGGCTCACGGCGGACAAGCTGTCAGCGATAGCGCAGATGCACCTGCAAGACGCCCAAACAACAAGCGTCCCCGCAACGACCGCCAGCGCCAACGCCCGCGTCCTGAAGGTGATCTGTCTGCGCCGACGGATCAGGTCACAACGAACGATCAGCAAATTGATGCGCCACAATTTGGCCGCCCTGCACAGCCCGCAGATCGTCCTGCACAGGATCAGCGCCCACCGCGTCCACGTCCTGAAATCAGCGAGGAAACGGCAGCAACTTCCACACCCCCGGTTCCTGCGGCACCACAACCCGCCGTGTCTCGTGCCGATGCACCGCAGGAACAACAACGGCCAGCAGCCACGCGTCCTCCTGCAGTCGCCCCGCAGGAACAGGCAACTGCTGTACCGCCAGCAGTTGCTGCACCAACAACAACCCCGACAGTAAACAGGCCGGTTTCCCCACAAACCAGCTTGCCAGGTATCGAGCCTACACCTGCTACCGCAAAACCTGCCGAACCACACACTCCACGTCCCCGCACACGCCCGAGCAATGATCCACGTGCGCAAGGCCGCAAGGAGCCACGTGAGTTCGTCATCCTGACGGAAGAAGCAAAAATTCCAGAGCCACGTATCCCGACTGAAATGGTGCAACCGGATCCACAGCGCCAGCGCCGTCGCCCTCCAAACGACCCGCGGGCCAAACGCGCTGCTGAAAGCAGTGAAACCAGCTAATGTAAGTGTCTACATAAAAAAACCGGAGCAATCCGGTTTTTTTATGTGTGTTTACCCGGTATATGCTTATTACCTCCCGCTCTTTTTATTTCAACTGGCAGTTGTAGTATCCTGCGCGCCCTTGTAAACACCCGTTTGCACTCCGATTCCTACCGAGAATGAGCGCGTCGAGAGCATGTACGCCTACACTGATATCGATCACAAGATCCTGGCACAACGTGTCGCCCAGTTTCGCAACCAGACCGCACGCTTCCTGAAAGGCGAACTGGCACCTGCAGAATTCCTGCCACTGCGGCTGCAAAACGGCCTGTATGTACAACGCCATGCACCCATGCTGCGTATCGCTGTCCCTTACGGCATGCTGTCATCGAACCAGCTGCGCAAGCTTGCGCACATTGCCCGCCACTACGACAAGGGCTATGGACACTTCACTACTCGCCAGAACATCCAGTTCAACTGGCCAAAGCTGGAAGAAGTCCCGGAAATCCTTGCCGAACTGGCCGACGTCCAGATGCACGGCATACAGACCAGCGGTAACTGCATCCGCAACACTACATCCGATCAATTTGCCGGTGTTGCTGTCGATGAAAAAATCGATCCACGCCCGTATTGTGAAATCATTCGCCAGTGGTCCACTTTCCATCCGGAATTTGCTTTCCTGCCACGTAAATTCAAGATTGCTGTCAGCGGTTCGGAACAGGATCGCGCTGCGGTGCAAGTGCATGATATCGGCATTGAAATGGTGACCGATACTACCGGTGCAATCGGCTACCGCATCTATGTCGGCGGCGGTCTGGGGCGCACCCCATGTATCGGCCCCGTGATTCGCGAGTTCCTGCCCGAAAAACATTTGCTCACTTATCTTGAAGCCATCCTGCGTGTCTACAACTTGCTGGGGCGCCGCGACAACAAATACAAGGCAAGGATCAAGATTCTGGTCAAGGCTCTCGGTGTCACCAATTTTGCCGCAAAAGTTGAAGCCGAGTGGACGCATCTGAAAGACGGCCCCGCCACCTTGACGGACGCAGAAATCTCACGCATCAAACAACACTTCACCGCGCCTGCTTATCAAAAGCTTGATGAGCAAGCTATCAGCACCGATCTGTCTGCGAAAGCGTCTGCCGAAAAAGCGTTTGCCAACTGGATGACGCGCAATGTCAAACCGCACAAGCAAGCTGGCTATCGCATTGTCTTGTTGTCACTCAAACCGACGGGGGTTGCGCCGGGCGATGTGACAGACAAACAGCTGGATGCCATTGCCGATCTCGCCGATGAATACTGTTTTGGTGAAGCACGCGCGACACACAGCCAGAATCTGGTACTTGCCGATGTCGATGGCACGCGCCTGTATGAACTCTGGGGCAAACTCAAGGCACTCGGTTTTGCCACACCGAATATCGGCACACTCACCGACATGATTTGCTGCCCTGGCGGCGATTTCTGTGCCCTGGCGAATGCGAAATCCATTCCTGTTGCAGAAGCGATACAGCGCAAGTTTGACGATATTGATTACCTTTATGACCTTGGCGATATCGACGTCAATATTTCAGGTTGCATGAATGCTTGCGGCCACCACCATGTCGGCCATATAGGCATCCTCGGTGTGGACAAGAAAGGCGCGGAGTTTTACCAGGTTTCACTCGGTGGTCACGCAGGCAATGACGCGGCCATCGGCGAGATCCTCGGACCGTCTTTCTCGCAAGAAGACATGCCGGACATCATTGAAAAAATTCTCGATGTTTATGTGGAACACCGCATAAGTGGTGAAAGTTTTCTCGATACGTATCGCCGCATCGGCATTGACACTTTCAAGGAGCGCGCTTATGGCTGATTTCATCAACACCAGTCTGCGCATCATCAAGGACGGCAAAGTCACCAGCGACACATGGCGTATTGTTGCACGCAGTGAAACCACCCTGCCGGATGGAAGCATGCTCGTCCTGCCACTCACACTATGGGAAAAATACCAGAGCGATCTCGCTGGACGAACGGATATCGGCATCTGGTTTGATAGCGACGAACAACCCACTGACGAGATAGCTACCGCACTCCGGAGTCTGCCGCTAGTGGCAATCCAGTTTCCTGTTTTCACTGACGGCCGTGGATTCTCTATCGCGCGTTTGTTGCGGGAACGTTTCGGGTACCAAGGCGAATTACGCGCATTCGGTTATGTGTTGCGTGACCAGCTTTGCTTCTTGAAGCGCTGTGGCTTCAACAGTTTTTCCCTGCAGGAACATGCCGATGTAGAAGCAGCCCTGGCATCGCTGGATGACTTCACCGAGTACTACCAGACCTCGGTTGACCAGCCACAACCCTTGTTTCGTCGCGCATAATTTCAACACGCATCCCACAGGCAACTGCCGGCTTTTTTTCGGACAAGTGCCAGACGCTCCTCGTGAGCCACGATGTCATCAGCCGTTGCAGGGTTCACCAGCAGCCTCGCTGCCAGCGCAGGATCCACCGTCCTGCGTGATGCATCCCTGTTATTGCCAATCACACCACTGTCATTGCCAGACGCATCCAGCACCAGATTGACCTGTCCACCGGTCATCGCCAGATAGACATCCGCCAGGATTTCCGCATCCAGCAAGGCACCGTGCAAATCGCGATGCGAATTATCCACTTCATAACGCTTGCACAGTGCATCCAGATTATTTTTCTGACCCGGATGACGCTCTCGCGCCATCACCAGGGTATCCGTCACCTTGCACAAGGACGCGATCCTGAAATCATTACCGTGCAAACGTGAAAGTTCGCTGTTGATAAACGCGGTATCAAACGGTGCGTTATGGATGATCAGTTCCGCGCCGCTGACAAAGGCGAGGAATTCTTCTGCCACTTTTGCAAACACCGGCTTGTCTGCCAGGAACTCCGTGGTGATACCGTGTACCGCGAGCGCACCTTCCTCACTCTCACGTTCCGGATTGATGTACTGGTGATAGTGACGACCTGTCAGTTTGCGGCCAATAATTTCGACGCAACCGATTTCAATAATACGGTTGCCTTGCGCCGGATCCAGGCCGGTGGTTTCTGTATCAAGCACGATCTGTCGCATCACACACCCGTCAATTCATCCAGATTACGATCAACGTATTTCGTCTATCGCACGATTGGCCAATTGGTCGCAACGTTCATTTTCCAAATGCCCGCTGTGGCCTTTTACCCAATGCCAGAGCATCTTGTGATGCTGCGACGCTTCATCCAGTCGCTGCCACAAATCCTGGTTCTTGACCGGTTTCCTGTCGCTCGTACGCCAGCCATTCTTTTTCCAGTTTGCCATCCATGTCATCACACCCTGGCGCACATATTGCGAGTCGGTAGTCAATTCAACTTCACAAGGTTCGCGCAAGGTTTCCAGCGCCATAATAGCCGCCATCAATTCCATACGATTATTCGTGGTCGCCACTTCGGCACCGTACAGCTCCCGTTCGTGATCGCCATAACGAAGTATGGCGCCCCATCCTCCGGGACCCGGATTGCCACGACAGGCGCCATCAGTAAACACTGCAATTTTTTTCATCATCAATGCACGGTATCGGTAGGTAATAATGCTGGGCTGCTGGATATGGCTACCCGGGAAGGACGCGACGGCGCCAGCGGCCGGGGTGCCAGCACAGCGAGCGGATTGCGCGCAGCAACCTTATCCCACGGTGAAACCACAGGTGTGACACCGGTTACCGTTTTGCGCGCGAGGATAAAATACACACTGCCAAACGGCAGCTGTGCGCCCCAGGCAAAACGCTCGAACCACTGCAGACGTTCACGCAGGCCTTCACCCAATTGCGGCGGCACATAGACGGTGTGTCGTGATTTGATAATTTCAAAATCGAGCAACTTCAACCAGTCATGCAGCCGGGTAACACTCATAAAACGATGACTAGCCAGCGTGTCATCGCGCAGCATTCGCCGTGTTGTCTGCTGCACGCCGACTGCACTCCACTGCTGGAAACCGAAAATCAATACATGACCATACGGGATCAGGCTACGCGCAGTTTCACGCAACAACTGGTGCGGATCCTCACTGTAATCCAGCACATGATGCAACAGTGCAACATCGATACTTTCGCTATCGATCGGCAACTGGTGAAACGCTGCACAAGCCGACACATCACGTGCTTGAGCAGCCGGACTTAAAGCAATGCGGTGATGGATGGGGCTCGCCTCAACCAACGACAATTGAGGACACACCCCAAGCGATAACAGGTGATAACCGAAGAGCTGCGGCAAATGTGCATCAAGCAACAGTTTCTCGCGTTGCCAGACATACTGGCCGGCACTGCTGCCATACCATTCTGCCAGTGCATCCAGCCTTTGCGCCAAAGGCAAATCCAGCGCAAGCGCTTTTGCGGCAAGCTTCGTTCTCATGGGTGCTTTGCCATTTTGTGCTTCAGCACTTCGAAAATAATTGGCAACAGCGAAATAAAAATCACCGCCAGCACCACCATCTCAAAATGCTTCTGCACCCACGGAATATTGCCGAAAAATACGCCAGCACCAAGACAAACCGGCACCCATAGCAGCGAACCGATGCAACTGAAGGCGATGTAACGCGGGTAATGCATTTTTCCTATACCAGCCACAAACGGTGCAAAGGTACGGACAATTGGCACAAAACGCGCCAGGATGACAGCACGTGACCCGTAGGTATTGTAGAAATTTTCTGTGCGCTCCAGATGCTTGCGATGAAAAAAGATCGAATCCTCAAAACGGAACACACGCGGGCCAAGAATGCGTCCTGCCCAGTAATTAACGTTGTCCCCACAAAAAGCAGCCAACGCAATAATCGCGCCGCACAACCAGGGATCAAGCTTGCCTGTCGAGGCTGCAATCGCGCCGGTGGCAAATAACAGGGAATCACCCGGCAAAAAGGGTGTGACTACCAGGCCGGTTTCAGCAAAGACAATAACGAACAGGATGGCGTATACCCATACACCATAGACCTCCACCATTTGCGCCAGGTGATCATTAATGTGAAGAACAAAATCAAGTGGATTCATGCAGCCCTCTGGATGGCAGGAATATGGCCCGGAAACAGGCAGGCGCGACCATAACACAAGCAGCGGAAATGCTGCCATAGATCACCATGCCATGCTGCAGGTTTCAGGGGTAGAATGGATGCGAGTCCCGAGGAAATTGTATGCCAAGACAACATCTGGAAAACCTGATCACCCGCCTGCATGAACAGTTTGGCGATCAAGCCAGCAGCCCCCAGCAACAACAGTGGATGGCAGAACTGCAACATCACCTGCACAACCGCAATGAGCCTGACGTGCCTGATCCGGGCCTGCAAGATACCGCTAACCTGCTGCTTGAAAGCTTCGAGGAAGAGCATCCCAAGGCCGCCGGTATTGTGCGCGAAATCATCGAGACACTCGGTCGTCTCGGCCTGTAGCACACCCGTCGCCATGCGCACGCCTGTTGTCAAAGCCTGCGTTCTGGTGGCGTCCGTTTTTTTTACCTGCCTGACATACTACCAGCCAGTCATTCCGCTATTGCCCGGTATCGACGCATCCTGGGCATTTGCATTGAATTACATCCACCAGTACCACCTGGTGATGGGACGCGACATTCTCTTCACTTTCGGCCCACTCGGATTCCTTGAACACATTCGCGGACTTGACCCCGACACCGTATACGATAGCCAGGCATTCTGGTTTGGTATCTCAGTCGTTTCCAACATTCTGGTTTTCCTGTTGTGCCTGCAACCCGGGCAAACCCGCACATCGCGGATACTGAATATCGTTATCAGCTGCCTGTTAATTCTTTTACTCAATTTCAACATCGACCGCCTGTTTGTGATCCTTTATGCCTCGATCTTCCTGCACTGGCAAACATTCCGTTGGCGTTACCTGCTGATAGCCGCGCCTGTTGCCGTCTTGTGTTTGTTGATCAAATTTTCCTATGGCATCGTGGCACTGGCACTATTACTGCCCTACCTTTGCCTGATCGCATGTAAAAAAACCGGCATCCAACAGGCGGTAACAGCAGCTGCGGCTTTACCCATCCTGTATTTCCTTTTCTGGTGGCTCACCTGCAACACCACCGATGGCGCGGCAGGCTATCTGTCGGCCGGCATAGAATTCTCGCGCGGTAGCTCCTCGGCCATGGCACTGAATCCGGAAAATAACGGATGGGCCATCGGCAGTTTCTACGCCGTATTTATTATCTGCGCCATTGCAGCCAGCAAAGCAGATTCACGCTCCCTGCTGACACCCTATCTATGTTTTCTCGGCGCCGGGTTTATCTGGGGTAAATATGCTTTCGGGCGCGAAGAAGCAAACCACCTGGCATTGCTCATGACATTTGTGCTTTATGCGCTGGCAGTCTGGGCAATCAGCTGCAAAACAACCACCATGAAAATTGCCCAGTTGGCGGGCATTGTCCTGTGTTTTCTCGCGTGGCAACGCATGCATTCCGCAGAAACAGGCTCAGCGATTTTCATGCCGGAACCCAGATATTTTTCGCTTGCCACATTCAAGAAAAATCGCTGGGATATTGATGAGCGACTCCGCAAATGGGAAAAAGCCAGCACCAGGAACCTGCAGCCATTGTTACTACCTGACGACATGCGATCGATAATCGGCAGCCATACTGTCGACATCTATCCCTGGGAAAGCCTCATCGTGCAAGCCAATCATCTCACGTGGCAGCCACGACCGGTGTTCCAGAACTACATCACTTATACAACAGCACTGGATGAAGCCAATCGCGCTTTTTTTGTCAGTGAGCGCGCGCCGGAATTTATTGTCTGGCACTACCATGACATGGCTGATATAGACCTGCGCTACCCGCTGAACACCAATCCACTCACACTGCAAGCGATACTCGACCACTACAACATACAAATGTGTGATGCGACATTTTGTTTGTGGAAAAAATCCGGCATCCCGCAACTGAAAGCCGTGGAAAAGCCATCCCGTGTCAGCGCCACCTGGAACACCTGGCTATCAGTACCTGATAGCCAGGGCGATATAGTTCAGGCGGAACTGGACACAGAACACACATTTGCAGGAAAGATCAATTCACTGTTGTGGAAAGAAGGTGGAATCAGCATTGACTACCGCTTGCGCGATGGCAGCATCAAGACACATTCACTGGTACTGGAAACGGCCAGTGCTGGTATCTGGGCCTCACCTTATCTGGAACGATTCACCTTCAGCACACCAGACAGCAAAGGCAATTTTCAGGAAGATATACCGCACAGCATTCCATTTCAAAACAAGGAATTTCACAACAACGTAGAAGCAATCCGCATTCGGACAACACGCTCGTGGGCGTTTGATCCCGACATCCATGTCACATGGAAAGCGACAAGTTTTATAGCATCCGGCACACCTTGGTAAACAGCACTCTATCAGCCGACAAGATTGACCACTTGCGCCTTGGCCACTGCAGGGTGGACTGCCACATCCTGATCGCACACCTGCCAGTTTCCACGCATCCAGCTACCACCATCCGGATCTTTCAGCACTGTACCCACGCCACCGGGATAATCCACCTTCAATACACTGTGGCCTGCAAACAACCCTTCTGACGGCAAGTCCATGGCTTCCAGCGACGTAATAATTCCTGCTGCATCACAATCAAACGTGTGGACTTCGGTTGAAGGATTGCCCTTTCGGGGACACAAGGCCATATCCAGTGCCAACATCAGATCCACGCGACGGAATAACCCATCATTCGCACCATGTGATAGCAACCACTCGTGCACTGCTTCGCGTACGATAGAAAAAGATTTTTCAATATCATCAAACAGTGCCACATAAAGCTCTGCCCTATTTTCGTAAATCTTCAGCTTTTCATAAATCGTTAATTCATTAACAGGAGATGAAGTAATGATATCGCCGTAATGCTCCAGCAATTTTTTCAGGATAGTGCGCATCAATGGCGAAGCAGGAATACTGGCTTCCAGTGCCAGATAGCGGATCGTAAATGGCAGCAAGGTGCCATGCACCAGAATCATGTGGGCCGCAATCAGGAAATAGCCTTCCAGTCCCTCTTCGATACTGAAGGTGTGGCAACCGATCACATATTCGCCCTTGGCGCGACCGTAACCCGCCACAGGAACCGTTTCGATCTTGTATTCGAAGCGCTTTTCGTAAAATTCTGTTCCGGGCAACAAGTTGTAGGTAAAAATATTGACGTTAGGAAATGTGGCAATCAGCTTGTCGAGATTCGTTTCAAAATCTTTCAGGTTGTCGCCGGGCAAACCCCATATCAGTTCGGCTGCAATCGGCACACCCGCTTCTGCCATGGCTTTCGCAATCGGCTCGTATTCATTGGCCGCCATATTCTTTCGATTCGATAATTCCAGCGCAAGTGGTGTCAACGTCTGCAATGCCAACTGATAATGCGGCAGTAAACCATGCTGATTCAGCATCAACACAATTTCCTGAACGCGCGGATTGTGTTTTTTCGACCAGGAAGTAGCAAATGTGGAAGGCAGGCCTGTGCGATCTTTCAGCTCACAGACAATTCTTGTTTTTTCAATATCTTCCTTCAAGGCCCCGAAATTGGAATCTGCCAACCAGATATTGGCAATGCCGGCAGCGATGATTTTTTCCCAGTCACTGCGAATGCGCTCCAGCGGAAACTGGTAGATCTTGGTGCCGAGCATACCCGTACCCCACTCGCAAAACGAGCATTTGAACGGACAGCCGCGACTGGTTTCATAAGCAACGGATTCATATAAGGGCTTGCCTTGTGCGTCCGTCAACGGAATGACATCCAGTGCCGATGGAAATACCGACAAATCCAGTGTGCGTGATCGTGCAGCTGTTTTCACCACAGCCCCATCTTCGACATATGCCAGACCAGCAATGTTGCGCCAATTCTGTTGGTGTGCATTATCGAGCCAGTCTACAAATGTAAATTCACCCTCGCCGATCACTACAGCATCGATAGGATCCACCAGCAAATAATCTTCCACTTGCTGCACATGCGGGCCACCGAGAATAATCCAGATGCCCGGGCAAGACTGGCGAATATCACGAATCAATTGCAGGAACTCTGCAGCGTTCCAGGTGTAGACACTGAAACCGACAACAGGCTGCAAACCCTCTGCCAACGCCTGTTCAGCCAGTGGCAACAAGACTTGTTGCCACTGGTCGCGTAACCACGGAGCAATTTCTTCGCGCACAAGAAAATGCACAAGATCGACTTGTGTTTTATCCGCCGTTTTACCGTATTTCTGGAAACAGGATTTGAGACCTCCTGTAGTCATCGGCGCAGCGGAAAATCGCTCACTGTCCATACTGAACAACCAGACGGGTCTTTTCATGGTGTTAGCTTCCCGGGCAAAATATTGAAATGTGTCATGCAAGGATTCCTACAGCGCCATCCAATCGATCAACAAGGTTTCGAACAACATACGCATATTCGGATTGGCAGTTCCCAGCGCTTTCCGGCGCGCCGCAAGCAAGGTGTCGTAAAACAGCAGCAACGATTTTTCCGGACTGGATTTACATTGCTGGTGTACCAGATCCAGCCACCACTCCAGCACCATCACAGCATCCTGTTTTGCCAGTGATTCCGCAGCAAACAGGTAGGTGATTTCATGCGCACGGCAAGACTGCAACACCAGCATCACTTCACGCCAGGCAAGATCCTGTTCTGCATGCACGGCTGCCAGTGCCTTTAGCGGCGCGCCGTTACTGAAAACAAGTGCTGTCTCGGCCCGCTCAGGTGAAATATGGTGACGCAACCATTCCGTAGCCTGTGTGTGGGTCGGCGTTGCGCAAAACAACGACTGGCAGCGACTGCGCAAGGTTGGCAACAAACGTGAAGGCTGGTGCGACACAAGGATAATAAACAAACCTTCGCCCGGTTCTTCCAGCGTTTTCAGCAACGCATTGGCGGCGTTGTGGTTCAACCATTCCGCCGGTTCGATCAAGGCTACGCGGCGGCCGCTCTGGTGTGCCGAATGCGTACTGAAGTGAATCAGGTCACGAATGCAATCAATCTTGATCTGTTTGCTGGGTACCGCCATTTTTTTCGCCTTGCGCGGCTTGCCATCCTCATCATCAAGATTGTCCTGTACACCATAAGACGTACTGGCGAGAAAAAAGTCCGGATGGGATCCTGCCGCAAACATGCTGCAGGCATGACAAGATCCGCAAGGCAAATACTGTGACGAATTCTCACACAGCAAAGAAAGCGCCAACAAGCGGGCAATATGTCCCTTGCCGATACCCGCAGCACCATGTAATAACAATGCATGCGGAAGTTTGTCGTGCGCAAAACGCTCCGACAAGGATTGCCATTGTACGTACTGCCATGGCAACGGTGCGAGCGCTGTATCATTCATCGGCAATTCGCGCCATGAATTCTGACATCACCTGCCGGATATCAGCTTGCACTGCATCCAGCGACTGGCTTGCATCCACCAGACAGAAGCGCTGCGGTTGTTGCGCTGCGCGATCTCGATACACTGCGCGCACCGCTTCAAAAAAAGCCATCTGTTCAGCTTCAAAGCGATCCGGTTCTGAACGGTTGCTTGCACGCGCCATACCGGTTTGCACATCGACATCGAGCAACAATGTCAGGTCTGGCTGCAATCCTTCCTGCACGAGATTTTCCAGCACAGCAATAGTATCCATCGACAAGCCGCGACCACCACCCTGGTATGCATAAGTGGCATCAGTGAAACGGTCACAGATCACCCATACACCTTGCGACAAGGCAGGCAGGATTTTTTGTTGCAAATGTTGCGCGCGCGCCGCAAACATCAGTAGCAATTCGGTTTTTTCACAGACTTTTTCTTCACGTGGCGCTAACAGCAGGTTGCGCAATTCTTCAGCCAGGGGAGTTCCACCCGGCTCACGTGTCCTGATAAACGTAATGCCGCGCGATAACAGGAAATTTTCAACACAGGCAATATTGGTGGACTTCCCCACCCCCTCACCACCTTCAATTGTAAGAAACTTGCCTTTTTTCATGGTGATGCCTGGATATCAGGATTTGTCGCCGTAGCTGCAGGCAGTGCAGCCGCTGAAGCAGGCGCTGCATCTTTCGGGGGCGGTGCTGAACGATAACCATCCTTGCGGCGTATCTGGTATTCCTCGACAGCCTGTTCATGCTGGGCAAGGTTATCAGAAAAAAACTGGGTGCCATCGCCTTTGGCAACAAAAAACAAGGCATTACCCGACGCGGGGTGCAATGCTGCATGAATGGACTCACGCCCCGGCAAACATATCGGCGTTGGTGGCAGTCCTTCGATAACATAGGTGTTGTAAGGAGTCGGCTGCATCAAATGACTTTTCTTGAGGTTTCCTGTGAAATTGTCGCCGAGACCGTAAACAACGGTCGGATCCGTTTGCAAACGCATACCTTTCTGCAAGCGACGAACAAACACACCGGCAATCTGACTGCGCTCCGGCGCATGACCGGTTTCCTTTTCGATGATACTGGCCATGATCAATGCTTCGTAGGGATTCTGGTAAGGCAGGTTTTTATCACGTTTCTGCCATTCCTCGTCCAGAATCGCACGCATGCGATGATGCGCCTGCAACAACACATCAGACAATTTCATGCCTGTAACATAACTGTAAGTGTCGGGAAAAATCCAGCCTTCTGCTTGCTGCGGAGTAAACCCGAAAAACTTCTGGTATGCGACTGGATCCATGTCTTTGACATCATTGATCAGCTTCTGTTGTGATGCCAGGATCGCCATCACGTCAGAAAGCTTGCTCCCTTCGATAAATGTCACCTGGTATTGGAGGACACGACCACTGGCAAGACGTTGCAACAGACCCTTGCCGGTCAGCGTGTCATCAATTTCGTATTCACCCGCACGAATGCCGTGTTGTTCCTGCAAACGCGCATAACGCAAAAGCCATTGCGGCTCCTTGATAACGCCTTCATTTGCCAATGAATAAACCACTCGCGTGAGCGTATCGCCTTTTGCCACCAGGAAAGTACGACTGTGTTCCGGCAACACCAGCGTCTGGTGCACAGCAGTATAAAGTTTATCCAGACCGTACATACCTGCGCCAATGACTGCAATAAAGCCCGCAAACAGGATATGCCGAACTACATTTTTGACGCGGGCAAAACCATCAGACATACAGATCACCGTATCCGTATGACTGTAAATAACTGATGAGCTTCATACTTGCAGGTTTTTGGTCAGGCATGGCACTGACACCAATCGATCGCACAGGCCATATACCAAAAATACTGTTACAGACAAAACATTCGTCTGCAGAGAGAACATCAGCGAGTGTCAAACGCATTTCCCGCAAGGCAAACCCGCTTTTTTTTGCCAATTCCTGCATGATCAGCGCGCGCATCACACCAGCAACACCGCAATGGGACAGTGACGGTGTTGCCAGGCTTCCATGTCGCACAACAAACAGGTTACTCATGGTGCCTTCGATAACTGCACCACTGTTATCCAGCAACAGACCCTCATCCGCCCAGTCGCGATTCCATTCACTGGCAGCGAGGACATTGTCCAGTCGATTGAGATGTTTGATGCCTGCCAATACAGGATTCCAGGAAAGGCGCTGTTGGCAAATATACAGACGCACACCATCCTGCTGGCGGGACTTGCTGTACACAGGGGCAGGAAAATAGCGAAGGCTGGTGGCAACATCGCGTGCCGTGCGGGCATCATAGCCCCGTCCACCACCGCTACGGGCGACAGTGAGTTTCAGCACACCGCTTTTATGTTGTGCCGCCAGTGACAAACTGTCCTTTTCTATCGAGGCAACATCAGCATCGATATGCAGGGTTGCCAGCGCATGCCGCAATCGTTTGAGATGAAAAGACCAGAGGGGAATATTGCCATCATGCACACGCATGGTTTCAAACACACCATCCCCGTAAGCCACGGCCCGTTCCCAGCGGGGAGACCAATCACCACCGGCGGGAGAAGTGTTAGCGACTGTAGGATGGGTTGTCATGGCGGCAATAATGGCATGACTTGGTGATCACTGTCGTCGACGTGTCCCTGACACTAGATTTTCCCGAACAGCAATGTGCCGTTTGTACCGCCAAACCCAAACGAGTTGGACATGGCATAACGCACAAGCCGTTGTTGCGGTTGGTGTGGCACAAAGTTCAGGTCACATTCGTTATCGGGGTTGTCGAGATTGATCGTCGGTGGTGCCACCTGGTCGCGAATGGCCAGCACCGAGAAAACAGCCTCTATCGCGCCAGCTGCGCCAAGTAAATGCCCCGTCATGGATTTAGTGGAACTCACTGCCACGTTTGGCGCATCAGCACCCATCACCGATTTCACCGCACGGCACTCGGCAATATCACCAGCAGGGGTCGAGGTGCCGTGTGCATTGATGTAATCCAGTTCTTCTGTGTTGATTCCGGCATCTCGCATGGCATTGACCATCGAACGCGCCGCACCGCTTCCGTCTTCTGGTGGTGAGGTCATGTGATAGGCATCATCACTCATGCCAAAACCGCACATTTCGGCGTAAATCCTCGCACCGCGCTGCCTGGCCTGTTCGTACTCTTCAAGAACCAGCACCGCTGCCCCATCACCCAGGACAAAACCATCGCGGTCACGATCCCACGGCCGGCTGGCACGCTGCGGATCATCATTACGTGTCGACAAGGCGCGTGCAGCAGCAAAACCACCCAAGCCTACCGGAGTGCAGGCCATCTCTGCACCGCCCGCCAGCATCATGTCAGCTTCACCCAGTGCAATCATGCGTGCCGCCAGGCCAATATTGTGCGTTCCGGTAGTACACGCCGTGGTCACAGCGATATTGGGGCCACGCAAACCGAATTTGATCGCAAGGTTACCGGCCACCATGTTGATAATGCTGCCCGGCACAAAGAACGGGGAAATCCGCCTTGGGCCTTTGTTGACGATAATGTCGCGGCTTTCCTCGATTGCCCCGATACCACCGATACCGGAGCCGATGGCAGCCCCACAACGATCAGCGTTGGCTTCCGTCACTTCAAAGCCACTATCCTCCATCGCCTGAATACCAGCCACAAGACCATACTGGATAAAAGTATCCATCTTGCGAGCATCCTTGAGCGGCATATATTGCTCGATATCCAGGCCACGCACGTTGCCAGCAAACTGGGTAGTGAATGGCGTTGCGTCAAACTGGTCGATTTTCTGTATACCGCTGCGCCCAGCCAGAATGCCTTCCCATGTTGCGGCAACGGTATTGCCCAATGGCGACACCATGCCCATACCTGTGACTACAACTCTTCTGCCCAACACGCGCAATGCTCCTGTAGGATGACCCTATTCAAGGAAAATAACTTGCTCACCGCAAAAACCATAGTGCAGATACAAGAAAAGCCGTACTGCAAAGTGACGGCTTTCCTGTATCGATAACACGCTGTCTTGACTTACCGTCTTGACCGAAAAAACTGGCACTGCCCGAAAGCAGCGCCTGATTTACGCCAGATGGGCGTTAATGTAATCAATGGCAAGTTGTACGGTAGTGATTTTCTCGGCTTCTTCGTCTGGAATCTCTGTTTCAAATTCTTCTTCCAGTGCCATTACCAACTCAACCGTATCCAGGGAGTCTGCGCCAAGATCCTCAACGAAAGAGGCTTCGTTTTTCACGTCCTCTTCCTTGACACCCAGTTGCTCTGCAACGATTTTCTTAACGCGTTCTTCAATGCTGCTCATGGTCTCGCTGTACTCCTGATGGGATTTGGAAAGTCCGGGTTGCTGCGCATGCGCTTGCCCCCCCGATTTCGAGCGCGCATTTTACCCTCATTTCCCCGCAAAGGGAAAGAGCACAGAAAATCCTTTTATTTCATAGAGTTATGATCAATTATCAGCCTGTAACCGACTGTTTTTTCAGGTTTTTATTTCAGGAAATTTTCCAGGAAGTCCATCTCTTCATCACCAAGGGCTGCCTGCTCGTCATCAATAACATGCAAATACTCGGCTACCACATCCCGCACACTTTGCGTGTCCGTCATGACCACCCCCTCGTTTACCAGCAAACGAGCAACGGAATCCGCCACCGAATCAGCGCTTGCGCCGGCAGCGTTCAGCTGCGCATCAATCCTTGCAACAATGCCATCACGCTGCTGCTCGAGATTCTCGGCCACCGGCAGGCTACTAGCAGAAATCACATCCAGCAATTCCACCGCATTCTTCATACAAGATCCCCTTCTGTATGGGCATTGCAACGATACGGGAATAACCTTTACCCACCCCGACCCTAATCAGCAAGCCGCGCTGACACAAATCCTATGTGACGAAGTTGGTGTTAATACTGACAAATGGCTGCGGCCAGTGCCAACAAACGTCTGGCTTCTCCTGCATGCAGGTTTTCAACCAGCTTGCCATCCAGCACGGCAACGCCTGAGCCAGCGGCTTCGGCATCCTGCCATACCTGCAGGATTCGCTGTGCTTTCTCAAGTTCAGCAGGAGATGGCGCGAACACGGCATTGGCCACGGCCAGCTGACCAGGATGGATCAGCGATTTGCCATCAAAACCCAATGCCTTTCCCTGCTCACAAATCGCAGCAAAACCCTCGCTATCCGCAATATCCAGATAGACACCATCGATCGCGTCAACACCCGCAACCCGCGCTGCCACCACGCAACGTGACAAGGCGTACAGAAAACCGAGGCGATCCGGGCGATGCGGCACCCGCAACTCCTTGGCCAGATCCGATGTACCCATCACCAGCACTTTCAAGCGGGCATGTGCCAGGGCTATTTCATCTACCTTCATGACACCGCGCGGGGTCTCGATCATGGCCCATACGGCCATGCCCTCTGGCAGCTGGTCCGCCACATGCTGGACTGTCGCGGCGCTTTCCACTTTGGGTAGCACAACAGCGTCAACCCCACTGCGGACGACTGCCGCCAGATCATCGGCAAACCACGGACTGCCTTCGGGATTGATGCGTATCGCCAATTCACGCGACCCGAACCCGCCAGCACGTACGGCATCTACTGCCATTGTGCGGGCATCGGCCTTGGCTGTAGGTGCCACAGCATCTTCCAGATCAACGATGATGCAATCGGCGGGCAATTCGCGTGCTTTTTCCAGCGCACGACTGTTGTTGGCAGGCATATACAGGACAGAGCGGCGCGGCCTGATCATGGCGAAATCACTCCCGGTGGGAAAACAAGGAAGGCAATCAAAAATCAGGCGCTATCTTACTTTGTTCCGGTATCAGATTGTTCCGATTCCAGATGGTTCTCGCTAGATACCCTTGAAGTCGTATTCACGTAATTCACGACTCAGGCGAGCATCATCCAGCTTCTCTTCAAGGCGACGACGCATGTCTTTTGTCATCGGCGGGATTTTGCCGGAGTCAGGCTCTGCGTCTGACTCATCGTCAAAATCCTCTACTTCTACCAGACTGTTGTCGACATCAAGTTTCCCCATACCATCCCCCTGTCGTCAAAAGTTTTATGACACAAGTTTTCGACAAAACTTCCCTATCGGACATTCTCCTGACTGCAGTCAAAAATTAGCGCGGATTTTTTTAACGGTCAATATCTCTGGACACGCTTTCAGTCGAAAAAACCAGCACTGTGACTCTCGCAAACCCGGGCCCCGATTTTGTCATTTCTGCTAGACTGCCAACTCTCTTCCATCCAGCCCGTTGCATCATGCCTAGCCAAGAACCTGTTGATCATTTATTCCCGCTGCTCTCCAATATCAGAATTGTACTGATCAACACCCAACATCCCGGCAATATTGGCGGAACAGCCAGGGCAATGAAAAACATGGGGTTATCACAACTGGTTCTGGTGAATCCCCAGGATTTCCCGGCAGACAAAGCTATCTGGCGTGCCGGTCACGCACTGGATGTACTCGACAATACCCGCGTTGTCAGCAGCCTTGGCGAAGCCATTGCAGATTGCGGCCTGGTACTGGGCACCAGTGCGCGCGAGCGCTCCATTCCCTGGCCACTGCACACGGCGCGCGAAGCCGGCGAACATGCTGTAAGCGAAGCGCCGACGCATCCCGTGGCCATCCTGTTCGGGCGTGAAGACCGCGGTCTCACCAACGAAGAATTGCAACACTGCCACGCTCACCTGCATATCCCTGCCAATCCTGTTTACAGCGCATTGAATCTCGCCACGGCTGTGCAGGTTGTCGCCTACGAAGTGCGCCAGGCAGCGCTGGCAGCAACAGATACCGCTGGCAAGCCGGAGTGGGCAGACTGGGATATTGCACCTGCCAAGGCAGAAGAGCTTGAGTTTTATTTCGAGCATCTGGAACAAACCATGGTCGATATCGGATTCCACAAACGTGAAAACCCGCGCCAGACCATGGCTCGTTTGCGACGGCTGTTTTACCGCATACGCCCGGACCAGATGGAACTGAGCATCCTGCGCGGCATTCTCACCGGCACCCAGCACATTGTGCAGAGTGAAAAGAAATTACGTGAAGAGAAAAATTCAACCGGCATGTGACATATCAAAACAGTTGCAGCAATCCTTGTGTCCCCATCACCGTACCGACTACCACCATCAGGGCACTGGATAAATAAGGCGCCTTGCGCGCCAGCGTGCTGAAATTCCCGCCAAAATGTTTGTGCATGTGCTGCGCCCCCCAGGCCGCAATCACCCCGACACTAACCATCGCCAGTGCCAGACCTGCACTGAAAGACGCCACCATCGCCAGACCCAGCGTGAAGCGCTTCAGGTGCAGGCACAGCATCAGGATGGTGACTGAAGCAGGACAAGGCATCAGGCCACCCGTCAAACCAAACAGTGCAATTTGCGCCGTGGTGACATGCTGGCCGGCAAAACGCCGCCTGATTTCTTCTGCATGCGCACGCTCGTGCGCATCCTGGTATTCATCGTCCACTTCGTGATCGTGATCGTGATCGTGATCGTGATCGTGATCGTGATCGTGATCGTGAT
>DAOMGE010000004.1:0-28743 GCA_035430165.1 Pseudomonadales bacterium | reverse complement strand
TCGTGATCGTGATCGTGATCGTGATCGTGATCGTGATCGTGATCGTGATCGTGATCGTGATCGTGATGAGCATGCGTGTGCGCGGCAAGATTGTCACGTCGCGTGCGCATAAACATCCATATTGCCACGCTGATAATAATCACACCCGACAACAGCATAAAATAAGGTTCAGATTGCTCGGCAATCATGGCATTGCCATATTTCAACGCCAGTAAGGCCAGTATCCACACAATGACCGAATGTGAAAAAGCGGCACACAAACCGAGCACTGCAGCCTGAGCAACCGTACCACGTACGGCGACAATGAATGACGCCATCATGGTTTTAGAATGACCAGGCTCCAATCCATGCAGCGCACCCAACAAAATAGCCGTCGGTACAAACAACCACCAGTTGGTGACACCTTGCTGGATCAGCTCTGCAATTGCGGGCATGATAGAAACCTGTCGTCGTTGATATAGACTGAAAGTTGATACAAACCAGCAGTTGCCACAAACAAAAGAGTCATGCGGATGACATTGCCCTCCCTGAACAAAACCGGTCTCAAGAATGTCTGGTTGCAAATCCAGCACGCATTGGGAGTGCCTGCGCACAAACCCTCCATGCGCGAACAACTGGTTGCGGTGCTGACATCCGCTGCTGGCATCGCAATGGTTGCGTGGGTGTCCATACATTCTATTGGCGCATCATCACACACACCAGTTCTGATTGCCTCCATCGGTGCCACAGCTGTATTGGTATTCGCCGTGCCCCATGGACCGCTATCGCAACCGTGGGCAGTACTGGGTGGGCAAAGTGTGTCAGCCCTGGTCGGCCTTGCTGTTGCCCATACAACAGGCGGGGGATTCGCCGCAGAAACACTCTCTGTCGCTCTCGCCATTGGTGCCATGCACATATTGCGTTGCATACACCCGCCAGGCGGCGCTACGGCACTGTCTGTGGTGCTGGCCACCCACAACACGGAAATTCCTGGCTGGACATTCGTCCTGGATCCCGTGCTACTCAATGTATCTACCATTCTGCTAGCCGCTTTTATCCTGAACCTGCCCTTTGCATGGCGACGCTATCCTGCGAGTTTTCATCTGCGGCATCACGTAACACCGGCACAACTCGGACAGGAATTTTCTCTGACACAACAACACTTGCAGACTGCCCTGGCCGAAATTGACGAAGTGATTGATATCAGCGATGAACAACTGCAGACGCTGTACCAAACCCTGGCACGCCAGCAGGAAAATACATCCTTGCAGCCACAGGAGTTAAAAGGTGGCGCGTATTACAGCAACGGGCTTTCCGGTGAATCGTGGGCAGTACGCCAGATCATTGACCGCAGCGAAGCGGATGCGCGTAAACAACAGATCATCTACAAAACGGTAGCAGGCGCCAATCGCGGTGAAATTCGCCTGATCGACCAGAAACAGTTTGCCAGCTGGGCGCGCTATGAAGTGCTTGCCGGAGATACACGCTGGCAACGTGTACACTGACTGCTAGAATGCGCAAGTAATCCTCCATCACGGCGACCAACATCATGACTTCCCTGCTTGAACAATTGCGCAATTATTCCGACGTAGTAGCAGATACCGGCGATATCGACGCCATTGGAAAATACCGGCCGCGCGATGCAACCACCAATCCATCATTGCTGCTGAAAGCCGCCGCGCTCGACAGTTACAAATCCCTCACCACCGAGAGTATCCGCTGGGCCAGGCAACAATTGCCAGCCGGATCCGCAGCAGACATTGCTGCACACACAGCGGTCATGCTGGCCGTAAAGGCAGGCTGCGAAATCAGCAAACGCATTCCCGGCCGCGTATCCACCGAAGTCGATGCGCGACTTTCATTCGATACAGCGGCCACTATCGAACGTGCACGACTGCTCATCAGCTTGTACGAAAAAAATGGTGTGCCACGTGATCGCGTGCTGATAAAAATTGCATCCACCTGGGAAGGCATCCAGGCCGCACGCATACTGGAAAAAGACAACATCCAGTGCAACCTGACGCTGCTGTTTTCATTTGCACAAGCCCGCGCCTGTGCCGAAGCCGGAGTATTCCTGATTTCACCCTTTGTAGGCCGCGTGCTGGACTGGCATATCAAAAACACGGATACCAAAAATTTCGTGCCCGCCAAAGAACCCGGCGTGCAGCTGGTAAAAGATATTTACCTGCACTATCGGCAATACGGGTTCGACACTGTGGTGATGGCCGCAAGCTTTCGCAACAGCGGCGAAATCCTTGCGCTGGCAGGCTGCGACCGGCTCACCATCAGCCCTGCCCTGCTTGAGGAACTGGATCGCACCGAAGGCAACCTGCAACGGCAACTCGACAAGCCCGCACGGGAAACCACAACATTAACCCCGATGGATGAAAAAACCTTCCGCTGGCAATTCAACCAGGATGCGATGGCTACCGAAAAACTGGCAGAAGGTATAAGGCTGTTTACTGCCGACCAGATCACCCTGGAAAACATGCTGGCCAGCAAGTTGTAACACCATTGGCAAAGACAGGTACGCGACAGGCTTCAGCTGCGGCGACTTTTGAAAAACTCCCGCATCAGGGCTGCACATTCCTGTTCCAGCACGCCGCCTTCACAAATGATGCGGTGATTGAAATGCGCCGCGTCGAATAATCCGATATGACTGACAGCAACACCGGACTTCGTTTCAGGTGTGCCATACACCACGCGTTGCACCCGCGCATGTACCAGTGCGCCGGCACACATCGTGCAAGGTTCAATCGTCACATAGAGTGTCGCACCGGGAAGCCGATAATTACCGATGCGTGATGCGGCATCGCGCAAGGCAACCACTTCTGCATGCGCGGTGGGATCACAACTGCTGATCGGCTGGTTAAATCCTTCGCCAATGATTTCGCCGTCGCGCACTACCACAGCACCGACAGGCACTTCGCCGCGCTGCTGCGCCGCGAGCGCCAGTTCAAGCGCACGACGCATGAACAACTCATCAGTCGGATCTTTTTGCATTCACAATTACCTGTTGCCATGCGCTCACCTGACCCTATGATAGCGCAAGCCAATATCCGCCTCCCAAGAAAACTCACCATGCAACGCGCCGACTTACTGATTGTCGAAAAAGGCCTCGCCAGTTCACGGGCACAAGCGCAGCGCCTCATCAGCTCGCACGGCGTGCAATGGCAAGACAATCATGGCGAGTGGCACCTGCTGCAGAAAGCCAGCCAACCATTATCAACACGTACCTGCCTGCGCTTGTGTGACGACAGCGAAACACGCTACGTGTCGCGCGGCGGGCTGAAGCTTGCCGGCGCACTCTCGCACTGCGAACTGGATGTTAACGGCCTGACATGTCTCGACATAGGACAATCCACGGGCGGTTTTACCGACTGCCTGTTGCAGGCTGGCGCTGCGCATGTTGTCGGCATTGACGTCGGCCACAGCCAGCTGCACCCGAGCTTGCGTGACAACCCGCGCGTCACCAGCCTTGAGAAAATAAATGCCCGTGCCTTGCCTGCAGAATTGCTGGCACACACGGAAAAACGTCGCGGATTTGATCTGGCCGTGATGGATGTCTCGTTTATTTCCCAAACGTTGATCCTGCCGTCACTCGCGGCATTGTTGTGCGATGGTGGATACTTGCTGGCTCTGGTCAAACCCCAGTTTGAAGCTGGCCCTGAACACCTTAACAAACAAGGCCTGCTGAAGTCAGACAGGATTCTCCCTGAAATCCGGCAGCGTATTTGCACAACGTGCGAAGAAAATCATCTGCAGGTACTGGATTATTTTTCCAGCCAGATAAACGGCGGCGATGGCAACCGCGAGTTTTTTGTTTTTTGCCAACACAAGACATGACTGAAAAAAAAGCCTCCTTGCGGAGGCTTTTTCAACGGGAACGATAGCAATAGAGACCCTATCAGAACTTGTAGCCGACACCCACCATGTAAACCCATGGATCAATCGTCACATCTGTCTTGACCTTGTTACCGGCAGAAGAAGTGATCGTTGCCTGTGTATCGATATCAATGTACCAGACACTGGCATTCAACAACCAGTTGTTCCCCAGGCTCACATCCATGCCTGCCTCTGCAGCCAGACCCCAGGAATCACTGAGTTTCATTGAGCTGTGGCCACCGAGTGCTGCCTCAAGTTTTGGATCCACATCGGTGTGAAAAAATGTCGTGTAGTTAAGACCTAGACCGACATAAGGCGTCACAACAGAGCTGTTGTTGAAGTAATACTGGGCTGTAAGGGTTGGAGGCAAATGTTCCGTACTACCAATGTCATGAGACACCACGGACAATTTGTCATTCGCAGTGATGTCATGTTTGAACGGCGTAGCAGCCAACAGACCAACACCAACATTCGGCGTGAACATGTAAGTACCCGTAAGACCAAGTTGCGTATTATTACTGACGCGGACTTCACCACCTGCCACTGCAGGTGCACCATTCAACTTCACTACAGAAGAACTGTCATTGGGCACGACGGTCGCTGCGCCTGCACGCACTATCCAGTCGCCCGCTTCATAGGCTTGCGCGCCCATGGCTGCACCCATCAACATCACGCCACCCACTAACACTGTCTTCATCGCTTTCATGTGTACACCTCGGTCTTGGTCAATTACTTCAACGCTGGCCAAATACAACTTCTGGCCAATCAATACAGTTGTCATTTCACTGTGAGCGCCATTCGAACACAGGCATTGCCTGAATTTATTGACTTAAATTAACGTATAACCACACAAATAAAATGTATTTTGTATATACTTTTATAAGCTGCTATAAAGCATCACAACCGATCAACATCGCACCGACACAAAAAGACTGCCCACATGAGCAATGACTATTTTTATTTTGATCCGGACAGCCTGCACGCACGCGCTGATGCCATGGCAGAAGCGTATCGCACGGCATCACCTTTTCCACACGCCGTCATTGATAACCTGCTGCCGGACGATATTGCACTGCGACTGGCGCGAGAATTTC
Source organism: Pseudomonadales bacterium (assembly GCA_035430165.1). Taxonomy (GTDB): domain Bacteria; phylum Pseudomonadota; class Gammaproteobacteria; order Pseudomonadales; family UBA7239; genus UBA7239. The sequence continues at coordinate 23,785 of DAOMGE010000004.1, read as the reverse complement.
CTGCACGCGATTTTGAAGGATTCCAGCGTCGTGACAATCCACACCAGGTCTTCAAACAATCGCGTTTGCAAGAAAATTATTTCAGGGGCGTAACAGGATTTGCGCGTCACATGGTGTTGTTATTTAACGATCATGTGTTTATCGACTTCCTCGAAAAATTATCCGGCATCAAGGGCATCATTCCCGATCCGCATTTTTTCGGCGGTGCATTTCACCAGATATTGCCGGGTGGCAAGCTGGACATCCACGCCGACTTCAATCGCGATGAGCGCCGCAAACTGGATCGTCGACTGAATGTGTTGCTCTACCTGAATGAAGGCTGGCAGGATGATTGGGGCGGCATTCTCGAGTTGTGGGACACCAACATGCGATGCTGTGAAAAGCGCGTGTCACCGATTCTCAATCGCTGCGTCGTCTTCAATACCACTGACCATTCCTTCCATGGCCACCCCGACCCGCTGGCCTGCCCGCCAGACCGCACACGCAACTCACTGGCGTTTTACTATTACACTAACGGCCGCGATGACGGCTCGGGTGGCGAAGGCCAGTTCAAAACCTTGTGGCGTGACAGGCCACAGTGAATCCGGCCTGAGCGAGAACCTTGCTGACAGGACAGGTCTTTTTGGACGCCATAAAACTGCAACTCTGTGACATCCGCTGCGAAAAGGGTTATGAAACCCTTTTTGACGGTGTTGGCTGCGTTTTAAAAAGTGGTGAGTTGTTGCACGTGGCCGGCGAAAACGGCAGTGGCAAAACCACGTTGTTGCGCGTAATCGCAGGTCTCAACCGCCATTACGAAGGCGAGTTGCGCTGGTGTGATGAAAATGTGCGGCATTGCTGGCCACACTACGCCTCACAACTGCTCTATCTCGGCCACCAACCGGCATTGAAAGCGCGCCTGACCGCTCGTGAAAACCTGGCGTGGTACGCACAGTGCGCCAATGCCGATCCGGATATTGTGCCGGCAGCACTGGCAGATCTTGGCTTGCGCGGCAAATCGGATTTGCCCGTGCACCAGCTATCCGCAGGCCAGCAACGCCGCGTTGTATTAGCACGGTTGTATTTCAGTCCGCAAAAACTGTGGGTTCTCGATGAACCGTTTACCGCCATCGATGCCAACGGGTTTGCACCCATACTGAACTGCATGCGCGGTCATCTTTCACGCGGCGGCATGATTGTACTGACCACACACCATGGCATCGAAAAAATCGATATCACGCACCAGACATTGCTGTTGTCGAAAGTAAACGGTGTCGCCAAATGAGTAGCACCATACTGCGAGCGACACTCGTACGCGAATGGCAGCTCGCCTGGCGCAACCTGGGTGACGCCATCAATCCAGTCGCGTTTTTCCTGATGGTAATCACACTGGTGCCACTCGGCGTCGGCGTCGACAAATCCCAACTGGCCGCCATCGCGCCCGGTATGTTGTGGGTCGCTGCACTGCTGGCAAGCCTGTTATCCGCAGACATGTTATTCCGCCGCGATTACGACGACAGCACGCTGGAACAATATTTACTGCTGCCCGATGCGCTGTACGGCATCGTCTGGATCAAGGTGCTGGTGCATTGGCTGTTTACCGGTTTGCCACTGGTGCTGGTGGCGCCCGTGCTGGGATTGATGCTGTCACTGCCCGCTGCAGCCGTACCGGTCTTGTTGTTGTCGCTGGCCCTCGGCACGATCAGCCTGTCACTGGTCGGCGCAATCGGCGCAGCGCTGACAGTAAGCTTGCGACGTGGCGGTTTATTGACTGCCGTGATTGTCTTGCCGTTGTACGTGCCTGTTCTCATATTCGGTGCCAGTGCAACCGCGCAAGCAATCGGTGGTATTTTTCCCGCAGGACAAATTGCAATACTCGCCGCGTTTGCCCTGTTTGCACTCGGTCTCACACCGCTGGTGGTCATTGCCGGTTTGCGGATCAGCACTGACGACTAACGCATCAGAAATGCTGTCGCAACGCGTCCGCCGTTAACAGGAACACGCCATCACCACCGCGTTCGAATTCCAGCCACACAAACGGTGCAAACGGAAAGGCCTCTTCCAGTGCCGGGGCACTGTTTCCCACTTCGACAATCAACACACCGTCATCCGTCAGGTGATCTGCAGCTTCGCGCAAAAGCTGCCGCGTAAAATCCAGGCCATCCGTACCGGATGCCAGCGCCAGCGCCGGCTCATGGCGATACTCATCCGGCAAGGTATCCATATCATCGGCATCCACATACGGCGGGTTGCAGACAATCAGGTCATAACGACGACCCTGTAAACCTGAAAACATATCAGATTGCACCAGGCTGACAGCAGACTGGTAATGCTCGACATTGATTGCCGCCACCGCGAGTGCATCTGCAGAAATATCTGCGGCATCGATTTCCGCATCAGGAAAAAATTCTGCGCAGGCAATCGCAATACAGGCACTGCCACAGCACAGATCAAGAATTCGCGCCGGCTGCCGCAGCAACCACGGCGCAAATCCGTTTTCAATCAACTCACCTATCGGTGAACGCGGAATCAGCACACGTTCATCCACATAGAACGGCATGCCGCAAAACCAGGACTGCTGTGTGATGTAGGCAACCGGGATCCGTTTTTCAACACGTTGCTGCAACGCGGCGCGCAACTGCAACAATTCTTCGTCGGTAATCACGCGCTGCAGGATGTCGCGCGGCGCATCGAACGGAATCGCCAGCAACGGCAACGTCAATTGCAGGGATTCATCCCACATATTGTCCGTACCATGACCGAGAAACACCTGTGAATCCTGCAGGGCAGCCCCCGCCTCGGCCAACCAGTCCTGCAATGTCATTTGCTGCGTCATACCGGATATCCCGCCCTCTTCGATTCAACTGCCTGCTTGCGGCATTTTACTGCCGAAAAACCCCATAATCCGCATAGGCATGGAATTACCGCAAAATCCTGTGCGCCAACTTTACCTGAAGCGCACCTTCCCTTACTGTGGACACTATCCAACGGGGAAAAAACCATGAAAGATTCCTTTGCAAAAATTATCAGCGCGGTCGGCGAAGACCTGAACCGCGACGGCCTGCGCGATACACCCGAGCGTGCTGCCAAGGCTTTCCAGTTCCTGACACGCGGCTATCACCAGAGCCTTGATGAGGTCATCAATGGTGCGTTGTTTGATTCCAATTGCAACGAAATGGTTGTGGTAAAAGACATCGAGCTGTATTCGATGTGCGAACACCACCTGCTACCGTTTATCGGCAAGTGCCATGTCGCCTATATCCCGACCGGCAAGGTGCTCGGCCTGTCAAAAGTGGCACGTATTGTCGATATGTATGCGCGCCGACTGCAGATCCAGGAAAACCTGACGCAACAGGTTGCCACCACTATCCGTGATGTAACACAGGCTGCTGGCGTCGGCGTGATCATTGAAGCGCGCCACATGTGCATGATGATGCGCGGCGTGGAAAAACAGAATTCCGTGATGAAAACTTCGGCAATGCTCGGTGCATTCCAGACCAATCCCGCTACCCGCTCGGAATTCCTCGCACTCACAGCTGGCTGAATTTACTGCAGCGGTTGTTGTTTATATTCCAGCCATACGCGTGGACGCGGGCCGTTGACGACCGGATAAAAAACCGGTGAGCGTTTATCAACATCAAGATCGGATGCTACATAGGGAATCGTATCAAAGCTCACATAGGCAGACAGCTCCGGCATGCTGTCAATCACCAGCACCTGATAGAAACCTTGTGAAATTTTTTGCCTCACATCCGCAAAAATCCTGGCTTTCATATCGGCATTTTCACTGCTGACAATATCAGTCAGCTGCGTCTCATGCGCACAGAAATCCTTGCCCGCCAGAAATGCCAGATAGCTGTGGCGCGTGAGACAGACCCTGCCCGATACAGCCTTGATACGCGCCACCAGTGCATCACCATAAGCCCTGTCTGCCGCAGTCGGGATTTTCGCAGCCGGCACATACCAGCTGAAGACCAGGTTCACGACCAGCCAGAATGTGAGCAACGATTTTTTCCAGACAGACGGTACGTGACTGATAAACACAAAAAAGCCACTGGCCGCGAGCAACACCACAACAAAATCGAGCGGCATGACTCCATTGAGGTAACCGCCGATGTAATAACGTGAAGAAAAACTCATCCAGAAAAAACCGGAGAAAACAGCCAGCAGGCCGACTGTTTTCTGCTTGCCCGCATCAACCCAGCTACGCAACAGGAAATAGATATTCAGGTAGATAAAAACCGGAATGGCAAACAACAGGTCACCATAGAAAAAATGACCGGGAAACCCCTTGGTCGTGCCATGGTGCGGCGCCATCGCCATGGTGTAGAACCAGAACAGCCCACCGGACTGGTATTGCATATAACCGACAAAACACGCCAGCAACAGCAGTACAACCGCAGAAAAAACCGTTGCCATGCGCAAACCTGCCCAGCAAAAAACCGCCGCTGCCAGAAAAGGCAACAGAATGAGGGATGATTGTTTGACAGTAACTGACAGGGCCAGGCACACCGCTGCCAATAGCACGTGCAACAACACAGCAGGCTGGCGCCAGCAACGGAGCAGACAGAACAGCGAGCCCATCAGGCAGCACACCCAAAAGCTGTCGACACGCGCAATATCAAACCAGAAACCCGTAAAACGGAATACCGAGGCCCACATCAAGCCGGCCAGCAATGTCGCAAGGCGAGAGGCCGTCAGCGTCCAGACAGATCCCGCAATGAAAACTGCAGATAACAAGGACGCAGAAAAAGACAGGGCACGCAAAGCCGGCAATCCGGCTCCCAGGCATCTGGCAAACACCGCTGCTGCGTAGTAATAACCCGGCGTATACAAGGCAGGGGCGTATTCCATATCCGGCAACACGTAGACCGGCTTTCCCTGCAACACTCTCACCACATGCTGCAATACCGAACCTTCGATCCATTCCAGTTCATACGGATAATCCCAGCGACTGACGACGACCAGCAATAACAGGCCAACACAACAGGCAGCAGCCAGTAGTGGCAACAAAAAATAAATCCCCACACGTTGCGGTTTTTCAGCTGTCAGCATGCAAATATTCCCTGGCCGTGGCTACCGTAAAGAAAGAACCACACACCAGTACGGTACCAGCGGAAACTGCGGAAGCCAATGCATCCCCGAAATCGTCACAGACACAGAAATCGGCACTGGAAAAACCTGCTGACTGTGCCGCCTCCTGCAACTGCGCAGGCGTCGCAGCACGCGGATTGTCTTTCAGGGGGAAAAACACACCGCGTGATACAAACGGCCGCAACGCTTGCAACACAGCGGCAATGTCCTTATCCGCCATGGCTGAAAACAGCAGTACAGGCCTGATATTTTCCTGCTGTAAACGGGCCGCCAGAAACGTTGCGCCAGCTGCATTGTGCGCCACATCAAGAATAAAAAGTTTGCCGCGATATGAACGTTGTTCAAATCGCCCTGCCAGCGACAACGACGGCAAAGCGGCAGCAATTTTTTCTGCATCAAACAGATCCAGCCACGCCAGCACTTGCAAGGCGCAGGCTACACTCGGCTCCGGTAACGCGGGTTTACTGGCCCGCAGTTGCAGGGCATCGCCCTCTGCATCCATGCCTTGCCACAACCATTGATCCCCGGCTTGCCGGACAAACCCAAACTCTTCACCTATCTGGCGGAATGTGACATCCAGTTCGGCAATGCGATCGCAAATCGATTCCGGCATATCGGCTTCACCGTAAACCAGCTTGCCGTGTTCACGCAGGATGCCCGCTTTTTCAGCACCGATTTTTTCTCGGGTATCGCCCAGCCAATCCACATGATCGAGTGCAATATTGGTGATGACGGCGATATCGGCATTGATCATATTCACGGCATCCAGCCTTCCACCGAGACCCACTTCCAGCACCTGCACCTCCACGCGATACTTCCGGAACAACCAGAGTGCCGCGAGTGCATTGAATTCGAAATAGGTGAGACTGGTGTCTGCACGCGCTGCATCAATGGCAGAAAATGCATCACACAAATCCGCATCACTCACGTCGTTATTATCAATACAGATGCGTTCGTTGTAGCGCAACAGATGCGGGGATGTAAAAGCACCAACACGTTTGCCCATCGCCCGCAATAACACACTGAGTGTCTTGACGCAGGAACCTTTGCCGTTAGTACCGGCTACTGTGATCGTCAGGGGTTGCTGTGTTTCAAACTGGTCGCCAAACAATCGCGCCGCGACTTCACGCAGGCGGACAAGGCCAAGGTCAATCACACTCGGGTGCAGGGTTTCCTGCCAACGCAACCACGCGTCAACGGTGGAGTAACGCCCCACGCTGTTACTGCGGCAAGCGTTATGCCCTGTCACTCGCCACTGGCCAGCGCTGGCTGCAACATCAGTTTGGCGAGAATGCCCGACAGTTTGTCGCGCATGTCCTTGCGATGCACGATCAGGTCGATTGCACCATGCTCCAGCAGGAATTCACTGCGCTGGAAGCCTTTGGGTAATTTCTGGCGAATGGTTTGCTCGATAATGCCGGGGCCAGCGAAACCGGCACGTGCACCGGGCTCGGCGATATTGAGATCACCCAGCAACGCCAGGCTCGCCGAGACACCGCCATAAACCGGATCCGTCATCACGGAAATATAGGGCACGCCGTTCATTTTCAGGCGCTCCAGCACAGCGCTGGTTTTTGCCATCTGCATCAATGAAATCAGGGCTTCCTGCATACGCGCACCACCGGTAGCCGAAAAACAGACCAGGGGGATTTTTTCATTCAGTGCCAGCGTTGCCGCACGGGTGAATTTTTCGCCCACGGCGTAACCCATCGAGCCGCCATGGAAAGCAAACTCAAATGCACACACAACCACCGGCAAACCGTTCACTGTGCCCTTGAACGCAATCAGTGCATCTTTTTCACCGGTCTCTTTCTGTGCTGCCGTGAGGCGATCCCTGTATTTTTTCACGTCCTTGAATTTCAGGCGATCAATCGGTTCCACATCGGTCGCCAGTTCTTCACGGCCCGTTTTATCGAGAAACCAGTCAATGCGTGTTCGCGCGCCGATACGCATGTGGTGATCGCATTTCGGGCAAACATCCAGCGAACGATCCAGCTCCGGCTTGTACAACACCGCCTCGCATTTCGGACATTTTTTCCACAGGCCTTCCGGGATTGCACTTTCACCCTGGTTGCGCTTTTCGGAACGAACCACTGCAGGAACAATTTTGTCGAGCCAACTCATACGGTTTACGCTCCTCAGATTGCTTTGCGAATATCTGCAATGATCGATGCCACACCGGCTGCCGATTCACTGCCTTCAGCAGCCATGCGATCAACCAGCACGCTGCCCACCACCACGCCGTCGGCATTGGCTGAAATGGCACGCGCAGATTCTGCGTCCTTGATACCAAAACCCACACACAATGGCAGGCTGGTATAGCTGCGGAAATGCGCGAGTTTTTCCCGCACTTCAGCCGTGTCGAGATTGCCTGCACCCGTAACACCTTTCAACGACACGTAATACAGGTAGCCGGTGGCGAGTTCGCAAATATGTTTCGCACGCGCATCGGTTGTCGTCGGTGCCAGCAGGAAAATATTATCGATGCCGACACGCTTCAGTTCGGCATTCAACTCACCCGCCTCTTCCGGTGGCATGTCCACCGTCAACAGGCCGTCAACACCGGCAGCAACCGCCGCATCAGCAAACACGCCATAACCCATACGTTCGACCGGATTGGCATAACCCATCAGCACAACCGGCGTGTTGTTATCCGTGCTGCGGAATTCGCGCACCAGATCCAGCGTTTGTGTCAGTGACATGCCGGACAGCAGCGCCCGCTCATGACCTTTCTGGATCACCGGACCTTCTGCCATCGGATCGGAAAACGGCACACCGATTTCGAGGATGTCAGCACCGGCTTCTACCATCGCGCGCAAGGTGGCGAGCGTGGTAGCGCGATCCGGATCACCCGCGACGATGTACGGAATCAACGCTTTTTTCTGATTCACTTTCAATTGTTCAAGACACTTCGCAATACGACTCACAATACATTTCCCACAATAATTTTTCTGCAGTGATTTTTTTCAGATCTTGATGCCATCAATCGCGGCAATAGTATGAATATCCTTGTCGCCACGGCCTGACAAATTCACGATGATGATGTCGTCTTTACCCATGGTTGGCGCCAGTTTTTCCGCGTAAGCCACCGCGTGACTGGATTCCAGTGCCGGCATGATGCCTTCGGTTTGCGTCAGGCGACGAAAACCTGCCAGCGCTTCCTTGTCATTGATCGCGACATAATTCACACGACCAATATCTTTCAGCCACGAATGCTCAGGGCCGACGCCGGGATAATCCAGACCCGCAGACACCGAGTGCGTTTCAATAATCTGGCCGTTCTCGTCTTCCATCAGATACGTGCGGTTGCCGTGCAAGACACCGGGCCGACCCGCAGACAAGGGCGCTGCATGACGACCGGTTTCAACGCCGTCACCGCCCGCTTCCACACCGTACATTTTTACGCCGTCATCGGCGAGGAACGGATGAAACAAACCGATAGCATTTGAACCACCGCCAACACAGGCAATCAATGCATCTGGCAATTTGCCGGCTTGCTCCAGGCACTGGCGACGCGCTTCGCGACCGATGATGGATTGAAAATCACGCACTAACATCGGATACGGATGCGGACCGGCAGCCGTGCCAATGATGTAAAACGTGTTGTCGACATTCGTCACCCAGTCGCGCATGGCTTCGTTCATCGCATCTTTCAGTGTGCGCGAACCGGACGTCACTGGCATCACTGTCGCGCCCAGCAATTTCATGCGGTACACGTTCAGTGTCTGGCGCTGGATATCGTCGATACCCATGTACACCACACACTCCATACCGAGTCGCGCAGCAACGGTAGCCGTGGCCACACCGTGCTGGCCGGCGCCGGTTTCGGCGATGATGCGTTTCTTGCCGCTGTATTTGGCAAGCAACGCCTGGCCGATGGTGTTGTTCACCTTGTGCGCGCCGGTGTGGTTCAGGTCTTCGCGCTTGATGTAGATCTGTGCGCCGCCGAGTTCGCGCGTCCAGCGCTCCGCCAGATACAGCGGTGAAGGACGGCCAACGTAGTGCGCCATGTCGCGATCAAACTCGGCATGGAACGCCGGGTCTTTCGACAGTTTTGCATAATTTTTTTCCAGCTCGCTGACAGCGGCCATGAGGGTTTCGGAAACAAATTGCCCGCCGAATTTCTCGAAATGCCCGCGAGCATCCGGATAGGCAGCAAAATTGAAATCTTTCCAGTGGGTCTGTGTCACAAGGTACTCCAGTGTTACGGCATTGGTGTTACGGCAGATCGTCAATTTATCGTTTCACGCGCCATGTGCAGCGCGAATGAAGGCGGTGATTCTAGCCGAATCCTTTTGGCCAGGGGCATTTTCCACCCCGCTGCTGACATCCACGGCATAGGGCTTCACCCGTGCAATGGCATCCACAACATTATCGGGAGACAGGCCTCCGGCCAGTATCAGGGGAAGCCGTCGCCCGGCAGGTATGCGCTCCCATCCGAACGTCTCACCGGTGCCGCCCGGCGCAGCCGGGCTGTAGCTGTCAAGCAACAAACCCAGTGCACCGGCATCGGCAAAGGCAGCATCCAGCGCCAGCACATCCACACCCTCGGCCATGCGGATCGCCTTGATGAATGGACGCTGGAACGATGCACAGAAAGCCGGGCTTTCGTTGCCATGGAATTGCAGCACGTGCAACGGCACCTTGCGGAGTACCTCGCTGACCGCTTCTGCACTGGCATCGACAAACAATCCCACCACCGTCACAAACGGACCGCAGGCGCGCGCAATGGCTGCCGCCTGTTGTGTGGTTATGCAACGCGGACTTTTCGGGTAGAACACCAGGCCGATGGCATCGGCACCCGCCTGCACAGCCACCTGTGCATCCGCAACGGATGTCAGGCCGCAGATCTTGGTGCGTGTCGGGTTGGTACCTGTGTGGGATGAATCAGCAGCGAACATAAAATGCCTGCAAGATTGGTAACGGGATTCTAGCAGGAACACCACGCAAATAAGTGGCGGCGCGCCCTTGTACGGCACACAAGCCACGCCATCAAATGGCGCATCAATTGCCTCACCCGCACCAGATTGGCGCCAACAAAATCTGCCTGTCGCCCCACTTCGGGATAAATCAGCCGGAATTTCACCAATACCGCATGGCAGGTTTCTTGCTTTACCGGATGTATACAACCCGTCACGCAGGTACTCGTATGCAATTTTCCATGATGCGACTCGCTAACCTGATGCACATCACGCCCGCTTCGCCTTTCCGTGCAGATGATCATCTCACCCAGCACCTGTTCGACGGTTTCCGCCTCAACCAGGCAGTTATCAACAATATCCAGCAGTGTGTGCATTTACTGGCAGACATCCAGCGCCACCGGGCGTGCAGCCTGGCCATCCTTTCCGGCAATCTGTCGTTTGAAAACCAGGTGTGTGCGCTGCACCGGAAAATCAATGCCAGACTGGCCTACCTTGATCGGCAGACCGAATTGGCCGACGTGATTGACAAGCATGAATGGGATACGGTGCTGAGCGAATGGCAAGTGGTGGGCTTTGGCTGGCGCAATGACAATGTGCTGCACAATTTTGAACTGCATTCCCACCTGCTGGATTTTATTCTCAACATCGTGCGCAATGCCGGGCGCTGGGTCTTGCGTTCAGGCAGCTACTCGGAACACGTCGCGAATCATCACATCGGTCACGATGTTTTTGCGTTTGTGTTTGCAACACACCTGTACCAGATCGAAACACTCGGTCGCTTGCGCGGCCTGGGCACGCATGTGGCCAGCAGTGGCTGCACGGACAACAACATGCGTATGCGTATCGAATTCCTGCTGCAGCGCGCACGGCACGAACAGATAATTTCCCGGGAATTCCTCGATGCACACGCGCTCTCTGTCAGCAAGAATATTCCCGCTGTCCTTGATATGCAGCGCAGCGAGACCTCGCTGCAGGAATGCCTCGCACTGCTGACTGACATCACGCAGTCACGCTGCACCCCGTCCGATGCACTCACGCAGCAAATATTCGATCTCGCCAGCACCGTCATCAACGCCAAACTGGCATTCACCGAACAGATACTCGCCTATCTGCACCTGGCCATCGAGGAAATGCTGGAATCATTGCTGGATGAAACCGTACAGGAAAAAGGGGTCAGAGACACTTGAGAATTATTCCCTTTTGTCTCTGACCCCTTTTTTTAAAACCAGCGCCGCAGGCGCTGCGCTGGAAGCCTGGCGTTTATGGCCGATGCGTAGCAGTTCAAAACCGTTGTTGATCCAGAATGACAACACATCCGGCGTGGCGCTGAAACTGCTGCCTATGCAATGCACGCCGCGTTGTTGCTGGTCGTCGATAACCGCCTGCAACAGACGACTACCAAGACCAGCACGCTGGCATTGCGTATGCACAGCGATGCGCACGACGCGCCCCACACGTTGTTGTAAATATTGCGATTGCTGCAGATGCACCGCGAGTGTCTGTACCAGCATATGGCCGCGCGGACGGCGTTTTCCTGCGGCAATCGCTGCCACCATGGCTGCATCAAGACTGCCCTCTTCTACCAGCAGGGCAACCGCCAGCGTTTGATTCGCGTGATGCAAACGGTACACACTGACTGCAGGACCATCGAGCAGAAAACGCAAATCATCCGGCGTGGTGCGGTAATGCGCCGAGCGCAACAAACCGTACATTTCCAGCAGTAATGCAGGATTTTCCAGCAACGCCTGTTGTGGCACCCACTCCACCTGTGCGCCATCGATAACAGCATCGGTAACCGCAAGGCGGGATTCGCGTGCACCGAGCAACAACATCTCGTAAAGGCATTGTTCCAGCGGATCACCGACACCCCAACGCACGGGCGATTGCAACGGCAAGTGCTGCCAACCCGGTGCAAGCACATCAAGCTCACGCAAGAAACGCAGCACAAAGCCCTGCCCTGTGCCTTCGTAGCCATCAGTTGTTGTTGCCAGCACACAATGGGGAAAACGCTGCAGCAATTGCAGCAGCATCGGCAAGGGAATGGCTGCCGCCTCGTCGATCAATAAAATATCTGCGGTGATGGTTGCATCCAGCAACAGATTATCCGGCGCACAGAAATCGACAGGCATATTGTCATGCGAAAACACACCGGCATGGCGAAACACACTACCGGCTGCAGCGCGAGACGGTGCGCACAACAATACGCGTAACCCTCGCTGCAAGCATTCACGCGCAGCGAAACCGAGCACGGCAGATTTGCCGCGCCCTCGTTCAGCCAGCAACACCGATACACCGTTGTGCGCAAGCAATGCATCAAGTGCAGATTGCTGTTCAGCCATCGGTAACGAGGCAGTTGCCGCCGCTTCTGTTATTGCAGTTCGCGACAGCTTTTCCAGTGATTGCGCAAGCGCTGGTAAAAAATCCGCATGGAAATGATCGATGTCCGTGACCAACACCAGCTGATCGCGATCTGCATACGCCTGCAGGATATTCCGGGCATGCGCAAGAAAACGCGTTGGCAATGTGCGCCAGTCAAGCGGATAACTGGCGAGGCGTTCGTAATCGCTATCGGGCGCATCTGCCCACTGTGCCCACGGCGGCACCAACAGCAGCAAGACACCGCCTGCCACAACGGTGCCTGCCACTGCCGCCAGTGCATCCGGATGCAGGCCCGACCACGTATCCACCACGGCCAGCGCGTATTCCCCGCCCAGCACCTGCCGCGCTTTTCCCGGTGCAACGGCATCAAGCCTGTCGTCATGTCCCAGCCATACGCGCGCGGCAGGGATAGCGAGATACAGTTGCTGTGCTGCCTGCAGGCACCGTTCACGCTCGCCGGACAACACCACAATAACGCGATGTCGCTGTGCAACAGCCGATTCCAGCCGGGATTCCATCAAGGTTTGCCTGTTTTTTTTAGCAGTCGTGACGCGCATAATGGACAGACACCACCCACGAGACAAGCCCAGTGTTGCAAAAACTGCGAACCGGTTACAACGCGGCACGCCGCATCGGCCAGACCACGATCGCCTTGCAAAAAACCGGCTGGCGCTGGCTGCAGAATCGCGACATGCCATTGCCGGAACTGGCGCGTGATGCCGTGGAAGAACTCGGCTCCACCTACATCAAACTCGGACAACTGATTGCGAGTTCGCCCTCGCTGTTTCCGCACGAATACGTGCAGGCTTTCCAGAGTTGCCTGGACCAGACCACACCGCTGCCCTACAGCGAAATTGAAAAAGTGCTGATCGGCGAATTCGGCCCGACGCTGTCGCGCTACTTTCGCGAAATTGATCCGAAGCCACTCGCCTCTGCTTCCATTGCGCAAGTGCACGCCGCCAGACTTTTCAGCGGTGAGGATGTGGTTATCAAGGTACAGAAACCCGGCGTGGAAGACATCCTCGGTACCGATTTCCAGTTCATGCAATTTGCGGCAAGCCTGCTGGAAAAAATCAGCAAGAATATTCCCGAGTCTTCCATCACCGACATGGTGGAAGAAATTCGCAACGGCATGCTGGAAGAATGTGATTTCAAACGCGAAGCCGACAACATTGCCCTCTACCGGCGTTTTCTCGATAGCAACAACATCACCCACGTCACCGTACCCGTCGTCTACAGACAGGCTTCCACAAAACGCGTGCTGACCATGGAACGGTTTTACGGTGCATCGCTATCGGATCTTGAAAAAGTTCGCCAGTACAGCAGCAATCCCGAGCAGGCACTGATCGATGCGCTCAACACCTGGTTTGCCAGTCTGACGCAATGCCAGATCTACCATGCGGATTTGCACGCTGGCAATATCATGATGCTGCAGGACAGCCGCATCGGCTTTATCGACTTCGGTATCGTCGGCCGCATTTCTCCACCGACCTGGGCATCGCTGCTGTCACTGATCGCTACCGTGCCGACGCGTGATTTTGCCGCGATTGCCACGGCGCTGGCCGGCATTGGCGCTACCAACAGCACCGTCAATACCACCGCGCTGGCACACGACCTGGAACAGCTGTACCTGCAATTCCAGGAAAACGCCGACAGCGAGAATTTCCTCAACGACGTTACCTTGCGTGTCTCGACACTGGGTCGCCAGCACGGTATCCGCTTCCCGCGCGAATTTACGCTGCTGCTGAAACAGTTTTTGTATTTCGATCGCTATATCCGCTTGCTGTCGCCGGAACTGGATCTGTTCGGCGACGAGCGCATCCTGTTACATCACACCGGCATCTGAAAAGACAATCCTGTCATGGCTGCTACAAAAAACATCCTGCTCAATGGCGGCCTGTTACTGGTATCGGTGTGCCTGTCATTGTTGCTGCTGGAACAGGGTTTCCGTATCCGACTGTTTGGCTGGCAAGCATTTGATGTGGCGGCCTTGCGCAACAATGTGCCGGTAAACAATGCCGGCATCATGCGGCAATCTGCCTACGATGATATTTACTGGGAGTTGCTGCCCAATCTCGACACCACCTTCAAGATGGCGCATCTGCACACCAACAGTTATGGCCTCGCTGACCAGGAATATCCGCTGGCGAAACCGCACAACACGTATCGTATTGCTGTGCTGGGCGATTCGTACAGCATGGCATCCGGTGTCGACACCGACAAAAGTTATCACGCGCTGCTGGAAGACTGGATGAACCGGCAAGATGAAGCCCATCCTGACGATCACAGCCGTGTCCATTACGAATTCATCAATTTTGCCGTCGGCGGTTTTGGCCTGGAACGTTACAACGCGACGCTCGCACACAAGGTTGCTGCATGGCAACCGGATGCCATCCTGCTCGGGTATTGCGGTTTCAACGATCACATGGCACTGCCGCCAGCCACCGGCAAGGTGCCACCATTCAACCCGCCGCGCGCCGACGGTTTCTGGATGTCGTATGTCCTTGCCTATATCAATATGAAAAAAGACGACATGAAAAAAAATGACATGAAAAATTCCGAGATAAAAAAAAGCGATACGAAAAAAACTGGTGGCAAGATGACAGCTGGTACGCAGAAAAACATTATCCCGTTTGCACTGAACCAGAGCCATTTTGAATTTATCGAACGCGAACTGGGAAAAACCCGTGCACTGGCTGACAGCATCGGGCCAGGCATGCCAATCGTGCTCGCCTATCTCGACAATCGTCCGCACGCTGCCAATGATTTGCAAACGATTGCCGCCATTGCAAAAAAATCCGGCATGGCATTTGTCGATACCAGCGAACAGTTTGCTGACAAGGATCTCGATGACTACAGCATCCAGTTGCTGGACAGTCACCCGAATGACAAGGCACAACAATTATTTGCAGAAACGCTGTTTGCCTCTATCAAGTCTGGACACTGGTTCGGCTTCCAGCCTGCGGGTGTCCCATGAATTTTCCCATCAGCCGCCGCCGCTTCCTGCAGGCCTCTCTCGCCACCCTGGCCGCCGGCGGCTTGCCTGCTGCATGGGGCGCTGGCACCAGAAATCCGCCGAATATCCTGTTCGTCGCCTTTGACGACCTCAACAGCTGGGTTGGCTGCCTCAACGGCTACAAGGGCAAGGTGCAAACACCGAATCTGGATGCGCTGGCTGCGAGTGGCACGCTGTTTACCAACGCCCATTGCGCCATCCCGCTCTGCAACGGTTCACGTGTCAGCACACTGACAGGCCTCGCACCGGCGCAAACGAAAATTTTTGAAAACATCAGTGTGTGGCGCGACCAACCACAATTGAAACATGTGCAGACCTTGCCGCAGCTGTTTCGTGCCGGTGGCTATCGCGCCATCGGTAGCGGCAAGATTTTCCATCACCACGATGCCGCCTCCTGGGATGAATACTGGCCAGACAATGACAACGGTTTCCTGCCGGAACCGGTGGAGCCGGACAACGAACATCCCCGCAAGGGCGGGCCACCGCAATACCGCAAGGACGCCACGTTTGACTGGAGCCCGATTGATACACCGGTAGAACAATTACCGGATTACCGCGTCGCCAGCTGGATCAGCGAACAACTGCACAAACCACAAACTGCACCGTTATTCATCGGCTGCGGTTTTGGCAAACCGCATTTGCCCTGGTACCTGCCGCAACAATATTTTGATCGCTATCCGCTGGACAGCATCCAGTTGCCGGATGTGCTCGACAATGACCTGAGTGATATTCCTGCCGCAGGCCGCGCGCTGGTGAATGAATACCTGCACAAGGATGTGGTGCGTCTCGGCTTCTGGAAAAAAGCGGTGCAGGCCTATCTCGCCAGCATCACATTTGCCGATGAACAATTCGGTCGCGTGATGCACGCGCTGCAGACATCAGCCCTGTCAAAAAACACGATTGTCGTGGTGTGGTCGGATCACGGCTGGCATCTCGGCGAAAAACTCCAGTGGCGCAAACTGACGTTGTGGGAAGAGGCGACGCACATTCCGCTGATCATGAGTGGCCCGTCTATTGCGGCAGGCAAGCGTTGTGATGCACCGGTAAGCTCGCTCGATCTCGCACCGAGCTTGCTTGGCCTTGCCGGATTGGCCACACCCGCAACCCTGCACGGCCATTCCCTGCAACCCTTGCTGCAACAGGCCGACAGCGACTGGCCTTATGCCGCCGTCACCACCTGGGAAAACGGCAGCAATGCCCTGCGCACCCGTGATTTCCGTTACATCCTGTACGGCGATGGCTCGGAAGAATTGTACGATCACCGGAGTGATCCGCACGAGTGGTACAACCTGGCACCACAAATGAAATTTGCCGACACCCGCAACAAACTGAAACAGCAATTGTTGCAGGAACTGAAACGATTGGCGGGCTGACTGTCAGTCGTTTTGTTCATTACCCGATTTTATTTTCTTGCCCCACTCCATGGCCCGTGCCAGTAATTCAACTTCATCCAGCGTGGTGAGTTGACGCTCATTCAGCAAACGCTTGCCACCCACCCACACATCCGATACCCGCGAACCGCTGCTGGTGTAGACCAGAGACGACGCGGCGTCGTACATCGGTTGCGCACAGAGCGTGTCGATACGCACAGCAACAATATCCGCCTGCTTGTCTTTTTCCAGGCTGCCGACCAGATGATCGATGCCGAGTGCCCGTGCACCGTTCAGGGTTGCCATGCGCACGGCTGCATGTGCATCGAGTGCGGTCGGATCATTCGCCACGGCCTTGGCCAGCAGCGTAGCGCTGCGCAATTCAGCAAACAGATCGAGATCGTCATTGCTGGCAGCACCGTCTGTGCCTATCGCAACATTAATGCCGGCTTTCTGCAGCGTGTTGACCGGACAAAAACCGCTTGCCAGTTTCAGGTTGGATTCCGGGCAATGAATAATATGTGCGCCGTTGATTTGCACCGTATGAATATCGTCATCGTTTAACGTCGTCATATGCACGCATTGCGTGCGCGGCGACAATAAACCGATCTTGCGCAAACGTTCTATGGGTCGCACACCCGATTCTTTCACTGCACTCTCTACTTCGAAAGCCGTTTCATGCAGATGGATCTGGATATTCGCATCCAGTTCTTCCGCCAGCATCGCCACTTTCTCCAGACTGGCATCACCGACGGTGTACGGTGCATGCGGCCCGAATGCAACCTTCACCCGGTCAGAACCACGATACAGGTCACGCAGTGCGAGGCCTTTCTCGAGATATTCCTGCGGGCCGGAACCCCAGTTGCTCGGGAATTCAAAAATCGGGAATGACAACTGGCAGCGCACACCGGCATCCAGCGCTGCGCGTGCGGCGGCTTCCGGAAAGAAATACATATCGCTGAAACAGGTCGTACCGCTTTTCAGCATTTCACCAATCGCCAGTTGCGTTCCGTCGTAGACAAACGCGTCACTCACCCAGCGCGCTTCCGCTGGCCAGATGTGATTGTTGAGCCAGTCCATCAGCGCGAGATCATTGGCATAACTGCGCAACAGGCTCATGGCAGCATGGCCGTGCGCATTGATGAGACCGGGCAATACGATGTGCTGCGCCAGTTCCGTCACTTGTGCGGCTGCGTAGGTGATTTCTGCTTCGGCGCGCGGCAGGATATCGACAATCCTGCCATTCTCGATAGCAATGCTGTGGTATTCGAGCACCGTATTTTCCGGCACCACCGGAATCAGGTATCGACAGTGCAACAAGGTATCAATGCTGGAGGAAGTCGTATCGTTCATAATCGTTCTCGGCTAATTTTCCTGCGAATTACTGCGGCTGGAAATCTTCGGGCAAATAGGGATTGCGTTTCTGCTTTTTCTTTTTGGCACGTGGTGGAGGCGATGTTTCCGGCTCCACTTTCGCACGGGATGTTGTCACTGTGCCCGCTGGTTTTGGCAGAAAAAACGCCAGCAAAAGCGCCAGGAATCCGGTGATGGAAAATACGAGCAGGATCGGGCTACCGGCCGCCCTGGCATATTGCAGCGGCTGCGGGTCGTTGCGATGCTGCACCAGGTCATGTGCCATGGCAATGAAAGCGGGCACGATATGATCGGGCTGGCCATCGACAAAATACGGCGTAAAAAAAACACTGACCGTAAAAGCCAGCAACAGGAAACGCAGCGGGCGCCACAAGCCGCGCAAAAACAGGCTGGCGCTTAACCAGGCCGCGAGCGCACTGGCTATGTAGATCAATCGCGCCAGTTCAATGTCTGCAGAATTCATGATCAGTTTTCCCGTTTTTTATTGCGCAAGTCTGGAATTGTGGACACTGACGTCGTACATCTCGTTGCCCTGCTCCTGCAATTCAGGCCGCGGTGGCATCTGCAAATAAAATCCCTGGTCACGAATGGCCTGCAACACCCTTGCCGCATCCGCACGCGCCAGTTTCTTGTCTGGCTCCAGCATCAACAGCATCGCCGTTTCCAGTTTGCCCAGACGCGCCAGCAAGTCGGGTGGCACACGCTGCAAGCCTTCTTTCTTGTCAACGTACAGATAAAAACCCTCCTCACGCGCGGCGCGAAAAATTTCCACCAGCCGTTTGTCATCACTCTGGTAAGGATTGGCATTTCCGGACATTTCATGTTTCGCCATATCAGCTCCAGCCCGCAATCGTATCGCGCAGTGCATGCCCGACAACCTGCTCACGCCAACCGCTGAGGCGTTCCGGCAATATCACCGTAGCACACGCCTTGTCTGCATGCTGCCGCACCAGGTGTTCCAGCTCCTGTTTGCGCACCAGCATTTCCACCGGCACGCCCACGCTTTCTGCAATCGAGTCTGCCACCGCCCGCAATGCCTTCATCCGGTCATTGCCGGCACGGCCCAGTGGCTCCGGCAGCACAGGGCACACGATATCAGACGGCACATCCTGCGCCAGTGCAATCAGGTGATCACCAAACTGGCGGATAGACGATGGCTTGAAGCCGTCAATTGCCGACAGTTCCTCGCGGCGTTTCGGCGGTTTGCGCGCCATTTCCATCAGCGCAAAATCCTTGGCGATGTGGTTGCGCGGTTTGTTGTGTGTGCGCGCCAGTGCATCACGACCGAGTAACAAATGCCACAGGCGTTTGCGCTCGATGTCATTCAATCGCCACGCTGTGTTGATTTTCTCAATGTTGTAAACCGCATCGCGCTGTTCACGATAGCGCGTCTGTTGCCGCAGATTTTCCTCTTGCACCCACGGCATGCGATCCTGCCGCGCAATATCATTGTGCAAATGCTGGTACAGCGCCGGCAAATACAACACATCCAGGCAGGCGTAATGTTGTTGTTCATCCGTCAACGGACGCGCCAGCCAGTCCGAACGGCACTGGTCTTTCGACAATTCAATGTCAAGCACCGCTTGCACCAGTTTGCTGTAACCGATGGAAGCACCGTAACCGCAAAACGCGGCGCCAATTTGCGTGTCAAACAAGGGCGCCGGCAAGTGGCCGAGCAGGCGATCAAACACTTCGAGATCTTCACCCGCTGCATGCACGATCTTGGTAATGTGTGGCGCTACAATCACATCCACAAACGGCGAAAAATCACGCACGTTCAACACATCCAGCAACCAGCATTGTTTACCATCGCTGATCTGGATTAACGCAGGTAGCGGATGAAAGGTGTCGGTGCGGATAAATTCGGTATCAATGCCGATAGCAGACAGTGTGCGCCAATAATCCACCGCGTCACGCAATCCGCTGTCGCTGCTGATGTAAAACCTGTCTTCTGCAATCGCGTGCATCGCCTGATTGTCGCCTGAAAAAGTGTCGCCTGAAAAAAGTGTCGCCTGAAAAAAGTGTCGCCTAGATAGTCTTGCGGCCGGACAGTGCGTGTGACAATGTGCCGCCGTCAACAAATTCGAGTTCACCGCCGAGAGGCACACCGTGGGCGATGCGTGTGCTGGCAATACCGAGTGTGCGTGCACGATCGGCGATGTAGTGTGCCGTCGCCTCGCCTTCCAGTGTGGCGTTGGTGGCGAGTATCAATTCCTCTACCGGCTCCCGCTTCAAACGCTCCATCAACTGCGGGATGCCGATTTCATTCGGGCCGATGCCGTCGATCGGCGATAACTTGCCGTGCAAGACAAAATACAGGCCGTGGAAACTGCCGGCCATTTCCAGCGCCAGTGCATCGATCGGGCTTTCCACCACGCACAGGATGTTGCGATTGCGGCGCGGGTTGGCGCAAATCTCGCACAAGGTTTGTTCCGTGAGCGTACGGCAGGCACTGCATTGTCCAACCTGTTCCAGCGCGCGTTCCAGCGTCTGTGCCAACCGGGCGGCACCGTCACGCCGTTGCTGCAACAACTGGAATGCCATGCGCTGGGCAGACTTGGGCCCCACACCCGGCAGGCAACGCAGGGCATTGATCAATTCATCAACCAGTGGACTGAAGGACATGCACTATCACAATCGGCAGCAAATACAGGCCCTCATTATAGGGGATTGCGATTGGCACGCGGACGGGAACAAGAAAGATAAAAGCCCCGCACTTACGGGGCTTTTTGCAGGGGGATTGTCGGGTTTACGGGGTCAGGCAACCGGCGCGATCAGTTCACGCTGATGGCATTGCGGTTTTTTTCCAGCGTGGCCGCGCCGATACCCGCTACATTCACCAGCTCGTCAGCCGCCTTGAACGGGCCATGTTGTTCACGATAGGTGACGATGGCTTGTGCTTTCTTGAGGCCAACACCGTTCAGGCGATCGGCAATGGTTTGCGCATCCGCGCTGTTGATGTTGACGGGCGTTACCGCTGCCGTTTGCACAGCAACCGGTTTGGCGGCATCCACCGGTTTTGCGGTTTCTGCGAATACGGGTGAAGACACCAGCGTGGTGGCAACGAGCGCGCTGGCAAGTAAGGAACGAATGGATTTCATGGCATATCTCCTTTGCATAAGTAATCCCTGCAAGGAAATTGTCGCCACATTCTGCGCCGCTGTCTGTCAGCAAAAACGGAAATTGTTGTGCGAATTTTCGGACAATAAACAATTTCTCGCCACACAAACCCTCTCCCATTTGGGGAGAGGGTGACGCGAAGCGTCGGGAGAGGGCTTGTCGTGTTACTGCAAGGTTTGCAATTCGCGAATGGATGAGCCTTTGTAATTACTGTTCAAAGGCAATATACGTTCAATATTAATCTGGGAATTTAATGAATCTGCATCTATAAAATCTGGCACGCCATCACCATCATCATCATCATCAACGTTGTTACCGAGACCATCATTGTCTGTATCCAGCCATTCTGCAGAATTTAAAGGAAAGGCATCACACGCATCACCAAATGAGTCACTATCTGTATTTACTTGATTAAAGTTCAGCACGAACTTGCAGTTATCATTAGCATCGACAATACCATCATCGTCACCATCAATTAACCATTTCGCCACCTTAGAGGAAACCTTGCCTCCTGCAGCCGAGAACATACCGGCCACATATAGATTGCCTTGATTATCAATCGCCAATGCAGCAACAGAGCCATCTACACCAGACCCCAACGCACTCCAAACTGTTCCATTCCATTTGGCAATATGATTTGCCGCAACTCCATTCACTACTGTGAAATTTCCACCTGCGTATATGTTATCGTTATCGTCCAAAGCAATAACATTAACCGCATTGTTAAAGTCTGTGCCTGTACCAATGCCATTCCAAGCTACTCCATCCCAAATCGCGATTTTGTTCGCAGCCATACTACCTGCAGTACTGAACTGACCTCCGGCATATAGCTTCCCGTTATGAGACAAAAGAGTCAAAACACTAGCATTCATTCCATCACCCAATGCACTCCATTCTGCACCATCCCATTTAGCGATGTATTTTGCGGATACATTACCCGCAGCAGTAAACTTACCACCTGCATAGAGACTGCCATTCTCAAAAGTCAACGCACTAACATAATCCGATACACCTACACCAAGTGCAGCCCACGTATCGCCATTCCATTTAGCAATTCGATTTGCGGCAACACCACCTACGGCTGTGAAATATCCACCTGCATATAAGTTATTGTCATTATCTACAGCTAGCGCACGCACTTGGTTATTTGCACCAACCCCAAGAGATTTCCATGTTGTACCATCCCATTTTGCAATATTCTTTGCAATGACACCTCCAATAGTTGTAAAACTCCCACCAACATAAAGATTTCCATTTTTATCAATAACCATAGCTATAATTTCGCTGTAATTAGTTGTATCTAACACTCGCCAATTTAACCCATTCCAGACAGCTATGTTTCTTCCTGTTGTGCCAATCCCGTCTACGTCCATATAAATTAATCCACTTATGTAAAGATTGCCTTTGCCATCAAAAGCCAATGCATCAATATAACCACTAATGCCCGCACCTAGAGATTCCCAAGAAGTCCCGTCCCATTTAAATCCTCCAGTACTTAGGTATACATTTAGACCACCGTTTCCATCCAAAACCATTGCATAGACCCAGTTTTTCACTCCCGAACCAAGAACTTTCCAAGATGACCCATCCCACCAAGCGACATGTTCTGATGCAACCCCATTGACCATGGAAAATCCGCCACCAACAAAAACTCCTCCATTGCCATCCGGCAATAATGCAGATACTTGATCATTTGCCCCAAGCCCCAACGCACTCCATTCAATTCCATTCCATTTGGCAATTCTATTTGCTGTTATTCCACCTGCCGTTGTGAAATCGCCGCCTGCATAAAGACTACCATCAGCATTTACTGCAATCGCACTAACAATCCCATTTGTGCCTGAACCTAACGAACTCCAAAAAGCGCCATCCCATTTGCCAATACCATTAACTACGACATCATTTATTGATGTAAAACTTCCACAAGCATAAAGATTCCCTGAGATATCCATAGCAAGCGAAGTTACAATGACATCGCTTATTCCTGATGTGTAGCTTAGTGTACTCCAGGCAATGCCGTTCCATTTAGTAATCTTGCTCATTTTTGCACTGGTACCACCCATATAAACAACACCTGCGTATAGACTGCCATCACCATTTAAAGTTAGCGAACTAACTCTTACAATTCGTTGTAGTGCTTGATATTGCGGCTGTGCAACCACATTAGTACCTACAGAAGCCCATGATGTCCCATTCCACTTTGCTACATGGTCAACCGCAGATCCACCAGCCGAAGTAAACTCACCACCTACGTACAAGTTACCAGCAACGTCCAATGTCATAGTAGACACAAAGCCATTTGTACCAGAAGCTAATGCCATCCAGTGGGTGCCATCCCATTTTGCAATATTGCTTGCCATAATATTTCCAACAGCAGTAAAATTTCCGCCGATATAAATATTATTTCCAAAACGGGAAACCGCCACAACATCACCATTCACACTTCCAGGCAATGTAGCCATCGAAACCCAATTCTCATCCCCCACCGTCGGATCAATCGTCAACGGATATTGCGCGCCGGCATCATTCAC
>DAOMGE010000003.1:64558-106748 GCA_035430165.1 Pseudomonadales bacterium | reverse complement strand
GCGACGTTTCCGAAGTGATGGCACAACACATCACGCAGGCGCCACGCTCACCGCGTGAAGTGAATGCCGGCATCAGTGAAGCCCTGAATGCCATCGTGATGAAGATGCTGGCAAAAAATCCGGATGACCGCTACCAGTCACTGGAAGAATTTATTGCTGCCATCGATGCGATCAAACCCGGCTGAGCCGGAACCCGAAAGCTTTCGCTATTTCTGTTCGCCAGCCGGTACTGCATAAGGCAAGACCAGCAAGCGCACTGGCGCGCTGTTTTCCGTATGCAAGGCCTCAGTCAATGCCTCGTGCGAAATCACCGCCAGTGCCTCCCAGCTGTTCACTGCGATGTTTTCTGCCATCACAACATGCCCGACTGCCTGTGCTTCACCGCCACGAAATACCGGTGCATTGGGAGCCGGCGCCACACCGTCACCGCCCAGGCGGTACATGGCTTTTTTCAGTGTGCCGCGATATTGCATGCGCGCAACAATTTCCTGCCCGGTATAACAACCCTTGGTAAAACTGACACCGCCAACCAGTTGCAAGTTCAGCATTTGTGGAATGAATTCCTCCACCGTTCCCGCAAGCACCTCGCCCAGGCCATCGACGATATCCAGCCAGCGCCAGTAGTGACCCGTAACAACGCTGGAACCTGCTGACAATCGCGCGTAAACAGCTTGCGCATGTGCTGCAGGAATACAACACAAAAAGCGCGCCGGATTTTCCGCCACGCAACTGACCGTACCTTGCTCACCAGAGATTTGCGCATCTTTTCCGACAGGCACACTCCCCCACAAATCCTTTATTTTTTCTACAGCATGCAACCCGCTGATCCCCAACAGTAGAAAATCTTCTGACACATCGTGCAATTTTGCCTTGGAAAACACGATGTATTTTGACAGGGATTTTTGCAGCACCGGCACTACCGGTTTCGGCAAAAAAAACTGATAGCGGTGTTCACCAACCTGCGACAAGAAAAACGTCGCAATCGCCCTGCCCTTGTTGGAACAATGCGCACCGCGTGAACCTTGCGTGAGCGTGATGTCCTGCATGTTGCACGTCAGTTGGCCCTGCAGGAATTTGGCACTGTCGATACCATCAATCGCCAGCACGCCATAATCATCCAGAACAGATACAATGGACGCAGACGATAATGCCGTGAAATCGTTTTGTTGTTCCGGGATTTTTATCCAGTCAGCATGCATAAACCAGCAACCTGTAACTACCAAGGCTACATTATGACAGACAAACACAATTTCCAACGCATACGCTGGCACAGCCGGCGCGGCCTGCTGGAACTGGATCTGGTGCTGGTGCCATTTGCGGATAAATATTTCGGGACACTGGATGACGTTGACCAGGATTGTTATGTGAAACTGCTGGCTTGCGAAGACCAGGATCTGCTGCCCTGGATACTGGGACAGTCCTTGCCTGATGATCCTGATTTGTCACATATCGTCCGCCTCATTCTTGCTCATAAAAATCAGCCATAAAAAAACCCGCCGAAGCGGGTTTTTTTATGGCAGTGGCTTGGGCAATTACATCATACCGCCCATGCCACCCATACCGCCCATGCCGCTCATATCAGGCATAGCCGGCTTGTCTTCAACGATGTCGGTCACCATCGCTTCGGTCGTGATCATCAAACCGGCAATCGAACCCGCCGCTTGCAGTGCAGCGCGCGTGACTTTTGCAGGATCGAGGATACCGAAAGCAATCATGTCACCGTATTCGCCATTGGCAGCGTTGTAACCGTAGTTACCTTTGTTCTGCTTGATCTTGTCGACCACCACAGAAGGCTCGCCACCGGAGTTGCTGACGATCTGGCGCAGCGGCGCTTCCATGGCGCGACGCGCCAGGTTGATACCCACAGTCTGTTCGTCGTTGTCGCCGGTCAGGCCTTCCAGCGCTTGTACTGCGCGGATCAGGGCAACACCGCCGCCAGGCACCACGCCTTCTTCCACTGCGGCGCGTGTTGCGTGCAGGGCGTCTTCAACGCGGGCTTTTTTCTCTTTCATTTCGACTTCAGTGCCTGCACCAACCTTGATGACAGCAACACCGCCAGCCAGTTTGGCTACGCGCTCTTGCAGTTTTTCACGGTCGTAATCAGATGAAGTTTCTTCCATCTGTACACGCAATGCAGCAACGCGTGCTTCGATGGCTTTTTCGTCGCCAGCACCATCGATGATCGTGCTGTTTTCCTTATCCATGGTGATACGTTTGGCGTGGCCAAGATGTGCAAGCGTGGCGCTTTCCAGCTCCAGGCCGACTTCTTCTGCAATCACCGTACCGCCAGTGAGAATGGCAATGTCTTCCAGCATCGCTTTGCGGCGATCACCGAAACCTGGCGCTTTACAGGCAGCAACTTTCACGATGCCGCGCATGTTGTTGACAACCAGTGTTGCCAGCGCTTCGCCTTCAACGTCTTCCGCCACAATCACGAGCGGACGACCGGATTTGGCCACTGCTTCCAGTACCGGCAACATTTCGCGAATGTTGGAGATTTTCTTGTCAACCAGCAGGATGTACGGGTTGTCCAGCTCAACACTCATGCTGGCCTGGTTGTTGATGAAGTATGGGGAAATGTAGCCGCGATCAAACTGCATGCCTTCCACCACGTCGAGCGTGTTTTCAAGGCCATTGCCTTCTTCAACCGTGATAACACCTTCCTTGCCGACTTTTTCCATCGCTTCCGCAATGATGTTGCCGACGCTGGTGTCGCTGTTGGCAGAAATAGTGCCAACCTGCGCGATCGCCTTGGTATCTGCACACGGGGTAGACAGTTTCTTGATTTCTTCTACCGCCGCATGCACAGCCTTGTCGATACCGCGCTTCAGATCCATCGGATTCATGCCGGCAGCCACGGATTTCAAGCCCTCGCTGACGATAGCTTGTGCCAATACGGTGGCGGTAGTCGTGCCATCACCCGCTTCGTCATTCGCACGTGAAGCCACTTCTTTCAGAAGTTGTGCGCCCATGTTTTCAAACTTGTCTTTCAGTTCGATTTCCTTGGCAACCGACACACCGTCTTTGGTGATGGTCGGTGCGCCGTAGGATTTGTCCAGGATCACATTGCGACCTTTAGGGCCCAGTGTCACTTTCACGGCATCGGCCAGTACATTTACGCCTTTCAGCATTTTCTGGCGAGCGCTGTCGCCAAATTTTACGTCTTTAGCTGTCATGGTTTTTCCTCTAACAGATATTCAAAAAAATTAGGTGATACGACTGTAGGAGCAAGGCATGTCGTGCCCTTACTCCAGAACGCCCAGGATTTCGCTTTCGCTCATGATGATGAACTCGTCATCACCGTCTTTCAGGGTCTGGCTGCCGGCGTAGCTGGCAAACACCACCTTGTCACCCACTTTCACTTGCAGGGCGCGCAAGTCGCCATTGTCCAGGGCCTTGCCCGGACCTACTGCAATGACTTCACCCTTGTTGGGCTTTTCACGCGCAGCAGTTGCCAGCACGATACCACCGGCAGTTTTTTCTTCTTTCTCTTCGCGACGGATAACGACGCGGTCATGCAAAGGACGGATCTTCATGGTTCTCTCCGTTAGACAGGATGTTACGTTAATCAAAGCTTTGTTAATCAAAACAGATAGTTAGCAGGGCCTTGGCGCCCGACCTACTCTTCGTTAGAAAAACAGGTGCCTGCTTAATGGGGGTGTCCGGGGGCTTTTCAATGGGCGCCGCAAGAAATTTTACGGACAGGAGAAACCCGACAAGAGGCTGCATCAGTCCGATGCCCAAACTGGAGAAGCCGTATTTTTGCTGGCAATATAATCACGACATAACAAACCGACACCACACCCGAAAACACAAGGAGCATGACGTGACCAAGACCAATACCCGCCTTTCCCTGTTGACCGGCTTCTGCCTGTTGCTGGCATTGCAGACCGCCCATGCTGACGACAAGCAAACCAAGGCTGTGGACGACACGCCCGACCTGGCTACCCGCATAGGTACGCTGGATGCCAGTTATGTCATCGACAAGAACGGCGCTTTCACCGAGACGCGAAGATGGGAGATGACCGTACTAAAAGAACGCGCTGTGGAGAGTGCAAGAAACTACACCCTGTCCTACAGCACCAGCATCCAGAAAGCCGAGGTACTGGAAGCCTACACCCGCAAGGCCAATGGCAAGAAGATCAAGGCGCCCAAGGACAATTACCAGGTTGAAGCCAATTCAGGCAAGGGCAAGGATGCGCCGATCTACTCGGACCGCACGAGCCTGACCGTGGTTTTTCCGGATGTGGCCGTGGGTGACACGGTGGTCTTTGCCTACAAATTGACCGCGAAAGAACCCATGTTTGACGGGCACTTTTCCGAAACCGAAACCTATCCGAAAACCCGCGCATTTGATCAGGTGCATATCACGATTGATGCACCGTCCTCGCTGTGGACACAGTATCGCGTCAAGGATATGCAGGAAGTGCGCAATGAAGAAAAACATGGCCACAAGATCCTGGAGCTGGCCTGGCAAAACCCGAAACCGGTCAAATCAAAACGCGAAAACTACTCGGTGTACGATCGTGACCAGGAAGTCGGCTACAGCTTTTCCACGTTCCACAATTATGAGGAAGTCGCGAATGCTTATGCCAGGGTTGCCAACCCGAAAGTGGTGGTCAATGAACGCGTGCAGAAACAGGCCGACGAGATTGTTGGCGACCGCAAGGATCCGCACGATGTCGCCAAGGCCTTGTATGACTGGGTGGCGGTAAATATTGATTACGCCGGTAATTGTGTCGGCCTCGGCGCCGTGGTGCCACACGATGTCAGTTTCATTCTCGATAACCGTATCGGTGACTGCAAGGATCACGCAACGCTCCTGCAAGCCCTGCTGCAAGCAAAAGGCATCGCCAGTACGCAAGCACTGGTCAATGCCGGCAGTTCCTACAAGTTACCTGCTGTGCCGGTAGTGTCCATGGTGAACCATGTGATCAACTACATTCCATCCATGGATCTGTTCGCCGATTCCACCTCGTCTGAAACGCCGTTTGGCATGCTGCCATTTGGTGACCAGGACAAACCGGTGTTGCTGGTAAACGGTTATCGGGAGGGCACACGCACACCGGCAATGAAAATCGGCACCAATGAACAGAAAATGAAAACCGTGGTAGATATCAATGCCGACGGTTCTGCAAAGGTTGACGTGGCCGTCAATCTCAAGGGATATTTTGCGGTCAATGCACGCAGCCGTTTCCGCAACATTCCGACAGATTATGAAAAGGATTTTGTAAAAAATGTCCTGCAAAGCCAGAACATGAAAGGAGACGGCATTTTCACCAAGGATGATCCGAAAGCCTTGCTGGATACCTACAATTACTCGGCAAAATTCGATGTAAAAAACCTGTTGCCATTGCCAGGTACTGGCGGATTTTACGTATCCCCGCTTTTCTATAGCGAAGATCCTGTTGTGCAATATCTGGGGATAGCGTTTGAAGAGATGGATGAAATGCAGGAATCAACCTGCAGCAGCGGTCACTCGGAAGAGGAGTACATCTACCACTTCCCCAAGGGAATGAAAATTATCGCCACACCGGACGCGATGAAACAATCCAATGGTCGCACAAGCTACACCGCCAGTTATGAACTGAAAGGCAATACCCTGACGGTGAAACGCGTTTACGATGACAGGACACCGGGCAACGTCTGCCCCGTTGGTATCGCCAGGGAAGACAAGGCATTTGCAGAAAAAATCACACCGAACTTCAAGTCGCAAGTGATTTACAAGATGTAATGTCCATCACCGCCTTGCGCACGAAAGCCGGCGTTTCAGGTTCTCGTGCGCAAGCGTTTCAACTTGGCCCTGGCCGATTTTTCACCCGCAGCCGCCGCGCGCTCCAGCCAGTACGCATAGCGCTCCATATCCTGCGGCACACCATTACCTGCGTAATACAACCTGGACATCAGCATTTGCGCGCGCACAGAACCCGCTTCCGCACAGGGCAATAACAATTCAAGCGCAGTAGCAAAATCATTGCGCGAAAATGCGCGCATACCGGCATCCAGCCGGGCTTCGTCATACGCACCGACTTCATTTACTGCTGGATCATCATTGCTCATGAATTTTCCATACGCTGGCGACAGCAACACGGATCGGGCGAATAGAAAAATGCTGTCCACAGGATTGCTGCAGGAACATCGGCAGTCATGGCAATGGCAGCATCAGCATCCGTCAATATCACATCACCCGCAGACAGGTTTGCAGCGGGTATACCAGCGACCGTCGCCACTACGTGACCGGACAACACAACATCCATGCGCAACACGGCAAACAATTGTGTAACCGGGTGCTGCGGTGGCGATACAGGCATGGCAGCATCCGTTGCCCACATCCCGCCGCATGCGACGAAGGGATCTGGCAGCAACGCGGCCTTGTTCATGATTTTCGCAAGCGGCCGCAAATTGGTGCTGGAACACAATTCCCAATGCAATTGGCGCAGCAAATCCGGCCATGCCTGCTGCGGCCACACACCATCACCGGATGCAGGCTGCAATGCGGCCAACGCCGCTGCCGCCGCCGGTTTCAACAGATGGTCAATCACAGCCGGGCGGTAATCTGCAGGCTGCCAGTTTTCACGCTCACGCATGCACTGGCGCAAACGTTCATTGTCCAGCAATAACGGCGGGGTTTTGACTGACAAGGCACTCATCGTCTGGTTCTGCATGTTTATCATTTTTGTATTCAACTAAAACCAGCTGCAATGTACCAGAAGCACCACACAAAAATCTTGCTATCAGACAAACTTGTTGGCCAGCCTGCAGATTTTCAGGCAAACAACGACTGCGCTACACTGGCCGTCCCGACAACGAAGCAGCTTTCACCATGTCACGCACAGACTCCCTGCTTGTCCCTTCTGACGAAGGCTTCAACCACCAGATAGCGGATACCTTCGCCGCCGTATCGCAAAGTGATCGCAGCTGGACTGAAAAAGTCTGCGGCTCGATTTTCAGGAAAGACGGTTCGCTGCAAATCGGCTGGGGCATGGGCAAATACATCAACCGCAATGTGATGGATGCCTATGCCGGCATCTCCCGTGGCAAGGAACAATGGACAGTGCGTGCCAGTCGCATGTTATTTCCCACGCCGGATGTAATCAGTGCCGGCCCGATTCACTATGAAGTGATCGAACCGCTGAAAAAAATCCGTATCCGGCTTGATGAAAATGATACGCAACCCATCAGTTTTGATGTGGTACTGGACGGCTCCATGATTCCTCCGTTTCTGGAAAACCACGAATTCCGCCGCCAGATTTTCGGCTTTCGCACCGAAACCGATTTGTGCCGCTACCATCAGGTTGGCACCGCCAGCGGCTGGGTAAAAATTGACGGCGTGCGCCACGAGATCACGCCGGAAGACTGGTGCATGACACGCGACCACTCCTGGGGAGTTCGCTACGGCGTGGGCAACGAACCGCTCGACCTGATGCCGGGCATCGACACTTCACAATTGCCGATGCATTTTTTATGGAGCCCGATGCGCTTTGAAAAAACGGATGGCTCGCAATATTCGCTGCATCACTTTTATCTCAACGTCAATCTTCCCGGATTCGATCCGGTTTTCCACGGCGGCGAAGAAAAACCGGATGGTACGCGCGTCGCATTCAAATCACTGGCACCTGAACTCGCCTATGACACCGGTAATCGCCGACTCAAAGGCGGTCATTTACAGTTTATTGAACAGGATGGACGCGAGCGCACACTGAAAATTGATGTTGTCAGTGACACCGGCTTTCATATCGGCACCGGCCTTTACTTTGGCTACAAGGGTTTTCATCACGGCAGCTGGCGCGGTGAATTACATGTGGAAGGCGAATACCTTGCCGATTGCACTGCACTGGACACCGCGAAAGAAATACACCAGATTCGCGACTGCATCGTGCGCGTCACCGACGGCAAGTCGGTAGGCTGGGGCAATTACCAGACCATGATCCTTGGCGAATGGCCATCGCTCGGTCTGGGTAACGACAGCAACTTTATCTGAGAGAAAAACATGTTTACCCTGCATGAACAACTGGCCAGAGACTGCACGATTATCGGCGAACTGCCACAATGCAAACTGTTACTGATGAACGATGCCAATTACCCGTGGTGCGTGCTGGTACCGATGCGCCAGAATCTGCGTGAGTGGTATGAACTTGACGAAGCCGACCAGCAACAATTGCTCGCGGAAACCAATGCACTGGCAAAATACCTGCAGGAAAATACCGGCGCCAGAAAAATGAATATCGGCGCATTGGGCAACATGGTGCCGCAATTGCATGTGCATGTCATCGCACGTTTTGAAAACGATGCCGCATGGCCAGCACCCGTGTGGGGCAAACTACCCGCCAAACCCTATGACGATGCCGCACTGGAAAAAATGCGGGCGCTGTTAAAGCACTTTATCGCCGGGTTCTGACTGCAAAGGCTGCGCAAACTGCAGCTGCGCCAATCGTGCGTACAACGGATTTGTCGCCAGCAATTCACTGTGACTACCCTGCGCCACTAGACGGCCGCCATCCAGCACCACGATACTGTCCGCATGCAGGATAGTGGCAAGCCGGTGTGCAATGATCACGGTGGTACGGCCATGCATCAGCTTTTCCAGTGCAAGCTGCACCTGGTGCTCGCTTTCAGCATCGAGCGCACTGGTTGCTTCATCCAGCAATAAAATGCGCGGATTTTTCAGCATCGCGCGCGCAATGGCGATGCGTTGCTTCTGGCCGCCCGACAAACGCACACCCTGCTCACCCAGGTCACTGGCATAGCCTTGTGGCAATTTACTGATGAAGTCGTGCGCATACGCCGCCCTGGCGGCGGCAAAAACGTCTTCATCTGTTGCATCGGGATTGCCGTAGCGAATGTTGTACATCACATCAGCGGTGAACAATGCTGGCTGTTGCGGAACCACTGCAATCTGCTTGCGTAAATCCTGCGGATCCAGCATGCGGATATTCTTGCCGCCGAGCAGCACCGCACCGTGTTGCGGGTCATAAAAACGCTGCAGTAATTCAAAGACAGTGGATTTTCCGGCACCGGATGGACCCACCAGTGCCAGCACCTTGCCCTCGGCGATGTCCAGCGTGAAATGATCCAGTGCCTGCTGTTGCGGACGCGATGGATAAGAGAACCCGACATCATCGAATGACAACGAGGCCGGCAAACTTGCTGCACTGCACACGACACTGGCGGGCGGCTGGATATTGCTGTCCACCTGCATCAATTCCATCAGGCGATCCGTCGCACCGGCTGCACGCAACAATTCGCCATACACTTCCGACAGGGTGGCAACACCCACGGCCGCCATGATCGCGTACACAATGAATGCACCCAGGTCACCACCGCTCATGCGGCCGTGAATCACATCACCACCACCCACCCACAACATACTCGCCAATGCCATGAACACCAGCAGGATGACCAGCGCCATCAACACCGCACGCTGCTGCACGCGTTTTTTCGCCACATCAAATGCGCGCTCGACTTCCGCCGCAAAGGATTTTTTTTCATGCCCCTCGCGGGTGTAGCTCTGCACGGTCTTGATGTTCTGGATAATCTCACCGGCATAGGTACCGACATCGGCAATCGAATCCTGGCTCTTGCGCGACAGCGCGCGAACGCGTCGCCCTAATAACAGGATCGGCAACAACACCATCGGCACACACACGAGCACAATCAATGACAATTTGATATTGGTCACGAACAACATGATCAACGCGCCAATCACGGAAATCGCACTGCGCAAGGCCATGGAAAATGAAGAACCGATGATGGATTGCAGCAAGGTGGTGTCGGTGGTCAGCCGTGACATGATGTCGCCGCTGCGATTGTTTTCAAAAAACTCCGGATGCAAACCGACCACATGCTCGAATACCGCACGCCGGATATCCGCACTGACGCGCTCACCCAACCACGACACCAGATAGAAACGTACGAACGTGCCAATCGCCATCAGCAGCGCGATGACCAGCAGGAACAGGATCGCACTGTTCAGGTGTTCCAGTGATTGCTGTGCAAACCCTTTATCGATCAGCAAACGCACACCCTGGCCGAGTGACAACATCACACCGGAGGTAAACAACAAGGCAGCCAGGAATGCCGCCACGGTGCCTTTGTAAGGTTTCAGGAATTGCAACAGCGCCAGCAGTGTCGACAATTTTTTCTTTGGCGTTGTAGCGCTGTCATGGCCAGCAACGTCGCTGCCGACAGGCTTGTCCGATTCAGCCCCACTCATGGCGCAGACTGCTTGCTGTTAAATGCTGCCAGCTGTTCAGGCGTTGCCTCGCGCTGGTATTTTTCTTTCCATTCGCTGTATGGCATGCCATAAACCACTTCGCGTGCGGATTCGTAATCAACCGCCTCGCCATTGTCCTGCGCCGCTGCGCTGTACCATTTGGCCAGGCAATTGCGACAGAAACCGGCGAGGTTCATCAGGTCGATATTCTGTACATCCTTGCGACTGTCGAGATGCGCCAGCAAGCGCCGGAAAGCGGCCGCCTCAATTTGTGTGCGTGACCCTGTGTCCAGTGTATCTGCGCCCATTTCCCACTCCTGCATGCAAACGCCAGGGCTGCATTGTATCCAGCACCAGCACACAAACATCTCCGCATATACACCAGTGTCCCGGTAATGGCGTGCGTCGCCTGACAATTGTCATCTGACGGCGGCATAATGTCGGCTGCATCCATGACGCAGGTACAACCTATGCAACCACCTGATCTTGACCCTCGCTTTGCTGCCCTGCTTGAACAGGTTCGCACCCAACCGCGCCAACGGATGGCCGTGGTACACCCGGTGGACGAACTGTCACTGGAAGGCGCCCTGGCATCTGCTGCGTGCGATATTGTCGACCTGGTGTTGATTGGCCCGCGGGCGCGTATCCAGCAAGCCGCAGACAGCCTGCAAGTTGATATCAGCGAATTCGAGCTGATAGATACCGAACACAGCCATGCCTCTGCTGCCAAAGCCGTGGCTTTGGCGCGGGAAGGCAAGATTGCCGCGATCATGAAGGGCAGTATTTCCAGCGATGAATTGCTGGAAGCCATCGTCGATCCGGCAACCGGCTTGCGCACAGCACGACGCGCCAGCCACGTGTATGTACTCGCCGTTCCTGATTACCCGAAACTGTTACTGGTGACCGACGCGGCGATCAACATCGAACCGGATCTCGCTACCAAGCGCGACATCGTGCAAAACGCTGTCGATCTTGCGCATGCACTCGGCATTGCCAAACCGAAAGTCGCTATCCTGTCCGCGATCGAAAAAGTGAAACCGCAAATCCAGTCCACCATCGACGCGGCGGCGTTGTGCAAGATGTCGGATCGCAAACAGATTACCGGTGCCATACTCGATGGCCCACTCGCATTCGATAACGCCATTTCTCTTGAAGCAGCGGAACAGAAAGGCATCGACTCGCCGGTAGCGGGCGATCCGGATATTCTCGTGGTACCGGATCTGGTGTCAGGCAACATTCTCGCCAAACAGCTGACGTTTCTCGGCCATGCATCATCTGCCGGCCTGGTGATGGGCGCGCGCGTGCCCGTCGCGTTGACCAGTCGCGCGGAAAATGTCGCCTCGCGTGTCGTATCGGCTGCATTGGCAGCACTGGTCGCTGTGCAGCAGCAACAACCCATCAAAAAATGAGTATTCTTGCACTCAATGGCGGTTCGTCCACGATAAAAGCGGCGCTATTCCGTTGCGAAAATAATCAGCTGGTACGTGAAAGAAGCTGGTCAATGGAACGACCGCGCACGGGCAACAGCCTCGCCTTCCTGCAATCAGATTTATCACAAGCGCCCGTCACAATTGTGCATCGCGTTGTGCATGGCGGCGACAAATTTTCCGGCACCATCGCACTGGATGACAGCAGTATCGATGCCTTGCGCGCGCTGGTACCACTCGCACCCTTACACCAGCCTTTCAATCTCGAACTGATTGATGCCGCGCGGGAACAATGGCCAGACGCAAGAAATATTGCATGCCTGGATACTGCATTCCACCAGACGCAAACCGATCTGCAACGTCGCTACGCCTTGCCGCGTGCATTACACGAACGCGGCATCAAACATTATGGTTTTCATGGACTGTCATACGCCTATGTCAGCCGCACACTTTACACGCATGCCCCTGAACTGCATGACAAACGCGTGGTGATCGCACATCTGGGCAGCGGCGCCAGCATGTGTGCGGTGCGACACGGCAAGAGTATCTGCACCAGTATGGGGTTCAGCCCGCTGGATGGCCTGGTCATGGGCACACGCTGCGGACAGCTTGATCCCGGCGTCATACTGCATTTGCTGCGCGAAGGCATGAATACGCAAGAACTGGAAAAATTATTGTACAAACAGAGCGGACTGCTCGGCGTCTCCGGCACCAGCGCCGACTTGCGTGAATTGCTGGCCAGTAACGACACGTACGCACAAGAAGCCGTGCAACTCTTTGTAAATCGTTGCTGCGAAATAATCGCCAGTCTCGCTGCGTCCATGCAAGGCATCGATGCGCTGGTATTTACTGGCGGTATTGGCGAACACCAGTCCGAAACACGTGCACGCATCGTTGAAAGACTGGACTGGCTGGGTGCAAGACTCGATACGCCGGCCAACCTGGTACATGCCACACGCTTCCATGCAGCAGACAGCGCCCTGCAATTGTTCGTGATACCGACAGATGAAGAACTCGAAATGGTAACGCAGGCACTACTGCTGAATTGAATCCATTTGGCTGCTATTTATTCCGGGCGATGTTCGCGAGCAAGATATTCATGCGATTGCATTTCCAGCAAACGGCTTTGCGTACGCTGGAATTCAAAATTGAGCCTGCCACCACTATAAAGTTTTTCCAGTGATTGCTCGGCCGAAATGACCAGTTTCACATTGCGATCATAAAATTCGTCGACCAGATTGATAAAACGACGCACCTGGTCATCAATACCGGCGTGTAGCGCGGGAATGCCGGATAACAATACCGTGTGGTATTCGCGCGCCAGCTCGATGTAATCGTTCTGTGAACGCGGCCCGTCACACAGGGCACGGAAGTCAAACCATGCCACATCATCCGCCTCCTTGCGCGCATGGATAATCCGCCCTTCCACTTCCAGGTCAACATTGTCATGTCCCGCCACCGCAGATAACGCCGTAAAACTGCGTGCAAGACTTTGCTCTGCCTCATCATCCAGCGGCCAATGGTAAAGCTTCGCCTGTGTCAGTGTACGCAAGCGGTAATCCGTACCGCCATCGACATTGACCACCTCGACATGCGCCTTCAACACTGCAATCGCCGGCAAAAACCGTTCGCGCTGCAAGCCGTTTTCGTACAATCGATCCGGCACGATATTGGATGTAGCAACCAGACTGACGCCGCGCGCAAACAGCTTCTCCATCAGGTTGCCAAGTATCATGGCATCGGCAATATCCGACACAAAAAACTCATCGAAACACAAGATCCGCGCCTCACCGGCAATACGATCCGCGACGATTTCGAGCGGATTTTCCTGGTCTTTCAATGTGCGGATTTCCTGGTGCACACGGCGCATGAAACGATGGAAATGCAGGCGCAATTTTTTTTCGAACGGCAGCGCCTCAAAAAAGGTATCCATCAGGTAGGTTTTACCGCGACCCACTCCACCCCAGAAATAAAGTCCACGGCAAGGTTTTTTATTACGCCTGAACAGCGAAGACAGCAAGCCGCCACTCGCTTGCGCCAGCAAGTCGTCATACAGGCGCTGCAAATGATCGACCGCCATTTTCTGGGCGGCATCAGCGACAAAATCCGGTCGCAGCAAATCGTGCTGGTAACGTTCTATAGGTGTCATGGAAAACTGCATGTGGGAACGGGGACAATGCGGGAGCGGCGCCACTTTAGCCAGCAGCTACCCGTTTGGCAATCACGGCCGCTGTATCAACTCCCGGATCGAGCTACCCCGGTAAATACCGTTAAGCTCCAGCACAGGGTTGCCCGCGATGGTCGGGTAAGGATCGATACCGTCGGAAATGCCATCACCATCCGTATCGCGTGCCTGTGACAGGCTGATTGCATAAGTGCTGTTGGGAGCCGGGTAGGTTTCTGCGTAGAACTCCTGCAAATTGTTGCGGCCATCGCCATCGGCATCCTGCGCTGCATCCGCCGGATTGAAGCGATCAAAACCCCAGAAATTCTCGAACCAGTCCGGCATCCCGTCACCATCACTGTCATCAGACAAATGCGGCAGCTGCGCCGCAATATTGTTGATCGCCAGCACAGCATCCGCACCGTTGCTCTGCGCGCTGTCTATACCACAAGGCTTCGGCACCCCGCTGCTACCCGTGCAGTTATAGGAAGGCGACGAAAAATACGGCAGCGGCAAGGTGGCTGGCGTGCCCGCCATGACAGTGCTGAAATCACCCGCAATCCTGTAGCCTGCCCCGTACGGATACACCTTGCCGGCATTGGCAGTACTGTCGGTGCGTGAATGCACGAGTCCCATGTTGTGTCCCAGTTCATGCACCAGCACGAAATCCGGGCAATTGATATAAACATGCGAATAGGCATAGCCACCTGTCGTCCAGAAATTGGATTCCGGATTAACCACACCCGCACCATTGGCGTAGGCCAAACCACAAACTGCGGTATCCGATTTTTGTGGTCGCAACAGCACAACAAAATCCGCATGTGACTGCATGCGCAACAAATTGACACCGGCAAACGCCGGATGTGTCTTGTTCGCAAGCTGTGAAAGCGCCGTACTGGTTACATTGTTATTGTCGTACTGCAGCAACTGTTCATCCGCAATATTCATATGCAATTGCACACCACTATTGCTATAAACCGTGTTGGCGTAAGCAACAATATTGCTGATACGCGTCTGTAAATTTGCAGTGCTACCGTACAGGCGTACCGCATCGGGCGTGTAAAGAAACAGTACCCGGATTTCATTAACCGTTGGCGCACCCAGTGCCTGCATCGACTTCGGGCTACCCGCCTTCAACGCAGGCGCAGCCGGTACTGGCGGCACAAAAGGCGGCTCCAGCATATCGGCATCATCTGCTTGTGCTTGTGCTGCTGTTGCTGAAAGCAGGCACGCCAACCACAAGCCCAGGAAGGCATTTTTAAAAAACAAAAGGCCCCTTGCGGAGCCTTTTGTCTGAGCGTTTGACAGCATCGCAACCATCACGGCATTTTCAAAAGCACCTTGACGCCCGGTGTCACTGCTGATGCCTGCACATAGCCAATCATATTGGGATTGGCTGCAACCAGGGCAACAACCTCAGCGTCATCCGCCACTTTCTTGGGCGGCTCTCCCTTGCCAGTAAAGATGAGACGCGACCAGTACGCATTCAGCTGGGCCGCATCTTTCTTGACAACCTTGCTGTAAAACTCGTCACGCGCTTTCCTGCCCTCTTCCTGATCGAGCGGAACCATTTTTGTTCCGTCAGGCAGGGCATTCATCTTGCTGAGGAAAATATCGGCAGCCACATCCGTACTGATGCTGGAAACAGCCACGGAGCCATTCACAATCACAGCCACTTCCGCCTGTGTTGCAGCAGCTGCGAGAGAAACAGCAGTTGCCACCAGTGTTTTACATATTCTGTTTTTCATGTCGGCAACTCCTTTTTAAAACACAGCATCGAGGGCAAAGGTATACACGTTGGCATTATCGCCCAGAGAGCCCGCCAGTGAGTTGGAGCCCGAACCGTAGCTACCGTTATTGGTGAAATCGTAATAGTGGTTCCACTCCATTTTGGCCGACAGGTTATTGGTCAACTCGTGACGCAGGCCCAATGAAGCAGACTTCATTTTTCGATTAGGCTGCGCAAAGTCACTCACATTCTGGGATTGTGTCCAGGCATACGTTCCGTATGGAGTCCACTTGTCGATGCGGTAACCCAGGGTCGCCTGTCCGGAAATGTTATCCCCGAACAACGCACCATGCTTCGTGCGGATAGTGGATTCTTCCAGCATGGCGAGCCATGTGCCGTCATCGTACATGCCACCCACTGCGTAGTACTGAAGCTGGTCTACATTCTCGGCGATTACGCCCCCAGCACCGACGTTAGGAAACGCTGGCGGCTGCAGCATACCTGCAAGCAGGGCATTGGCGACCAGGAAAGAGTTGTCCAGCGCGGTAACCTGGGCATCCAGACCCAGATGCATCGCTGTCGCCTTGGTAGTGAAGTTACCCCAGGTTGAGTTCAGGGTGATACCGTAGAGATCCTTGAAATCCAACTGCAAGTTTTCATTCGGGCTGGCCGAGCCAGGCACAAATGCAGGCAGCGGCACATAACCGTACTGACCCGGGTCGTCGTGGTGCTTGGTTGATGAACCCACAAACGGTTGCAAGGTGTGATTGACCTCACCTGTCGAGAATTTGTACAACATATCTGCACCTTCATAGGAAGTCAGCGCAGTCTGGTAGAGCTCTACCGGTGGTCTTACCCATGGATAGGAATAACCGACATCCAGTGTTTCGGATTCCAGATACAGGGGGATACGCAAACGCCCCATCCTCGCTTGCAAGCTTTCACTCAGGCTATGACTGATATAAGCCCACTCTGCAGTCGTCTGCCAGGGCTGGCCACCACGGCTACGCGCCACCAATTGCATGACAGCAGAATCGTTCTGACCCAGACTGTAGTTGAACTGCAAACCGGCCTTGGCATCACCGCGAAAGTTCGGGTTGCTGTCAATCTCATAGCCAGCGTCAATCGGATCGTCACCCATGCTCACTGCAGCTGTCATAAAACCATTCATTTTCAGCCTTTCAGCATCCGAATCCATCTTGGACTTGATGCTGTCGATCTGGGCAGCATTACGTTTTTCCTGCTTTTGCAGATCTTGTATGTAAACAACACCACCATTCGCCTTAAGGTCTTTCACTTCTGCCTGTAACGCCTTGATCTGTGCCTCATACTTGTCGAAGCGCGCTTCGACCTCCTTATCACTCATTGCATACACAGCAGGCGTTGCGACTGTTGTTGCAATAAACGCTGCCAGCAGTTTTTTCTTATTCATGCCTTGTCTCTCTCTGTCATTATCGGAATTTGACTCACTCACACGCCGACTACGGCAAACACCTAGTCGGCCGGGTTCCCCAAGACTAGACTAGCCCTAACGATTTATCAGCATAATTTTAACGATTTATTGATAATTATCGAATTAAAAACCCCGGGAACCAGACCTAAACGATATAAGAAACACCGAATCAAGCTACTCACTGGCCGATCTGGTGGCCCTGAGCCTGCAAATCGGCATGGTAGGAGGATCGCACCATCGGGCCGCTGGCAATCTGGC
Organism: Pseudomonadales bacterium; assembly: GCA_035430165.1. Taxonomy (GTDB): domain Bacteria; phylum Pseudomonadota; class Gammaproteobacteria; order Pseudomonadales; family UBA7239; genus UBA7239. The sequence goes on along the minus strand of DAOMGE010000003.1, from coordinate 89,504 downwards.
TGAAACCAAGTTCCCTGGCTATTCCTGCCAAGTCACTGAACTCCTCGGGCGAGACAAAGCGCTGCACAGGCAGGTGTGCCTTGCTTGGCTGGAGATACTGCCCGAGCGTCAGCATGGCCACACCGTGACTGCGGAGATCCCGCAACACGCCGACCACTTCATCCATGGATTCCCCCAGCCCCAGCATCAGGCCCGACTTGGTGGGTACGCCCGGTGCCAGCTCCGCAAACCGCCGCATCAACTGCAGGGAATGACTGTAGTTCGCGCCAGGACGTACCGCCTTGTACAAACGGGGAACGGTTTCCATATTGTGGTTGAAAATATCGGGAGGTGAAGCAGCAAGTATCTGCGTTGCCACTTCCAGTTGGCCACGAAAGTCCGGCACCAGTGTTTCGACAACAATCGATGGATTCAAGGCGCGTGCCTCGCGAATGCAGGCCGCAAAATGTGCAGCACCGCCATCGTCCAGATCATCACGATCCACCGAGGTGATTACCACATAACGTAAACCCAGCTCGGCGATCGCTTCGGCCAGCTGGTACGGCTCCGCTGCATCCAGTGGTTTCGGGCGGCCGTGGGCAACATCACAAAACGGGCAGCGTCGCGTGCAGATATCGCCCATGATCATGAACGTCGCCGTACCGCCGTTAAAACACTCCCCCAGATTCGGGCAGTTGGCCTCCTCGCACACCGTTGCCAGTTTGCGTTCACGCAAGATCGCCCGCACGCGCTGGACGTTGGCACCCGATGGAATACGCGCACGTATCCACGCCGGTTTGCGCAAGGCCTGGTCACTGGCAATCAGGTTGGATTCTGCGTGACGCACCTTGTCAGCCGCACGCAGTTTTTCCCCGATAGCAGGTGTGTGATGACGGACATGGGGACGTTCAGGGAAATCAGCCATACACCAACTCTTCGCGAACCTGTCCGGGCTTCAACGCCCGGTACAATATCTCGATCAGCTGCTGCTGGATTTGTTCGCGTGATGGCAACACCGGCAACACATCCACCAGTCGCGTAACCGCCATGCCGGCATAACCACACGGGTTGATACCAGCAAAAGGTGCCAGTGCACAATCCAGGTTCAGTGCAGCGCCGTGGTAACAGCCCTGTTTTTTCATGCGCAGACCGATGGATGCAATCTTGGCCACTCGTCCATCTGGCAAATCAACGTAGATACCCGGCGCATCCCGGCGCGTTTTCGTAGCGCAACCCATACCGGCAAGCAACTGCGCAAGGCTGTTCTCGATCACATCAACCAGCGCACGCGCACCCAGTCCCAGGCGACGGCAGTCAAGCAACAGATAAATCATCAGCTGCCCCGGCCCGTGCCAGGTGACCTGCCCACCACGGTCCGTTTGCACAAGCGGTATGCCTGCTGTATCCAGCACATGTTCTGCCCTGCCAGCCAATCCTTGTGTGTAAACAGCGTAGTGCTCCAGCAGCCAGAGTTCGTCCGGCGTTGTGTTGTCACGACGGGCGGTAAAATCCTGCATCGCGCGCCAGACAGTTTCGTAGGATTGCAATCCCGCAAAACGGCGAACGACCAGTGCAGGCATTTATAAAACCATCCGCACCAGCGGATGCGTTTTCAAGTCAGCAAAAATAGCCTGTAACTGCTCGATACTGATGGCAGTGATCGTGACAGTCAGCGATTCGTAATTGCCGCCAGTGCTGGCGCGGACCGTGATATCTGTTTCTGTAATGACACCGGCATGCTTTTCAAAAATGGTGAGCGTTGCACTACGAAAATCATTACCAGCCACGCCCATCACTTTCACAGGATAACGGCAAGGGAACTCGATTTTCGGTGCTTCCTGCGTTGTCGGTGTCTCGATATTCATAAATTGCCCGTTTTGAAAACTGTCAGGCCCGGAATGAACTTACACTTTCAGGCCGAACAGTTTTGAAAAAATCAGCGTGAGGCTATCCCAAAGCACACCGAAAAATCCGGCGCGAGGCACATCGGATTGCGCCACGGCATCAACGGTATACACAACCTGGTCACCGTTTTTCACCAGTATCTGCCCAACCTTCTGCCCTGCTGTTATGGGGGCGGTCAGGGGATTATCAATCTGCACTTCCGATTTCAGGTTGGCCGCCACATTACGCGCCACAGTGAGTGCGACCGCTTGTGCAGGAATGACCGTCACCTGGTTTTGCTTGCCTTTCCAGACACGCGGCGTACCCAGCACCGCATCAGCTGCAAACAGGTTCACTGACTGGAAGAAACGAAAACCGTAATTCAGCAAGGCAAGACTGTCCGCTTCACGTTCCTTGATGCTCGGCGCGCCCAGCACGACAGAAATCAGTCTTGTGCCATCACGCACTGCTGAGGCCACCAGGCAATAACCGCAGCCATCGGTATGGCCAGTCTTCAATCCGTCCACACTGGCATCCACCCACAGCAAGCCATTGCGATTCTGTTGTTTGATGCCGTTGTAAACAAATTCCTTTTCCTTGTGCAGGGGATAGTCTTTTGTTTTCACAATCGCTCGTGACAAGGTCGCCAGGTCACGTGCTGATGAATAATGGTTCTCGGTGTCCAGCCCGTGTGTATTCACATAGTGTGTATTGGTCATCCCCAGTTTCTGCGCGTACTGGTTCATCATATCGACAAATGCAGCTTCCGTTCCTGCAAGGTATTCCGCAACAGCAACGGTGGCATCATTACCTGAGGAAATGACAATACCGCGGTGCAAATCCAGCAATGACACCGGTTTGTCCGGCGAAATAAACATCAGCGACGAACCATTATTTTTGGCGTCGAACTCCGGGCTTTGTGCCCACGCCCTGCTGCTGACAGGTACCATGTCTTCATTGTGGACACGGCCTGATTCTATTTCTGCTGACAGGACATAACTGGTCATCAGTTTAGTCAGGCTGGCCGGCGGCAAACGCTGGTCAGGATTATTTTCCAGCATCACCGAGCCTGTAGCTGCATCCATCAAGATCCACGCCTTGGCATTGAATTGTGGAGCTGCAGGAACAGGTTCTGCTGCGTAGGCAAAACCGGTTAACAGCAAGAGCAGGCAGGCCAACGGTCGGATCATGGTCATGGGGTATCCAGCAGAAAAGTCGTTAATAAAACAGGAAAGGAGGCCATTGTAACGACCATGCTGCTGAACATGAACCACTGATGCCAATTCAGTTCAGTTATCCCTGTAGGCAGCCATCATGATCTCTTCCATGGCAGTACATTGCTTTTGCCACGCAATTTGCGTATCCCTGTCCCAGTCAGGACCCAGCACGTCACGGATTTCTTCCACCAGCGCATCAAAAAAAGCACCATACATTTCCGCCTTAACACCCCAGGCCATGTGGTCATTCGCCTGTGTTGTCAGCAATCCATGCAGGAAATTGGCATGTCCCGCGCAATCAACCGATGACATCAAGACTTCATTGAGCATTTTTCCCAATACCGCCTGCTCCTTGCCATGGAAGAGACGCACTGCATCGGGATGATTTGCAAAAAACCGTGCGTAGACTGCCGATGTGATGTCTACACCCTTTTCACCAATCTTCTCCAGCGAGCGCTCGATTAGTTCAACATCCGTTGCCATCAACACCTGTCCTCATTTACACCAGTTACCACAGCTTCCGCTACTATAGCGAGCGCTGTAAGCATGCACCAATAAACCGGCAATACCTCGCTTGCCAAATCTACGGGGCCATGATGATAGTCGCGCACGAACAACACACTGCCAGTGGACACACCATTGGCTGGCTCAGTCTCAACCTTCCAGGCTCGCTCAATGCGCTGACGCTGGATATGGCGGAGGATGCACGCAAGCAGTTAGCCCAATGGGCAGCCCGGCCAGAAATCGCCTGCGTGGTGATACAAGGCGAAGGTCGCGCCTTTTGCGCCGGCGGCGATGTGCGCCGCATGCGGCAGGGCATTCTGGACAACGATGATTATTGCCTGCGTTTTTTCGAGCAGGAATACCGGCTGGATTACGCCATCCATACCTATCCCAAGCCCTTGCTGTGCTGGGCCCACGGTGTCGTCATGGGTGGCGGCATCGGCCTGATGATTGGCGCCTCGCACCGGGTGGTGACCGAATCTTCACGCCTGGCCATGCCCGAAACCAGCATTGGCCTGTATCCCGACGTTGGTGCCAGCCATTTCCTGAATCGCTTGCCACAAGGGCTGGGGATATTCCTTGGTATCACAGGCTGCGAGTGGAACGGCGCTGACGCCGTCGCCCTGGGCATGGCTGACTATGTGTTGCAAGACAGTAACAGGCCGGCATTACCTGCCATGCTTGCAGGCTTGCCGTGGGCGAGTGATGCCAACGAAAACCACCAGCTGCTCAGCAAAGGGCTGCAGGAACTCCTCCCCGCAAAGCAGGCGCTCCAACTGTGTCAGCACACCAGTCGCATTGCTCCCGCATGCAACGGTGCCCTGCCAGAGATTGTCGAAAAACTCCAGGCACTGGACCTGCAGGAAAAGTGGTTTGCGCATGCGCTCGATAATCTGCAGAAAGGCTGCCCGGTGACTGCCTGCATCGTGTACCAGCAATTACAGCGCGGTCGCCAGCTATCGCTCGCCGATGCGTTCCGCATGGAATGGATACTATCGATACGTTGCACCCAACACCCGGATTTTCCAGAAGGGGTGCGCGCCCAACTGGTCGACAAGGATAAAAGTCCGCGCTGGGTCTTTTCGCGTATTGCCGATGTTCCCGCTGGCTACATTGACGCACACTTCAGCGAAACGGGATTGGTGAACCCGCTGGGCGATCTCTGCTGAGTGAACGCAGGCCAGTAACACAAGGGAAATGCGCTCTGGATCACAAATTGCCCGTCCACCCCTTCAATAGGACGAGCGGTCGTGTAAACTGCATCCAGCAGCAGGGAAACGATTGCTGATGACAAATGCCCCCGGGCATTCATGATGTTTGTGCTACCGGCTAGTATCTATGCATATCAAACCTATTAGCGGCCTCCCGCGCGACAAGATTGACAAGCTACTCGCCAGCATTCCGTTTTATCGGGACGTTTCCAAATCCGAGCCATGGCAGTACGACATCTTGTTGCGCCATTCACGCATCGTGGAGCTCGAACCGGGTGAAACCGTTCTCAGGCGCGGCGACGTAGACACGTGGATGTATTTTGTCCTGAAAGGGAAACTGTCTGTCTATGCTGATGAAGTGAGTGAAAAGACCCACGCCATCAACTACATCACACCCGGCGAAATGTTTGGCGACCTGGCCATGCTATCGGAAGGCAAACGCAACGCCACCGTCATTGCTGATCCCGACAGCAAGGAAATTTCCCTTTTCGGCACCGATTTTTCCGTGTTCGGCAAGCTGGAGGAAATTGGCGGCATCAGCCTGCACACCAAACTGATTTTCTTCCGCAACATGGTGCACGGTATTCGCTGGAAGCTGGAAGTGTACAAGATGCAATACGCGTCACACCCGCTGGTAGCCAAGGGGCGTGCGATCCGTATGTACATGGGGCCCAAGGACACCAAGGAAGAGTTACTGGCCCTGCACGACCAGGCCAAGGCGCTGGCCGCTGTGCTGCAGGAATGGAACATCGAATTCGGGTCGCCCCAGCCTGTGCCTGACCCGGAAAGCGCGTTTACTCCGGATCTTGCGATCGACCTCTGAACCCTGCCCTGAGGCGGGTTTATTCGGCGGATTCAGCAACAACATCAACCGGAAGCTGTTGCTCGCCTGCCAGCTTCCGCTCGATATGGCCAACCAGCAAGCGCAGCTGCTTCAGATCTTCGTTGAACCCATCCAGCGTCTGGTAGTTCAACCACAACAACCAGGCAATCACCACCAGCATCAAACCGATAAAAAACATTCCCATTACGAAGACTCCCAGACCAGAACCAATTCACCATCCCTCAACGCAAGCCGGCCAGCACGATGAAGGCAGACAGTGACAGGGATCACATTATCAAGTTCCTCCCGGTACACCTCATCTACTGCGCTTAGTGCCATACCGCAAAATCCGTGTGGTAAATGCAGATAGCCGCCACAACACCACGCACCAATAATGCACGGTCATTCAGTGCAATCATCATATTTCACTTCTCGTCCATGCAGTACACGACGGAGACAAATTTGTGGAAAAAAACACTTCGATCAAGAAGACCTACATTCTGGCCGGCTCCATCGTGGTGGTGGTGACTGTCTGGATGTTGACCGGCGTTTTCAGACACAAGGAATCCCCTGAACAGGCAACCGTCACAGCAACAGGCCAGAAAGTCACGACACCGGCATCGCGCGTCAGGATCAGCCATCTCGTTGCACAGCCACAGCGTATGGAAGTCGTGGTACGAGGTCGCACTGAAGCCAAGCGCGTGGTGAATGTGAAAGCGGAAATCGGTGGCCGCATCATCGCCGTGCCCGTGGAAAAAGGCCAGAAAGTCAAAGCCGGGGATGTATTGTGCGAACTGGCCGATGACGGCCGTCACGTACAACTGACACAAGCGCAAGCCGCTTTCGAGAAAGCAAGCATTGATTACGAAGGGGCCTTGCGCCTGAAAAAAGACAACCTGCTGTCTGCCACCTCCGTTGCTGCCAGCAAGTCTGCGCTTGAAAGCGCGCGCGCCGCACTCAAGATGGCCGAGCTTGCCGTAGAGAACCTGCACATGCATGCGCCATTTGACGGCTTTGTGGAAGACCGGCCCGCTGAAGTGGGGGCACTGGTCGACCGCGGTGGGATTTGTGCCCGTTTGCTGGACGAGACTTCCCTGCTGGCCACCGGACAAGCGACTGAACGCGACGTCACCCCGCTGGCACTGGGTATGCCAGTAACCGTGCAACTCGCCAACGGCGAACGCATCGATGGCAGTATCAGCTTCATCGGACGCGCCGCCGACCCTCAAACCCGCACCTACCGTATAGAAGCCACACTGAATACCGCCGGCGTCAGTGTGCGTGATGGCATCACCTCGCAGATCACCATTCCGCTGCAGGAAGTCATCGCACATCGAATCACCCCGGCCGTGCTGGCACTGGATGATGCAGGCAAAGTGGGTGTGCGTATCGTTAACGCTAACCACCTTGTCGAATTTCATCATGTGGATATTGTGCGGGAAAGTGCAGAAGGCGTGTGGGTAACCGGCTTGCCCAATGAGATCAACCTGATCACCGTAGGACAGGAACTGGTTGCCGATGGCGACAAGGTTGATGTATCGATCGACAACTCCGGTGCGTTCAATCCCGGGCCCTCCACAACAACGGAAGGCTCCAGCCAGGTTCAAAAACCATGAAGGGTTTTCTCAACCTCATAATCGATCGCAGCCGCACCACGCTGAGCCTGCTGGCGCTGATCATGATCGTCGGTATCTACGCCTATCGCCATATTCCGGTGGAAGTAACACCGAATATCGCCACGTCATATATCTCCGTCACCGTGGTACTGGAAGGGATTTCCCCGCAGGACGGTGTGCGTCTGCTGGTAAAACCCACCGAAGTGGAACTGCGGGGTATTGACGGTGTAAAAGAGATTACCGCTCGCGCACTGGAAAACTATGTCAATGTCGTTGTCGAGATGAACAGTGACGTGAACATTGATGCAGCCATGGCCGATGTGCGCGCCGCCGTTGACCGGGCACGCGGCGAATACCCGACAGAAGCGAAAGAACCCGTCATCAAGGAAATCACGTCCGACGAATTTCCTGCCATCGTACTGAACTTTGTGGGCCACGATGTTCAGGAGCGCGTGCTCTACAACCACGCGCAAGCCCTGAAACGGAAAATACAGACTATCCCCAATGTCCTGGAAGCCAAACTCACCGGTCACCGCGAGGAAGTACTGGAAGCGGTGATCGATCGCGCCAAGTTGCAAACCTACGGCATCAGCGGCACAGAACTGATTCACGCTGTGGGTGCCAACAACATGCTGGTGCCCGCCGGCGAAGTGGATACCGGCCGCGGACGGTTTTCCGTGAAACTGCCCGGCCTCATCGAAAACTACCAGGATTTGTACAACTTGCCGCTCAAAGCGACATCCGAGGGCGTGATCAAACTCGGCGATGTGGCTGACGTGCGCCGCACATTCAAGGATGCCAGCACCATTACGCGCGTCGATGGCAAACCTGCCATCTCCATCGAAGTTAACAAGCGCGCCGGCGCAAACATGATAGAAGTTGCCCATACAGTGCGTGCAATGATGGAAGAAGCCCGCAAGGATCTGCCTGACGGTATCGAACTCGTCACTACATTTGACCAGTCGCCGTTTTCGTTGCAGATGGTTACCGAGCTGGAAGGCAATATTCTCGCCGCACTGATGCTGGTGCTGGTTGTGGTTGTGGCAGCGCTGGGATTGCGATCTGCCTTGCTCGTCAGCCTTGGCGTGCCGATTGCCTCACTCGGAGGCGTGGCCGTGATTTATTTCCTGGGCTATTCCTTCAACTTCATGGTGTTGTTTGGGGTTCTTCTGGCGATCGGTATGATCGTGGATGGCGCCATCGTTATTGCGGAATACGCCGACTGCAAAATGGCAGATGGCTTGTCACCTCGCGAGGCGTATATCGCCGCATCCGTGCGCATGTTTGCACCGGCAACAGCATCGATGCTGACCACGCTGTGCGCATTTTTGCCGCTGATGTTCTGGCCCGGCATCACCGGGCATTTCATGCGCATTTTGCCCGTCACTGTGTTTGCTGTACTCACATGGTCTATCACCTTTGCATTGGTGTTCCTCCCGGTACTTGGCGCCATGTTCGGCAAGGCAGAACTCGACGAAGCGAGCATCCAGCAATTACGGACACTGGAACACGACGACCCGCGAAAACTCGGTGGCGTCACCGGCGCTTATGCCAGACTGATCGAAAAAGTGCTGCACAAACCGTTTATTTCTCTGGCGACTGCGGCAGTCATGCTGGCGAGCATATTTATCCTGTACGGAAAATTTAACGCAGGCACCCAGTTTTTCACCGAATCGGAACACACACACGGCGAAGTCAACGTCAGTGCGCGTGGCAACCTTTCTGCAAAGGAATCCTCCGCCCTCGTTATGGAAGTGGAAAAAATTGTGCGGGAAACCCCTGGCGTGGTTTCTGTCTATACCAGCACCTATCCCGTGGGCACTGCACAAAGCCGACGCAATGCTTCCGAGGATGAAATCGGCCACATGCTGGTTGAGCTGGAACCCTCCCAATCGCGCAAGCTCACCAGTACGGAAATTTTCTGGAATATCCGTGAACGCACCAAACACCTGTCAGGCATCCGTATATTTGCCGATGCACTCAAGGGCGGACCACCGATTGCCAAACAAATACAGGTCGAGATGAAATCCGACAACCAGGAAATCTTGCAGGCTGAAGCCACGCGCATGCGGAAACATATCGAATCAATGGACGGCCTGATCGATATTGACGACACCTTCCCGCTACCCGGCATTGAATGGAACATGAAAGTGGATCGCCGCCAGGCTGCGCTGTACGGCGCCAGCGTTGGCGATGCCGGCCTTGCCGTGCAACTGATCACCAGCGGCGTACTGGTGGGGAAATATCGTCCGGACGATGCAGAAAGCGAAGTGGATATTCGCGTGCGATATCCGGTTGAAGATCGCAATATCGAAGCGCTCGATGTGATTACGGTGAACACGCCTCACGGCGCAGTACCGATCAGTAATTTTGTGAAACGCGAAGCCAAGCCTCGCATCAACAAAATGCAACGCATCGAAGGCACAGGCGTTCTAACGGTATTTGCCAACACTGCGCCGGGCGTCATGGCCAGCCAGAAAGTGGAGGAGATCCAGCACTGGATAGATACCGAAGCAAATATCAACCCGCAAGTGAGTATCAAATTCCGCGGCGCGAAAGAAAGCGAGAAAGAAGCCGCAGAATTTCTTGGCATTGCGTTCATGCTCGCCATGCTACTGATGCTGGCCATGATGGTGGCGATGTTCAACAGCTTCTACCAGACATTTCTGGTGTTGTCGTCCGTCATCATGTCGACGGCCGGCGTGTTACTCGGCCACATGATTTTCCAGCAACCGTTCAGTATCGTGCTGGGTGGTGTTGGTATTGTTGCGCTGGCTGGCGTTATTGTGCATAACAATATCATCCTGCTGGACACCTACAATCACCTGCGCATCAACCAGCCGGAATTGTCCCTGATTGAACTCGCCGTGCGCACCGGCGCGCAGCGTTTGCGTCCTGTATTCCTGACGGTCATTACTGCAGGCCTGGGCCTGGTGCCATTAGCACTCGGGATCAGCGTGGATTTGCTCGGTCGCGACATCACAACGCGCGGCATGGTAGCGTCCTACTGGAAACCACTCGCCGCCGCGCTGGTTTACGGCCTGACATTTGCGACCATACTGACGCTCGTGATTACGCCACTGATGATGATCATTCCCGAGCGCATCAAGCAGTGGCGTGCAAACAGAAAACTTGCCCGATAAATATCAGTACAACAGTTTTGCCATCAACTTGCGTTTGACGAATTCAACCAGCAACAGATAGACGCCGGTTGCACCAGACAGGAAGACAAAATAACTGGCTGGCAATGGCACAAAGCCGAGCACACTGGCAACCGGCGTGTAAGGCAGTACCAGCGCCGTTGCCACAATTGCCAGCACGGTCAACACCAGCGGCCGGCTCGGGCGGCTGCGGAACGGATTGCCCTGGGTGCGGATTACAAACAACACCAGCGTCTGCGTCGCCAGCGATTCAACAAACCATGCCGTATGGAACAGCGCCTCGCCTGCGTGAAAAACACGCAACATCACCCAGAAGGTCAGGAAATCAAACAATGAACTGATCGGCCCGATATACAACATGAAATGCCGGATAAAACCGATATTCCACTTGCGCGGCTTGTGCACAAAACTTTCATCGACATTATCCGTCGGAATGGTGATTTGCGAAAAATCATAAAGGAAATTATTCAAGAGGATTTGCGTTGGCAGCATTGGCAGGAAAGGCAAGAACAGGAATGCACCAGCCATGCTGAACATATTGCCGAAATTGGAGCTGGTGCCCATCAGCAAATACTTCATCACGTTACCGAAAGCCTTGCGTCCCTCGATAATGCCCGCATGCAAGACGCGCAGGCTACGCTCGGCAAGAATCACGCTCGCGGCATCTTTTGCCACATCAACCGCTGACGAGACAGAAATACCGACATCCGCCGCATGCAGCGATGGTGCATCGTTGATCCCATCGCCCATATAGCCAACAACATGGCCACGGCGTTTCAAGGCCAGGATGATGCGATTTTTCTGTGCTGGCGATACCCGGGCAAAAATATCGGTTTGCTCCGCGACTTGCGCCAGCGCCGGATCACTCATGGCCTCCATATCCGACCCCAGCACAATCCTGTCTGCATTCAAGCCCACTTTTGAGCAGATATGCCGCGCGACAGCTTCATTATCACCGGTGAGGATTTTCACCGTTACACCATCAGCCCTCAGCTGGCTGATCGCATCTGCTGCATCTGCCAGCGGTGGATCAATAAACGCCATATAACCCGACAAGGTAAAATCCTTTTCATCAGCAACACGATAGGCAGCCTGCACGGGGGCATTGCGATAACCCACTGCGAGCACACGATAACCTTGCTCGCCCAGTTTGCGATACGTCGTTTCAGCCAACGCGCGCGTTTCAGTATCCAGCGGCAACACCACACCATTTTTTTCGCAGCTGCTGCATAGAGGCAGCACACTTTCCGGCGCACCCTTGGTAATCAGCAAGCGCTTGCCGTCATCACCCACCACTTCGTTACCGACTACAACTGAAATGCGCCGACGCTCGAAATCAAACGGGATTTCATCGAGTTTTTTATAAAGATGCACATCCGGATGTTCATAGGCCAGGATCGCCGTATCCAGCGGATTCAGCCTGGCGCGGTGCAACACCGCTGCGTCCGTCGGATCCTGCACACCGGATTCGTACAGACTGTTCAGATAGGCAAACAGGAACGCACGCTGTGAAGTCACACCAAACGCATCGACGTGTGTATCCAGCGTCATTTCACCGCTGGTCAAGGTGCCCGTCTTGTCACTGCAGAGAATATCCATGCTGCCAAAATTCTGGATTGATGCCAGATTCTTGACGATGACATTCATGCGCGACATTTTCAGCGCCCCTTCGCCCAGCGTGACCGTCGTGATCATCGGCAGGAACTCCGGTGTCAATCCCACCGCCAAGGCCACCGCAAACAGGAGCGACTCCAGCGTATTGCGATGAAACGCGAGACTGATAATCACCACAAACATCACCAGCAGGAAAACCGTTTGCATGATGAAAAATCCGAACTGGCGCGTGCCTCGCTCAAAGTCGGTTTCCGGTGCGCGTGCAGATAAACGGGCGACAATATCGCCGAACTGTGTATCCTTGCCCGTTGCGGTTACGAGGGCGCTTGCTGTGCCACTGACAATAGATGTGCCGAGAAAAACATTGCGCGCATCCGGATCGTCACTACTGCCATCAATCTCTTTTTCAACCGGCAATGATTCGCCGGTCAACGCAGCCTGGTTGACATGCAAGTCGCGCGCTTCGAGTAAAAAGGCATCAGCCGGCACCAGGTCACCCGCAATCAGGCGAATCACATCACCCGGCACAATATCGCGTCGTGCCACTTCCACTTCCTTGCCGTCCCGCAATACCACCGCAACAGGTGCCACCTGGTTGCGCAAACGTTCCGCTGCATTTTGCGAACGCATCGTTTGCACAAAATCGAGTATCGCACTCAGCACGACCATCACAACAATGATCGATGCACTGACACGATCACCCATGATGCCGGACACCCCCGCTGCCAGCAGCAAGACCAGCGCCAGCGGATTGGCAAACAACTTGAGGAAGCGCAACCATAAGGCTGTCTGTCTGGTAGCAACGGTTTCGTTGTAGCCGTACTGCTGCAATCGCTGGCGTGCAGCATCTGCCGTCAGGCCCGCCGGGGTTGCCGCAAGCCTCGCGAGCAACTCGTCGATATTTTTTGTGTCGTTCATACCACCCCGCAAACAGATCCCGGCAATGCCTTCGCAATCTCCATACTGCCACAATCCGGCATCACGGCAGTATGCGCTACAGCCCAGCACAAATATGCCAGCTGGTGTATAAAGCACCCATCCTATTGGAGCTTTCGCGACAGGAGCAGTGCGTGAACCCGCAAGATTTGCATGCATCCACCAACAAGCCGACGACTTTCAACCAGCAGGAACTCGGCATGCTCGACGCCTACTGGCGCGCCTGCAATTACCTCGCTGCCGGCATGATCTACCTGCGCGACAATCCCTTGTTGCGCCAACCGCTGGCTGTGGAACACATCAAGCAACGCCTGCTCGGTCACTGGGGTTCCAGTCCCGGCCTGTCGTTTGTCTACGTACACATGAACCGCCTGATCAAACACTACGACCTGAATGCCATTTTCCTCGCTGGTCCCGGTCACGGCGCACCCGGCGTACTGGCGCCGGTTTATCTTGAAAGCACCTACAGCGAAATCTATCCAGAAAAATCTGAAACCGAAAACGGCATGCGCGAATTTTTTCGCGATTTCTCTTTTCCCGGCGGCATCGGCAGTCACTGTACACCGGAGTTGCCCGGCTCCATCCACGAAGGCGGTGAACTCGGCTACAGCATTTCGCACGCGTTTGGCGCCGCATTTGATAATCCCGACCTGATCGTGACCGTTGTTGTCGGCGATGGCGAAGCAGAGACTGCCGCACTGGCAACGGCATGGCACTCGAACAAATTCCTCAATCCCGTACGGGATGGCGCTGTATTGCCCGTGCTGCACCTCAATGGCTACAAGATTAACAATCCGACTATCCTGTCGCGTATTTCCCATGAAGAACTGGACCAGCTCCTGCGCGGCTATGGCTGGACACCGCATGTTGTCGAAGGCGACGACCCCGCATTGATGCACGAAAAAATGGCGGCCGTGATGGAACAGTGTGTGCTGGATATTCGCGCCATCCAGCAACAGGCGCGCGACAATCATTCCGCAGCCCGACCGCGCTGGCCCATGATCGTGTTGCGCAGCCCGAAAGGCTGGACCGGGCCAGATATTGTCGACGGTCACCACGTGGAAAATTCCTGGCGTGCGCACCAGGTACCGTTAACTGGCGTGCGTGAAAATTCTGCGCATTTACAACAACTGGAAAACTGGTTGCGCAATTATCGACCCCATGAATTATTTGACGACACCGGAAAACTCCGCACAGAACTGAAGGCCCTGGCGCCAACCGGCAAACGCCGTATGAGTGCCAACCCACACGCGAATGGCGGCCTGTTGCGCACACCACTCGACATGCCGGATTTCAGCCAATACGCCATTGCACTCACCACACCAGGCACGCTGGCCGCAGAAAACACGCGACCTCTGGGAAAATTCCTGCGTGACATCATGCAAAACAACATGCAAACGTTTCGCGTGTTCGGGCCGGATGAAAACACATCGAACAAACTCGATGACATTTACTCTGTCAGTAAAAAATTGTGGCTGGCGAATTACCTGCCGGAAGATGCCGATGGCGGTGAATTATCAACGGATGGCCGCGTACTGGAAATGTTGTCCGAACACACCCTGGAAGGCTGGCTGGAAGGTTATCTGCTCAGTGGTCGCCACGGATTTTTTTCGACCTATGAATCGTTTGTGCATGTCATCGACTCCATGTTCAACCAGCACGCCAAATGGCTGGCCATGTCACGCGCCATTCCCTGGCGCGCACCCATCGCTTCACTGAACCTGCTGGTGACATCAACCGTGTGGCGACAGGACCACAACGGTTTCACCCATCAGGATCCCGGCTTTCTCGATCTGGTCGTGAACAAAAGTCCTCAAGTCACACGCATTTACCTGCCGCCGGATGCCAACTGCTTGCTCGCGGTAGCTGATCACTGCTTGCGCAGTACGGATTACATCAATGTCATCGTCTCGGACAAGCAGAAACATTTGCAATATCTCGATATGGAAGCCGCAATCGCTCACTGCAAAAACGGTATCGGTATCTGGCCATGGGCGAGTAACGACTTGCCCGGCAGCGAACCGGATCTGGTGATGGCCAGCGCCGGTGACATTCCCACTCGCGAGGCACTGGCAGCTACCCGCTTGCTGCGCGAATATTTTCCGGATCTGGCAATCCGCTTCGTCAATGTCGTGAACCTGTACAAGCTGGTGCCATCATCCGAACATCCGCACGGCTTGTCCGATGCCGACTTCGAGGCACTGTTCACCGTCGACAAACCCATCATTTTCAATTTCCACGGCTACCCGTGGCTGATCCACCGGCTGACTTACCGCCGGGCCAACCAGGAACGCCTGCATGTGCGTGGCTACAAGGAAAAGGGCAGTATCAACACACCACTGGGACTGGCCATCGACAACGAAATTGATCGCTTCAGTCTCGCCATCGATTCCATCAAGCGCCTGCCAGTAAACCTCCCCTCCTTGCAGGACACATCAACAGTCATACAACAGCTGCGGGACCAACAGCAGCGCTGCCGCGATTACGCACGTGAATACGGCGTGGATTTACCGGAAGAAGACAACTGGGTATGGCGGTAATTCCAGCCGAACACCGCACCGACTGTGACCCGTTTCATTGTCTGAAAAGTCCCTTTCTGGTAGGCTGACGTCCCGTCCCTGAGGTGTTCTGCGCACGGATCCAACTCTCGACTGCGCGACACCCGATCAACTTGTTTTGATGTGTGTTTAGTCCCCTCTGCCACCCTGCGTGGCGGAGTTGCTCAGGTTTTTTTATAAGGTTTTTTATGACGCGTTTTATTTTTGTCACTGGTGGTGTGGTTTCTTCCCTGGGCAAGGGCATCGCCTCGGCCTCCCTGGGTGCCATCCTGGAGGCGCGTGGCCTCAAGGTCACCATCATGAAGCTGGATCCTTATCTCAACGTCGACCCGGGCACCATGAGCCCGTTCCAGCACGGCGAAGTCTATGTCACAGAAGACGGTGCTGAAACCGACCTTGACCTCGGCCATTACGAGCGATTCCTGCGCACGCACATGAGCCAGCGCAACAACTTCACCACCGGCCGCGTCTACGAAACAATCTTGCGCAAGGAGCGTCGCGGCGATTACCTCGGCGGCACGGTGCAGGTCATTCCGCACGTCACAGATGAAATCAAGCGCCGCGTACTTGAAGGGGCGGGTGATGCCGACATCGCACTGGTCGAGATCGGCGGCACGGTCGGCGACATTGAATCACAACCTTTTCTGGAAGCCGTGCGCCAGTTGCGCGTTGAACTCGGCTTCAATCGCTCGCTGCTGATGCACCTGACACTGGTGCCATTCATCGCCACCGCTGGCGAAGTGAAAACCAAACCGACACAACACTCGGTGAAAGAATTGCGTTCTATCGGTTTGCAACCCGACATCCTCCTCTGCCGTTCCGAAATCGAGGTCGATGAAGATTCGCGTCGCAAGATTGCACTGTTCACCAACGTCGAATTCCGCGCCGTAGTTCCCTTGCCCGACGCAAAAACTATCTACGCCGTACCACGCCTGCTGCATGAATACGGACTGGATGACATCGTGGTCGAAAAACTCGGCCTGCAATGCAAACCATCCGACCTGTCTGAATGGGATCGCGTGGTCGAAGGCCTGATGAACCCGCAACACAGCGTGACAGTGGCAATGGTCGGCAAATACATGGATTTGCTCGATGCGTACAAATCACTGAACGAGTCGCTGATCCACGCCGGCATTGCCACGCATACCAAAGTCACGGTGCGCTACATCGATTCAGAAACCGTCACCACAGAGAGCGTGGAAAAATTGCTCGGCGATGTCGATGCCATCCTCGTACCCGGCGGCTTCGGCATCCGCGGTGTGGAAGGCAAAATCCTCACCGTCAATTTTGCCCGCACACGCAAGATTCCCTATCTCGGCATCTGCCTTGGCATGCAAGTCGCGGTCATTGAATACGCACGAAATGTACTGGGCCTCGGCAAGGCCAACAGCACGGAATTCGATAAAAATACACCCGATCCGGTGATTGGCCTGATCACAGAATGGAAAGATGCCTCGGGTGCCGTTGAACAACGCGACGAGCACTCTGATCTCGGCGGCACCATGCGCCTTGGCGCGCAGGTTTGCCATCTGGTCGAAGGGTCGCTGGCACGACATATCTACGGTGCCGGCCATATTCGCGAGCGCCACCGCCATCGCTATGAAGTTAACAACAATTACGTCGACCGCCTTAAAAATGCAGGCTTGCGCTTCGGCGGCTTGTCTGAAGACCGGACACTGGTAGAAATGATCGAGATTCCCGAGCACCCATGGTTTGTAGCTTGCCAGTTCCATCCGGAATTCACCTCGACACCGCGCGACGGGCACCCGCTGTTCCGCAATTACATCGAAGCGGCACTGGCACACAGCCGTAACACGTCAAACAAAAGTACAAAATAATGAGCACACAAAAAACCGTCACGCTCGGCAATAATCTGGAAGTTGCCAACGACAAACCCTTCGTGCTTTTTGGTGGCATGAACGTACTGGAATCGCGCGACCTTGCGATGCAAGTTGCAGAAGCCTACGTCAAGGTCACACAGAAACTGGGCATTCCTTACGTTTTCAAGGCATCCTTTGACAAAGCCAACCGTTCGTCGATGTTTTCCTATCGCGGCCCCGGCCTCGATGAAGGCAT
This sequence comes from Pseudomonadales bacterium, assembly GCA_035430165.1. Taxonomy (GTDB): domain Bacteria; phylum Pseudomonadota; class Gammaproteobacteria; order Pseudomonadales; family UBA7239; genus UBA7239. The sequence continues at coordinate 71,925 of DAOMGE010000003.1, read as the reverse complement.
GAAAATCTTTCAGGAAATCAAGACAACGTTTGGCGTGCCTGTCATTACCGACGTACACGAACCGGAGCAATGCGCTCCTGCTGCGGAAGTGTGTGACGTGATCCAGTTGCCCGCCTTTCTGTCACGCCAGACGGACCTTGTCGTCGCGATGGCCAGAACCGGTGCGGCCATCAACATCAAGAAAGCCCAATTCCTCGCGCCGCACGAGATGAAACACATCCTGCAGAAATGCAATGAAGCCGGCAATGATCGCTTGATGCTGTGCGAACGCGGCAGCTGCTTCGGCTACAACAACCTTGTGGTCGACATGCTCGGTTTCGGCATCATGAAACAGATGGACTACCCTGTCATTTTTGACGTGACGCACAGCCTGCAAATGCCGGGCGGACGCAGTGATTCTGCCGGTGGCCGGCGCCAGCAAGTGGTGGAACTGGGTCGCGCCGGTATGTCGCAAGGTATTGCCGGTCTTTTCCTTGAAGCACATCCGGATCCGGACAAGGCGAAATGCGACGGCCCATGCGCTTTACCGCTCGACAAACTTGAAAGTTTTCTCGGCCAGATGAAGGCCGTGGATGATCTGGTCAAAAGCCTACCCGCTTTGACCATTACCTGAAGCACCGGTAAATCACTGGCGCTCCATAACAACTGTTAAACAATTGAGGATATCCCCCAATGAGCAAGATCACAGACATCCAGGCCTTTGAAGTACTCGATTCACGCGGCAACCCGACCGTGATGGCAGAAGTGACAGTGGAAGGCGGTTTTGTCGGCAGCGCTTGCGCGCCATCAGGAGCATCCACCGGATCACGTGAAGCACTCGAATTGCGTGACGGCGACAAGGCACGCTATCTCGGCAAAGGTGTGTTGAAAGCCGTCAACAATGTAAACACCACCATTAAAAATCTGCTGCTCGGTAAAAGTGCAGCTGACCAGCGCGCACTCGATAAAATCATGATCGATGCAGATGGCACCGACAACAAAGCCAATCTCGGCGCCAATGCAATCCTCGCTGTTTCACTCGCGGCTGCCAAAGCGGCGGCAGCGGCCAAAAACATTCCGCTTTACCAGCACATTGCTGACATCAACGGCACACCAGGCCAATACAGCATGCCGGTACCGATGATGAACATCATCAACGGCGGCGAGCACGCCGACAACAATGTCGATATCCAGGAATTTATGGTGCAACCGGTCGGCGCGCCCAATTTTGCGGAAGCATTGCGTTGGGGTGCAGAAATTTTTCATTCCCTGAAAAAAGTTTTGCAAGCACGCGGCTTGAGTACATCCGTTGGTGACGAAGGCGGTTTTGCACCGAATCTTTCATCCAACGCAGAAGCCCTGGCTGTTATCAAGGAAGCCGTGGCAAATGCCGGATACAAACTCGGCACTGATGTTACGTTGGCTCTCGATTGCGCATCATCAGAATTTTATAAAGACGGCAACTATGTGCTGGGTGGCGAAGGCAAGAGTTTTGATTCTGCCGGTTTCTCTGATTATCTCGCCGGTCTTTGCAATGAATACCCCATCATCTCGATTGAAGATGGCCAGGATGAAAGTGACTGGGCTGGCTGGAAAACCCAGACCGAAAAACTGGGTAACAAAATCCAGCTGGTGGGAGATGACCTGTTTGTTACCAACACCAAAATCCTGAAAGAAGGGATCGACAAAGGCATCGCCAATTCCATCCTGATCAAGTTCAACCAGATCGGCTCACTGTCTGAAACACTGGATGCCATTGCCATGGCAAAAAAAGCCGGTTACAGCGCTGTTATTTCACACCGCTCGGGTGAAACGGAAGACAGCACGATTGCTGATCTTGCCGTGGCTACTGCAGCGGGCCAAATCAAGACCGGCTCACTGTGCCGTTCGGATCGCGTGGCGAAATACAATCGACTTCTGCGCATCGAAGCCGAGCTGGGCAGCAAGGCGCCTTATCGCGGCCGCGCTGAATTTAAATCCTGATCAGGCGAAAGCGCCAACATGAAATGGCTTGTGTTGGTTCTGCTGCTTCTGCTGGGCTTCCTGCAATACCGCTTGTGGGTAGGGGAAGGAAGCCTGGCACAGATTGCCAACCTGAAACGCGAAATTGAAAAACAACAACTGGACAACGCACACCTGCGCGCACGCAACCAGGCGCTCGCTGCAGAAATTGAAGCGCTGAAAAACGGCACCAGCATTGAAGACCGTGCGCGGCGTGACATGGGCATGATCCGCAAGGATGAAACGTTTGTCCTCATCGTCGATGACAAGGACAAGGCAAAAAAACCATGAGCAGTACGCCGAATTTCTGGGCAGTGATTCCCGCCGCCGGTATCGGCAGTCGTTTTCTCAGTGAATCTAGCAATCACACACCAAAGCAATATACACACATCAATGGCCGTACGATCCTCGAACACAGTGCGCATACCCTGTTGCAAAATCCCCGGCTGCAAAAAGTTGTCATCGCCCTGCACGCCAATGACATACAGGCACGACAATTACCGTCACTGAAACACGAAAAAGTTCATTTCGTGGAAGGCGGGGCCGAGCGTGCAGACTCGGTATCCAACGCGCTACGGTTTTTGCGTGATCACGTCCGGCCAGATGACTGGATACTGGTACACGATGCTGCTCGCCCTTGCCTGGCCGCACAGGATTTGCAAAAGTTGATCGACACACTGCAGGATGATCCGGTCGGCGGTATTCTGGCCGTGCCCGCTATCGACACACTGAAGAGAGTTGACGGCCGCACCATTATTGACACCGTCGATCGCTCGACGATATGGCAAGCCCAGACACCCCAAATGTTCCGGTACGACCTGCTGCTGGATGCGTTGCAACACGCTGCTGATAAAAAAATACCGGTTACCGATGAAGCATCCGCGCTGGAAATTTGTGGCCACACAGCACGCGTTGTTGAAGGTTCACGCAGCAATATCAAGATTACGTATCCTGACGATCTGGCGCTGGCGGTTTTTTATTTTCGCCAGCAACATCTCCAGGGTTTGCATGTAAAACAGGAGCAACCATCATGACATTCCGTGTCGGCCAGGGATATGACGTCCATCGTTTTGGCGAAGGCGACCACATCGTCCTGTGCGGCGTGCGAATTCCACATGAGCAAGGACTGGTTGCGCACTCGGATGGCGATGTCGCGATCCACGCCCTGTGCGACGCATTACTCGGTGCGCTCGCGCTCGGTGATATTGGCCAGCATTTTCCCGACACAGACGCCACATACCAAGGCGCAGACAGTTGCCTGCTACTCGCGCATGTTTGCCAACTGGTGAAACAACACGGCTGGCAACTGGGCAACGCCGACATCACCATCATCGCGCAAGCACCGAAAATCTTGCCCTATCGTGCAACTATGCAAAAACGACTGGCGCAAGTGATGGATGTTGCGCTGGATAAAATCAGCGTCAAGGCGACTACCACCGAAAATCTCGGCTTTGAAGGTCGCAGGGAAGGCATTGCCGTGCAAGTCGTCGTGTTGATTGAAAATACCGGCTGCGTGGAAAATGCATCCTGATGTTTGACCTCGATTTCACCCGCGCCTTTCCCGTTCTCGATACACAAGCCGATTTCCGCAGTGAGCCGGGGGATTTTTTTGTCGACGAACAACCGGGATTTGATCTGTCCGGCACAGGTGAACACTTTTGCCTGCATATCGAGAAACGCAACCAGAACACGGTGTGGGTGGCGAAACAACTCGCCGATTGGGCAGGCCTCCAGCAAATGGATGTCGGTTACTGCGGACTGAAAGATCGCCATGCCATTACCCGCCAGTGGTTCAGCCTGTATCTTGGCAAAAAATCTGCTCCACCACTTGCGAGCCTCCACATCGAGGGCTGCACAATCCTTGCCAGCGGCGTGCACGACAAAAAATTGCGTCGCGGCATGCACGCCAGCAATCGTTTCATCATCCGCCTGCGCAATGTACAGGGTGATCGAGACCTGCTTGTCGAACGTTGGCAACAGATTGCCCGACACGGTGTGCCCAATTATTTTGGCGAACAACGCTTCGGTTTTGACGGCAGCAACCTGCAACGTGCTGTCGAGCTGGCGGGCGCGCACGCGCGCATCTGGCGTGAACGCAAGAACCAGTTTGTCGTGTCTGCCGTGCGGTCTTACCTGTTCAACCGGGTGCTGGCCGAACGCATCCAGGCGAATAACTGGCTGACCTTGCTGGATGGCGAACCTGCCAACGAGCCGACAGCACCACTCTGGGGTCGCGGTCGTCTCGCCAGCCAGCGTGCTGCACAAGCATTCGAAATGCACGTACTGGAAACTTTCAGCCGCTGGCGGGAGACATTGGAACATGTCGGCCTGCAACAGGAGCGGCGCGCCTTGCAATTACAGCCGGGCATCCTCAGCCAGCAATGGGAAGGCAATGACTGGCTGCTGGAGTTTTGCCTGCCGCCCGGCACCTATGCCACCAGCGTGTTACGTGAATTGTGCACACTGGAAAACATTTCTCGCCACAACCTGTAGGTCTCTGTCTGCATCGACACACTAGCGCTTGTGTTATAGTGACCCCGTTCAGCTAACGGTGTGGGGGCGCTGTGAACAAGGTCAATCTCGATGGCAAAGGTATGACATCACGTCGCACGCGCGACCGGTTGATCGAGCGCCTGATGGATCGGGGCATCAAGAATTTCAACGTCATTAACGCCATCCGTGAAACGCCGCGACACATTTTTCTCGATGAAGCACTCGCGCATCGCGCCTACGAAGACGATGCCCTGCCAATTGGTTACAACCAGACCTTATCCCAACCGTACACTGTCGCACGCATGTCTGAATTGCTACTGTCTTATGGGCCGCGTTCACGCGTACTGGAGATCGGCACCGGTTCCGGCTACCAGACGGCCGTGCTGGCACAACTGGTCGGCAGGGTATACAGCATGGAACGCATTGAACCGCTCCTGCTCAAAGCCACACAACGCATGCGTTTGCTGAAGCACGACAACGTGTTCCTGAGACACGCAGACGGCGCCATCGGCTGGGAAGAAGCCGGGCCGTTTGATGGCATCCTCTCTGCTGCCGCGCCGGTTGAAATCCCGCCCCGGCTTTTGCAACAGCTCGCACCCGGCGGCGTGCTGGTCTCCCCGGTTGGCGATGACGAGCAACACCTGGTGCTGGTCTATCACAATCCTGAAACCGGCGAGTATGAGCGCGAAGATATCGAACCCGCGCGATTTGTGCCGTTTGTCAGCGGCATCATGCGCTGATCCGGAATTACCAACAAAAATCATGGAGTAGACATGACAGCAGCACCTGCAACCAGACGCTCGCCGCAGCTGTTGGCTTCCTCATTGCCCTATCTCGCAAGCGCCCTGCTGGCATTCACACTCGCCGGCTGCCAACCCTCTTCACACAGGGCTTCGATTGACCAGCTTGGTCAGCCGCCGGATTACAAGTTGCACACGCATACCGTAACCAAGGGTGACACACTGATTGCCATTGCCTGGCGCTATGGCATGGACTACCACCAGTTAGCCAACATGAATAACCTGTCACCACCGTACAAGATACTGGTCGGCCAAAAACTGAAAATTGACAACAACAGCCCGGTCGATAGCAGCAGCACTTCCCGTTCATCCGCCACGCAAGCCATCGCCATTCCGGCCGATGAGGGCGTGCATGAAATCCGGACGGAGCGCGGCAGCTCCGGCAGAGTCACAATGCCAACCAATAGCACGACTGGCACAGCACAAACCAGGACTGTCACCGAACATCAGGCCAGACCTGCCGAAAATGCCGCAGCGATTCCCGCATCAGAAAAACACTGGGTCTGGCCCGCGAGGGGCGCTGTGATTGCGCGCTTCTCGCCAGATGATGCCTTGCGCAAAGGTATCGATCTCGATGGAAAAGCCGGCGATCCGGTGATTGCCGCCGCCGCAGGTAATGTTGTGTATGCCGGCAGTGGCCTGGCGGGCTACGGCCAACTGCTCATCGTCAAACACAATGAAAAATTCCTGAGCGCCTACGCGCACAATAGCAAGCTGTTGGTGAAAGAAGGGGATGCCGTCAAATCCGGCCAGAAAATTGCGGAAATCGGTGCCAGCGGCACCGACAGGAACAAACTGCATTTTGAAATACGTCGTGATGGCAAACCGGTAGATCCATTGCTGTATCTACCTGCACGCTGATCGCGCGTGCAACTGGATTTTTTACTGTTTTTTATTTGCTGCCTGCATAGCGCTGCACAATCAGGCTGGTCACCATATCGCCTTCCACATTGACAGCCGTTCGCACCGTATCCAGCAGGCGATCAACAGGTAGCAGGATTGCCACGGCTTCTGCAGGCAATCCCACCGATTGCAACACCATCACCATTGTCACCATACCGGCACTGGGAATACCCGGCGCACCAACCGATGCCAGCATGGCTGTCAGGCAGACTGCCAGCTGTTGGCCCAAATGCAGCTCTACACCGGCAAGATTGGCAACAAACAGGGCCGCCGCCGCTTCATAAAGTGCTGTGCCATCCATATTCAGGTGTGAACCGAGTGGCACCACAAAATTTGCCACATCGCGCTCGACACCCAGATTATTTTCCAGGCAATCCAGTGTCACCGGCATGGTCGCCGCGCTGGAACTTGTTGCAAACGCAGTGACCAGTGCCGGCCGCGCACCACGCCAGAACCGCAGGGGTGAAAACCGCGCCGCCGCCAACAATATCAATGGCAGGATCACGATACCGTGCAACAATGTTGTCCCCATCACCACGGCAACAAATCGCGCCAGACTACCAAGCACAGCAATATTTTCGGTCGCGACGAGTTTGGCAATCAGCGCCATGATCCCGAGCGGCGCCAGCACCATGACACCGTGTACCATCTGCATGGTCAATTCAAAAAACTCTTCCAGTAATACCAGAATATTCCGGTAGCGATCACCTGCTGCCACAATCGCAATGCCGACAAACAATGCGAACATGACAATCGCAAGCACATTGCCTTGCGCCATCGCTGCTACCGGATTCATGAAAATGCCATGCAGGAATCTTGCAAGAAAATCCGGTACAGACATCGACGTCACATCCGCATGCGCCATCGCTTCACGGAAACTTTCCAGCTGCAAACCCTGTCCGGGATGAAAAATATTCGCCGCTGACAAACCCACCGCGATAGAAATTCCCGTCGTCGCCAGCGAGCACAATAACGTCACTTGCCAGACACGATGCACCTGCCTGTGCAAACGCAAGTTGGCGACACCGACTGCAATCGACGTAAACACTAACGGCACCAACAGCATCTTGAGTAAATCAATGAAAACGCCACTGACCAGACCCGTGACATACAAACCGGTTCGCGACACAGCAGAACCCGTACCCAGCGACAGAAAAACATAACCTAGCAAGGCACCAGCCAATGCGCCGG
>DAOMGE010000003.1:51747-64458 GCA_035430165.1 Pseudomonadales bacterium | reverse complement strand
AATTGATCCGTATTTTCAGGCTGCTCTTGCAAAAGAATTTCGGCACATTGTTTCACCTGCGGCAACCAGTGCGCATCGCGTGCCAGATCGGCAATCCTGAAAACCATGTCGCCGGTCTGGCGCGTACCCAGCAACTCACCCGGTCCACGCAATTCGAGGTCTTTTTCTGCAATCACAAAACCGTCATCGCTATCGCGCAGGATTGCCAGCCGTTCCCGTGCATGGCGTGACAATGGCGCACCATACAGCAACACACAGTGACTGGCTGCCGTGCCGCGCCCGACACGGCCGCGCAACTGGTGCAATTGCGCAAGACCCAGCCGTTCCGGATTTTCAATAATCATCAGGCTGGCATTGGGCACATCCACGCCCACTTCTATCACTGTCGTCGCCACCAGCACGTGCAATTCTGCACGCTTGAATGCGTCCATCACTGCAGCTTTTTCAGCCGGCTTCTGCTTGCCGTGAACCAGACCGACAGCAATGTCCAGCAACGCGGCGCGCAACGTGGCAGCCGTCACTTCTGCAGCCTGGCATTGCAATGTTTCCGATTCCTCTATCAAGGTGCAAACCCAATACACTTGCCGACCTTCGCGACAGGCAGCGCGCAGGCGCTCGATAATTTCGTCACGACGCTGTCCGTCAACCACAACTGTCTGCACGGGTGTGCGGCCCGGTGGACGCTCGTCAATGACAGAGCAATCGAGATCCGCGTATGCACTCATCGCCAGCGTGCGTGGAATCGGTGTTGCTGTCATCACCAGCTGGTGGGGCAGTGACGGCACTTTTGTATCCGCCTGAAAACCTTTTTGTTGCAGGGCAAGTCGCTGTCGCACACCAAAGCGGTGTTGCTCATCGGTCACAACCAGTGAAAGATCCTGGAATTGCACTTCATCCTGGAATAGCGCATGCGTACCGACTGCAATGTGCGCTGTACCGTTGGCAATTTTTTCCAGCACGTCGCGGCGGGCTTTGGTTTTGACGCTACCACTCAACCACACCACGTGAAAACCCAGCGGTTCAAACCAGCGCTGGAATTGCAGGAAATGTTGTTCCGCCAGGATTTCTGTCGGCGCCATCATTGCAGCCTGTTTTCCATTTGCTACAGTTTGCATACACGCCAGTGCCGCCACCACGGTTTTACCCGAGCCGACATCGCCCTGCACCAGCCGCAACATCGGCTCAGGTTTTTGTAAGTCACAGGCAATGTCTTCACTGACACGTAACTGTGCAGCAGTCAGCACAAAAGGCAATGCGGATAAAAAACGCCGGTGTAAATTTTTATCCTGCGGTAAGGCGTCCGCGTGTTGTCGTTTCTGTTGTTGTCGCAATCGCAAAAGACCCAGGTGATGAGCTACCAGTTCTTCAAAAGCAAGACGCTGTTGCGCGGGATGATTGCCCTCCATCAATTCGGCAACCGGCGCATCGGCTGGTGGCAAATGCAAATACGACAGCGCTTCATGCAGCGGCATCGACAGGCGTGCAGGCAGCAGCGCCGGTGGCAACCAATCACTGACAACATTGCCTGCTGCGCTTTCCAAGACTTGCCCGATCAACTTGCGCAAACGCGTCTGCTGCAAGCCTTCCGTAGCGGGATACACTGGCGTCAACCTGTCTGCCAGCAGCGGCATGTCACCCGGCTCCAGCAAACGATACTCCGGGTGGTACATTTCAAAACCGCTGCCACCACGCCGTGCTTCACCCCAGGCACGGACTTTCTTGCCCGGCAACATCTGCTGTTGCTGGGCCCTGGAAAAATGAAAAAAACGCAATGCAAGGACACCCGTGCCATCCTGGATCAGGCACAGCAGGCTGCGGCGGCGCCCGAATACCACATCGCAGGCGCGAATCGTGCCCTCGACCAGCGCCTCGCTGTGTAATGCCAATGCGCCGATGGGCGTGATACGGGTCAGGTCGCGATAGCGCAAGGGCAAATGCCACAGCAGGTCCTCCATCCGGTGGATATCCAGACGCGCCAGTTTTTCGGCCAACTGGGGGCCGATACCGTGCAGGCTGTCGATGGAATCGTTGCTGTGCGGATGGTCGTGGGATGGCATCGGGGCAGCATACTTCCGCAATGTGATGTTTATCAAATCAAATACTTGTAAAAACTTGCTAAAGCAGTGTGGGCATTGTATTTTTCAGGTATCTGTCTGGATTTATATAATCCGGCAAGGTGATTTCATGAAGATGGGGGCAGACTCATGACGATCCGGTTCACAACAAGTCGATCCAGAATAAAAGGATCCGCAAAAACGACAAGCAAGATGTGTCTGCTGGCTGCTGTTTTCACGCTGGCCGGTTTTGTATCAAGTAACACCCGTGCAGCCAGTTACACCGTCCAGGCCGGTGACAGTTTGTGGAGCGTCGCAACCGCCAACAATATCTCCACCAGCGAGTTGGCGAAAATCAATCATCTCAAGAAAAATACCGGGCTGACCGAAGGCCAGGTGCTTACCCTGCCGGGTAACAAGCCCGCTCAGGCCACTGCCCGTCCCGTCGAAAATTCCCGGAAAGTCACTACCGCCAAAACACCGGCCAGCATTAAAAAACCGGTGGCCACCGCCCAACGCCGCGCACCACAACTCGCATCCAGCAGCGCCATCGTGGTGGACGCCAACACCGGCCAGACCCTTTTTTCCAAGAACACCAGTAGCCAGACGCCTATCGCCTCGATCACCAAACTGATGACAGCAATGGTTGTTCTCGATGCCAACCCGTCGATGCAAGAGGTCTTGCAGATTGAGGAGGCTGATGTCGACAACCTGAAACACACCACATCCCGGCTGCAGGTGGGCACAAGGTTGCCTCGCTATGACATGTTGCGCCTCGCCCTGATGTCGTCCGAGAATCGCGCTGCCTCAACGCTGTCGCGCCACTATCCGGGCGGCAAGCAAGCCTTTGTGAACGCGATGCGTATCAAGGCCGCCAAACTCGGTATGACACATACCCAGTTCTACGACCCGACCGGCCTGACGCCCGCTAATGTCTCGACTGCAGAAGATCTGGTAAAAATGGTGAAGGCTGCCAGCCAATACGAACTGATCCATGAATTCACCACCACACCCAGCCGCGAAGTGGCCATGAACACCAGCCGCCAGCCCCTGCCTTACCTGAACACCAACTTGCTGGTGCGTGAGGGCGACTGGGATATCACCATCAGTAAAACCGGCTACATCAATGAGGCGGGGCACTGCCTGGTGATGTTGGCTACCGTGGCCAATCGACCCTCCGTGATGGTATTCCTGGAAGCCGAGGGCAAATTCTCGCCCGTGGGTGACGCCAATCGCCTGAAAAACTGGATAGAAGCCAATCGTGGCAATGCTGACCAGCTGGCCATGGCCGAACCGACCACAGCGACAGAAACCCACTGAGAGTGACACAGCCGTCGATCCTGCTGGCTGGCTGTGGCGACATTGCCCAGCGCCTTGCCCTCTTGTTACACCATGACTTTCGCCTGACCGGTCTCCGCCGGCAGGCGCATGACCTGCCCGCCTACATCACCCCCCTCGCTGCGGATATCTGTGATCCTGCTGCCCTGCAACAAGCGATTGGTGACCAGTGTTTCGACTATGTAGTCATCACCCTGACACCCGGTGAACGCACCGAAACACGCTATCGGCAAATCTATGTCGACGGTACCCGCAACCTGCTGGCCAACCTGACTGGCAAGCCTCGACTGCTGTTCGTCTCCAGCACCTCGGTCTATGCGCAAGACGCGGGCGAGACGGTGGATGAGCACAGCCCCGCTCTCGGCAACGGATTTTCCGGCCGCTGCCTGCTGGAAGCAGAAGCACTGGTGCGCAACAGTGGGTTTGCGTCCACCTGCATACGCTTTTCCGGGATTTATGGTCCGGGTCGGGAGCGACTGGTCCGCATGGTTCGTGAGCTGCGCGTCGATCCGGCCGATGCGTACCAGTTCAGCAACCGCATACACGCTGACGACTGCGCACGCGTGCTGGCTTTCCTGATCGAGTGCTGGGAAGACGACATCTCGCCTTCACCCGTCTACGTCGCCAGCGACACACAACCCGTGCAATCCGGTTATGTATGGCAATGGCTAGGCCACATCCTGGAAGTTGATGATCCCCTGCCCGATAACAACTGGCAGCAACTACCTCCGACTGGCAAACGTTGTGACAGCAAACTGCTGCAATCAACCGGCTTCCAGTTTCTTTACCCTGATTTCAAAAGCGGTTATTGCCTGCAACGGTAAACACCGCACTTTTTTTGCAATTGCGCAGCAAATCCACCCCGTTTTTACTCCGGTTGTTTTAAAGGATGCGGGTATGGTAACGTGTACCACGACCCCATTATTTACCGCAACACACCCACAAAAAACGCGGATTCTGACGTATGGCACGCATTGCGCTTATCAAGCTTTTTACTGGCCTCAATCTGGCCACCGCACAGCTGTCTGCAGAATTACAGCGCGCGGGACACGACTCCCGTGTTATCAACTTCAAGGATCACCACATCGTCAATTACGATAAAAAAGACGAATACGAAGTTACTGATTATCCCGGCGTATTCATTGCTGCCAACGGCACCAAAAAAATCTGGAATTGCTACCGCCCTTTCACGGAAAAAGAATTCCGCCTGCTGATTGAAGACCTGAAAGAATTCCAACCGGATGCTATCGGTTTCAACGTACTGTCAGGCAATATCAAGGAAGTGGCACGCGTCAACGACGAACTGAAAAAGCATTTTGATATTCCCTTTATCTGGGGAGGTTACGGGCCAACACTGGAACCTGATCGCTGCATCCAGCTCACCGACCTTATCTGCATCAACGAAGGTGAGGAAGTCATTGTCGAACTCGCCAACAAACTGGATGCAGGTGCCGACATCACCGACATCCACGGCACCTGGGCACATGGCAAGGACGGCGAAATTATCAAGAACCCGAATCGCCCCCTGCTCGACCTGGATACAATCGCGATTCCCGACTGGCATCTTGAGCGCTACGTCCATATCAACAATTACAAGGGCAAACGGATTGGCATCTATCCGCATAACCTGAAAGAGGAATACCCGATCATGACACAACGGGGCTGCCCGTTTTCATGTTCATTTTGCGGCGAATCCCGCTACCAGGATCTGTTCGGTAAAAAAGGCTCCCTGCGCCGTAAATGTGTCGACTCCATCATTGAAGAACTGTTGTGGGCAAAACAGAATCTCGCGATCAAATCGATCCTGTTCTATGACCCGGTTTTCACCGTCAACCCACGCTGGCTGAAAGAATTCCTGCCTCGCTACAAAGCCGAGATCGGCTTGCCGTTCTGGTGTTACACCTATCCAACCACACACACCATGGAAACCCTGCACCTGCTGAAAGACGCCGGCATGATTTCCATCACCATGGGCGTGCAATCAGGTAGCGCACGTATCCTGAAAGAACATTTCAATCGCCCGACCGAAGTGAAACGCGTACTGCAAGCCGCCGATGAAATCATCAGCCTGGGTCCTGAAGTAAAAGGCTTCTTTGAAATGATTACCAAGGTGCCGTTTGAAACGGAGGAAGACTTGCGCGCAACCTTCGAGTTCATGATGGAAATGCCGCTCGGCATCAACATCATGGGCTTTGGCGAAATGACCAACTTCCCGACCTACGATTTCACGCGCGAAGTGGATGAGACCGACATGATTGCGCGTCAACAAAAAATCCTGACGTCGGAAGATTATGATTATTACCACAAGCTGTATTTGCTGACGCGCTCCGACATCCCGCGCGATGAAATCCGTGCCATCGCCAACGATCCGAAATATCGCAAGGATCACCACTTGCTGGATCGGATGATCAACAATACGGATTATATTTCTTTCACGGGCATTTCTTTCTGACCACTCTCTTTTTCCCTCCCTTCAGGGGAGAAGGTGCCGCGTCGCGGCGGAAGAGGATCACTGTCTTTCCAGTATCACAAAACTGTAGGGATAGGGATTCTTCTCGCATGCCGCATGATTTTCCCGCGCGGACTCTTTCCATTCTGCCGGATTGAGTGCGGGAAAAAATGTATCGCCGTCGATGTCTGCATCAATTTCGGTGACATAAGCCCGATCAATACACGGCATCACCTCGCGATAAATCTGTGCACCACCAATCACCATGATTTCATCGACACCGCGCGCGGCTGCCAGCGAATCGGCCAGCAACAACGCCGTATCCATGTCATTCACCACTGTCGCACCGTGCGCGTAAAAATCTTCATTGCGCGTCACCACAATATTGTCGCGACCCGGCAACGGTTTGCCGAGGGATTCCCAGGTGTTGCGGCCCATGATCACGGGCTTGTTCATGGTCACACGCTTGAAATAGCGCAAGTCTTCCGGCAAATGCCACGGCATACCGTTGTCACGACCAATCACCCCGTTGCGTGTGCGCGCAACAATCAACGCCAGTTTGCGTCCAGCCATTACACAGCTACCGGCGCGGCAATATGTGGCTGGGCGCTGTAATCCTGCAATTCAAAATCCCCGAACGTGAAATCAAAAATATTTTTTACGCCAGGATTGATGTGCATGCGCGGCAAGGCAGTTGGCGTGCGCTGCAGCTGCAATTCCACTTGCTCGAGATGATTGCTGTACAGATGCGCATCCCCAAAGGTATGGACAAATTCACCCGGCTGTAAATCACAAACTTGTGCAATCATCAGGGTCAGCAATGCATAGGAAGCAATATTGAATGGCACACCGAGAAAAATATCCGCACTGCGCTGGTATAACTGGCAGGACAATTTCCCATTCGCCACATAAAACTGGAACAGGGTATGGCATGGCGGCAACGCCATCTGGTTCACTTCTGCCACATTCCATGCACTCACCAGCAAACGGCGTGAATCCGGATTTTTTTTGATCATCTCTATCAGCTGCGCAATCTGGTCAATGGTGCCTCCCTTGCCATCTGGCCATGAGCGCCACTGGTGGCCATAAACCGGCCCGAGTTCGCCGTTGGCATCGGCCCACTCGTCCCAGATTTTCACACCGTTGTCTTGCAGATATTTGATATTGGTATCGCCGGCGAGAAACCAGAGCAATTCATGAATAATGGATTTGACATGCAACTTCTTGGTGGTCAGCAATGGAAAACCATCCGCAAGATTGAAGCGCATCTGGTAACCAAACACACTGATGGTACCCGTACCGGTCCTGTCGGTTTTCACTACACCGTTATCGCGCACATGGCGCATAAGATCAAGATACTGTTGCATCAAACACCTGCCGGTTTTTTCTTGGTAACAGACCATACACAAATCACTATGCCGGCAATAAACATCGGCACACACAATTCCTGACCACGCGTCATCCAGCCGAGCAATTCGTATCCGATCTGCGCATCCGGTTCACGAAAAAATTCCACGCTGAAGCGGAACAACGCATAAAACGCGAGAAAAAAACCGGACACCATGCCAACCGGCATTTTCATGCGTGAAAAAACCTGCAATAGAATAAACAACGCAACACCTTCGAGTGCAAACTGGTACAACTGCGACGGGTGTCGTGCCAGATGCAGCGGATCCGCCGGAAATACCATTGCCCATGCCACATCGGTCGCACGCCCCCATAATTCCTGGTTGATAAAATTACCCAGGCGACCGAGGCCAAGCCCGATCGGCACCAGTGGCGCCACAAAATCCAGCAGCGTAAAAAATGTCACACCCAGTCGTCGCGCATACAATCCCAACGCAATGATCACGCCGAGCAAACCACCGTGAAATGACATGCCACCCTGGTTAATCCTGAACAACCAGAGCGGATTTTCAAGGAACATATCCAGCTGGTAGAACAGGATGTAACCGATGCGTCCACCGAGTATCACACCCAACGCGCCGTAAAAAATCAGGTCATCGACTTCCTCACGCGTTTTCACTGGTGCATTGCCAGCCAGCATGCGCCGCCACGAGACCAGCCACGCCGCTGCCAGACCCAGCAAATACATGACGCCATACCAGTGCACGGCGAGCGGACCAACCCCGAAATAAGGGCCGATACTGACGATGACCGGATCGATCTGTGGATAAGCCAACATGGGGAAACAAGTCTGGAAATTAATGAGCCGCAAGCTTAATGGCTGGCTGCGCGTTAGACTAGCATCATCGCAACAATGCTCTTCAGGGAGGCACGTGTGAACCCCGAAATCCTTTCCCGCTATGGCTGGCTGGAAGCGTTGGCAGTTGCCGCCCTGTTACAGTTCCTGTTGCTGCGCAAATTGCCGGAAAGTCGCGCCATCCTGCAGCAGCACGCCTTCATCGCCCTGTTGTGCCTGCTGATCGCCGCTGCGTCTTACGTGCTGCCCTTTGTCGGCTACCAGACTGCCGCTGCGTTGTGCGAATCGCTATCAATACTGGTGATGGGAATACTGCTGATTCGCCTGGGCGGTCTCGCGTTTTTTCGCGTACTGTTGCCCTCGCTGGGACTGGTGCCACCGCGCATTGCCGAAGACCTGTTGCTGGTCGCCGCCTATATCGGCTGGAACCTGTTCCGCTTGCGCAACGCCGGACTGGATCTCAGCAGCATGATCACGACGTCCGCTGTCATCACTGGCATTATCGCCTTCTCGATGCAGGAAACGCTGGGCAATATCCTCGGCGGTATCGCCTTGCAACTCGACAATTCCGTACGCATCGGCGACTGGATCAAGGTCGACGACATCAGGGGCTGTGTTATTGAAGTCCACTGGCGACACACAGCGGTACTCACCAACAACGGCGATGTCATTGTCATTCCCAATACGCTGCTGATGAAATCCAAGGTGGATGTGTTTTCCTCTGCCGAGCGTCCGCATTTCCGGCGCTGGGTCTATTTCCCGCTCAATTACCCGATCCCGCCACAACAGGTGATTGCCTGTGTGGAGAAAGCCGTTCGCGACGCCGAAATTGAATACGTTGCCGACAAACCGGCCCCGCAATGCATTGTCATGGACTACAACGACGGTTCGACAATCTATGCGCTGCGCTACTGGCTTACCGACCCGCACCACGATGACAGCACCGATTCCAATGTGCGCGTACATATTTATTCCGCGCTGTTGCGGCAAGGATTCCAGCTCGCCAGGCCCAGCCTGGAAACACACATCACCACGGAGAACGCCGAGCGGGAAGCGCAGGCACACATCAAGGATATCCAGCAGCGTATCCACGCCCTCGCTGCCGTAGAAATATTTGCCAAGCTGAATGACAGCGAACTGCACGAGCTCGCGGAATCGTTGCGCCCTACCCCGTTCACTCGCGGCGACGTCATGACAAGGCAAGGCGCGGTTGCCCACTGGCTCTATCTCATCGCCACGGGCGAGGCTGATATCTGGTACGAGCCGGAAAAATCCCAGCGCCGGCATCTCACCACACTCGGTCCCGGTCAGGTATTTGGTGAAATGGGATTGATGACCGGTGAACCGCGCCGGGCAACCGTCACAGCAAGAACGGATGCACTGTGTTATCGCCTGGACAAAGCCAGCTTCGAAAAAATCCTGCGCGCACGTCCGGAAATCGCTGAAGGCTGTGCCCGCATACTGGGCGAACGCGAACATGAACTCGCTGCAGTCCGCAATGAAAAACCGGTGCCGGCCACCGAACACGAGGCACGTATACTCGCCGGCATCAAACGTTTCTTTGGCTTGTCTGCACAGACAAAAACACGATGAACAGAACACTCACCAACACAACAGTCAGCCTCACGGAAGCGTTCCACTTCTGGTTGAAACTCGGTTTCATCAGCTTCGGCGGGCCTGCCGGCCAGATCGCGATCATGCATCAGGAGCTGGTGGAAAATCGCCGCTGGATTTCAGAAAAACGTTTCCTGCACGCTCTCAATTTCTGCATGGTGTTACCCGGCCCGGAAGCACAACAACTCGCCACCTACATCGGCTGGTTAATGCACGGCGCACGCGGCGGCATCATCGCGGGCGCGCTGTTTGTCTTGCCGTCCCTGTTTATCCTGATTGCACTGTCGTGGATTTATATTGCTTTCGGCGAAATGCCACTCGTCGCCGGTATTTTTTATGGCATCAAACCGGCAGTCACTGCAATCGTCGTGCAGGCTGCACATCGTATCGGCTCACGCGCACTGAAAAACAAAACCCTGTGGGCGATTGCTGCATTGTCTTTCATCGCCATTTTTGCCGGTCACGTTCCATTCCCGGCGATTGTGCTGGGTGCTGCCATCATCGGTTACATCGGTGGTCGTATCGCACCGGACACATTCAAGACCGGCGGCGGACATGCCGCTGCCGACAAATCGTTTGGCCCCGCTATCATTGATGACAACACACCGACACCGGCACACGCTTTGTTCAGCACCGGAAAACTATTGCGCGTGGTAATCGTCGGCTTGCTGTTGTGGGTTGTGCCGATGGCCGCACTCACGCTGCTGTGTGGCTGGGATGCTGTGCTCACACAAATGAGCTGGTTTTTTACCAAAGCGGCGTTGCTGACATTTGGTGGCGCCTACGCGGTGTTGCCTTACATGTATCAAGGCGCTGTCGATCATCACCAGTGGCTGACTGCACCACAAATGATTGACGGGCTCGCCCTGGGTGAAACCACACCGGGACCATTGATCATGGTGGTCGCATTTGTCGGATTTGTCGGCGCGTATGCGAAGGCAGTATTTGGATCGCAGCTGTTGTTTGCTGCCGGTGCCGCAGGCGCCACACTGGTGACGTGGTTTACGTTTTTGCCGTCATTCCTTTTTATTCTCGCTGGCGGCCCGCTGGTGGAATCCACCCACAACGATCTGAAATTCACCGCGCCGTTAACCGCCATCACCGCTGCCGTTGTCGGCGTCATTCTCAATCTTGCCTTGTTTTTTGGTTACCACGTGTTATGGCCGCACGGCTTCAGCGAACGTTTTGACTGGATCTCTGCCGTGATAGCCATCGCCGCCGCTGTCGCATTGTTCCGCTACAAACGCAATGTGATTCATGTGATTGCTGTATGCGCCGCAGCCGGCCTGTTGTCACAATGGATAGCTTTTCTGGAGACACAGTACTGAACGTTAGCGTCCGCCAAGAAACTTTACCGCTTCTATATAAATGACAAAAGCCTCAAGCAGAGAATATAGCGATATCGCCAATATAAAACCCATCGATATAACAGCGCTTTCAGAAACACGTAAAAATCTTATTGAAAAATACAGGCCTACCATAGGGGAGATTAAAATAAAAAACCTGACGATCAAGCCAAAAATCTCACTTTCGACTGGAATCACACTGAAAACCAGAAACGCAAACAATGGCAATACGGAGATTAATTTTCGATTATTTTCCGGTTTCATAAAAAACCTTCTCTGAAATTATCTTTTGCATCTGGCAAATCCAGCATAGAAATTCCAGGTGTATTCTCGATATAAAAGCGGGTTAGTCCTGATTGATCCCGTATTGAAACAAGGCCGAATCCGGAAATTCGACCCTTACCCAAAGTTACTCATTAAACGCATGCTGCAACACGATGGTTTCCACGCGATCCGGCCCTGTAGAAATAATGTGGATCGGCGCGCCGGTCAGCACTTCCAGACGTTTGATGTAATTGCGCGCGGCCTGCGGCAATTCATCCAGTGTCTTGGCGCCGATGGTGGATTCACTCCAACCCGGCATGGTTTCATACACCGAGACGATACCTTCGTAATCATCGCTGTGTTGCGGCGACACGGTGTTGCCATGCGCATCGTGATACGCGGTGCAGATTTTCACTTCCTGTAAACCATCCAGCACATCCAGTTTGGTGAGACACAAACCGGAAACACTGTTGATCTGGATCGCCTTGCGCACAGCCACGGCATCAAACCAGCCGCAGCGACGCTGACGACCGGTTGTTGCACCAAACTCGTGGCCGATGGTGCCGAGGTGTTTGCCGATGGCATCACCTGTATCACTCGCTGCGTCATAAGGCAGTTCGGTTGGAAACGGGCCAGAACCTACGCGCGTGGTGTAAGCCTTGGTAATCCCGAGTACGTAATCGAGATAGAGAGGGCCAAAACCGGAACCGGTAGCGGTGCCGCCCGCCGTGGTATTGGATGACGTTACAAACGGATAGGTGCCGTGATCGATATCGAGCAAGGAGCCTTGCGCGCCTTCAAACAAAATATTGGCGCCGCGTGCGCGGGCATCGTGCAGGATGGCGGTGACGTCCGCCATCATAGGCAAAATTTCTTTCGCTTGCGCCAACACTTCATCCAGTGTTTTCTGGAAATCCACGGCGGCGACTTTGTAATATTCGGTCAACATGAAGTTGTGGTATTCGAGCACAACGCGCAATTTTTCAGCAAACGCTTTTTCATTGCGCAGATCACCGAGACGCAAACCGCGACGCGCCACTTTATCTTCGTAGGCAGGACCGATACCGCGGCCAGTAGTGCCAATCTTGCCAGCACCACGCGCCAGTTCACGCGCCTGGTCGAGTGCCACATGGTGCGGCAAAATCAACGGACAGGCAGGCGACAAACGCAAACGCTCACGCACCGGAATGCCACTCGCCTCAAGTCCCTTGATCTCTTTCAGCAGCGCATCGGGTGCCAGCACCACACCGTTGCCGATCAGGCACAACACACCATCCCGCAACACGCCGGACGGAATCAGGTGCAATACGGTTTTCTTGCCGTCGATAACCAGTGTGTGGCCGGCGTTATGGCCGCCCTGGAAACGCGCAACAATTTCTGCCTGATCTGTCAGCAAATCGACAATCTTGCCCTTGCCCTCATCACCCCACTGGGTGCCCAGCA
>DAOMGE010000003.1:0-51647 GCA_035430165.1 Pseudomonadales bacterium | reverse complement strand
GTCAGCAAATCGACAATCTTGCCCTTGCCCTCATCACCCCACTGGGTGCCCAGCACAACAACATTTTTGCCTACGGTGTTGTTTTTGCCAGCGATATCGTTGCCCACAGTTGAACTCCACTTGCTACACGCAAAATAGTTACAGGTTTGAAAAACTAGACGGAAATATTTTTGATGACGTACTGCCCATCCATGGAAACCAGTTCGCGATCACAGCGCGTATCACGCACTTCGCCTTCACAGGCTGCTACCACGCATTCACCTTTTGTGCGCAAAGCAGCAATGGCCTGCCACTGTGCATCGGAGCCATCGAGTGCAGCCCAGATGGCCGTCTTGCTGCCAGGATCAGCAGCACCGAGATCCAGCAAATGCTTGAGATCCGTACTGAAGCCGCTGGCAGGACGCGCGCGCCCGAACGCCGCACCGAAATTATCGTAACGGCCACCGTTGGCAATCGCCTCACCACAACCGGCTACGTACAACGCAAACACCACGCCGGTATGGTAGTGATAGCCACGCAATTCAGACAAATCAAAATACAGGGCCACATCGGGCGCGCGTTGCGCCATGCTGTCCGCTATTTTTTGCAATTGCGCCATTGCCGCACGCACACGCACTGGTGCCTTGTGCAATTCATCTGCAGCGCGCGCCAATACAGTGCGATCACCTTTCCATGTCGGCAGTGCCAGCAGCAAATACGCCACGGCATTATCCGGCACACTGGCGTTAACAAATTCGTTCAGTTCAGTGCCAGCCTTGCGCTGCAGGATATCGAACAGCACTTGCTCCTGCTCCACATCCAGTGCCGCCATTTCTGCCAGCCCACGAAAAATATCGACATGACCGAGATCCAGCGTCACGTTTTGCACACCGGCAATGCGCACCGTTTCGAGCATGAGGGCAATCACTTCGCAATCTGCCTCCACACCGGCAACACCGTAAAACTCGCAACCGATCTGGATTGGCGAGCGGGAAGCCAGCGCGGTTTTCGGCCGGGCATGCAATGTACTACCCGCGTAACACAGGCGGGTAGCACCGGGACGGTTGAGGCCATGGGCATCGATACGGGCTGTTTGCGGCGTGATGTCGGCGCGAACACCCATCAGGCGACCGGAGAGCTGGTCCGTGAGTTTGCAGGTTTGCAGGTCGAGATCGTGGTTGCCGTTCACGAGCAGCGACTCCGTGAATTCCACCAGCGGCGGCATCACCAGTTCGTAGCCCCAGCTGGCGTAGAGATCAAGCAACTGGCGACGCAAATGCTCGGCGCGCGCCGCCTGTGCAGGCAGCAGCTCTTCGATGCCATCCGGCAATAACCAGCGATCTGCAATGCTCATGTCAAACCTGTTTGAGTCGTCGTCGCCCACAGGGCGGGCACAAAAAAGCCGGGGTGCCCCGGCATGGCGAGCTATGATACACCAAGATGCCGGAGGGGTTAATAATACGCAGCCCGCCCCATAAGCCGCTACACTGCACGCCCCTGATCTGACACAGACAAATCGCCACCGTGTTTACCTCACTGAACCTGCACGAACGCCTGCTCAAAGCCGTTGCCCAGCTGGGTTACACCGAACCCACCGCTGTCCAGCTCACGGCCATACCGCCAGCACTGGAAGGCAAGGACCTGCGCGTCATCGCCCAGACAGGCAGCGGCAAGACCGCCGCTTTTGTGCTGCCGATGCTGCACCAGCTCCTGCAGGACAGCAAACCGCGCACCGCTACTCGCGCCCTGATCCTGCTGCCAACCCGCGAACTCGCCTTGCAGACACTGAAACAGGTGGAACTGCTGGCGCAATTTACTTTTATCAAGGCCGCATTGATCACCGGCGGCGAAGATTTCAAACGCCAGGCCGCGGCGATCCGCAAGAATCCTGACATCCTGATCGGCACACCCGGACGCTTGCTCGAGCATGAACGCGCCAGGCATCTCGACTTCAAGGACCTGGAAATTCTCGTGCTGGACGAAGCCGACCGCATGCTCGACATGGGCTTCAGCGAAGACGTGATGGCGCTGATCGATACCTGCAACAAGGATCGCCAGACACTTTTATTTTCCGCCACCAGCGGCGGCGCGCTGTACGAACTCGCTGCCAAAGTCATGCGCGAGCCGCAGGTGTTGCGACTGAATCCGGTCAGCGAACTGAACAGCAGTACCGTGCAACAGATCATCACGGCCGACGATGTAAAACACAAAGAGCGCTTGCTGCTGTGGCTGCTCAGCAACGAAAAATTTGAAAAAGCGATTGTGTTCACCAACACCCGCGACCAGGCTGATCGCCTCGGTGGTGTGCTGATCACCGCCCACAAGGCGGGTAAAAGTGCGGCGAAAGTTTATGTCTTGCACGGCGAGAAAGACCAGAAAGATCGCAAGCAAGCCATCTCGCGATTGAACCAGGGCCATATCAATGTGTTGATTGCCACCGATGTCGCTGCGCGTGGTCTTGATATCGAAGGCATGGACATGGTGATCAATTTTGACATGCCGCGCAAAGGCGATGACTACGTGCATCGCATCGGCCGCACCGGTCGCGCCGGCAATGCAGGCCTGGCCATTTCACTGATTGGCCCGCACGAATGGAACCTGATGTCGAGCATCGAGCGCTACCTGAAACAGGATTTCGAAAAACGTGTTATCAAGGAACTGAAAGGCAGTTACAACGGCCCGAAAAAACTGAAATCATCCGGCAAGGCAGCAGGCACTAAAAAGAAGAAAACCGACAAGAAAACTGACAACAAAAAAACAGCAGACAAAAAAACGGCTGCCAAAAAATCGTCTGCAAAAAAACCGGTGACTCCGGTTACAGAAAAACCTGCTGCCGACAGACCACGTGACGGTTCGGCACCGTTGCGCAAGAAACCATCCGACATCAATAAACCGACCAGAACATCGCCATGAGCTTTAAAGAAGACATCGACCAGCGCCGCACCTTTGCCATCATCTCGCACCCGGATGCCGGCAAAACCACCATCACCGAAAAGCTGTTGCTGTTCGGGCAAGCGATCCAGATTGCCGGTTCAGTGAAGGGCAAGAAAGGCGATCGTCACGCGACATCCGACTGGATGAGCATGGAACAGGAGCGCGGCATTTCGGTGACTTCGTCGGTGATGCAGTTTCCGTACAAGGGTCGCACCGTCAACCTGCTCGACACGCCGGGCCACGAAGATTTTTCCGAAGACACCTACCGCACACTCACCGCTGTCGACTCTGTGTTGATGGTGATCGATGGCGCGAAAGGCGTGGAAGATCGCACCATCAAACTGATGGATGTCTGCCGTTTACGCGACACACCGATTCTTACTTTCGTCAACAAAATGGATCGCGATGTCCGCGACCCGATGGAAGTGCTGGATGAAGTGGAAACCGTGTTGCACATCAAAGTCGCGCCGATCAACTGGCCGCTGGGTATGGGCAAGGAATTCAAGGGCGTGTACAACCTCTACACGGATACCGTGCATGTGTACAAACAGGGTTTTGGCCACACGATACCTGAAGATATCCAGATCAAGGGCATCGACAGCGAAGACTTTTCAAAATTGCTCGGGCCTTATGCCGATGATGTGCGCACGGAAATCGAACTGGTACGCGGCGCGGCGCACCAGTTCGATCTGGAAGAATATCTCGCCGGCACACTGACGCCTGCTTTTTTTGGTACAGCACTCGGCAACTTCGGCGTACGTGAAATGCTCGATGGTTTTGTCGAATGGGCACCGCTGCCACTGGCGCGCGAAGCGCTGGTGACTGACAAACACGAAACGCGTCGCGTCGACCCACACGAAGAAAAGTTTTCCGGTTTCGTGTTCAAGATCCAGGCCAATATGGATCCGAAACACCGCGACCGCATTGCTTTCATGCGCATCTGTTCTGGCCAATATACGCAGGGCATGAAAATGCGTCATGTGCGCCTGGATAAGGATATCCGCATCGCCGACGCCGTAACTTTTATGGCTGGCGAACGCGTGTTGGTAGAAGAAGCGCTCGCCGGCGACATCATCGGCTTGCATAACCACGGCACCATCCAGATCGGCGATACCTTTACCGATGGCGAGAATTTACGCTTCACCGGCATACCGCATTTCGCACCGGAATTGTTTCGCCGCATACGGTTGAAAGATCCATTGAAAGCCAAGCAATTACAGAAAGGCTTGCGTCAATTATCCGAAGAAGGTTCGGTGCAGGTGTTCATGCCGCTCAACAACAACGACCTGATTGTCGGCGCCGTCGGTGTACTGCAGTTTGAAGTGGTCGCGTATCGCCTGAAAGACGAATACAAGGTGGAATGCATTTACGAAAATATCAACGTCTACACTGCGCGCTGGTTATCATCAAAAGATCCGCGCAAGCTGGAAGAATTCAAATCAAAAATATCGGAAAATCTCGCGGTGGATGGCGGCGATCATCTCACCTATCTTGCGCCCACCCGCGTCAACCTTAACCTGACACAGGAACGCTGGCCGGATATCGAGTTCCGTTCAACGCGGGAGCACTGATCCTGACAATACTCAGAACGGTTTCATCGCAGCCAGGCCACCCATGCCGGCAAAACACACCAGTGCGAAAAACAAGCCCAGTGCTCGCGTGGCATTGCTTTCCGCTTTCTTGAGTATAAAAACACCACAGCCAATATAAGCCAGCAACAATCCCAGTTTCGCCAGCAACCACAAATGGGTAAAGGGATTGATGCCCGCGATAACGGCCAGCGCAATACCGCACCCTAACAGCAACGTATCATTGATATGCGGCAGGATTTTTACAGGCTTGGCATCCAGCATGGCAGAGCCTGTCATTTTCCAGAACGTGCGCAATAACAATCCACAAATGGAAATCGTTGCAAACAACATATGCAGTGATTTGATAGCAGGATACAGTTCAGACATGCAGATAGCGCTCCAGTACAAGAAGAATGTTTTCAGTCAGCGTTTGTAATTCCACGTCCGTGATCACAAACGGCGGCATGGTGTAGACCAGTTTACCAAAAGGGCGCAACCAGATGCCGTGTTCAATGAACAACGGCTGGATAATTTGCATATCGACAGGCTGTTCCAGCTCGATCACGCCAATCGCGCCCAGCACACGTACATCATTTACTCCCGGCAACAGACCTGCCGGCATCAGTCCATCGCGCAATGCTGTTTCAATACGCGCAATATTTGACTGCCAGTCTTGCGACAGCAACAAGCCGATACTCGCATTGGCCACACTGCATGCCAGTGGATTCGCCATAAATGTCGGGCCATGCATCAACACGCCGGCTTCGCCGCTGCACACCGTCGCTGCCACTTTCTCGCTGCACAGTGTTGCAGCCAGTGTCATATAACCGCCCGTCAGCGCCTTACCGAGGCAGAGAATGTCCGGCTCGATCTGCGCATGTTCACAGGCAAACAATTTACCGGTTCGACCAAAACCTGTAGCAATTTCGTCGGCGATCAACAACACATCGTACTGGTTGCACAAGGCACGCACACGCTGCAAATACTGCGCCGAATAAAACCACATGCCGCCAGCGCCCTGCACCACCGGCTCCAGTATCACTGCGGCAATTTCCTGCGCATGTTGCTGCAGGATTTTTTCAAAACCGGCAATATCTGCATCACTGCAGGTTTCACCAAAACGACAGGCAGGCCTTGGCGCAAAAAACTGCTTTTGCACGTTTTCACTGAAGAGATGATGCATACCCGTCACGGGATCGCAGACACTCATTGCTGCAAAAGTATCGCCGTGATAACCGCCAGCCAATGCGAGGAATCGCGTGCGATGCATGGCCTTTTTAGCGAGCCAGTATTGCAATGCCATTTTCATGGCTACTTCGACAGCAACAGAACCGGAATCAGAAAAAAACACACGCGCCAGCGAAGGCGGTGTCATTTCCACCAGCGTTTTCGCCAACTGCACTGCCGGTTCATGTGTCAGTCCGCCAAACATGACGTGCGACATCGACTGCAGCTGTTTGTAGATTGCTGCATCCAATACCTGATTCTGGTAACCGTGGATGGCACTCCACCACGATGACATGCCATCAATCAGTTGCCGGCCATCGGCAAGTTGCAACAGACAACCTCGCGCGGATTGCACGGCATACACAGGCAGTGCACTGTCGGCTGCCGCGTATGGATGCCAGATATATTGGCGATCCAGCGCCAGCAACTGTTCAGTTTGCACGGGAGGGTTCCAGCAAGGGTTGCAGCGCAGGCAAAACGGTTCTGGCAATAGCCGGCTGTGCTGCTGCATTAGGGTGTAGGTGATCGCCCTGGAAATTATTGGCATCCCCGGCAATGGCTTGCAGGAAAAACGGCACAACCGGAATGTCATTCTTGTCAGCAATCGACTGGAAAACATCGGCAAACGATTGTGTGTAACGAGGCCCATAATTGGGCGGGATGCGGACACCCAGTAACAAAATCCGGCAGTGGAATTGCTTGCCGAGATCAATCATGGCTTGCAGGTTGTTGCGCAACATCGCCACAGGAAATCCGCGCAAACCATCGTTGGCGCCAAGCTCCAGTACCAGCACATCCGGCTGGTGTTCCTTGAGCAAGGCAGGCAGTCGCTCCAGACCGTTGCCGCTGGTTTCACCGCTGATCGACGCATTGATAAATTCATGCGTTTTCAGTTGTTTTTGCAACAGCTGCACCCACCCTTCTTCCACCCGGATGCCGTAGCCGGCACTGAGGCTGTCACCAAACACCAGCACGGTGGCGGCAGGCGCAAGCTGCGCAACAGCACACAACAACACAATGACGGACAAACGACACAGCACGTGAATGACCTTATGGGCGAAAACACTATTGGCGCCTATAGTAGACCAGCAAACCTGAACAGACCATCGATGCCGTCGATGGCATGGAGTGAAAACCGATGCCGGTACAGGAAAATCCACTGCACAAAAGCGTACTGCGTGTCGAGCAATTGACGAAGTGTGTGTCCACGCCTGCAGGCAACCTGACGTTACTGCACGATGTGAATTTCTGCGTCGATGCAGGCGACAGCGTCGCCATTATCGGCGCATCCGGTTCTGGCAAATCCACCCTGCTCGGATTGCTGGCAGGTCTCGACTTGCCAACACACGGCGACATCGTGCTGGATGGCCAGTCGCTCACCGGGCTTGATGAGGAAGCCAAGGCGGCATTGCGCGCGCGCAAGGTCGGTTTTGTTTTCCAGAATTTCCAGTTGCTCGCGTCACTGACCGCGCTCGAAAACGTGATGTTGCCACTCGAGTTGCGCGGTGAAAATAACAGGCAGTGCGAACAGCGCGCCAAGGAATTTCTCGCACATGTCGGCCTCAGTGAACGCCTGCATCATTACCCGCGCACCTTGTCGGGCGGTGAACAACAACGTGTGGCACTGGCACGCGCTTTCGCCGGACAACCCGCCATCCTGTTCGCCGATGAGCCAACAGGTAACCTCGACACACAGACAGCCACAACCATCAGCGATCTTTTATTTGCGATGAATCGCGACAGTCGTGCCACCCTGGTGCTGGTCACACACGATGAACGCCTCGCCGCGCGCTGCCAGCGCCGGTTGCTGATGGAAAATGGCAGCTTGCGCGAGATGCCTGCGTGAATTTTTTTTCCCGCCACCTTTCGCTGTCATGGACCATGTTGCTGCGTGAATGGCGTGGCGGTGAAATGACATTGCTGTTTGCAGCACTGACGCTGGGCGTCACCATGGTGACCGGTATCAGTCTGTTCGCCGAACGTTTACAAGGCGCACTGGTAGGTGAAGCGAGTGTCTATCTCGGCGCTGATCGTGTGTTGCAAACCAGCGAGCCGGTTGCAACGGACTGGCTGCATCACGCACAACAACAATCCTTGCGCACCGCACGCACCGCAATTTTCCCGACCATGATTTACAAGACCGGCACACAGGGTGATGAACGCACCGTATTGTCGTCGCTGAAAGCCGTGTCAGACAGTTATCCCTTGCGCGGCCAGCTGGAAACACGCGACAGCAACAACATCTCCGAAAAGGTTGCACACGGCCCGGTACGCGGTACTGCGTGGATCGACGCGAACATCCTGACACAACTCGACATACAACTTGGCGATCGCATCGATGTCGGTGAATTGCATCTGGTAGCAGAACGTGTGCTGCTACACGAAGGCGATGCGGGCAGCAGTTTTTATGGCATGGGTGCGCGCGTGATGATTAACGATGCCGACCTGCCGGCAAGTGGACTGGTGTTACCGGGCAGTCGCGTTGAATACCGCCACCTGTTTGCCGGTGACGAAAAAAATCTCGCCGTTTTTTTTGACTGGCTCAAACCACAACTCACCAAAGGACAACGCGTCATCAGTTTGCAGGACAACCAGCCCGGTATCGCCGGCGCACTCGACAAAGCAGCATTGTTTTTACGACTGGCGGGCAGCCTCGGCGTCTTGCTCGCCGCACTGGCGGCAGGATTTTCTGCGCAGCGCTATTGTGAACGACACACTGACGCTATCGCCGTGATGAAAACACTCGGCGCACAACGTGCACGACTCCTCGGTTTACTGGCAGGCCAGATGGGATGGTTATGGCTGATCGCCACCACGTGCGGTTTCCTGTGCGGTGAATTGTTGCAGCATGTATTCCTGAAGGCGATGGCAAGCTGGGTGCCAGCCTCACTACCCGCTGCCGGTTTCTATCCGTTTTTTATGGGTGGCGCGACGAGCCTGGTTTGCCTGCTGACGTTTGTCTGGCCCGCATTCTGGCGTTTACAAGCCGTACCGCCGTGGCGCGTCTTGCGCAGTGATAATGCCGATGCCGGCATTTACCAGCACAGCCTGCTATTGGCACTGCCAGGCATTGCTGTGCTGCTGTTCCTGTACAGCCAACAAGTAAAAATGGTGGGATTACTGGTCGGTGGTTTGCTCGCGTTGATATTGCCTGCCGCCATTGCCGGTTTTTTATTATTGCGCGGCGGGCGCGCACTCAGCATGCAAGCGGGCAGCGTGTGGCGACTCGGCATTGCCAATGTCCTGCGCCGTCGCTGGCTCTCACTGTTGCAAATTATTGTATTCGGCATCAGCTTCATGTTGCTGGCAGTCATGGTGTTATTGCGCACGTCACTGCTGCATGAATGGAAACTGCAATTACCCGCCAATGCGCCGAATGTCTTCCTGATCAATATTGCACCGCAGGAAGTGGATGCCTTGCGCAGCGGCTTGCAGGACATCGGCATCGCCACGCCCACACTCTACCCGATGGTGCGCGGACGGCTGACGCAAATCAACAACAGGGAAGCCACCGAATTATTCGATGAAACTGTCACCGAAGTGTACCGCGAGATCAACCTGAGCTGGTCAGAAAAGCTTCCACCAGACAACCGCATTGTCGCCGGCCAGTGGCATGGCGCAACAGCGGTCAACGCCTCAGACCCATCGATACCGGTTTCGATTGAACAGGGACTGGCGAAACGGCTCAACATAAAGCCTGGCGACATACTGCAATTCACCATTGGCGATGCACATATCAATGCAAGTATCAGTAGCGTGCGCAGCTTGCAATGGGACAAGATGACACCGAATTTCTTTTTCCTGTTTCCACCCGGCGCGCTCGACAATTTCAATGCCACGTGGATGACCAGCGTGCATCGTGATGCAGAACACGCTGCAACCATGGCGAAAATGCTGCGTCACTTTCCGTCAGTAACCGCGTACCCGATTGATGACCTGATCAGCCGGATACAGACCATCGTCGATCGCGCCAGCATCGCTGTGCAAGTCATTCTCGTGCTGGTACTCGCTGCCGGCTTGCTGGTGTTACTGACCTGTTTGCGCGCCAGTATCGACCAGCGCCTGCACGAAAGCGCATTGCTGCGCACGCTGGGCGCCAGCAAAAAACTCATCGCCGGCAGCCTGGCGGTGGAATTTATTTTCCTGGGGCTGGCAGCGGGTGTGCTGGCCGCAGGTGGCGCGGAACTCACCGCGTGGGCACTGCAAACACAATTGTTCAAGATGGGATTTGCGCCGCACCCCTGGCTATGGCTTGGCGTACCTGTGTTGTCGACGCTACTGGTAGGTGGCGCCGGCACAGCGTTCTGTTATCGCGCGGTGCAAGTACCGCCAATGCTGATCTTGCGCGAGTCCGTCTATAACTGAACAGATGGCAGCACAAGTGCTGACAGGAATGCTTCTGTTGCCGATTTTATTTCCGGCAACATCCCGTGAAAAAAATGCCCGCCGTTTTGCCAGTTGTGGCGCACTTTTTTCGGCGAGGACAAGTATGAAAACCATTCGTACACGTGTGCACTATCCACCACAGCATCGTCATCGCCCTGCAACAACAAAACCGGCACTGGCACCGCGCTGATCCTATCCATTCCATAGCGCGTTACTGGCGGCGCAGCCAACACCAGTGCCGCAGCATCCACCGTTTCGGTTAGCTGTGCGACAATCGCCGCACCAAAAGAAAATCCCGCGAGAACCACCGGCAATCCACGGCTTTGTTTACGCAATTCATCGAATAAAAAATGCGCGTCAACCGCTTCGCCAACGCCATTGTCATGCACGCCGGCACTGGCACCGACGCCACGAAAATTGAAACGCACCGCGATGATGTCCTGGTCACGGCAAGCGCGCGCCAGCGTGAACACCACTTTGTTATCCATGCTGCCGCCGTGCAGTGGATGCGGGTGACAGATAAGCGCAATGGCACGGGGATGATCCCCTACACCATTTACCAGCAATTCGATGGCACCGGCAGGGCCATCGATACAGA
The DNA here is from genome assembly GCA_035430165.1 of Pseudomonadales bacterium. GTDB lineage: Bacteria > Pseudomonadota > Gammaproteobacteria > Pseudomonadales > UBA7239 > UBA7239. The sequence continues at coordinate 40,952 of DAOMGE010000003.1, read as the reverse complement.
AACGCGATTCACGCGCCTGCAGCCAGTCGGCGTTCATATCAGAGAGGATCCAGTACCACCACCGGAATCTGGCGCGCCGTTTTAGACTGATACTCGAGATAGGCCGGGAAGATTGACGCCATCATTTCCCACAGCTGTTCGCGTTCCGGGCCTTCAGCAACACGCATCTTCACATCGAACTTGTCTGCTTTTACCTGGATATGACCACCGCCACTGGCAGCCAGATTTACAAACCACGCCGGCGCGGTATCACTGCCACCCTTGGAAGCGATCACGACATAACTTGACCCGTGCTTGCCGTAAATCACAGCCGCCTGTCTTTTTTCACCGGATTTTTTTCCCACCGTGGTCAACACAAGACAAGGAAAGCCGTTCATCAAATGACCATCCTCACCATCAGTGGCCAGATAGCGACGGATGTGGTCTTGCATGAAACCGAGAATGTTTTCCGGATCACTGGTACTGTTTTTTTCTGTCAATGCCTTGCCCTCGAAATGGATACCCGCCCAACCGTGTTGCATGAAATTGCGGATATTGGCGTGATCGCTACCTTGCGGATTTTTCAACACATCATCGCGATAGAACGCGCCGAAACACGCGAGTGTTTCCTGCTCACTCAGTCGATTCATTTTTCCGAAAGCGAAAATCCTGCACGAGCCTTCGTTCTTGCCCGCTTCATTCATCGCCATCGTCGCACCGACACCGTTGGTAAAACGGGTCGGTGTGTACTGGTAGTTTTCATTGATCACTGCAATCACTTCATCAAACGTGACCGCAGCAGGATTGTCACGGATTTTTCTGATCAACGTTTCGACTTTCATGCGCCCGACTACCTGTATCCATTCTCACTGCAACAGTTTGTTCAGTTCGCCACTGTCTACCAGTTTCTTGAGATCCGTAAATCCACCGATAAACTGGCCTTTCACAAAGATCATCGGAAAGGTTTGCCAGCCCAGCCACATTTTCAAGACACCGCGACGCTTCCATTCGGAAAAATAGCTGCCATATTCAAGATAGTTATAGGCGAGGCCAGCCGCATCCAGTAGCTTGCGGGCTTTTTTCGGGAAGGGATTCTGGTCCATGCCGACGATCACAATCGGGTGCTGGCCGATGGCCTGTTCGACCACATCGACTGTCTGGCGAAACTCTGCCGCCCCACCGATTTCATCCTGCACAGCGGAATGAATATTGCCCTGGAAAATCTTGCGTGCCATGTCTTTATCTCCTCTGGAAGCAGGCTGCACTATAAACGACAGCGTGCGGCCGGTGGAATCGTGGCAGCTCGCAACAGCGGTTTCCGCCAGATATGGCACGCAACAAAAAAGGCGCCGCAGCGCCTTTCCGTCGAAGCAGCCCTGCATTCAACCCAGCAGCATATCAACGCCTGAATCACGGTACAGTTTTGCCGGAATCCTGGCCTTGATCTGCTCGTGCAGCGCAGGCAATTTTGACCAGTGCAGACCCTGCTTGTGGTGATGGGCGGTGTGGTAACCGAGATTCCCGGTCAATACATTGAAGAGACGTCCTGTGTTGTTGTACGACGCTTCAAACTCGTTATCGGTATGCAGGCCGCTGTGGTGATCGTAGGTAACCCATGAAGTGAACAACAGGCTGACAATCATCGGCAGCACAAACAGGAACAGCGCAGGCACCGGGCGGTAGGCAACCAGACAAGCCAGCAGCACAAGGGTGACTATCGAAAAAGTCACAAACACCTTCTGTGCTTTCGGATAGCGTTTGCCCACCTGATAGCCGCGATAGTAGGACGTCAATGCCACGTTCAGGGTGTACTCGACCGGGTTCATGGTTTTGCCATCCGGACGCATCCAGCGGCTTTCATCCTTGTGCTGGTCGAGAAAATTCTTGTGGTGTCCCAGCACATGGTGCAGCACCCAGAGGTTGCTGGTGACACCGGTGTGGAAAGCGTAGGCCAGCTCCAGCAAGCGGTTGAGCGTGGCTGAACGGAAGGTCATGGTGTGCTGGTGATGATGGTTCCACGCGCAGATCACACCCTTGGGCACCAGCATCAGCAGCCAGTAGCTGACCAGCACCGGCACATTGTTGACTGTGAAGTAGAGCGTGAAGTCGACAACTGTCAGCGCCAGTACCAGTAAAACCGGCACAATGTCTTCTTTGTGTTTGAACATAAGGAGGGGTACTGCCTTGATTCTTGACTGACTAATTTTTGGACAGCGGCATTCTAGCAGCAAATTCCCCGGCAAGTCCTTGATGTTTCGCAAGGCATTTGTCGGATCCGGCAGGCATGCCATAATCCCCGGCATACCTGATTATCGCGCCATCGAACAAACCCTTATCCGCTACGCACTGGCCTGCGATACCCGCAACTGGGCCTTGCTGGACGAGGTTTTCACCACCGACATAACAGCCATCTACGGCGGCGAATACCGCCTGCAAGGCCGCCACAACCTGACCGGAATGATTCGCAGCCTGCTTGACGGTTGTGGCCCCACCCAGCACCTGCTCGGCAACTTCCGCATCGCCATTGAGGGGAATACAGCACAGTGTGCCTGCTACGTGCGAGCCGCCCATGCTGGCCGCGACGACAAAGCCTCACTCACCTACGAAGTGTGGGCCGAGTATCGTGACAAGCTGCTACTCACTGCAGAGGGATGGCGCATCAGTGAACGGCGCATGGTGGTGTTTAACGAGACAGGGACGAGGGAAGTATTGAAGGGTTGAGCCAAATTATCATTTTTCAGTATGGACAGCCCGACCATCAGTGGATAAAGCGCCTGGCGAGCTTTTCATCCGGAATCATGCATGTTTCCCGCTTTCCAAACCAGCGGTAGCGATTTCTTGCAATCGTCAGGTAGATTGCATCGCGAACAATAACCGGACAAAACCTCACCAGCGTGAGTACAGGCCAGGGAAAATGCAGATACTTCCACATGTGGATGACGGCATCTGATTTGAGAAATGCGTTTCCCTTTTCAACAAATACAACGCTGTCATGCTGATCCACAGGTAAACCAAAATACTGCAAAATACATTTCCCGGTTTCAGACTGGACTGGACAGAACATGATACTGGCGGTTTTATCGCGCTTGAAAATGAACTGCACATTGCTGGAACATAAATGACAAACCCCGTCGAAGAGAATGATACGTTGATGCGTATTAATCAATGCAACTGCAACCTCAGGACTGGTCATAGACATTTCTCTTGCATACTTCGTAGATAGACAGGTCTTTAACTTCTGCAAAAAACTCATCCAGCGCAAACAATTCCATGCAAGGCATTGCGCCCCGCTTGTCAATTCTGCCACAGGCCAGTTTCCTGGCGAGAATGACAGCAGGAATTGTCGGGATCATAGGCCCATCCCCATTTTCGGCAATCAGTGTCCATTCAACCGTTAGCGGATCACCCGTAGTCCCAACACCGGACATACGCATATACATGCCGCCATTATCACTGCCAAAACCCTCAAACCAGCGACTTATTTGCGTGATGCTTGCTGCATATCTCGCCCAATTCCTTATAAGGCCAAAGCGAGCAAGCCAGGACATTACCCACATCGCCAGGTGCAGCAACGGCAATTCCAGCCCGGCATAGAACCGTATCGTTTTCAATGTCGGGTAGGATTCCGGGAAAAGCGCCAAATCCGGAACATCGCAATTAGCAAGCCAACGCAGCCCCATTGGCCCAGGAAATTTATGCCGAAAAATATCTTGCCAACCATACACATTCCGCAGTGTGCCGTTTTCCAATCGCTGAAATGTGTGGCCTGTGTAGCTCAGGATAGCTGCGACTGTAGCTTCACCGCGCTCGGCTTTATTACCGGGAGAAATCCCATACTCTATCTTTTCCAACCTGGAAAATTCAGCAAGGTATTTGCAAATAACTGCAGAAGACAAGCCAGGAACAGTGCTGGCACCGGTAACTGCCAACACCCCCTTCTTCCGCGCAATATCGGCCAGCTGGTTAAAATGCGCTACAAAAGACCTGCCATCTGCCAGATCGATATAGTGAATTCCATTATTAATGCAGGCATTAGCAACACGATAATCCTGCAACTGAAATGGCCCTGATGTGTGAATCAGCAGCTGCGCCCCACTACTGCACAACGCCTGTTCAAAATTCCTGTCGGTAGCGTCGAGCCGCAAGGCATGCCCAGCATGTGCCGATATCGTTTGCAATTCTACTGAAAGCCTTGAAGCACGCTGAAGATTTCTACCGGCAATGATCAACCTTATATCAACACAGCCGGCCAATCGACGGGCAATCTTGCTGCCAAAATTACCATAGCCACCAAGAATCAAAACAATAAGTGGCATGATGAACCTTCAGTCATATCGCAATGTTCCGAATACGGAATAATAATGCAAGAAAAACAACAGTAACCACGCTATTGCCAATAGCGCCTACATAAATACCATTTGATAGACAAAGCATGGAATCCAGCGGCGCCCATAGAAAAATTGCCATGACCATGCAACGCCATAAAAAAACAGTAGGTGTTAAAAAGTATTGGCGCACCAATGCAAGAAACAGAACCCCCCAGCTGGCAATAGTGGGGCCAAGGATGCACAACCAAAAAATTATCTGCGTTTCGTTGCTTATGACTTCAGGCCGTGCCGCATAAATTACTTGCAATAGAAAGGGGTGTAAGGGCACAAAAAAATACAGCAGGCACAATAATAATCCGGCAGCGATATGCGCTGCAGAAAGAAATACCAGCAATCGTTTTTCCAACTCTTATCCCCTTCTGTTCCGCGCAATAAACAAGGCACCCGAAGGTGCCTTTTTTCGTGTTACCTGCCGATAATCATGCCGCCCGTCGGCACGCCGACACCGGACGTCACCACCACATTATTGATGGTTTTGTTCGGCTGGTTCAGCGATTGCCCGCGCACCAGTTTCACGCCTTCGACGATGCCGTTCATGCCGTGGATGTACGCTTCAGACAATTGACCGCCGTGGGTGTTGGTGGGCAATCGACCATCCGGACGTAACGCGCCAGACAGGATAAAGTCTTTTGACTTGCCGGTTTCTGCAAAACCCCAACTCTCGAGTTGCCACATCACGATCGCGGTGAATGCGTCGTAAATAATTGCGGCATCGATATCGTCAGGCTTCATACCGGCTTGCGCATAGGCCTGTTTCGCTGCGAGATCCATCGCGGGAATCTGTGCAATTTCATCCGCGTAGAAATTGGTCATCGCTTCTGTATTTTTATCTGCGTATGCACCAACGCCTTTGACAAACACTGGCATGTTTTTCAGATGTTTCGCACGTTCCGGCGTGGTAAGAACCACTGCAGAACCGCCATCGGATTCCTGGCAGCAATCGTACAACTTGAACGGCAATGAAATCGCCTTGGCATTGTCGTATTCGGCACGCGACAGCGGGCGATTGTGAAAAAAGGCGTTCGGGTTCGTGACGGCATAATCGCGTGTCGCAATGGCAATTTCTGCCAGCGCGTCACGTGTGCAACCAAACAGGTGTTCGTAACGCTTGTGGTACATCGACACCCAGGAAGCCGGTGTCAGCAAACCGTAAGGGATGTACCAGCCGTAGTGAATCATGTCACCTGTAACGATATCGCCCGATACGCCACCGGAATAACGGTGACCAGAACGACCGTTCAGGGCACGCCAGCACACCACCACTTCCGCTGCACCGGTGGCAATCGCCATCGCCGCTTGCTGGATAGTGCCGGTGCCGGCACCACCGCCGTGCGGCACACGCGAGTAATACGACAAATCGTTGCAACCGATGGCGCGTGCGATTTCGATTTCGTCGTTGTTATCCATCGTGTAGGTGATCATGCCGTCGACGTCCGATGGCTTGAGTCCTGCATCGTTCAACGCAGCAAGAATCGCTTCGCAGGCGAGCGACAGTTCGCTGCGGCCGGAATTCTTGGAAAATTCGGTGGAGCCTGCACCGACGATAGCAGCCTTGTCTTTCAGATTTGCAATTTTCATGATTCGCTCCTCACTGCGGCAACTGAACGCGGACAATGCCATCGAGGTGCATACCCCAATTGCCTTTGCCAGTGACTTTCACATCAACGATGCCTGTCGCCTCATCTTTTGCTGCCACTTCGCCCGTGAACTTCAGCACTTCACCCGGTTGCACCGGCGCGCCCAGTTTGATGTTGACACGCTTCAGCGTCGCGTCCGGGCCTGTCCAGTCGGTTACAAAACGCCCGACGAGACCGTTGTCAGTGAGGATATTCGGAAACACATTGGCAAGGCCGGATGCATTCGCTGCCGCTTTATTGTGATGCACAGGCGTAAAGTCGCGCGATGCAACAGCACCCGCCACCACAAAACTCACATTGATGTCGATATTCATGTCCGGCAATTTGTCACCCACAGTGACTGAACCGAATTTAATGGTGTCTTTCTTCATGTTCGGCTCCTTATACCAGTCTGAATTGTGGAAGAATGTTATCCGCATCCACTTGCATCACTTCACCTTTTACACGCTTGCCGATCTGCACCTCTTCCGGCTTGCAATCAATGACGTTGGATAAAATGCGTGTGCCTTCATCCAGCGTGATAACTGCACACATCAACGGATAGGTGTAACCGGGAATTTCCGGATAATGCAATTCGACAAAGCTGAAGATTTCGCCTTCGAGTTTCGAGGTAATGAAATCCCATTCGCCACTCTGGCACTGGTTACAGAATGGACGTGGCGGATGGCGCAGTGTTGAACAACTTTTGCAACGCTGTACAGGCAGCACTTTATTTTTTTCCACCTGATCCCACCACCAGGCATTGTCGTGGCCACGAACGGATTTCGTGCGGGTGGGCGCCTTGTTTTCAGCGGCTGCGCCTTCGGCAACCGGCTTCGGTGCTTGCGCAGGCCTGAACTTCAATACACGGAACAACATGGTACCGACCAGATCGTTGTTCTGGTCGGTAAATTCGGTGCGGGTCTCGATGAAATATCCCGTGCCCATACCGGTGGCTTTTTCATCGGATATGGAATGGATTTTTGTGTGTGCGACGACAGTGTCGCCCGGTTTCAGGTCGCGAAAATATTCCTGGTCGCAGTTGGTGCCCAACACGCCGGTGAACCCGTGCTTTTCCATGAACGCATGCAGCTGGCGCTGGCCATCCATAGTGGAAGCGTCGCGCTCGGAAGCAAATGCCATCGGATAACCTTCCATGCTCCAGGCCTGCAACATGGTAGGCGGCGCAATCAGGCCGCCCTTGGTTGTGGTCGCTGCAAAAGCCTTGTCTGTGTACACCGGGTTGGTATCGCCCATGACTTCGCACCAGTGGCGGATCATGGCTTCATTGACACGGTCCAGGCCCGGTGTAGGTGGCGCAATTTCGCGGCCTACCCAGGCATGCAGCTCGGCTTCAAAGGCTTTCTTTTCTTCGGGCGTCATGGGCGAATCCTGATGCTGTTAGAGAAACGATAAAGGCGTAAGGCGTGATGGTGCTATTGCGCACGCGGCCGTCATTGTAAAGTGGCAAGGAGAGAAGACAAGCTGGGAAAATCACAGCCTACAGTGCAGGGGAATGGACTTATGGCAACAAGCAAACAAAACCGACTGGTCATGACACTCTTCGCACTGCCTTTTGCCGGCGTCGGGATTGGTATGCTGTTTTTTCTGGTTCTGCCACTGTTGCGCGACTGGTACATCGCACAACAGTGGGTTCCTGTGGAAGCCCATGTCACGTCTGCCGAACTCAGATCCACGCGTGGCAGCAAGAGCACCACGTACCAGGCTGTCGCAAACTTCAGCTACACCTGGAACAACATGGACTACACGAGCAATCGTGTCGGGCTGACCCGTGGTGCCGACAATATAGGCGACTATCAGCAGGAGATGGCGGCCGCATTGGTCAGTGCCATGCAAAACCGGACACCGGTGACGCTCTACATCAATCCGCAGCACCCGACACAATCCTTGTACAACCGCGAACTGCGCCCGGTCATGCTAGGCTTTTACAGTGTATTTGTGTTTGCATTCGGCGGGGTCGGGATCGGCTTGCTGTGGATGACCTGGCGCAACAACCCGGATGAAACCGGCATAACAGACGAGGAACAACCCTGGCTGGCCAGCAAGGCCTGGTCGTCGCCCGAATTGCACGCGACCGGCAAGGGCAGTGCCGTCGCCATGTGGTGCTTTGCCCTCTTATGGTGTGCAATCAGCGGCCCGGCGAATCTGGTAATCGCCAGGGAAATGGCCAAGGGTAATTACGCGGTACTGGTCATCCTGTTATTCGATGCAGTCGGGATTGGCCTGCTGATCTCTGCCATCAGGCAGACACTGGTGTGGAAAAAATTTGGTGATGTTGTGCTGACGCTGGATCCCCATCCCGGCAGTATCGGCGGCCAGGTTGGCGGTGTGATTGCCTTGCCAGCCTCGCCCGCATGGAAACAATCGCTCGTGAGAGGATGTGCATTTACCGTTGAGTTGATCTGCACGCATATCCATGTGCAGAGCCGTAACCGGATCAACATTGGCGACAGCAATACCACTGGCCGCAATAACGTCCAGCAAACTGCAGTCTGGCAAGATATTCGCACCGTACAAGGCACAGCCGAACCTGCTGGTGGCGCACGCGTCCTGTTCTGTTTCGATGTGCCAGAAAATTTGCCCGCCGCTTCACAGGCATCACAGGATTACCATCGCTGGCAGCTGAAAGTCTCTGCAGGACTTGATGGCGTCGACTTTGCCCGCGAGTGGGACATTCCGGTATTCGCGACACACAAAGCCTCAACTCTCGCTATCAGTGAGCAAGTGTCTGCGCAAGTCACTACAGATTCCAGCCTGATCGACAAGACAATCGGATTGAAAAAAACAGGCAAGGGTTTGCAATTGCATTTACCTGCCGGACGCGCCGCAGGCAGTGCGGCAGGACTGGCATTCGTCGCCAGTATTTTTGGCACCGCATCTGCATTTGTCGGTCACAACACAGGGCTGTCTGTCCCGTTTTTTGCAACAGGCTGCGTATCTGTGATTATTTTTGCCATTGCACTCTGGCAACTGGGCAATGCACTCTCTGTCGAAATTATCGACAACTGGATGACCATCAGGCGCATACTGTTCGGCGTACAGGTCTGGCAGAAAAAACTTTCGATCAAGCAAGTGAAACACATCGGCGTGAGCAAAGGCATGAGCACCAGTTCCGGCACACAAACCCGCGTCTATTACCGCGTCATTATCACAACATTGCAGGGAGAGACGTTTATCGTGAGTGACGGAATCGTCGGATACAGCCAGGCACTGCAGGCGGCGCAGCGTATCGGCGCTCTGCAAGCGTGGCCCGTCAGCACAGATGGATAAGCTACAAACGAAATTGCAGGCATAAAAAAACCCGGCATTGCCGGGTTTTTTTAACAGTGGAAGCTGCTTATTTCGGCAACTTATTCGCCAGTAACAACAGCTTCTACACGGCGGTTTTCTGCACGACCTTTTGCAGTAGCGTTGTCTGCAACAGGCTCTTTCTCGCCTTTACCTGAAGTGCTGATAGCAGAAGCGCTGGCGCCCTGCTTGACCATTTCCGCTTTCACCGCAGCAGCGCGTCTTTCGGACAATGCCTGGTTGTAGGCATCAGTGCCGGTGCTATCGGTATGGCCTACCAGATCTGCCTTGCTGCCAGGGTTGTTCTTCATGGCTTCAGCGACTTCAGCAATTTCTTTCTTGTCTTCAGCTCGCACCACAGCGCGGTCATGATCAAAGTGAGCGTGCAGGGTTTTTTTCATGATCACTACCGGCTCAGCCTTGGCAGCAGGAGCAACGGCGGCAGGAGCAACCGGTGCAGCAGCCTTGGCTTCATGTGTGCCGAAGTGGTAGTTCAACGCTACCGCACTGTACAGGTCAGAGTAGTCCACGCCACGGTTATAGCCCGCTTGCACGCTGCCACGCAGTTCGATCTGGTCAGTAAAGTAGTGTGATACGGCTACACCCAGAGTTGGCAACGTAGCGCTGTCATCAATCTTGCTGCTTGGCGCATGATCCATTTCTACATGCTGCAGACCGAGGAGGCCAGATACAGTAACAGCATCGTTGCTCCATACGCGGTAAGCCAGATTGGCAGATGTCATACCGATCTGGTGATCGCCACCACGCTGGTGTTTTGGCGCGATATACGGATTGTTGGCAGCATAGGCAGCCTCAATAGACCAGTCTTCGTTGAAGTGGTAACCCACCTGGCCGCCCACGGCGCTGACATCACCCAGGTGCATATCTTCAGACGTTGCCACATAACCCAGGTTGAGACCTGCGTAAGGATGGGCGTCTGCCTGTGCAGCAGCGCTGACACCCAGAGCCAGGGCAGTAGCAGCAAATGTAGCGGCCAGTTTGTTTTTCATGTTTTTTCTCTCCAATGGAAAACTTGTACGGATATACCGGGATGCGAACCACAGAAATGTGAAAATTCTGTGAATGCCCAGTAAGACGCGCGCAGATTATTACAATAGCCCTTCAAACACAAACGATCTTACCGAGAAAATCCTCGCCATTGCCCGTTACAATGCAGGCCGTAACCGGGCAATAAGCATCCGACAACAGAGGAGTTATACGGATATGTCATTAGGCAGCTGGAACCCCGCAGATGGCAGCCAGACACTGGCCTATCGGCCAGACACGGCCTTGCTGAAACACTGCGCCACTTTTGCCTCGTCCGACAACTGGGGCGGACTGGCCAGCTGGATACAGGAGAACCTGCCCCCTGATGCCGGCCAGATGATGAAACTGGACGCCCACAGCTGGCAACAGCCCCTGCACGACCTGGACAACAACACCCTCTTGCAGCTGGTCCGCTTCTTTACCGTGGCCGAGCAGATGCTGCCCCACTGGCACGGTGGCGACCAGTCGCCCGTCATCTGGATCAGCCGCACACTCAAGAAGCGCGGCACCCCGCTACCCCGCGATCTGGTCCTGTGGATCAAGGCCAACAGCGACAACCGCTTCCTGCCCAACGGCCCCATTCTCTGAGCCAGTATCGCCTGCATGCAGCCCCCGCACTACCTGATCATCGGCACGCAAAAGGGCGGCACATCCAGCCTGTACAGCGCCCTGACCCAGCACCCGCAGATACTCAAGGCCGCACGCAAGGAAGTGCATTTTTTTGACCAGTATTACGCACGCGGCTATCCGTGGTACCTGCAACAGTTCCCGGCCTGCAAACCCGGCCAGATCACCGGGGAAGCTTCACCCTTCTACATGGCTCACCCGCTGGCCGCTGGCCGCATGCACCAGCACTGCCCGGAGACAAGGCTTGTGATATTGCTGCGCAACCCCGCAGACCGGGCCATCTCGCACTACCACCAGGAATTCCGCCGCCACCACGACCCCATGAGCCTGCAACAGGCACTTGATGCGGAGAACACACGCACTGCAAGTGACTGGCAGGCACTGGCCGAAGGCAAACTGCTGACACACAGCGCTGCCCAGCGATTCAGTTACCGACGCCGTGGCCATTACGCCGAACAACTGCGTCCGTTCCTGGCACTGTTCCCGCGCGAACAGGTTTTTATTGCCAGCAGCGAACGTTTTTTTTATGAACCACAGCAATTGCTACCCGAGCTTTATGATTTTCTGGGTGTGGATCCGCATTTTCATCCAGCTGATCTCTGGCCGCGCAAACCCGGCCACTACGGCGATGCTGATGAAAAGATACGCCAGCACTTGCTCGACTACTATCGCCCCCTGAATGAAGAACTGTTTGGCCTGATCGGCCAGCGCTTTGACTGGAACTGACAACACACAACTGACACGGGAAATACCGATGAAAAAACTGCAGGACAAGGTTGCGATTATTACAGGTGCCGGCGGCGGCATCGGCGCTGCGATTGCGCGCCTGTTTGCCAGCGAAGGCGCAAGACTGGTACTGACAGATATCAATGAAAACGCCGTGAAAAAAACTACAGACGCGATTGCTACAGACGCGTTGGCAATCGAGCACGATGTCACCAGTGAAAGCAGCTGGCAAAACGTGATGGACAAGACGCTGGAAAAGTTCGGGCGGCTCGATGTACTGGTCAACAATGCAGGCATTCTTCACGTTGGCGACGTAGCCCACACCAGTCTCGAGGACTGGAAGCGCGTGCAGGCAGTCAACAGCGATGGCGTTTTCCTCGGTTGCAAACTGGCCGTGCCGCGCATGGAAAAATCCGGCGGCGGCTCGATCATCAACATTTCATCAAATTCCGCCAACATGGCGATCTCGACCTTCTGCGCCTACAGCGCCAGCAAGGGCGCCGTGCGCTCACTGACCAAAAGTGTCGCGGCCTACTGTCGGGAACGGAATCGTGGTGTGCGCTGCAATTCGGTGCACCCGAAAGGTGTGGCCACGCGTATGATCACCAGTATGTTTGATGGCATTACTGACGAAGCCGTGCGCGGCAATCTGATGGGCAAGCTCAGCAGCCCGGATGACATCGCCCCGATGATCCTGTTTCTGGCCTGTGATGACGGCAAGCTGGCCAATGGTGCAGAATTCACTATCGACGAAGCAGAAGGCATTCACTTCAAACCCTGATACATTATCGGCAAACCCATCCCACCACCGGAGAGCAAGACATGAGTAGCGGACTGATTACCCTGATTATCCTCGCTGTGCTGGTGATCTATATCATCAGCCTGTTCAATCGCCTGGTTGCGTTGAAAAACCGCTACCAGAATGCGTTTGCACAAATCGATGTGCAACTGAAACGCCGTTATGACCTGATACCGAACCTCGTCGAAACCGCCAAGGCGTACATGGCGCACGAAAGCAAGACACTGGAAGCCGTGATTGCTGCACGCAATGAGGCCCATGCGCAATTGAAACAGGCATCCAGCCATCCCGACGATGGCAATGCCATTGAAGGTCTCGCGCGCGCGGAAAACCAGCTGGGTGGCGCACTCAGCAAATTTACGGTGACCATGGAAGCGTATCCCGACCTGAAAGCCAACCAGAATATGATGCAGCTCACCGAAGAATTGAGCAGCACTGAAAACAAAGTCTCGTTTTCGCGTCAGGCCTTTAACGATGCAGTGACCGAATACAACTCCACCCGCCAGTCATTTCCCGCCAACATCCTTGCCGGATTTTTTGGTCACACGAAAGACGGCACACTGCTGGAATTCGAAGACCACAAAGAAATCCAGGCTGCACCGAAAGTCAGCTTCTAACCCGCTGAAATTCAGGCTGCCGTCGCAGTACGTATGAATTTCTTCGAATCACAGGACAAGGCTCGCAGGAAAACCGGATTACTGGTTTTCCTGTTGGTGCTGGCCGTGCTGTGCCTGATCGGCATGACCCAGCTACTGGTGATGGCCGTCATGAATTACGCCAGTCACTCGACGCGCGTGTTTGGCAGCGGCCAGTTCTGGCACGGCTTTACCTGGCCGATGCTGGCCTATATCACGGTTGGTATCACCAGCGTTGTCACACTGGCCTCGATCTACAAAATGACACAACTCAGCGCAGGCGGTTCGGCTGTCGCAGAAATGCTGGGAGGAGAATTGCTGGAGCGCAGCAGCACGGAAATGCATGAACGCAGGATTCTCAATGTGGTGGAAGAAATGGCAATAGCCTCCGGCGTGCCCGTACCACCTGTCTACATCATTGAAGACGCTTCCATCAACGCCTTTGCCGCAGGCCACGACCGCAAGGATGTGGCGATCTGCATTACGCGGGGACTGGTGCAACTGCTCAATCGCGATGAACTGCAAGGCGTGATTGCACACGAATTCAGTCACATCTTTAACGGTGACATGAAAATCAATTTGCGCCTGATCGGCATTTTGCACGGCATTCTTTTCATCGGCCTGATCGGGCGCACCATGCTCGACGGCACCAGCCGCACACGGGTCAGCTGGAGCAGTCGTGACAATCGCGGCACCGGCCCGTTACTGATGCTGGGTGTAGGCCTGCTGGTCATTGGTTACGCCGGCACATTTTTTGGCAACATCATCAAAGCTGCCATCAGTCGCCAGCGTGAATTCCTGGCCGATGCCTCCGCTGTGCAATACACACGCAATCCCGGTGGCATCAGCGGCGCACTGAAAAAAATCGGCGGTTACAGCCACGGCTCTTTCATCACGCACCCGAATGCCACGCAAGTCAGCCATCTGTTTTTTGCCAACGGCATTTACAGTCCGTCATCATTTTTTTCGCTGTTTGCCACACATCCGCCACTGGAAGAACGGATTCTGGCGATAGAGCCACGCTGGGACGGTGATTTCCCGGTCATCGATGCCAATAGTGTTGCCGTGGAAAAAACACCGATAGACCCGAGTCAGGTCAATATCGTCAATGGTGAAATCCAGTACTCGCCGTCTGTCGGCACACCTGCCGCCAGTGCAGCCGCACACATGGCCACGGTTGTCACCGCAGGTGCCGTGGCAACAGCCATCAACGCCATCGGCGCACCCGCTGCCGAACACATGCAAGAAGCGCGAAAAACACTCGACAGCATCCCGGATGAATTATTGCGTTTGTCACGCGAAAGCAACGGCGCTTGCGCGGTTGTCCATTGCCTCTTGCTTGACGGCAACGACGGCGAACGACAAAAACATTTCGCCTTGCTGGAAAAAGCCGTTCCCGGCGGCGTTTACGCAATTTGCCAGAAAATTGTCGGGATCGTTGATGAGCTGCCGATCCAGTTGCGCTTGCCCCTGATTGATTTGTGTTTGCCCAGCGTGAAATTACTTGGCGCAACAGATGCCAACAATTTCATGAATGCCGTGATGGCACAGATCAAGGCCGATGGCCGTGTCTCGCTGTTTGAGTGGGCGCTCTATCGCCTGCTGCGACAGCACATGGAAAACAAACCGGCTGCAGGTGGACAACTGAAACTGGCAGCACTGTCGGCTGCGTGCTGTACCGTCTTGTCTGCACTTGCGCTGGCCACGCACAGCAATCCACAACAGATACGCCAACAATTCCAGAATGGCTGGGACGCTCTCGGCTTGCCTGCAGCTGACGCCGATTTTTCCGTGCTGGATGACATGGCAAGACTCGATACAGCCGTACGCCAGTTAGGCCGGCTGCAAGCACTGGCCAAACCTCGCTTGCTGAAAGCCTGCTGTGCAACGATCTGCCATGAAAACACCTATGCCCCTGCAGCAGTGGAATTGCTGCGCGCCATTGCCGATTCGATCGACACACCCATTCCGCCCATTATCACTCCATCAGAAAATTCCCCTGCCGAACCTCCGATTGCAGCATGAACAAGAAAGACAGCAAGCTCGTGTATTCCACCGAAACCGGCCGTATCAAGTCGATCGACCCCTTGCCGTTGTTGCCGCCGAAAGGGGACGGCTTTATCCGCTTGCGCCGCGAAACGGCAGGCCGCAACGGCAAGGGCGTAACCACACTCAGCGGTTTTGAATTACCGGATACAGAATTACAGGCACTGGCAAAACAATTGAAACAGTTGTGCGGCACTGGCGGCACGGTAAAAAACTGGATAATCGAAATCCAGGGCGACCAGCGTGACAAACTGAAAGCCGAACTCGAAAAGCGCGGCTTCAAAGTTAAACTGGCTGGCGGTTAAGCGATTAACTGCATGGGTCGCTATCGCCCACCGCAGCCGAAAAGCTCTGCCTACATCACGGCAGAAGGCGCAGAAAAACTGCGCGCCGAACTGCAGCACTTGTGGAAAGTGGAAAGACCGCAAGTGACAAATGCCGTGCATGAAGCCGCCAAGAATGGCGACCGCTCGGAAAATGGCGATTACATTTACGGCAAACGCCGCTTGCGTGAAATCGACAGCCGTGTGCGATACCTCAGCAAGCGACTGGAAAGCCTGACCGTCGTTGACAGAATACCGGAACAGAAAGACAAGGTTTTTTTTGGTGCATGGATTACGCTGGAAGACGATGATGGCAATGAAAAACGCTATCGCATTGTCGGACCGGATGAAATTGATGCCGGCAAAAACTGGATCAGCATGGATGCGCCACTGGCGCGCGCTGCCCTGGGAAAATTACTCGACGATGAAATCCGTTTCCAGTCGCCGCAGGGTGAGCAGGTGCTTTGTATAACAAGGATTGAATACCAATAAGCTGGCTTCGACTCCGCTCAGCCAACGAGCCCTCTCCCGCCCCGTTGGGGCACCCTCTCCCCTGAAGGGAGAGGGAAATCCGCTACAACATCTTGCGGCCTTTGCCGGCCTGAATACGCAAACGCAGTGCATTCAGCTTGATAAAACCTTCTGCATCTTTCTGGTTGTATGCGCCGCCGTCATCTTCAAACGTGGCGATATTCGCGTCAAAAATGGAATCATCGGATTGGCGTCCGACCACCGTGACATTGCCCTTGTACAACTTCACGCGCACGATGCCATTCACAAACAATTGTGAATCATCGATCATTTTTTGCAGCAGCAAACGCTCCGGGCTCCACCAGTAACCGTTGTAGATCAGGCTGGCGTAGCGCGGCATCATTTCATCTTTCAGGTGCGCCACTTCGCGATCCAGTGTCAGCGATTCAATCGCGCGATGTGCGCGCAACATAATCGTGCCGCCCGGCGTTTCATAAGCGCCGCGCGATTTCATGCCCACATAGCGATTCTCCACCAGGTCAAGACGACCGATACCGTGTTTGCCACCGAGCTGGTTCAGTCTGGCCAACACTTTTGCTGGCGACATTTTCTTGCCGTCGATCGCGACGATATCGCCTTTCTTGTAGGTCAGTTCGATGTATTCCGGTTGATCCGGTGCTTTTTCCGGTGACACTGTCCAGCGCCACATGTCTTCTTCCGGTTCCCACCACGGATTTTCCAGACCGCCGCCCTCGTAAGAGATGTGCAACAGGTTGGCATCCATCGAGTACGGCGATTTTTTTCCCGCCTTGGCAAAATCGACCGGAATCTTGTGCTTCTTCGCATAGGCCATGAGCGTTTCGCGAGACGTCAGATCCCATTCGCGCCACGGTGCAATCACTTTGACACCCGGTTTCAGTGCATACGCACCCAGTTCGAAACGCACCTGGTCATTGCCCTTGCCTGTTGCGCCGTGCGAAATGGCATCTGCGCCGGTTTCGTTGGCGATCTCGATCAGGCGTTTGGCGATCAATGGACGCGCAATCGATGTGCCCAGCAGGTATTCACCTTCATAAATCGCATTGGCACGAAACATCGGGAACACAAAATCGCGCACGAATTCTTCGCGCAAATCGTCAATGTAGATCTGCTTGATACCCATGGCTTTTGCTTTGGCACGCGCCGGCTCCAGCTCTTCGCCCTGACCGATGTCAGCGGTGAATGTCACCACCTCGCAGCCGTACTCTTCTTGCAGCCATTTCAGGATGATGGACGTATCGAGACCACCGGAATAGGCCAGCACGACCTTCTTGATGCCGGATCTGGCCGTCTTTTTGCCTGATTTGCTGCCTTTTGCTACTGCCATGGTGAACCCCGATTCCCCGCGCAAGGGATGTTGCTGGTGTAAGGATGGCGCGCATTGTAAACGGGGGCGCCGGCAAATTGCATCAAGCCTTCAGCAGGGCCTCGATATCCATGGCGATGGCTTCCGGTGACGTCGCCGGCGCATAACGCCCGGCCACCTTGCCGTTGCGATCCACCAGAAACTTGGTGAAATTCCACTTCACACCCTCGCTGCCCAGCAGACCCGGCGCTTCGGTCTTGAGATGTGCGAACAGCGGATGCGTGTTTTTACCATTCACATCAATCTTGGCGAACAACGGGAAACTCACGCCGAAATTCATTTCACAAAAACTGTTGATTTCCGCTTCATCACCCGGTTCCTGATGGCCAAACTGGTCACAGGGAAAACCCAGCACGACCAGACCGCGATCCGTGTACTGTTCAAACAGTTTTTGCAGGCCCTTGTACTGCGGCGTAAAACCGCACTTGCTGGCCGTATTCACAATCAGCAAGACCTTGCCGGCATACGCTGACAAATCTACCTGCTGACCATCGATAGCTGTTGCTGCAAAATCAAAAACGGTTTTGGGCATGACCAACACTCCTGTGGTGATTAATCTGCTGAACGCTCAACCAGATCCAGTGAAGCGGAGTTGATACAGTAACGCAAACCCGTCGGGCGCGGCCCGTCGGGAAATACGTGGCCGAGATGGGAATGACAACTGCCACACACCACTTCTGTGCGCAGCATGCCGTGTGCGGTATCCACATTTTCACTGATGGATTCTGCCGCCAGCGGTTGCCAGAAGCTGGGCCAGCCGCTGCCGGAATCGTATTTGGTCTTGCTGTCAAATAATGGCTGGCCACAACACACGCAGCGGTATTCGCCATCGGTTTTACAATCCCAGTATTTGCCGGTAAATGCACGCTCTGTCCCTTTCTCGCGACAAATATGGAACTGCTCCGGCGTCAGTTTTTCCTGCAAGGCTTTCTCATCAACACGCACAGGCGCACCTCCCGCTTCAGTTACCGTCCAAGACTAACGCATTCCCTGCCTTCCCGGACAGGAATTGCCGAAAACCTGCCGCCGTACAATAATGCAGGCACGCTGTGTTTTATTCCCGTCAACAACAAAACGAGGGACACATGAATAACGAGACCGCACAGATTGCACTGTCATCCCTGGAAACACTGCCCGCTTTCCTCTCGCACCTGGCACTGGCGTTTGCCTTGACGCTCGCCTTCCTGGCGATCTACACGCTGGTGACACCACAGCGCGAATTCACGCTCATCCGTGCCGGCAATGTCGCTGCCAGTGCAGCGCTCGCCGGTAGCCTGCTCGGTTTTGTCGCCGCCATGATGAGCGCAATTGCGCATTCCGTCTCGTTACTGGACTGCGCCATCTGGGGCGGTATCGCCCTGCTGGTGCAGCTGCTGGCGTTTATGGTGATACGTATCCTCATGCGCAATATCGTTGGCGAAATCGAGCAAGGTAATGCGGCGGTCGGCATCCTCCTGGGCGTGGTATCCCTGGCAGCCGGCCTGCTCAACGCAGCCTGCATGACCTACTGATGACAGCCTGTCGGGACAGGAGTGAATTGCCATGAAACGTAGCCAGATGATTACGCTCGCCCTGATGGGCGCACCGCTGCTCCTGACCGCTTGCGGACAATCCGGCCCGATGGAAAAAGCGTTTATCTACCCGGATGTGCAAGCTTGTAAAACCGACGGGAAACTGACGGATGAGGCTTGCCAGAAGGAATTCGATAACGCGCAACAGGAACACCTGAAAAATGCACCGCAGTACACCTCTCTGGCAGATTGCGAAGCTGACTTCGGTGACGCACGTTGTGAGTCGCGAACAAACAGTGGCAGCAGTGTGTTCCTGCCCATGATGGCCGGGTTCATGGCTGCAAACATGCTGAGTAATTTGCGCGCACCTTATCCGGATACACAGAATTGCAACGCAGGCGTCAACAACGGCAATAACTGCAACACATCCACCACCAGCGGTTTCAGTTCACGCTATGGCAGCTGGCGCGGCCAGCCACTGTACGAAAGCAAGGATGATACCGGCAGCTGGCGCACAGCCGACAACCGTTTTGTCAGCCGTTCCAGTGGTGAATCGGTTGTTTCCCATGCCGCCACCGAAAGCCCATCGGTTGGCCGCGTCAGTCGCGGTGGTTTTGGCAAAAGCGCATCCATGCACGCCTCATCGTCGTCTTCCTTTCATTCGTCAGGCAGTTGATTTTCCGGAGCAGCAACCCATGCAACGCAAACGCTGCATCGAACGGCCACGGTGGCGACAACTGGCGGAAGCCAATGGCTTTACCTTTCACACCATCGACGGCGAAGCGTATTGGGACGAATCTGCCTACTATCAGTTTTCGCTACAGGAAATTGAAGACGACATTGAAACCGCCACGGAGAACCTGCACGCCTTGTGTATGGATGCCGTCGACAGAATCTTGAAAAACGAACAACACCTGCAGCAATTGTGCATCCCGCCTGAACAGTGGGATTTGATCGCTAACAGCTGGCAACAGCGCGATTTCCATCTTTACGGCCGCATGGATTTTTCCTATCACGGCGCAGGCTCCAGCGCCAGGTTACTGGAACTGAACTACGACACACCAACCTCCGTTTACGAAACCGGATTTTTCCAGTGGGTGTGGCTGGAACAACAACTGCAAGCCGGTGTGCTACCTGCCGGTGCCGACCAGTTCAATTCCTTGCAGGAAAAACTGATCGAACGATTTGGACAGTGGCCGCAAAAAAACACTACACCGCTGTATTTCAGTTGTGTGCGCGACAACCTGGAAGACGCCGGCACGATTGCCTATTTGCGCGACTGCGCGCATCAGGCCGGCTTGCGCACTGACATGATTGCCATTGAGGATATCGGCATCACCGACGCAGACAGGTTTTGCGATCTGGAAAATCGTGAAATCGCCGCCTTGTTCAAACTGTATCCCTGGGAATTTATCTGGCCAGAAAACTACGCACAATATTTGCGCAGCAGTCGCACACAATTTATTGAACCCCCGTGGAAAGCGGTGCTGAGCAACAAGGGAATATTGCCGCTACTGTGGCAATGGCACCAGGGACACCCGAACCTGCTGGAAAGTTATTTTATCGGCAGCAGCGACAGTCCCTTGCCACCCGCCGGCTGGGTCAGCAAACCGCTGTATTCACGCGAAGGCGCCAACATCGCGCTGCATGCAGAAGACGGCAGCAACATCACCACAGAAGGCAGCTATGGGGATGGCAAACGCATCCTGCAACGCATAGCCCCGTTACCAGAATGCGAAGGCAATTTTGCCCTGATCGGCAGCTGGGTAGTGGGCGACAGCGCCGCCGGCATGGGCATACGCGAAGACAATACACTGGTGACGCGCGACACGTCGCGTTTTGTGCCGCATGTGATTATTGACTAGCGATTGCTTGTTGCTGGTAAACCTGCACGCCCTTGTCATCCAGAAAGCGACGCACACGGCCTTTTGCAAACAGATAATTGAGATGCGCCAGACACTCGCCCATCGCCATCATCAACTGCTCATTCTGCAATTCTTTGCGAAACAATACCGGCAACAATTCATACGCGGTTTGCGGTTTTGCAAGGGCTGTTTCAATGGCCGTGAGTTGTTCCTCGTGGTGCGCCAGCAATTCCTGCAAGCGCGCATGCAACCCGTAAAACGGTGCATTGTGTGCGGGACACACCAGAATATCTTCCGGCAACCGCAACAATCGATGCAGTGAATCCATCCAGTCCTGCAAGGGATTGGCATCCGGTTCGGTGCTGGTGACGCTGACATTGGACGTGATCTGCGGCAGGATCTGATCGCCCGACAACAGGATTTTTTGCGCGGCGTTGTACAGGCAGGCGTGTTCCGGCGAGTGGCCGTTGCCAACAACAACCTGCCACTGTTGATCGCCCAGGTCGAGCAACAAGCCATCGTACAAACGCCGGTAACTGCGCGGCAGTGGCTCGACAATATTGCCGAAGCCGGCTGTCCCCTTGCGCATCCTGCGCACAAATTCCAGCGGCATGCCGGTGCGCTCTGCATAGGTGTCGTGCTGCCATTCTTCCGGCATCTCCTGCACGGGTGCGCTGTAGGTGCGCGCGCAAAAGTATTCGCCGGCTGTCATGTAAAACGGCACGTTCCAGTGCCCCACCAGCCAGCCTGCCTGCCCGATATGATCCGGATGCATGTGCGTCGACAACACGGCGTTGACCGGCTTGCCTTCCAGTTCGCGCTCAAAAACCTGCAACCACAAATCACGCGTGTTGCGCCCTTTCATGCCGCAATCCACGATCATCCAGCCCTCGCCATTGGCTATCAGGTAGAGGTTGATGTGATCAAGCGCCAGCGGCAAGGGCATGCGCAACCATTTGATACCCGGTGCAACACGAATGCAGGCACCTTCAGCCGGGACATCGGCAAACGCGTAACGGATGGCCGGATTGGTCGGGACGGCGCTGGAAAGAGAGGCATCCTGTGACATAAAAACACCTGTGTGGAGTGCAGGTATTGTGCGCTCCGGCAGTGCCGCTGGCTGCCCGTACGTCTACTTATGGATGCCGTCCGCAGGTATTATAGGCGCCCCGATTGTTGCAGCCCCTGCCATGACCCTGTTCGAGACACCGTCTATTGCCCTGCGCGCCGGCATGCGCCGCCTGGCCGCCAGCGTCTGTGTGATCACGGCTGTCGACAACAACGGCCAGCGACATGCCATGACAGCAACAGCTGTGACATCGGTTTCCGATGATCCGGCTTCACTGCTGGTCTGCGTAAATCGCCACACCAGCCTGCATGACATCCTGGCACAAGGCCAACGCTTTGCCGTCAACGTACTGTCTGCCAATCAAGCCGATATCTCCGTGCAGTGCGCCAGTGGTGAATCCGGTGAGGCACGCTTCGCGCTCGGGCATTGGGGCGATGCCAACAACCTGCCCTATTTGCGGGATGCACAAGCGGTGTTCTTGTGCCGCACTGCACGGCAGTTGTCACACGGCACCCACACCATTGTGATTGGCGACATCGACAAGGTCATGGTCGCCGAAAACGACGTCGATCCGCTGTTGTATGCCGACGGCAAATACAGGAAATTGGAGAAACAACCGATATGACAAACTTTGCAGAACTCACCATCCCGCAACTGGTGCAGGACGCCGCCCGAAAATTCGGCGCGCGCAGTGCGATTGAGGACGGTGACATCCGCCTGACTTACACAGGGCTGGAACAGCAACGCGTGACAGCAGCCAAAGCGTTTATCGCCGCCGGCATCCAGCACGGCGATCGTGTGGCGGTGTGGGCGCCGAATATTGCCGAGTGGATTATCGCGTCGGTCGGCCTGCAATCGCTCGGTGCCATTCTGGTGCCGATCAATACGCGCATGAAAGGCGCGGAAGCCGGTTATGTGTTGCGCGCGAGTGGCGCAAAATTATTGCTGACGGTTTCCGGTTTTCTCGATCTCGATTATCCGGCGATGCTGAAAAATGAGTCGCTGCCCGATATGCAACAGATGATTTGCCTGCGCGGCCAATCGGAGCTTTGCATCAGCTGGGAGGACTTTCTGGCAAAAGGCGCAAACATTGCCGATGCCGATGTTGCCGCGCGCACTGCACAAGTGAAAGCCACCGATGTCTCCGACCTTATTTTTACCTCCGGCACCACAGGCAATCCCAAAGGCGTGAAAACCGGCCACGGACAAAACATCAAGGTGTTTGCGGTATGGTCGGAACTTGCAGAGTTATCCGAGAATGATCGTTACCTGATCGTCAACCCGTTTTTCCATTCTTTCGGTTACAAGGCGGGCTGGCTGGCGTGCCTGATTCGCGGCACTGCCATTTTGCCAATGGCAGTATTCGATGCGAAAGAAATCCTTGCGCGCATTGGCCGCGACCGCATCACCGTATTGCCTGGCCCACCGACCTTGTACCAGACCATTCTCGCCACACCGAACCTGAAAGATTTTGATATTTCCTGTTTGCGACTCGCCGTCACCGGCGCAGCGGCGATTCCTGTTGCACTGATTCACCAGATGCGTAACGAAATGGGTTTCAAGACCGTACTGACGGCGTACGGCCTCACCGAAAGCTGCGGCATGGTGACCATGTGCCGTGATGGCGATGATGCGGAAATCATTGCCACCACCTCCGGTCGCGCGATTCCCGATGTCGAGGTGCGTTGCGTGAATGAAAACGGCGAGGAAGTGGCACGCGGTGAACCCGGTGAAATTGTGGTGCGTGGCTACAACGTGATGCAAGGCTATTTCAATAACGACGAAGAAACCGCGAAAACCATTGATAAAGACGGCTGGATGCACACCGGCGATATCGGCGTCATGGATGCCAACGGTTACCTGAAAATTACCGATCGCATGAAAGATATGTTTATCGTCGGCGGCTTCAACTGTTATCCCGCTGAAATTGAAAACATGCTCGCCACGTGCGAAGGCGTCGCACAATCTGCCGTTATCGGCATCCCTGACGAACGTATGGGCGAAGTGGCAATGGCGTACATTGTGCCGCGCGCTGGCAGCGATCTCACCGCAGAAAAAGTGGTCGCGTGGTGTAAACAGAATATGGCGAATTACAAAGTGCCGCGCCGCGTGGAAATTGTCGATGCCTTCCCGCTTAACGCAACCGGCAAGGTCATGAAGTTTGTACTGCGCGACCGCGCACTGGGCAAGACCTGATCCGCCCGGACGCATACGCTGTCGATGACCGCCTCAACGTCGCCCGCAAGAAAAAACCTGCGCAGGCTTTCTGTCGTCTGTGCAGGTTTTTTTTCATCCTCTGTCATCATCCTCGTTGCATGGCTCGGCTTCACACCCGCCAACGAAAATCCTGCCGCGATTCCTGATGCCTGTCGTGCTGACATGGCAGAGATTGATCGCGACTTTGCTACCAGCAAACCGGTAACAGACTGTGATATCCGCCAGCGCTATCTTGCCGCAACCGCACAACTTGCAAGCAAAAACAACGAATGGCAACAACGCATGCTGCCGCTGGCGCTGCGCGCGCAATGTGCTTTCGCCTGGCGGCACCATGCAAGGCTGGTCGCACGCGATGCGATGGATAACCACTGGGAAATCGGCATACTGCGCTTGCGCGATCTGGTGAAATACGGCGACGCAGACGGACCTGTATTTTCGACATTACTTTCCAGGCAACACGCGCAAGGAAAAGACCATGACACGGCCTACAACAACATTATCCAGAGCGCCCGACAAACAGACAGCGATGTAAACCAGTCCTGCCCGCATTAAAAAACTTTCACTGGCTGCATGCGCGTTATCAACGCAAGCAATCCGCCATCTGCGCCGATAATGTTCGCAAGAAAATCCTGTAGGCACCTGCATCCGGCCTGATGTTCTGCCCGAGCGGATCCAGCTCCACCATCTTCACATGTTTCGCTGCATTGCCGAGCCAGTTATTGACAACATCACGCCCATGCTCAGGCTCGTAAAACAGGCAGGCAACATCCCCGCTGTTCAATAATTTCAGCAAGGCCGCACGCTCCCTGGCACCAGCTGGCACACTCTCGTGGTGCCAGACTGCTGCGCGTTGCTGCAAACCGTAATGCTGCACCAGTCGGCTGTAGCCGTCGTGGTACACCACAAAACCGCGCGCAGCAACCGGCGCAAATTTCGCCGACATTTCTGCATCGATTGCCGTCATATCTTTCTGGAATTGCGCGAGCCTTGACGAAATATCTGCCTCCCGGCCGGGATACACGCGTTGCAGGCGCGCGGCAATGACAGGTGCCAGTGTGCGCATCGCCAGCGGATCCAGCCACACGTGCGCATCACGATCCACATCGGTTGCTGTCAATATACTTGCTGCATGTTCATGCCCGTGTTCCTCTTCGTCGTCATCAACTGAACCCGGCAGCAGGACAAGATTTTTTTCTGCCGGCAAACGCGCCGCAACCTGCTGCAACCACGGCTCCATGCCGGGGCCTGTCCAGACCAGCAGCGAACTGGCATTGATGTGCGACACGTCGGCAGGCTTGAGCTGGTAATCGTGCGGTGACTGGCCATCCGCCAACAGGATTTGCACCTCTGCATTGGCCGGCGCCAGCGACTGCACCACCCACGCCAGCGGTTTGAGAGTGACCAACACCACGGGCTCTGCAGCGTGCAAACGCGGGATTGCCGACAACAACAATAATCCGCAAAAAAATCTTGCAAGGCGATGGCTTGATCGGTAACGAGAAACAGGAATCATAAAAACGGCGACGCTACAGGCAACGGTGCGCTATTATCACCGCTTTCAACGCGACTGCCATCCTTGATGGTATTTGAGCTTATGCCCACTGCAACAACCCAGCCCATTAACACGACCGAGACTGCTGACCGATTGTTGTTGGCCGCGAAAGACTTGTGCGTACAGGATGGTCATCGCACGCTACTGGATCACATTCATCTCGACTTACATGAAGGCGAGATTGTCACCATTATCGGCCCGAATGGCGCCGGCAAAACCACATTGTTGAAGGCCCTGCTCGGTTTGATAGCGATTACCAGCGGCACACTGCAACGCGCCGAACAATTGCGCGTCGGATACATGCCACAAAAACTCACACTGAATCCTTTGTTGCCTATCACTGTGCAACGCTTCCTGCGACAGACTGGCGCTGACCAGCAGGCCATCAGTCACGCACTGGCAGAAACCGGCGTAAGCAATCTTTTACAACAATCGCTGCACAAGGTATCCGGTGGCGAATTGCAACGCGTGTTGCTGGCGCGCGCGCTGTTGCGCAAGCCGCAACTGCTGGTGCTCGACGAACCTGCACAGGGCGTCGATGTTTGCGGACAAGCCGATCTCTATCGCCTGATTGCCGACTTGCGCAATCGCTATGGTTGTGGCGTATTGCTGGTCTCGCACGATCTCCATCTGGTGATGGCAGCGACAGACACTGTGATTTGCCTCAACCAGCACATCTGTTGCCAGGGACATCCGGAGCACGTCAGCCAGCATCCGGAATACCTGCAGTTGTTCGGCAAGCAATTTGCTGAAGACATTGCGGTGTACACACACCATCACGACCATGATCACGATTTGCATGGCAACGTAGCCGGCGCATGCCGCCACGCTCACACACACAGTCAGGCACACGATCACAAGGATTGTACGCATGACTGAATTTTTAATGAGCGCAGCAAATCTGCACATGCTATTGCTGCCCTTGCTGGCCGGTATCGGCACAGCATTACTCGCCGGGCCACTCGGTTGTTTTGTGGTGTGGCAGCGCATGGCGTATTTTGGTGAAAGCCTTTCACACAGCGCCTTGCTCGGTGTTGCCATCGGTTTGTGGTGCAAATTGCCAACGACACTCACCGTGTTATGCGCGGGCCTGCTGCTCGCCTTGTTGCTCGTGTACCTGCAATCCCGCTCACGTTTTTCCAGTGACACATTGCTCGGCATCCTGTCACACACACTGCTCGCCGGCGGTCTGGTATTGCTGGCGGCATTGCCGGGTTTGCGCGTCAATCTCGATGCGCTGTTATTCGGCGACTTGCTCGCCGTGTCCTCGCGTGATGTCGCGATGCTTGGCATTCTTTTACTGGTATTGGCGATATGCTTGTGGCGTTTCTGGCAGCCGCTGATCGCGATTACCGTTCACGAAGAACTGGCACAGGCAGAAGGTATCAACGTCGGGCGTACACGCACGGCATTGATGATCATGATGGCGCTGACCGTGGCAGTAGCCATGAAAGTGGTTGGCGTACTGCTGATGACATCCTTGTTGATTATTCCCGCAGCCATTGCCCAACGCCACGCGCGATCACCCGAACAGATGGCCGTGTTCGCCAGCATCACCGGCGTGTTTGCTGTCGTCGGCGGCCTGTTATTGTCCTGGTTTGCCAACAGCCCGGTGGGGCCCGCGATTGTCTTGCTGGCCGGTGTGTTTTTCCTCAACTCGGTGGTAGCCGACAAGCTGCGCGCTTGATCCGGCCATAACCCGTCATTAGCATGTGATTTTCCCTACAGGCACCCGCACTGATGAGCACTTCTTACACCGCACTACTGTTTGAAATCACCAACGGCATTGCACGCATCACGCTCAATCGCCCTGACGACGCCAACGGCATGGATATGACGATGGGCCGGGAATTGATGGATGTGGCACTGCGCTGCGACCAGGACGAAAATATCCGCGTCGTGGTGCTGACAGGTGCCGGTAATTTCTTTTCTGCAGGAGGCGACCTCAAGGCCTTTGCCGATTACGGCGATGCCATCAGTGAACGCATCCACGAACTCACCATCTACCTGCATGCCGCCATCGGCCGGTTTGTCCGCATGCGCGTGCCGGTGATTGTCGCGGTCAATGGGGTCGCTGCCGGTGCGGGCTTCAGTCTGGCCATGGCGGGCGATTTCGTGCTCGCCTCGGAATCTGCCAGGTTCACCATGGCCTATACCGCCGCAGGACTGAGCCCGGACGGTGGTGCCAGCTACTTCCTGCCGCGACTGGTCGGTTTGCGGCGCGCGCAGGAACTGATGATCAGCAACCGCCGCCTGAGCGCTGAAGAAGCCCTGGACTGGGGTCTGGTGACGCGTGTCTGCGCCACTGATGGCCTGATGGCCGAAGTGCAGGATCTGGCGCTGCAACTGGCTTCCGGCGCCACGCAGGCGATCGGCACCGTCAAGAAATTACTGGCCGTCAGCTATGAAAACGGGCTCGAGGCGCAAATGGCGCTGGAGGGCCAGGGCATCGCCCATCTTGCCGCCTGTTGTGACGGACAGGAAGGCATCCATGCGTTCCTGGCAAAACGCAGGCCCGTCTTCACGGGCAAATAATCGCCATCGATAAATATTTTTCAGGACTTTATATGAACGAACTCGATTTCAAAGGCAAAGTGGTTGTTATCACCGGCGGCGGCAAAGGTGTTGGCCTGGGCATTACCCGATGCTTTCTGGCGCGCGGCGCTACGGTCATTATCTGCAGCCGCAGCGAGCTGGAATCCCTGCCTGCTGTGAACGGCAACCAGGCGTATTTTGTTGCCGCAGATGTACGTGATGTCGAACAGATCAACAAAGTCGCGGAATATGCCAAAACGACCTTTGGCCGACTGGATGTGCTGGTCAATAATGCGGGTGGTGCGCCGCATACCGATGCCGCCACAGCGAGTCCGCGGTTTTCGGAAAAGATTATTGCGCTTAACCTGCTGGCACCGCTGAATTTTGCGCAAGCTGCCAACCGCATCATGCAGCAACAGGCGGAAGGCGGTGTGATTGTGAATATCGCCAGCGTTTCTGGCGAACGACCCTCACCTGGCACGGCTGCCTACGGCGCAGCCAAGGCCGGCTTGCTGAACCTGACGCGTTCACTCGCCGTGGAGTGGGCGCCGAAAGTTCGCGTGGTGGGCGTGACCTGTGGCATGATTCGCACCGAGCAGGCGCATTTGCATTACGGGGACGATCAGGGCATTGCTGCGGTTGAAGCCACCGTGCCCCTGAATCGACTGGCCACTCCGGAAGACATTGGCAATGCCTGTGTTTTCCTGGCATCCCCCATGGCTTCCTACATTAGCGGCAGCAGCCTGTTGGTACATGGCGGCGGCGAAAAACCGGCATTCCTGGACGCGGGCAATGCACAGCACAGCTAGTACACATCAGGTAAACAGTTTCCATTAGATTTTTTATTAACACAGACGAGGAGTTCGGGCATGGATAAATATCTGAAGCCACTGGCAATGGCTATCGCGTTAACAACAGGCACCACAGCCTGGGCTGCAGGCGCAGATGATCTCGCCAGCCTGCGCAACCGGGTGGCAGCAGGTGACAAGCAGGCAGCGTGGCAGCAAGCGCAGCAGATGCGTCCGCAGTACGAATCCGATCCCGCCTTTGATTACCTCTACGGCACCCTGGCACTCGGCCAGCAGCGCTACAGCGAAGCCCAGTTTTCCCTGGAGCGCGTGTTGATTGCGGATCCGGGTAACCTGAGCGCGCGTCTGGCACTCGGTGAGGCGTACTACAAGCTCGGCGACCAGGCCAGTGCAAAAAAACAGTTCGACCTGATCAAGCAATCCAACCCGCCTGCCGACATCCTGCGTGAAGTGAACCGCTATGTGGGCGCAACAGCTGGCAGTCAGGCTGGCAGGCTGATGGGATTTGTGGAAGCCACAGTTGGCTATGACAACAACATCAACCAGACATCCAGCAGCGACACCATCGCCAACCCGGCCTATGACCCGATTTTCAATCCGTTCGTGCCGACTACCATCACGATCAGTCCGGGTGCCCGCCGCCAGACAGATATGTTCAACTCGGAGCAAATGGGCCTGGATTACTACCAGCCGTTTGACGAGACCACCGGCATGGAGCTGCGCGGCCGTGCCAACTACCGCAACAACCTGAGCTCCGACAATCTGGACGCCAGCAGCTATCGCGCCAGCGGCAGTGTCTACAAACTGATGGGACGCCACACCTTCCGCGGCACCCTGTCGCTCGCTGACAACCAGCTCAGCGATTCCGAATACTTCCAGACACACAGCCTGTCTGCTGACTGGCTCGGCCACGACTACGGCGGCTGGGATCTGTTTGCCAACGTTTTTGTGAACGACCTGCAATTCGATGATGACCTGCGCGACATGCGCCAGTACATCGCCCAGGGCGGCGGCATGATCCAGGTTGGCGATTTCAAACACACAGCCGGTG
The DNA here is from genome assembly GCA_035430165.1 of Pseudomonadales bacterium. GTDB lineage: Bacteria > Pseudomonadota > Gammaproteobacteria > Pseudomonadales > UBA7239 > UBA7239. Next base: position 10,972 of record DAOMGE010000003.1, on the reverse strand, counting down.
TACTGGTGGGCAACGAACACGCGCTGAACAGTGGCGCCAGCTATAACGCCAACCAGATGGCCGGTGTTTTCTACGACACACGCTACTTCCTGAACAGTCAGCACCAGTTGTTCGGACGCGTGTTCCTGGAAAAAACCGAGCAGAAAGGTACTGAGCCATTTTTCATCGGCCAGTCGCGTGATGCCACCCTGCAACAACTGTCCGCAGGTTGGGATTGGCAATTGACACGTCCGGTGAGGTTGCGTTCCGAGGTGGGCTACAGTCGCCATGACAGCGACATCGGCTTCTACACCTACGATCGCAGCTGGATCCAGACCAGCATTCGCTACAGCTTCTGACAGTCTACGGGAATGAGGACAACATCATGCTAAACACTACTCTGTTAGGCAAAATCACATCGGACAAAAAGATATTAAAAAGACTGCAGTTCACTGCCATTTCAGCGGCAGTCGCCGGATTGCTGGCACTGGTGCAACTGGCGTACGCCGCTACACAAGAAGCCGGTATCGTGCTGTCGGCCATGGGCACCGCCAATGCCCAGGGTGCTGACCAGCAGACTCGCACCCTTGCCCGTCGCAGCGGTGTGTTTGTCGGTGATCGCATTACCACCGGCAATGAAAGCCAGTTGCAGGTCCGCATGAAAGACGGTGCCGTTATCGCGCTCGGCCCCAATGCTGAATTTGCGGTGAAGGCCTATTCGCAAAAAGCATCGGGCGACAAGAAAGATGAAGCTGTGCTGTCACTGGTACAAGGTGGTTTGCGTACGATTTCCGGCCACATCGACAAATCCACTTACAAACTGGAAACGCCCACGGCCACACTCGGTATTCGCGGCACGATCTTTGATGTGTATGTGGCGAAAGATGGCACCACCACCGTTGTATTGCGCGAAGGTGGCGTGGATGTCACCGGCAGTAACGTGAAACGCAAACTGGATGTTGCCGGCCTGGCTGTTATCGTCAAACGCGGTGGCGTACCGTCTGAACCATCAACACCACCGCAAGATGTACTCGATTACCTGCGCGGTATCGTGCCTGACTTGCCAGACAATGTAACCTGGCACAGCGATGGCAATGGCGGCGCCGTGTTTGATCTCGGCGGCGACATCATCAACATCATCAACAGCCCACCGCCAGGCATACAGGGTGATGGCGAAGTTCCATCCGCCTGTGCGCCGAATGACTACTACTGTTCTTGCAGGATGGATCCCTACGGCTGCTACAACTAACGCAGCAAGCTGATTACAGGAATTATTTTTCCGTATGCTGCCAGATACCACACCAGGTATCTGGCAGTTTTTCTTTGCGGTACTGTTCTATCCTGCCCAGATAGATCGCACACAACTTGCTGAAATCGGGCGCTTCTGCTGCCAATCCTGAAAATCCCTGTTGTGCCACATCCCATTGCCTGTCGAGATACGCATCGCGTGCCAGTGTGTATGCCTTCACGTGGCGCAACAGCACTTCATTGGCTTCACCCACCAGAGCCAGCGGCTCGTAAACATGTATCGGTTCTTTCTTGCCCTTCACAATCATGTAATCAATTTCACGCCAGACAAAATCGTCTTTCGTCGCAGCGTAAGTGCTTTCGCTCACCAGACATTGCACACCGTAAAATTTGGTAATACTTTCCAGTCGCGACCCGAGATTCACAGCGTCACCCAGCACGGTGTACGCGCGACGGTATTGCGAACCCATGTCGCCGACATTCATCTGGCCCGTGTTGACGCCGATGCCCGTAAAAATTTCCGGCAAACCCAGCGCACGGAATTCCTCGCGCAATTGTGCCTGTTTCTGCAACATCAATAACGCCGCCATGACAGCATGTTTTTCATGCTGCGGGTCATCCAGCGGCGCGCCCCAGAACGCCATGATCATGTCGCCGACGTATTTATCCACCGTTCCCAGTTGTTCAAAAATAATTTCGGTCATCGGTGTGAAATAACGGTTCAGCAGGTTTTTCAAATCGTTCGCCGACAAGGTTTCCGACATATTGGTAAAACTGCGGATATCGGAAAACAGCACCGTCATTTTTTTGCTCTCACCGGTGAAAGACAGTGCTGCAGGATCATCCAGCAACTTCTGGATATGCGCCGGCGCCACGTATTGTCCGAACATGCCCTGGATCTGTTCTTTTTTATGCGCCGCCGAGAAAAAACCGGAAGAAAGGTTGACGACATACAACAGCAGCACGGTCACCAGTGGGCCTGAAATCGGCAAATCCAGGCCGTGCACCTGCCACAGCCAGAAATTGACTGTCGTAATCACCACCAATGAGCCCAGACCCAGCAGCGTCATCAAGGCAGGACCCAACAATGGCAAGAGCAGGCTCAGTAATAATCCCATCCCCACGATGCCGGCAAAACTGGCACCCATGGCGTAATCGGGCTTGTAGGGTGCTTCACCCCGCAACAGCGCATCCACGATGGTGGCCTGGCTCTCGATACCCGGATACATCGCACCCATCGGTGTGGTCCGTAAATCAACGAGTCCCACCGCCGAGGTGCCCACCATCGCGATACTGCCGCTGAGCACGCTGGCATCCGCCGTGCCGCGCAAGACATCCACGGCGGAGATGTAGGGGAAACTGCCGCGCCGCCCGCGATAAGGCACCAGCATCTGGCCTTTTTCATCGGTGTGGATCTGCTTGTCACCCAGCTTCAGGCTTTGCATCAACACCTGTCCGTTGTCGGTGATGAATTCCGGTGTGATCCGGTCAATCAACAGATAGGTCATGGCCGTCTGCAGTGCCAGGCTGGGATAGAGCTGGTCATCGTGTCGCAGCACCAGGGGCGCGCGCCGCACAATACCATCGTCATCCGGATCCCCGTTGATATACCCCTGTCCACGGGCCGCCTCCCGCAAGACGGGAATATTCACCGTGTGCCCGGCGTACTGGTCGAGCTTGCTCTGCCTGACCAACTCGGGGGCCATATCAATATTGCCAGGTGGCATCTCACCACTGACAAACGCCTCGTGGTGCAGGATATAACCCAGGGTCACATCCAGCTTGCTGATGCTGCCCGCCATCTGCTGGTCGTAATCAAACCGGGGGGCCAGCTGTTGCAGCTGCCTGGCGATAGGGGCAGCCTCGCTGGACTGCCCGATTTCCTGTGCCATATTCGGTTCAGGCTCGGAAAACACCACGTCGAAGGTGACACTCACGACCCCGGCGGCCGCCAGTTTGTCTACCAGTTGCGCGACGGTCTTGCGACTCCACGGCCAGTGGCCGACCTCTTTCAGGCTGCGCTCATCCAGGTCGATGATGACAATCCGCTGCGCCGAGGGCACGTGGCTGGTGTAGGGCAGCAGCAACTGGAAGCGCAGGTCGTACATCAGCAAATCCAGCCGCTGCATCACACGCGCACCAAAACCGGTCGAAAACTCGCCAACAGCAATCACAAACGTGATTGTCAGCCCCAGGGCGACAATGGCGCGAATTTCCGTGATTTTTTTCCGTAAAAAAAACGCCATATTCCCGACACATTCTGTAAACCGACCGTCTGCACAGTATAGGAGTTTGGCGCATTCACCGACACTGCTAGAATGCAGCGAACCCCACCTTCCCGGTATGCAATGATGATGAGCGAAGCCCTGCACAAGGATATGCCCGTAGAACTCTATCGCCGCTTGCTACGCACTGCGCAGAAAATCACTGCCTCGAAAGACATTTACCGCCTGTGTGAAATCATCCTCGACGAAGCACAGGACATCACCGGTGCCGATGGCGGCACGTTCTACCTGGTGCGCCAGGATGCCAGGGGACACGACGACCACCTTGATTTCATCATCGTGCGCAACCAGTCCCTCGGCATCACCCACGATACGCACAGCCGCCACAAAACCGTTTTCCCACCTGTCGCGCTGTTCAGTGATGCTGAACACAAATCGGTGAATGAGCACAACATCGCAACCTGGGCCTATCACCACCGCACACTCGTGAATATTGCGGATGCCTACCGCGAATCACGTTTCGATTTTTCCGGCACGCGCGCATTCGATGCCAAAACCGGTTATCACTCGCAATCGTTCATGGCAGTTCCCCTGATCAGCGAAACCGGTCGCGTCATCGGGATTTTCCAGCTGATCAACGCGACCGATGCCGACGGCAATATCGTGCCGTTTGCACCGGAACTGGAGCCTGCCGTGCAAGCACTTTCCGTGTTCGCCGCCATTGCGCTCGACAACCAGTTGCTCGCCGAACAACAAAAAGACTTGCTGATTGAATTGTCGGGAGAACCGAACACGCGCGCGCTGATCGAACGCATCCTGCGCGAAGCCAAACTGCTCACCAATGCAGATGGCGGCACGCTTTACCTGCTGAAAGATGACATGCAATCGCCACGCCTGGAATTTGCGCTGGTATTGAACGACACGCTCAAGATCAACATGGGCGGTGCAACAGGTGAGGACGTCACACTGCCGCCGCTGCCACTTTACCTGGAAGACGGCAAGGAAAACCTGCACAACGTCGCCACCTGCACTGCATTGAAACGCAAAGTCGCCAACATTGCCGATGCCTACACCAATACCGATTTCGATTTTTCCGGCACCAAGGCCTTCGATGCAAAAACCGGTTATCACTCGCAATCGTTTCTGGCCGTGCCCTTGCTGAATCATGAAAATGATGTGGTCGGTGTACTGCAATTGATCAACGCCCGCGATATCCGCGACAACACAGTCACACCGTTTTCATTGCGGGATGAATCCCTGGTGGCAGCACTGTCTTCCTATGCCGCGATTGCCCTGAACAACCTGATCCTGGTACAGGAACTGAAAAACCTGCTCGATGCGTTTATCCGCGCGATTGCACAGGCGATTGACGCCAAGTCGCGCCACACTTCGGCACACTGCCAGAAAGTGCCGTTGCTGATGGAGTTGATTGCGCAGGCCGCTTGCGCTGATGAAACCGTTTTCCACGATTTCCATCTCACCGAAGACGAATGGTATGAGCTGCGCGTTTCGGCGTGGTTGCACGATTGCGGCAAATTGTCGACACCGGATTCCGTGCTGGACAAGGCCACCAAACTGCACCTGATGCAGGACGGCATCGAAACCATCAACGTGCGATTTGCTGCACTGCGCCAGCAAAAATTCACAGCGTTCTACCAGGCAATCGCTGATGGTTCGATGGCCGGGAATCCGGCGGCACGCGAATCGCTGCAAGCCGGACTGGATGCTGAACTCGCGCAACTGGAAGCCGATCGCCAGTTCATCAACACCGCCAACAAGGGCGGCGAATTCATGTCGCCGGAAGCGCGCGCACGCGTCGCTGCCATCGCCCACACACAGTGGATCGATGCGGCAGGAAATTCGCAACCGATACTCACCGACGAAGAAATTTATAACCTGTGCATCGAGCGCGGCACCTTGACGGGCGAGGAACGCAAGGTCATCAATAACCACATGTCCGTCACTATCGACATGCTGGAATCCCTGCCCTTCCCGAAAAAATTGCGCCGCGTACCGGAATACGCCGGCGGCCATCACGAAAAAATGGACGGCACCGGTTTCCCGCGCGGTCTCAAACGCGAACAGATGTCCTTGCCTGCACGCATGATGGCCATCGCGGATATTTTTGAAGCACTCACTGCGCGTGACCGGCCATACAAACCGCCGATGAAAATCAGCCAGGCACTCGGCATCCTGAAAAAAATGCGGCAGGACAACCATATCGATCCCGACCTGTTTGACCTGTTCGTGCGCAGCCGTGTGTGGGAAAAATACGCACAAAGCTCGTTGTTGCCGGAACAGCTGGATGTCGCTGACGCGTCGGCCTACTTGTCATGAAAAGAGCTGTCATGACAGAAGCCGATATCGCCCACGCCGACTGCATTCTTGTCGACGGCTCTTCGTATCTTTATCGCGCGTTTCACGCATTGCCGCCACTCACAACATCAACCGGCCAACCTACCGGCGCCGTCAAGGGTGTGGTGAATATGCTGCGCAGTTTGCGCAAACAATATCCACACAGTGCGATGGCCGTGGTGTTTGATGCCAAGGGCGGCACTTTCCGCAATGACATGTTTCCGGCCTACAAAGCCAATCGCCCGCCGATGCCGGATGACTTGCGTTCACAAGTGCAACCGTTGCACGACATTATCCGCGCCATGGGTTTGCCACTGCTGATTGTCGATGGCGTGGAGGCCGATGATGTGATCGGCACACTGGCGATGCAGGCGCGCGAACACAAACACGAAGTGCTGATTTCCACCGGCGACAAGGACATGGCACAACTGGTCGGCCCGCACGTCACGCTGGTCAACACCATGACCAATACCGTGATGGATCGCGACGGTGTGATCGAAAAATTCGGCATTGCACCGGAACAGATTGTCGATTACCTCGCGTTGATGGGCGATAAAGTCGACAACATTCCCGGCGTGGAAAAATGCGGCCCGAAAACCGCCGTCAAATGGTTGCAGGAATACCGGACACTGGAAAACGTGATCGCCAATGCAGAAAAAATTGGCGGCAAGATCGGCGAAAACCTGCGCGCTGCCGTGGAGTTCCTGCCGCTGTCACAACAGCTCGCCACCATCAAGACCGATGTCGACTTACCGCAAAACTGGCACGACCTGAAGCCGCAAGAACCGGATCGTGCGCTGCTGGAACAACTTTTTCGCGAACTGGAATTCAGGAGCTGGCACGCCGAACTGGCGCGCGGCGGTGATGTGATTGCTGCCGTTACTGCCAAACCTGACAGCATGCAAAATATCGACGTCATGACCCCCTCGCCGTTTCGGGGCACTCCCCCTACTTCGCAGGGTGAGACGCCAATCCTCCCCTATGCAATAGGGGAAGTGTCACGAAGTGACGGAGGGGTCATTACCCCTGATGCAAAATATGAAACGATTCTGACCGAACAGGATCTGCAACGCTGGCTGGATAAATTGTACGCCGCAGACTATTTCGCGCTCGACACCGAAACCAGCAGCCTCGATTACATGCAAGCGGACATTGTCGGCATTTCGTTTGCTGTTGCACCTGGTGACGCCGCCTATTTGCCGCTGGCGCACGATTATCTCGGCGCACCGGCGCAGTTACCGCGCAACGACGTGCTGAAAAAACTGCAGCCCTTGCTGGAAAGTGACGCGCATAAAAAAGTCATGCAACACGGCAAATATGACATGAATGTATTGGCACGCGCCGGTATCACCCTGCGCGGTTTACTGTACGACACGATGCTGGAATCCTATGTGCTGGATTCGATTGCCACGCGCCACAACATGGATGATCTCGCCAAAAAATATCTCGACTACACCACCGTCGGTTTTGAAGAAATTGCCGGCAAAGGCAGTAACCAGCTGACGTTCAACCAGATCGACCTGGAAAAAGCGGCGTTTTATGCCGCAGAAGATGCCGACATCACCCTGCGCTTGCATGAAGTGCTGTGGCCGCAAATTGCAGCCGAAAAATCCCTGCAACGTGTTTTGCTCGATATCGAAATGCCACTGGTGCCGGTGTTGTCACACATCGAACGCAATGGCGTGCTGGTGGATGCAAAATTATTGCACACGCACAGTATTGAACTCGGTGAGCGCATGCACGCCTTGCAACAGGAAGCCTTCCAGCTGGCGGGACAGGAATTCAATCTCGGCTCACCGAAACAACTCGGTGAAATCCTGTACGACAAGCTGCAACTGCCCGTGTTGAAAAAAACACCGACCGGCCAGCCCTCCACCGCTGAACCGGTGCTGGCGGAACTGGCGCTGGATTATCCGCTGCCGAAAGTCATCACGGAATACCGTGGCGTCAGCAAACTGAAATCCACTTACACGGATAAATTGCCGCAGATGGTGGATGCCACCACCGGCCGTGTGCACACGTCATACCATCAGGCGGTTGCTGCCACAGGCCGCTTGTCATCCACGGATCCGAATTTGCAGAATATCCCGGTGCGCACCGAAGAAGGTCGCCGCGTGCGACAGGCGTTTATTGCACCACCGGGTTACCGGATTCTCGCAGCGGATTATTCGCAAATCGAATTGCGCATCATGGCGCATTTGTCCGCCGATGCCGGTTTGTGCGACGCGTTTGCCAAAGGCCTCGACATCCACCGCGCTACCGCTGCCGAAGTATTTGGCGTGGCAGTGGATCGCGTGACGCACGAACAGCGCCGCAGCGCAAAAGCAATCAATTTCGGCCTGATTTACGGCATGTCTGCATTTGGCCTGGCGAAACAATTACAAACCGGTCGCGCGCAGGCACAGGAATATATCGATCTGTATTTCTCGCGTTATCCCGGTGTCTTGCGTTACATGGAAGAGACACGTGCCCACGCAGCGGAAAAAGGTTACGTCGAAACACTGTTTGGTCGCCGTTTGTATTTGCCGGATATCCGCGCAAAAAACGCCGGCATCCGGCAAGCCGCAGAACGCACTGCTATCAACGCGCCGATGCAAGGCACAGCCGCCGATATCATCAAACGCGCCATGATCAGCGTCGATCACTGGCTGGCAAAATCCGGCATTGATGCGCGCATGATCATGCAGGTTCACGATGAACTGGTGTTTGAAGTCGCCATTGCCGACACAGAAACCTTGCGCAAAAACGTCTGCAAACTGATGTCAGGCGCCGCGGATTTGCACGTGCCGCTGGTCGTCGATACCGGCATCGGCAATAACTGGGATGAAGCGCATTAACAACCCTCTCCCATTTGGGGAGAGGGTGGCGCGAAGCGCCGGGAGAGGGCTTGTCGCGTTACTGCAACGTTTGCAATTCGCGTATGGATGAACCTTTGTAATTTGTATTCAACACCATCGGCGGCGGCGTTGTATCCAGCGTCAAAGTGTTGCAGGTTGTTGCAGCAGGTGAACAATTGAAAGTATTTGGCTGCACCCAGAAATCCGGCAAACCATCGTGGTCTGCATCAGTAGTGGCAGCGGCGTTATTGGGAAATGCATCAAGAGAATCATTGACACCATCGCTGTCAGAATCTGGCACTAGCCATTTGGCAAGGAAACCAGAAGCTTTGTCACCCGCTATAGTGAACCATCCGCTCGTGTAGAGATTACCGCCTTTATCAAAAGCCAGAGAGTAAACTGTGCTATACAGATCCAGACCTGAGCCCAAGGCAGTCCACTCACTGCCATCCCATTTCGCAATACTATTCGTTACCACTCCGCCTGCAGACGCGAAATATCCGCCTGCATAAATATTATTGTTTGCTATAGCAAGTGCTCGAACGAAGCCATTATTGCTTAGCCCTGCACCCAATGCATTCCAGGCACTGCCATTCCACTTGGCAATGTAATTCGCTGCAACACCGCCTGCTGTAGTGAAAGAACCGCCTGCGTAAAGATTACCATTGCCATCACCAATCAGCGCCTGAACAGTATTATTCATACCTGTACTCAAGGCACTCCAAGTACTGCCATTCCATTTAGCAATATTATTCACCGTTGCCCCCCCTGCTGAGGTAAATGCACCTCCCGCATAAAGAGCACCACTGCTATCTATAGCCAATGCCCTGACAGTTCCATTCAAGCCAGTACTCAGGGCACTCCACGCACTACCATTCCATTTGGCAACATAATTCGCAGGCACACCACCTGCCACGGTAAAAGAACCGCCTGCATAAAGATTGCTGTTGCCATCAGCTATTAGCGTATAAACCGTATTATTCATACCAGCACTAACAGCATTCCATGCAGTCCCGTCCCACATGGCAATAAAATTCGCAGAAACACTACCTGCCGTAGTGAAACTACCACCTGCGTAAAGTCTGTCAACGCCATCTACGGCTAGCGCAAAAACACTTCCTTGAATACCAGAACCCAAAGTGCGCCAGACACTTCCATCCCACTTGGCAACTCTGTTAATCGGACCACCTGCAACATTGAAAATATCCCCACTGATATACAGAGCTCCTTTGCTATCTACAACCATTGCGTAAATATCCGGCGACATGCCCGAACCCAAACTGCCCCACGCGCTGCCATTCCACTTGGCAATGTTATCCAATGCCCCATAAGTGGCGAATTTGCCTCCCGCATAAACATTACCGCTACCATCTACAGCCAATGAGTAAACATTGCCAGTCATCCCCGCACTCAAAGCACTCCATGTACTGCCACTCCATCTCGCTACATAATTCGCAACTGGCCCACCAAGGAAAGTGTTGAAAGACCCACCTGCATAGAGCGTATTGCCACTTCCGACAGCCAATGTGTAAACAGAGCCATTATCCATGCCTCCACCCAAGGCACTCCACCCACTGCCACCCCACTTGGCAATTCTATTTGCCACAATGCCGCCTGCTGTAGTGAAAGAACCGCCTGCGTAAAGATTACCGTTGCCGTCAAAAATCAGCGCGTTAACCGTATTATTCATACCGGTACCAACGCCATTCCATGTACCGCCATCCCACGTTGCAATGTAATTCGCAGCCACACCGCCCGCCGTGGTGAAATTACCACCTGCGTAAAGTTTGTTGCCACTACCAACATACAGCGCATTGACTGTGTTATTCACGCCTGCACCAATCGCACCCCATGCACTGCCGTCCCATCTGGCTATGTAATTTGCTGCCATACCATCAGCCATAGTGAATAAACCACCCGCATAAAGATTGTCACTGCCATCAAATGCCAAGGTGTTAACCGTGTTATTCAATCCCAGACCCAAAGTGCTCCAGACACTACCATTCCACTTGGCGATATGATTTGCCCCTACGCCTCCAGCAGCCGTGAAATCGCCACCCACATAAAGATTACCAATACTGTCGACTGCCAATGTGCGAATAACATTATTAGTACCTCCACCCAATGCAATCCACACACTGCCATTCCATTTGGCAATACGATTCGCCAGAACATCACCGACAACAGTAAAATCTCCACCCACATAAATATCAGTGCCACTACGAACAATGGCGTTAACACTGCCATTGGCACCCGGGATACCTCCCATACTCACCCAATTCTCATCCCCCACCGTCGGATCAATCGTCAACGGATATTGCGCGCCGG
>DAOMGE010000002.1:112648-130483 GCA_035430165.1 Pseudomonadales bacterium | reverse complement strand
ATCGCGATAACCGAGTTGCTGTTTGATTTTGCTGATATCGAGCACGCAATGGTGGCGATACAACAATTGTGGTGGCGTGGCGCGGAAACCGGCAGGCAGCGCGTCGAACGGAATCGATACGGTTTCAAATTTATGTTGCAAGATATCTTCCAGCAACGAAATCCATTGCTGGTTGTACAACACACGGTCATCGCAGATATTGTAAATCTGGCCAGCAGAAGCCGTGGGATTTTCCACTGCCAACACAATCGCATGCGCAACATTTTCTGCAAAACCACGCGACACCATCGTCAAACCACCAGCAGGTAAAATGAGCGGCTTGCGATTGTCGCGCGCACGACGAATCAATCCCCATTCAGCCGGGCAAATATTATTCGGACCGTACACCAACGGATAACGGAAATGCGTGACATTGAAAACAGCTTGCTGATGCAACGCCATCACTTCTGCTTCGGTCTTGCGCACCATTTGTGAAAAACGGTCATCCGTTTCCGCACTCGCCAATGGATGGTCTTCTGCCAAAAACAACGGCGTCGGTTGCGTGGTCTCCCACGGGTTCGGCGCCATCATATCGCCCCAGCCCTTGTAAACGGGTGCAGCGCCGCCAACAGAAATCAGTCGCGTGGTTTTGCCTGCCAATGCATTCGCAACGTGACGCAAGCGACCGTACATCGCAATCGCCACATCGAATTGTTTTCCCTCGAGTGCAACTGCCAATGACGCTTTATCATTCGGATCGGCAATGATGCGTTCGACGGCATCCGGCAGATCCGGTTTGTGCAAACCGCGATGCAAGATCGTCACCTTGCAACCGCGCTGCAATAATTCACGTACGATCACCGTACCGGTAACACCGGCACCACCCACCACCAGAATATTCATGCTGATTTTTCCTGTACGGCCTTTTCCCGCGCAGCTGTTTCCGCTGCAACAAATCCGAATGTCATCGCCGGGCCAAGTGTGGATCCCGCACCGGCGTAGGAACGACCCATCACCGCTGCCGAACAATTACCGCAGGCAAACAGGCCGTCGATCACACTGCCATCGGTGCGCAAGACCTGCGCTTCCGCGTTGGTGAGCAATCCACCCTTGGTGCCGATATCGCCCGCCACCACCGGCACCGCGTAGAACGGCCCACTCTCCAGTGCACCGAGGTTGGGGTTCGGTTTGCGCGAAGGGTCAGAGTAGTAGCGATCACAGGCATTGCCACCGCGGCCGAAATCCTCATCGACACCGGTCTCGGCAAAGCGATTGAAACGGCTGACACTGCGTTGCAGGTTCTGGGCATCGACACCGATCTGGTGGGCGAGTGCTGACAAGGTATCGCCCTTGTAGATCAGTCGATTCCAGTAGCGTTCGGGAATCATCGAATCCGGCATGATGGTGCCGGGATAGATCGCACCGGCAATGGCAATCTTGCGCCGGTACTGGGCATCCAGAATCATCCAGCACGGCACAGCGCGTCGCTCACCTTCCTCGTGATTGGCGTACATGCCCTTGACGACATCGATGTAAGGCGAGGCTTCGTTGACAAAGCGCTCACCCCGGCTGTTGACGAACAGGCTGTGCGGCATGCCTTTCTCGAACACCAGCGCATGGCCTTGCGCACTGCCGGGCACCACGGTGCCGGGTGTCCACCAGGCTTCGTCCATCAGCGCCAGACCCGGCTGCAAGGCTTCGGTCATTTTCAGGGCGTCGCCAGTGTTGCAGGGATTGGCCGCTGACCATTCGGTCCTGGTAGGCTGTGGCAGGTAGCGCTGCCGCAAGACAGGGTCATGCTCGAAGCCACCACTGGCCAGCAACACCCCCTTTCTCGCCAGTACCTTTACCGTCTGGCCATCGCGCGACACCATCGCACCGGTGACACGGCCGTCCTCCACCAGCAATTCTGTGGCAGGACTATTGAGCCACAGCTGCACACCGCGTTTTTTCAGCGCCAGCCGCAGCGGGGCGACCAGTGCATTGCCCAGCGTCAGGCGTGTGCTGCGCGGCGCAAGCAATCGCAAGGGCAAGCCCAACAAATACAGGAACAGGCTCTTGAAGATGGCAACGTGACCCTGCCAGTTGCCATGCACGGCGTGATAGGCCTCGGCAGCCGTCATGTGCAGCAAACCGAAGGTGCAGCAGGCCGGATGCGGCGGTCGCAGCTGGCGCAGATCCAGCCCCAGCTTCAGCGAGCTGAAGCGGCTGGCTTCCAGCGTGCGGGCACCGGGTTTGGCGCCAGGCACGTCAGGATAGTAATCGCAGTATTTTGGCAGGGGATCGCACTTGAGGTCACCGCTGCGGTCGAGGTAGCGCAGCATATCGGCACCCTTGCGGACAAAGGCCTGCAAGCGGGATTCGTCCACTTCGCCCCGGGTGAGGGTTTTCAGGTAGGACAGCGCTTCTTCCTCGCTGTCCTCGACGCCGACCGAGGCCATCAGGTGGTTGTTGGGTATCCAGATACTGCCGCCCGACATGGCCGACGTGCCGCCGTAGTAAGGGCTCTTTTCCACCAGCAGGGTTTGCAAACCGAGATCGTGTGCACGGATGGCACCGGTCATGCCGCCGGCACCGCTGCCGACCACCAGAAAGTCCACCGTGAGGGTTTCAGAACCTGAATACACCGACTACATCTCCACCCGAAAATCACAGGCACAATCTTAGCACCTGCCCCGTTGCACGACAGATGCAGATCAACCTAAGCGGAAAATCGTGATGTCAGAGTTTGACGGTTTTGCGCAGGGCTTCCATCGCCGCGTGACGCTGTTCCGGTGTCATCGGCTGGCGGATCTGCTCAGGCAAGGCCGGCACTGCCGGGATATGCAATGCCTCACCGCGCGCGACGCGCTCACACAGCTCGCGGTAATGTTTTTCGTACACAGGGAATGCCGTTTTTTCCGGCTGGCTGGCGAGGAAAAACCAGTCACTGGCAAGACCGGCCAGATACACCGCCGGATGCGACCAGGACTGCTCCACCTTCGGGGATGGCGCGAGACAGGCTTCGCGATAGGCATCGCGCGCATCCGGCAAACCCACGCCAGCTTCCAGGTATTTCAGCACACCACGCACCGTCGGCAAGTATTCGGATTCATGGGTGGCCTGACGACCTGCCGCCAGAATCTGCTCTGCCGTGTAAGCGGACAGGTGCGACATCCAGAGACGCTTGGCGTACATCAGCTTTTCCTTGTCGGGAAAGGCTTTCTGGTACTGGTTGTGGTAGACGAGGGCAAACTCGGCAAACATCCGGTTCACCGCATCGATAACTGCCTCGCGCTCAGAGCCCGTCTGCCCAGCTACGGTCGGTGTGTGTTGCGATGAATCCATCGGTCTCCCCTTGCCACGGCTGCTGGTGGCGTCTGGCCCAGCGGTATTTTACATGGTGCAGGAACTTGCTGTTCCAGCTCGCGTGAACCTGTTTGCTGTCCAGCCAGTACAGCACAAATTCACTGAGCTGCGCGCGGGCAAAGGCCTCGTCGATGGAGGCCAGTTGCAGGATATCGTACACATCGCCCGACGGCTGCCAGTCGGGCGTGATCGGGCGCGGCGTCGGATCGTTCGCCAGTTTCGCCGTAAAGATTGCCCATTGCCTGCGCACATGCTGCAGGAACTTGCTGTCCCAGGTGCTGGACTGGTCGCCGCGTTCACGCCAGTACAGGACAAATTCCGGGACGCTGTCATCGATAAATGCGCGGCTGACACCGGCACGCTCAAGGATTTCGATTGCATCGATGCCCGGCAACCAGCCATCAACCATCGGCGTATTCATACGCAACCGGGCACCGTGCTGCTCCTGTTCACGCCAGTTGCGCAGCACCTGCTTGAGGAAGCGGTTGCCCCAGGCGTGGTGTGCTTCGCCACGCTCGCGCCAGTAACGCACGAATTCCGGCACTTGCTGCATCACAAATTCCTGGGCGACGCCCAGCTGTGCCAACTGGCGCAACAACTCGGCATCCGGCTGCCAGTTGGGCGACAGCAGTGTGGCGCGACCGGTAATCGACGGCGGCGGCTGGGTGGTGGCTGCCGCAACGGGCGGCGCCGGACTGACACTGCCATCGGCCAGGCTGAAATCCAGTACATGGCTGCTGAGATAAGGCGCCGAACGCAATTGCAGGATGCCCTTGTCGCACAGGCTGCCGCTGATACGCTGCACATCCTGCGGCTGCCAGAAAGGCAGGAAAGCCTGCAGTGTCGATTGCTCCAGTTTCAACCAGCCGTTTTGCGCCCGGTGCATAAACAATTCATGCAGCACCGCCAGCAACACAGCCTCCTCCAGGCCGATGGTGGTCGCCAGGGCTGGCGATATCACCAGCTGTTTTTCGGGGAGCAGGGAAAAAACCATAGAAAAAAACCGCAGGCAGAATCGTAATTATCGAAGCATCATCAAAACGTTATCGCAACAACGCGCGCGATTCAGGCATCCAGGTCAGGAATCAGCTTGCTCTGGATACGCACAATCGTATCCTTCAGCCACAACTTGCGTTTCTTCATCCGTTGCAACAAAAGCTGGTCACAGTAAGGCTGACCCTGCATGGCGGTGATGTCTGCGTCGAGCGCACGATGCTCTTCACGCAAACGTTGCAAGGTGATGTGGAGATCTTCATCCATAAGGCGATTCAATGCTGCTCGTGACTGGAAACTGCCATTCTTTTATACACGGCTGTGTCGGTGCATACCATGACTTTTTGCCATAGGGCAAACAAAAAACTGACCGGCACAAAAAAGCCGACCTGTAGGTCGGCTTTTTGCATGCACCACCGGATTATTTCTTGGCGGCAGGTTTGGCTGCTTCTGCCTTGGCTGGCTCCTGTGCAGGTGCCGTTTCTGGCGCAACGCTCGCTTTCAGCAATTCCACTTCAAAGATCAGCGTCGCATTAGGGCCGATCGGGCCGCCAGTGCCACCAGGGCCGTAACCAAGGTCAGACGGCAACACGATCTTCCATTTGGAGCCTTCAGGCATCAACTGCAGTGCTTCGATCCAGCCCGGGATAACCGCGTTCAAGGCAAATGTCGCCGGTTCATTGCGCTTGTACGAGCTGTCGAATTCCGTGCCATCGACCAGCGTACCGCGGTAATGCACGGTCACAGTGTCCGTCTCTTTCGGTTTCGGGCCCTTGCCTTCAACCAGCACTTCATACTGCAATCCACTTGCGGTGGTGATCACACCCGGCTTGGCCTTGTTGGCCGCCAGATATTTTTCACCATCAATCTTGTTCTGGGCTGCCTTGGCATCCATTTCAGCTTTCTGGGCTTTTTCCTGTTCTTCATGTTTTTTCTGCATGTCGTTCTGGAAAGCCATCATGGTTTCCTGGATCTGCTCCTTGGTCAGCTTGGGCTCGCTTCCTTCCTTGGCGGTCTTGATGCCTTCGATAAAGCTGTCCTGGTCGATAGGCATGTTGTTCGCCTTGAACTGGCCGCCCACCTGCATACCCAGGATGTAGCTGACTTTCTGGTCCTGTGTGACCAGTGCGCCAGCAGCAGGCACTGCCGCTGCATCTGCTTTCTTGTCTTCCTTGCAAGCACTGAGCGCGAGCAGGCTCGCAGCCACAATCGCCAAGGTACGGGTCTGGGCCAAAGCGCGAATCTTCATGAGGGTTTCCCTGTAACGGTAATAAAAAGAGGAGGCGATCATACAGTGCGCATCGCCTTGCGGGAAGCTGCACACACCGCTTTGTGATCAACAGGCAAAGCGAGTCCCGGATAGACATGCGGGAAACACCCGAGTTCCCGCATGCTTTGGTACGTGCCCGCCACGGTAATACCTAGTAGGCCGTTATCCGCACGACGTCGATAATGCACCCTGCCTCACCGTCCTTGTCGTTGCGCCGGAGCATCCCATGAGCACGCACCAACAACCGTTTTCCACACCCGAACCGATGCCGCCCTACAACGCGGTGTGGGCTACGCGTCGCCGCATTGCTGCACAACTGCGCAGCATCAATGAACAACTGCTGACTCACGATATTGCACACGACGAATTGCTGGCACTGGAAAAGACACTGGCGAATGTGATGCCGGTAGGCGCCAACAGTCCTGAAGTATCCGGCAGACTGGCATGGGCAGAAACCGCCACTGACAACGGCACCTACCATTTGTTGTCGCGCGAAACCACGCCGATCGCCGGCCACGCCAACGCCATGTCACCGCCACTGCACATGTGGCTGGATCACGACAAGAAAGAAGCACACGCAAGGATCACCTTGGGCTGGGCGTATGAAGGCCCGCCGAAATGCGCGCACGGCGGCTGGGTTGCCGCGCTGTTTGATGAATTCCTTGGCTGCGCGCAGTTGCTATCCTCACAAACCGGTGCAACCGGCAACCTGCAGGTGCGCTATCACCACCCGACGCCACTCAACGTGGAACTGGTGTTGCACGCCACGGTAAAAGAAGTGCATGGGCGCAAACTGGTCATGCAGGGCACCATCACAGCCAATGGCAAAGTGACAGCAAGTTGCGAGGGATTGTTTGTGAGTTTTGCAGAGGGTGTGATGAAGCTGGCGGATCGCGGGAAATAAAAAAACAAAACCCCTCTCCCGTTCGGGGAGAGGGGCTGGGGAGAGGGTTTTCTTTACATCAACCCAGTGCAGTTGCGCGAATGTTGTGCGGATCAACCTGATTCAACAGCGCGATCTGTTCTGCCGTTGGCAAAGCTGTCGTCGGGATATTCGCCGGCACATGCAACGGGAAACCGGTGTTTTCCTGCACTTGTTCGACCGTCACGCCGGGATGCAGTGAACGGATCGCCACCTGGTGATTCGGGCCACTGAAATCCAGGATGCAAAGATTGGTGATGATCCAGCGGATATCCACTTCATCCACGCTCCAGCCTTTCGGCATGCGCGCCGCGTTGTAACCGATGGATGCCACCATGTCGCACTCACCTTCCACAAATACTTTTTTATTGTGGTTCGGCACGAAAAAAGAATTCGCATGGTTGATGGAATTGCCGGGGAAACCGCGCACGCCGAGCATTTGTGCTTTCGGTTTTTTGTAATCCGCACCGATCATGGAAATGTTGGCCTGGCCGAAGCGATCCACTTGCGTGGGGCCCACCATCGCATGGCGCTTGCCGCCCCACACGTTGTCAAAAATACGCGAGAAACCCATCCACGATTCAAATTTCGGTTTGTAATCACCGCGCGGGCCGACAGGCACCGGCTCGGACACAATCCACGCTTCGGAATCCGTCATCATGATGTCGGGGTTGATGCTTTTCATGCACAACGATGCAGCGAGACGCGGCACTACACCGATGCCGGTTGCCAATACTTCGCCATCATCTTTCCACGCTTGTGCTGCGGCGCAGATAATCAGGTCTACCAGATTGTAATCACTCATCGTCGGTCTCCTGATTAAAACACGGGCAGTGGCAGTTTCTTGATCGCATCAAGGCCGCCCACTTTTTCGAGATATTCGCTTTCTGTGCAAGCAATGTACTTATCAAAATACGCCTGCCAGCCACCTTCTTCTTTCACAGAGCCGTTGTACTCCTTGAAGTGTTTCGCATCGAAACCGTACAACGGTGCGCACGATGTTGGATGTGCGCCGCCAGCAATATGTACAACAC
The DNA here is from genome assembly GCA_035430165.1 of Pseudomonadales bacterium. Taxonomy (GTDB): domain Bacteria; phylum Pseudomonadota; class Gammaproteobacteria; order Pseudomonadales; family UBA7239; genus UBA7239. Next base: position 122,937 of record DAOMGE010000002.1, on the reverse strand, counting down.
CAGTAGTTTCAGAACGCTCCCAGAAAACAAAACGCGCTTCGTCCTGACTGTGGAAAAATTCTGTTTCAACCAGCTCATCGCAAGTGACAAAGGTTTTGTCGGATGCGCGTGCAAACAAATCGTCCATGTAATGATCCGGACCCTTGATCTGGCACACACCGCGGCTGTCTGCGCGATCCACATGCAACAGCGCAACGTCGAGTTTGATCGCCGGCATCGCCACCCACTCTTTGCCATCCGCGTACGGCGACTGGATGAGTTTGATATCGGGATTGTATTTCAGCACGTCAGTGCCGATACCCAGACGTGTCGGAATAAACGGTACGCGCATGCCGGCCGCTTTCAGGCCGAGCAGGAACATGCCTTCGTCGATTTCCATCGTCTCGATAGCGCCTTGCTGGCGCGCCTGGCGGAAATACGGTTCGAGAGGAATGAAATCCAGTGATACAAACGCAAACACCACTTTCTTCACTTTACCGGCAGCACACAGCATGCCGACATCCGCACCGCCGTAGGCAACCACCGTCAGATCTTTGAGATTGGAGCGGAGGATCTCGCGGATCAGCGCCATCGGTTTGCGGCGTGGACCCCAGCCGCCAATGCCGATGGTCATGCCATCGCGCAACTGGCTGACTACATCAGCCGCCGTCATGACTTTGTTCATCGTGTGTACCCTTTTGCAGAGAAGTAAAAAGAGGCGGAATTGTAGCGCAACTGTCACGCAAGGGCCGCACGCACGCCACACTTACCTGTGCAGCGGCATGCGAAATGGAGAGTTATTGTTTGCTGGTACGTTCCCTGATGGATGAGCCTTTGTAGGTGCCGTTAACTGTCAGCGGCACCCAATTCAGTTGTGGATCCAGCGCATTGGGGATGCCGTCGTCGTCATTGTCATCGTCGAGCACCAATCCGGAGTTGTTCTGGCAACTGACATCGCAATTGGCATTCCAGCTGTCGGGTTTGCCGTCGTGGTCGGTGTCTGTTGATGCGGCAGGATTGTAGGGGAAGTCATCCAATCCCAGCCCGGAATTGGTCTGGCAGGTGGTGTTGCAACCGGCGTTCCAGTTATCCGGCGTGCCATCGCCATCGGTGTCTACCGATGCCGCCGCATCCATTGGTAATGCGTCAGCCGTGCCAGCTACACTGTCACCGTCTAAATCATCAAAACCCACAACTCCACTGGTCGGTTTGTACGAGGTAAGGACGGTGCCATCGCCGAGCTGGCCGCTGCCATTGTTACCCCAGCAGGTCACGCCACCGGTATTGATGAGTGCGCAGATGTGTTGGTAGCCAGCGGCGATGGCTGTCACGCCACTGGTGAGCCCGCTGACGGCAACTGGTGTGAGGCGGTTGGTGGTGGTGGTGCCATCACCGAGTTGGCCGTAGCCGTTGTAGCCCCAACATTTGACGGTGCCTGCACTGGTGAGGGCGCAGGTATGGACATCGCCTACTGCGATAGCGGTGACGCCACTGGTGAGCCCGCTGACGGCAACCGGTGTGTAACGAGTGGTGTAGCTGTTATTGCCGAGTTGGCCGTTGCCGTTCCAACCCCAGCACTGCACGGCACCGGCACTGGTGAGTGCGCAGGTGTGTTGGTAGCCAGCGGCGATGGCTATCACGCCACTGGTGAGCCCGCTGACGGCAACCGGCGTGTTTCGTTGCGTGGTGGTGTTATCGCCGAGTTGGCCGTAGCTGTTCCAACCCCAGCACTTCACGGCGCCGGTACTGATGAGTGCGCAAGCGTGGTTAAAGCCAGCTGCGATAGCCGTCACGCCGCTGGAGAGTCCGTTAACCGCAACCGGTGTAAAGCGGGTGATTGTGGTGTTATCGCCGAGTTGGCCGTGGAAGTTGTCCCCCCAGCATTTCACAGCGCCAGTGCTGGTCAGTGCGCAGGTGTAGTCTTCGCCCGCTGCGATAGCCATCACGCCACTGGTGAGCCCCAGGACCGCAACCGGCGTATCGCTTTGACTGTCAGCGTTGTTGCCGAGATCGCCGTAATTGTTGTCACCCCAACATTTCACGGCACCGGCGCTGGTGAGGGCGCAGGTGTGGTTCTTGCCTGCCGCGATAGCGGTAACGCCACTGGTGAGCCCGCTGACTGCCACTGGAGTGTTGCGTTGGTTGGTAGTGCCATCGCCCAGTTGGCCGGCAACGTTACTGCCCCAGCATTGCACGGCGCCCGCGCTGGTGAGGACGCAGTTGTGGCTATCGCCTGCCGCGATAGCTACCGCGGTGTTGGCATGCGCGGCAGGCGCCAAGCAATACAAGAGCACAAGAAGGGAGAAGGTTTTGGCGAATGTACGCATGGGGCGTCCCTTGCAAGCGGTTGGTATTACTGATGGGCCCGACTCTAGCAAGCGATGTCGTTGAGTAGCAAGACGCCTGGCGTTATCGCTAGAACGCGAATTTTTCTTCCGCAATCGCCATCACCGTTTCCGCACCCGCCAACGCGGCAGCATAGTGGAAACCGGTACGCGGCAGAATGCGTGCAAAGTAGAAGCGCGCGGTGGCGAGTTTGGCCGCATAGAAGCCGTCACTGTCAGCGCCTGCTGCTATTTTTGCCTGCGCGACCTGCGCCATCTGCGCCCACATATACGCGAGGGCGATGTAGCCGGAATACATCGTGTAATCGACGGATGCCGCGCCGACTTCTTCGGCATCTTTCATCGCGCGCTCACCAATCGCCATCGTCAATTCGCCCCACTGTTTGTTCACGTCTGACAGTTGTGCGCAAAACGGCGCCATGTCGGCTGCATCCTTGTGGGCCTCGCAAAACTTGTGGATCACTTTGGTGAAATTGCGCAGCAGCTCACCGCCAGAACCCATCACCTTGCGACCGATCAGATCCAGCGCCTGGATGCCGGTAGTGCCTTCGTAAATGGTGGAGATGCGCACATCGCGCGCAATCTGCTCCATGCCGTGTTCGTGGATGTAGCCGTGGCCGCCGAAGACCTGGATACCAATATTGCACACTTCGACACCGGTTTCGGTACAGAATGCCTTGGCAATCGGCGTGAGTAGACCGAGCAAATCCTCTGCCGATTTTTTCTCCTCTGCTGTCGGTGCAAAATGGGTCTTGTCGACCAGTTGTGAGCACCAGTACAGGAATGCACGCTGGCCTTCGACGATGGCTTTTTGCGTCATCAGCATGCGGCGCACATCCGGATGCACGATAATCGGATCGGCTTCGCCGTCCGGATTTTTCTTGCCCGTCAGCGAACGCATCTGCAAACGTTCACGCGCATACTTCAGCGCACCCTGAAAAGACGCCTCACCGAGTGCCAATCCCTGTAGACCCGTGCCAAGACGCGCCGAGTTCATCATGTTGAACATGATTTCGAGACCGCGATTTTCTTCGCCCACCAGATAACCGGTAGCGCCGTCAAAATTCATCACGCAAGTCGCAGAACCTTTCAGGCCCATTTTCTTTTCAATCGATCCGCAATTCACATTGTTTGCTGCGCCGAGTGAGCCGTCGGCATTCACGTTAATTTTTGGCACGATAAATAGCGAAATTCCTTTGGTGCCTTTCGGCGCACCTTCGACGCGCGCCAGCACGGCATGGATGATGTTGGACGTGATGTCATGTTCGCCGGCAGAAATAAAAATCTTGGTGCCACTGATCTTGTACGAGCCGTCTGCTTGCTTCACCGCTTTCGTGCGCAACAAACCGACATCCGAACCGCAATGCGCTTCCGTCAGACACATCGTGCCAGCCCATTCGCCTGACACAATTTTCGGCAGAAACATGGCCTGCTGTTCCGGCGTGCCGCCGTGCAATAAACAGGTCACCGGCGCATGCGCCAGACCGGGATACATGGTCCACGCCCAATTCGCTGCGCCCATCATTTCGTTTACCACCATGCCCAGTGAACCCGGCAAACCCTGGCCACCGTGCGCAACCGGCACACCGAAACCCTGCCAGCCATCCGCGCAGTACTGGTGAAACGCGTCGGCAAATCCTGCGGGAATCGTGACCTTGCCGTTTTCAAATTTGCAGCCTTGCTCGTCGCCGGATTTATTCAGCGGCTGCAACACTTCCTCCGCAAACTGGCGGCCACTGTCGATGATGGCCAGCATCTCGTCGGGCGATACCGGTTCACAGCCTTGCAGGCTGCCGTAATGGCTGGCGCTGTCGAGCAATTCATTCAGGACAAAGTGGATGTCGCGGAGCGGAGCGCTGTAGGACGGCATGGCAAACCTCGTTATCGAACATGACAGGATCACACGGGAACAATCATTATAGAAAACAGCTGCCAGCTAGCGAGAGCAAAGGAGTCCGCTCTGGTTGGCAAATCCAGTCATGGTGTTTGACACCATAGGTCGGTAATGATTAACTGATCCCATGAAAGCGATGGAGATTTTTCGTACCAGGGACAGGTACCGCCGCGGATTTATCGAGGCGGTGATCTGGCGCGTGCCAATGCCACCGTCGGCGCATCCCTATAAATACCGGTTGGTATATGTGGTGGATGGCAAACGCATCGTAGGTTACGACAACGAACGCGGCAAGGGTGATCACAAACATCTCGGCGAACATGAAGAAGACTATCACTTCAAAACGCCGCAGCAATTGATGCGTGATTTTATGGCCGATGTCGAGAGGGCTTCTGCATGACGGAACACATCCTGAATCTCACTGTAGGTGAATCAGCCAACGCCAATCTGGCTCGCGCAGCAAAAACCATGGATGCACTGGAACGCGGTGACACCGTGCAGCCGTATTTCGGCGTAGGCTTTTCCAGTGTGGGCGACTTGTTTGCCGTATTCACACCAAGACGCTGGGAATTGCTGGCGACGCTGCGTGAGGGCGGCTCGATGACGGTTGCGGAACTCACCCGCCGTTTGCAACGCGACTACAAAAATGTACACGGCGATGTGGAAAAACTGCAGGCCTGGCAGGTAATTGAACGTGATGCAGACGGAATGATCTTTGCGCCCTATTCAGAAATTGTTGTCGATGTGCATTTGCCTGATGGCAAGGTTGCCTGACCACATCCGCTTGCTGTATAAGCTTTTTTCCTTTTTGCACATCCTGACCAGGAATCCCCATGAGCAACCTTCCCCCGTGCCCGCAATGCAGCTCAACCTACACTTACGAAGACGGCGCAATGCTGGTCTGCCCGGAATGTGCGCACGAATGGTCAAAAGATGCCGCTGTTGAAGGTGAACAAAAACGCGAAGTGCGCGATGCGTTTGGCAACCTGCTGCAAGACGGCGATTCTGTCACCGTGATCAAGGACCTGAAAATCAAGGGATCGTCTTCGGTGGTGAAAGTGGGCACCAAGGTAAAAAATATCCGCCTGGTCGATGGCGACCACGATATCGATTGCAAGATCGACGGCATCGGCGCGATGGGATTGAAATCGGAATTTGTGAAAAAAGCCTAGCGCGTCAATCGACCAGCGCTATCCCCAATCCTTCCAGCAGCCTGACCGCTTCATAGCGCGAGAACTTCGCGCCCTTGATCCCGTTCACCAGAATATCGATGTCGTAATGGACCGCCTCTGCAAAATTCGCGCGCGACAGATTGGTTTTATTGAACAGGCTGTTTGCCAGGTCGGTGTAACCAAAATCCGCTTCCTCGAGATTGCATTCGCGAAAATCGACATCGCGCGCCTTGCATCCCTCCATCACCATTTCCTTCAATGCCAACCGGAAAAATGAGGAGTCATTGAGGATGCACTCACGGAACGTCAGTGGTGACGCCAGTGACAGACTCGACCACGCCGCTTTCGTCCAGTCCACACCAACCAGTTTGCACGCCTCAAATACCACATCGGCAAACTTGCTGAATGGCACTTTCACAACACTGAGATTGCATTGCAAGAACCGGCAATCGATAAACTTGCACTTGCTGAACACCGCCTCGCTGAAGTCACAGTCCCTGAACGTGCAACCATCAAATTCAACACGACTGAATGTGCGCTTCGCGGCCTGCAGGCCAGCAAAGTCTTTACCGACGAATTCGCTATCGTCCGCAAGCATATCGTCCATAACGGCTCAATGTGCCTTCGCAGCAAAAACCTGACTGAAAAATATCTACATGCCATCCCAGGATGTCTTGTCCGCTTCTGCGTCGTAGGCGATATTCATCTTGAGTTTACTACCGAGATCCGTCGCGTCCGGATTCGAGAAACCGTGTTTCGCATGCGGCAGATTGATAAAACTGTAATCCACTTTTGCCGCATCCATTTCCTGTTTGAAACCGGCGATCTGTTCCGGCGTCGTGAAGGAATCCTCAGCGCCGTTATACACCAGCACGCGCGCTTTCGTTTTTCCGGCCACAGCAGGTGTACCGGTGGCGAGTGAGCCGTGGAAACTGACAACGCCCTTGAGATCAATACCGGCGCGCGCCATGTTCAATACCACACCACCGCCAAAACAGTAACCGATCGCGGCAAGATTATTTTTATCCGTTTGTGGCTGCGCCTTCAGTGTATCCAGCGCGGCAACAAAACGTTTCATGGTAATAGCAGGATCGGCCGTAGCCGCCTGCATCATGTGTTTGGCGTGTTCGGGTTCAACGGTATTTTCACCCTTGCCGTACATATCAACCGCAAGCGCGACATAACCGAGCGATGCCAGCATGTCTGCGCGTTTGCGCGCGTACGCGTTGTGTCCCCACCATTCATGCACCACCAGCACACCGGGTCGCGGTTGCGTGTTGGCGTCATCCCATGCCAGATAACCGTGGAACTCGGTGCCACCATCGGAATAATGGATTTCCCGGTTTTTCAGTTCGCTGTGCGCGAGTGAAGCCCAGAATGACGAAAACAATGCTGCAAGCAGAACCGCAACGCGCATGAAAAATCTCCTTTTACCGGTCGTACCGGATCAGACAAACCGCAACAACTGTTCCGGTGTATCACTGAAATCGCGGTGATTGTCACCGTGGCGAATGGCGCGCCGGATCACCGGCTCGCTGTAACTATAACAAACTCCCTTGGGCATCGGATCATCCAGCAAGCCCATGCCTTCCATCGGCGGGATCAGCACACGGCGCGTGGTAGACACCAGCATGCCACGCTGCACAATCAGCGCGAGTTCACATTGCAGCGGCGACAAATGCTGTTCTGCCCATTGCGCAAAACCTTTCTGCACATTGATACCCTGCCACACACCTTCACTTTCTATGGTGTGGCCGCGCAATTGCCAGTCCAGCACCATCTCGCCATTGCATTCACCGGTGACGCGTTGCAAGCCATCTGCCGCATCGTAGATCACCACATCATACTGGCGCACCATTTCCTGTCGGCGCGCATGGGTAATTGCCAGCCCGAGCAGATCGTACTGGTGTGTGCAATGCGCGCGCGGATTGGCGTGCGCGGCCAGCGAACGCGGCGAATCAGACAGCGGCACGCCGGCGAGTTGCGCCAGCACATCACCGGCACCACCACACGTCGTCATCGGGATGCGCAGCGATTCGGCCTGTATGGCTGTCATGACATTGCCATCGTGCGAGACACGTATACGGAAACCGTGCTGGTCATCTTCCATTTCAGCCAACACGGTATGCACATCAATATTCTGTACGCGCACACGGCGGCGATAACAGCCGTTGCCGTAATCCGGATTGATAAACATCGCAAACGGTCTGGCAACTACCGGTTTTTCGTGATCCAACATTGGCGCGACAGCATTCATGGTTATATCCGGATGATTAACCCGATTGACTGTAGCGCCGGCCTGCAACATCTGCACTAGGTAGCGCCCGCAAGTAGGTAGCAGCCGCAATACAGGCTCGCATCATTTTATAAAATGAATTGTGCAAACACCGGACAGTGATCTGATAAATGACGCCAATGTGTTTCATCAAGGCGTTGCGCCGATTGCAATTGCAGGTTGCGGTAATAAATGCGATCCATGCGGAACAGCGGGATTTGCGAGGGAAATGTCCTTGCCGGTTTTCCGCCGGCGTCGTGCAGCGCTTCGCGCAAGCCGCAGGCCAGCAGTTTGCGATGCGTCTGCCGGCGCCAGTCATTGAAATCACCGGCAATCACCAGCGGGGCATTGGCGGGAATCTGCGCTATGCAACGCAACATTTCGCGCAACTGGTAGCGACGCTCCCACGCCAGCAAACCGAAATGTGCGCACAGCAAATGCACGCCGCTGTCGGTTTCCGCATGCAGCACACCGCGCTGTGAAAAAAAACCTATGCTGACATCATGGTTCGTTGCATGCACCAGCGGCAGCTTGCTGAGGATCGCGTTACCGTGGTGCCCATGGTCGTAGAGCGCATTTTTTCCGTAGGCGTGGTGCGGCCAGATTTCATCCGCCAGGAATTCGAATTGCGCTTCGGAAATCCAGTCACTGCGCGTACTGGCATGCTGGCTGTTTTCACCCACCACTTCCTGCAGGAACACGAAATCGGCATCCACGGTGCGAATCGCTGCACGAATTGCATCAAGCACGACGGAACGGTTGCCGATATCAAAACCCTTGTGGATGTTGTAGGAGAGAATACGCATGATGCGGTGCACTACAGCCAATATCGCAGCAAGCGAGGAATTCGGCCCAGTATCAAAAGCCACATGTAAAACCGGCTGATATTTTTCAGGGTGATATTGCGGCACTTCTGCAGGCTACCCTGAAAATCATTCACCATAATATCAACGGATTCTTGAGAAAAAAGTTCGATATCCAGCTCGACGTCATGCAACGCACTACGATGGTTCATATTGCTGCTCCCGACCGTTACAGCGTTATCAATCACCATGTGTTTGTCATGCAAGATACCGTCTTCGTATTCATGAATCAAAATCCCGGCCCGCAACAAGTCCACATAATAGGTGCTGGCCAGTGCCGGAAAAAATCGCACATCGGAATGCTCAGGCACCATCACCTGCACATCCACACCGCGCCGGCTGGCCTTCTTCAGTGCGCGCACAATACTCGGGATGGGCGAAAAATACGCACTGGTAATCCAGATTCGATGGCGGGCAGCATGTATCTGCTGCAAAAAAATCCGCAAGCGCCGCCTTCGTAACAACGGGCTAAAATTGGTAACCGGGTGCAGCAGAAAATATGCGGAAAAATGCTTTTTATCCTGCAGCCATACCGCATTAAAAAATTCGCTTAGCAATATACAGCGCTCGCCGGTCACACGTGCGCCACAATCTTTCCAGTCCATTCCGCGGCCATTATTTTCAATATGATCATCTGTGATATTGAAACTTCCTGTCCACGCCACATCACCATCAATCAGGCAAAGCTTGCTGTGTTGGCGATTATTCATGCGCGCCAATCGCTCAATAAAACGCGTCAGCCAATCGCCTCGTTCCAGACGGGTTGCCGCCCAATGCCACGGCAGTGGATGGTAAACATGCAGCTCTGCCCTGTTGCCATGCAGCATTTTTTGCAGGAAATCAATGGATTCAGACGAGCCTATGCCGTCGACAATGACACGCACATCCACGCCGCGCTGGCTCGCACGGCACAACGCCTTCAACAAAGCGTCGCCAATGGAATCGACAACAAAAATATAGGTTTGCAAACAGATGGAATATTGCGCTGCATCGATATCGCGTAGTAGATCAGCAAACCACTGCTTCGCAGAAAAGTACAACTGTTCACTGCGCCACGGGGGGAGTGGAAGCACATCCTGGCGTAGACGCTTCATGTCTGGCTCAGGCCAGGGCCAGCACCTCGACCACCAGTTTGCCGATGCCGCTGTTTGCTTCTGCGATGGATTGCGCCAGCATGTACGCCGGTGTTGTCACCAGTTTTTTCGCATGGTCGACACAGGTTTGATGCACATTGCACACAACGTGTTGCGCACCGGTTGCATTCACTGCCGCGATCGTATCCGCGTCATCGCCAATCGTGGTTTTCACGCCGGCACCACAAATCGCCGCCGCCATCGTTGGTGAGATACAGATCAACCCAACCGGTTTGCCTGCGTTGTGCATAGCTTGCGCAAAAGCGAGGAAATCTTTTTGCACGGTCATCGCCGCACCCTTCACGGCAAAATCGCACAGGTTTTTTGCCGCGCCAAAACCGCCGGGCACGATCAGCGCATCAAAATCTTCCACACGCGCCGCCGTCACCGGTTTGATATTGCCGCGCGCAATGCGTGCGGCTTCCACGAGCACGTTGCGGGTTTCATTGGGCGCCACTTCACCTGTGAGATGATTCACAACATGCATCTGCGCCACGTCCGGTGCAAAACACTGCACGTGCGCACCGGCTTGTGAGAGATGCAGCAAGGTGAGTGTGGCTTCGTGGATTTCTGCACCGTCATAAAATCCGCAACCGGACAATACCACTGCTACGCGTTTGGTCATGTT
>DAOMGE010000002.1:98475-112548 GCA_035430165.1 Pseudomonadales bacterium | reverse complement strand
AGAATCTGGCTTCGCGTTTTTCGACGAAGGCGTCGCGCGCTTCCTGCGAATCCTTGTCGCTGTACGCTTGCAAGGTGAAGCCCTGCTCCCAGCGGTATTTGTCTTCCAGGTTGCCGTCTTCGATACCGGTTAGCGCTTCTTTCGCCAACGCGATCATCACCGGGCTTTTTGCCGCGATTTTTGCAGCGATCTCGCGTGCAGTGTCTCGCAGCTGTTCACGCGGCACCACTTTCTCCACGGCACCGAGACGGTACGCTTCCTGTGCGGTGATCGCATCACCGGTGAAATACATGTAGCGCACTTTCTGCACCGGGAACATGCGTTGCAAATGCGCGCCGCCGCCCATGGCGCCGCGATCCACTTCCGGCACAGCAAAGGTAGCGCATTCCGAGGCGACAATAATATCGGCCGCACCGGAAATGCCGATGCCGCCACCGAGTACAAAACCGTGTACCGCGACAATCACCGGTTTCGGGTTGCGATGGATCGCCTTGAACGTATCGTAGTTGCCCTTGTTCACTTTTGTGATCAGGTTGCCATCGGTCGCCAGTTCCTTGATATCGACACCCGCGCAGAAGCCGCGACCTTCGGCGGCGATGATGATGACGCGCACACGGTTGTCTTGTCCGAGTGCCTCGATTTCAGCAGCGATATCCGCCCAGCCTTGTGAGGTAAAGGCGTTGACGGGCGGTTTGTTGAACACCAGTTCAGCGATGCCCTGGTTGTCGATGGTGACGGAAAATGGTTTGCTCATGGTGACTCCTCGGATGTGTGCGTGCCATTCTAGCCCTAGCGACTGCCAGCAGCTACCGCCGTCGCCAGCGTCACCCTATACTGGCGACTCATTTTTCTGAAATACGTCTTCCAAGAAAGGATTTGCTGTGTCGCGTTGCCTGCTGTCTTTATCGTTGCTGTTTTTTTCGCTGGTTGGTTTTTCTGTTGCACAAGCTGATCCACTTTTCACCGCGGAACGCGCCAGCAAGGCCATCACCCTGCTGCAGGATGCCGACAGCGACGGGTTGGTGCCCGCCGACTACAACACCGTATCGCTGGTGAACTTGCGCGATACCCTCGCCGCTGATCCCGCCAATCCTGACAAGCAGAAAGCGCTCGATACCGCACTGGTCGCAGCACTCTCCCTCTATGTACACGACATGTGGCTGGGGCGCGTTGACCCGGAGGAACTGGATTACGGCTACAACATGACCACCAAACACGCCGCACTGAATACGCGGGTGAACGACATGCTGATTGCCGAGGATCCCGCCACCATCGCCGCCGCCTTGCGGCCCGCCCTGCCGCTGTACACCGCATTGCGCACCGAGCTGGCACGCTACCGCCAGCTGGCGGCGGCACATCCCGACTCACCGGCACTGCCGCCCTTGCCCGGCAAGAAACTGGAGGCAGGATCACCGTGGACAGGCACCGCCGCGCTGGCGCAGTGGCTGGTGGTGCTGGGCGATGCTGACGCGGTGGCGGCAGTCGATGAGGCCGGTACCTACAGCGGCGCGGTGGTCGATGCCGTCAAACACTTTCAGGCCCGGCACGGGCTGGATGTTGACGGTGTGATCGGTGCGCAGACGCTGGTCGCGCTCAACACGCCGCTGCCCCAGCGCGTGCGGCAGATCGAGCTGGCGATGGAGCGCCTGCGCTGGCTCGACGCCACGCTGCCCGGCAAGAAGTTCGTGATGGTCAATATCCCGCAATTCACACTGTGGGCCTACGCGCCGGTCGATGGCGTCGCCACGCCCAGGCTGACGATGCACACCGTGGTCGGCCAGGCCGGTAAAACCGAAACGCCGATTTTCGCCCGCACCATGAGCGAAGTGACCTTCAACCCCTACTGGGATGTGCCCGGCAGCATCATGGTCAAGGAAATGCTGCCCAAACTGCAGCACGACCCGGATTATCTCGACAAGGAAGAGATGGAACGCATAGACCACAACGGCACTGTCTACACCGGCCGTTTCGACCAGGACGCACGCAAGGCCATCCTCTCCGGCGCGCAACGCATCCGCCAGCGGCCGGGTGCCAAAAATGCACTGGGCAAGCTGGAACTCACCTTCCCCAACGAACATGACATCTACATGCACGACACGCCGGCCAAAGCTTTCTTCACGCGCAGCCGGCGCGATTTCAGCCACGGCTGTATCCGCGTGGCGAACCCGGTCGGGCTGGCGTTATTTGCGCTGGAAGCAAATGGCGGCTGGGATGAGGCAAAGATTGCCGAGCAAGGCACTGCAGGGGTCGAGAAACATGTACCGCTGAAAGAGCGTTTCCCGGTGGTGCTGGCCTACCTCACCGCCAATGTCGATGAGAGCGGGCACGCTGTGTTTGTGCAGGATATCTACAACCGGGACATGAAACTGGCCGCGGCGCTGGGGCGCCGTCACTGACCGCCCGGATTATCCCGTAGGGGCGCGATTCATCGCGCCCTGTCCATCGGCGACAACCTGTCTATCACGACAATAGGGAACAACAATCAGGGCGCAATGCATTGCGCCCCTACCCGTGATCAACCCGCCGCCTTTGCAAACGCCAGGATCACCTCGCGCACAATTTTCCGCTGCGGCACCGGCAAGGCCAGGAAGGCCTCGAAGGTTTCCCTCTCATGCACCGGTAACTGTTCATTCCAGGTCTTGCGCGGCTCCTGCACATAGCCCCGCCCTGCCCGGCCGGTACGTAACTGCTCGGCATCCACCTTCAGCCAGTCTGCCAGCACACCGATCTTGTCGTCGGAAGGAATCGACTCGCCCACCAGCCACTTCCGCACACCATGCAAGGTCAGCGGCGAACCCATGTATTTCAGGTTGAATTCACGCTCCAGCACCGAGGGCTTGGCCTCATAACCAGCAGCTTCCATGGCCCTTTTCAGGCGAGCGGCAAATTGTTTCTTGGCGTCTGTCATGGCGGGAACTGTAAGCCCTTTCGCCATGGGGGCTGTTAACTGTCGCCCACTACATTTACGTAACTAGTTAATATTTTGTTAACTTTAATAGCGCATCCAGATACCATTCGGTTACGTAACTATAAGTTAAGCAATCCGTGGCCAAATCCCTCCTCGAGCAACTCCCTGACATTGTGGCCAATGGCCGCAAGGTAGCGGAGCGCATCCTCGAAGGGCTGGAAGGTCGCCAACGGGTAAGCCTGCAAACTCGTGAATGGGTGTTGCCAAGCAAAGACAGCAAAGCCACTGACTGGATTACCGCCAACGCCCGCAGTGAACATCTGGTTGAAAGCGAAACCCAGGACTGGAACAACCGCCTGATCTATGGAGACAACTTGCTGGCAATGGCGGCACTGCTGGCCGGTGATGAGCAAACGCCGTCGCTGCGCGGCAAAGTGGATCTCATCTACATCGATCCGCCGTTCGATTCGAAGGCGGATTACCGCACCAAGGTCACGCTGCCTGGTGTGGAGCTGGAGCAGCGCCCTACGGTGATCGAGCAGTTTGCCTATTCGGATACGTGGAGTGATGGCACAGCGTCGTATCTGGCAATGATTACGCCGCGTTTGATTCTGATGCGCGAGTTATTGAGTGAGACCGGCTCGATTTATGTGCATCTGGATTGGCATGTGGGGCATTACGCCAAAATTGTGATGGATGATGTTTTTGGGAAAGAAAGATTTCTTAACGATATTACATGGATTAGAACGGCATCACACAACGACACCACTGGAAAATATGGCAGAACCAAAGACTCCTTATTTTTCTACACGAAATCAGAAAATTCATATTTTGAAAAACAGTACCTTAAATATTCTAAAGAATATATAGATTCAGAATGGAACCTTTTACCTTCAGGTCGATACTGGAAATCTGAAAACATGCTTGACCCGCAGAACAAAATGGATTTTTTTGACTTCCATGGTACTGGTGCTCGCTGGCGAACATCTCCACAAAAAATGGAAGCGTTATGGAATGCTGATCCGACTGAGGTTCCTAACAGTCATGGACGTATAAAACTTGGGAAAAATGGCCTTCCAATAAAAAGATGTAAAATTGTTTTTCTAGATGAGTTACCCGGCGTGCCACTTAGCGATGTCTGGACTGACATATCTTATGTAGCAGGCGGCTCAGGGCAGAGTGTTAGCTATGGAACTCAAAAACCAGAAAAACTGCTCGATAGAATCATAAAAGCATCTTGCCCAGAAAACGGCATCGTCGCTGATTTCTTCGGCGGCTCAGGCACCACAGCAGCAGTAGCAGAAAAACTCAGGCGGCGGTGGATTACATCCGATCTCGGCAAACCCGCCTGCATGATCATGCGCAAACGCCTGATCGACCAGAATGCAAAACCGTTTCTGTATCAAGCCATTGGTGATTATCAGGTCGAAGCCGCCAAAACCACACTCGGCAGACAGTTCCGCATCGGCGATTTATCCCAAATCGTATTGTCACTGTTCGGCGCACTGCCACTGCAACACGAAGATAACCCCTTGCGAAATCTCGGCTCCGTCATCGGCGGCGGCCACAAAACATTGGTGCTGGTGGATTCCCCTAACAAACTCACCGGCAGCGCCACACTGCGTAAAGCCATCGCCCAACGTGATAATTTATTGGGCGGCTGGGACAAAGTCATCGTACTCGGCTGGAACTTTGAACCCTCTATCGGCCAGGACATCACCGCCCTGAATGATACACGCCTCGAAGTATTGGTAATACCGCCGGACTTGCTCGACCGCCTGAAGAAAAAAGGCTCACTGGAAAAATTGAAAGGCCATGTGCGTTTTTCCAGTTTGCAATATTTGAAAATAAAACCAGTCACCCGCACAACACAGGGCGAAAACGAAAACATTACCATCACACTGGATAACTATGTGCTGTTATCACCGGAAGCCATCAACCTTGATGAAGCCAACCGGCAAAAACTGCAAGCCGTGATGAATGCGGAACCGCTCGCGCTGATTGAATACTGGGCAGTAGACCCGGATTACGATGGCGAAGTATTCCGTTCCGTCTGGCAGGATTATCGCGGCAACGTGGATAACGATGGCGACCCACTGCGCGTGATTACCGAAGCTGTTGTCAGCGTGCCATACAAATCCGGCGAACGCAGAATTTGCGTGCGCGCAGTGGATGTATTCGGATTTGAAGCGGAAGTGAGTGTGGTCGTCGCGGAGGCCAGCTAATGCGGATCGCCGCGATAATTAACCGGCAACTTTTGCCATTGAACGATGGTATTGCACCATCACTTCAGCAATCTCCTGTTTGCTCTTGCGCAACAATTCGATCTCGGACGGTGTCAATGTCCGGGGTGCGGACAAGGTACCGAGCTTCTGATTCAGTAAGCGAGTCGAAGGCGTGAGCGAATCGTTGCTGCCACCAGTATTCAAGTTCGTCGCCATGTTTACACCTCAATTCAGCCAATCGCTGATCTGTTACCGACAATTTGGACGAGTGGGGTTTGCCTGTCAAGGCAGTGGCCGCCAACACATGCCCACCCCGCGACTCGATGAAGCCGCGCAAATTGGCCAACGTGCCACCCATACCAACAAAATCATCCACCAGCACATAGTCAGCACCCGCAATCACAGCACCATCAAATGCCGCCTGGCGAGCCAAACGTGCAAAGCCATCCGCCCCTGTGTGGGCAACCATGTTGGTTTGCACCACACCATGATCCACAGGCCAACCGAGGCGCTGGCTCAATTCATCCGCCAACGCTTCTGGAATCGCATTCACACCCTCGCGTTCGTAGGCATGCGCACTGACCAGTATCGGCTGGTGGGGAGCCAGCAACATGCGCAATGCGTCGACTTGCCTGTCATTGACGGTATCACCCAGCAAGCGGGCGGCAGCCACAGCACTGCCAGTCTTGGCCGCCTGATAGTCCGGGTGTTGTTTAACGGCACTTTCGCTGGCGTGAATCAACACATCCGGAAATGTATGCCATGGCAAACGCGGTGGTTTCATAGAAATCCTTTTTTAGTCTCTCCTGATTGCTGTCCATCTTACGGCATCATTGCTAATGGGTCGATTGAACATGTCTGACAAAAGCAATTCCCAACTTGCTCTCGCCACTGCACTCACCACCAGAACAAATCAGTTGTGTATCGGGCTGGAGGACGGCATAGCAGATATTTTTGAACTGGTAACACCCACAACAGCAGAATTATTGCGTTGGTGGTTCGGCATTGACATGACAGCAGCGCGCCAGACGTTTAATTTTCATTCTGGTCAGAAGCAGGCAATTCTCAACACCATTGTTGCACACGAAGTGCTGGGCATTACTGACCTGAAAATGTTGTACCAACAGTTAGCGCCAGACGCACTGCTCACTGGCGCACGCCTGATCGAAACTTCACAAACCAAACACGAACACCCAAAATATTGTTTGAAAATGGCAACCGGTACTGGCAAAACCTGGGTGCTGCAAGCCTTGCTGGTCTGGCAATTACTCAACAAGACCGCTGCCGTGGAAAATGGTATAGATGACCCGCGCTTCACACGCCAATTTCTTATTGTTGCACCTGGTCTGATTGTGTATGAGCGATTACTCGATGCATTTTGTGGAAAATTGCGCGATGGCGTGCGTGATTTTTCCAGCTCTGATGTGGCGCAATATGCCGAACTGTTTATTCCCGAAGCACACCGCGAACGGGTTTTCGGTTTTATACGCGGCAATGTGTGCAACAAAACTGAAATCGGTTTGAAAGCCACCGGCAACGGCATGGTCGCTATCACCAACTGGCATTTGCTGGCTGATGTGGAAGAAGATGCCTTTGGATATGAAAAACGCGAAGAAGACATGATGGCAGCACCCGGCCAGATCGCCGAACCCTCGCTCGTGCTCAGTGGCTTGCTACCACTCACACCGGGGAAATCCACCGGCAACAGCCTTGATGTACTGGATCGCCGCTATGCGCGCGGCAATGTGCTGGAATTTCTCGCCAAACTGCCAGACCTGATGGTGTTCAATGATGAAGCCCATCATATCCATGAATTCAAAAAAGAAGGTGAAACCAACGAAGTGGAATGGCAAAAAAGCCTGACGCGCATCGCAGAAAACAAAGGTCGCCGATTTGTGCAAGTGGATTTCTCTGCTACACCATACAACGATGTCGGCTCAGGAAAAAACAAGAAAAAAGTCTATTTCCCGCATATCGTCGTGGATTTCGATCTCACACAAGCCATGCGACAAGGCTTGGTAAAATCACTGGTGCTCGACAAGCGCAAAGAACTCGGCGCACTTCCCTTGGAATTCAAAGCCGAACGCGATGCCGACGGGAACGCCGTGTTGAGCGAAGGCCAGTGCATTATGTTGCGTGCCGGTTTGCAGAAACTGAAAAAACTGGAAGCTGATTTTTACCATATCGATTCAGACCGTCACCCGAAAATGCTGGTGGTGTGTGAAGACACCACGGTATCGCCATTGGTTGTACAGTTCCTGCAAAATGAAGGACTGAATGAAGACGAGGTGATGTCGATAGACTCCGGCAAGAAAGCCGAACTGGGCGAGAAAGACTGGGCACCGGTGCGAGAGCGCCTTTTCAATGTGGATAAACACAAAACGCCGCGTGTGATTGTGAGTGTACTGATGTTGCGTGAAGGTTTTGACGTGAACAATATTTGTGTGATCGTCCCATTGCGCTCATCGCAGGCACAGATTCTACTGGAGCAAACCATCGGGCGCGGCTTGCGGTTGATGTGGCGCGAGCCGGAGTACAGCGACATCAAGGATGAAAACCGTGCGTCGCTGAAAAACGGGAAAGCACCTGGCAGTTTGATTGATGTACTCACCATTATTGAACATCCGGCTTTTCAGGCATTCTATGATGAGTTAATGCAAGAAGGTCTTGCTGGCACTACTGATGAAGATGACGACGAAACCAATGGTGGCGGCGATCTTGTTGCGGCAGAGTTAATTGATACCTTTGCCAACTATGACTTTGCCATTCCGTTTATTTTGCGAGAAACTGAAGAACTGCTGGAACACGAACTGATTGATATTTCCAGTGTTGAACCCTTTACTGCCATGAGCCAGCAAGCACTGCGCGACATGCTAGGTAAGGGCGATGTTTTCACCTCGCAAGACTTGCAGAGCAGCACATTGTTTGGTGATTACCGCGTGGATGGCGCAGTAATGAACATCAACGGCTACAACGAATTATTGGCGAGGCTGACGCGACGCATTAGTCAGGCACTTTCCAGCCCGCTGCCTAGAGGCAATAAAATCGCGCATCACCTTAACAACCCGTATTTGCAAACCAACACAGTGCAATTAGCACAAGCACTGGATGACTATATTCACGAACGCTTGTTCAATGAATGGTTTGAGCCTATCGAAGATGAAAAATGGCGATTGTTGTTACTGTCTCCTGTCGTCGAACACATCGTGCAAAAATTCGCCTTGGCATTGCTGGAATCTGAAGACAAACCTGTCGTCGGCGCAACCGAAGTCAAACACAGGCTATTGTCAGAAGTTACAAAACTGATGGTGCGGGAAACCGCATCACTGCTAACCAAAAAATGCATCTATGATCGCTTGCCATTCCCTACTCGCAGCGGCGGACTGGAAAAAGCCTTTATCGAATGGTCTATGGCCGATAGCAGTATTGAGGCTTTCTGCAAGATTAGCGAAACACGGCACGATTTTGTTCGACTGCGTTACGTAAAGGAAGATGGACTACCCGCGTTCTATTCGCCGGATTTTCTGGTTCGCACAACAGGGGGTATTTATCTGGTAGAAACCAAGGCGCAGCAACAAACTGTTCATCCAAACGTGCAACGCAAGCTGAAAGCTGCCGTGACATGGTGTGAACGTATCAATGCACTGGAACCATACCAGCGCACCGAAAGAAATTGGCACTATGTGTTGTTAGGTGAATCGTTATTTCACGACTGGCGCAGCAAAGGCGCAAAACTTTCTGAATTGCTGGAATTTTCTCGCATCAGACCAGCTGCCAATAAAACAGCACAACTGGATTTACTGAAGACGTAATAAGACGCAATAAAAAAGGGCGCAATAAATTGCGCCCCTGCCAGCCCGGCGAGCGTTTTACTTCACTGGCGACAGCCACTCCGGAAACTGGCTGCGGCGACCTTTGACCTGATCAAAGTACATCGCTTGCAGTTTTTCCGTGACCGGCCCGCGTTTGCCTGCACCAATGATGCGGCCATCCAGCTCGCGGATCGGTGTGACTTCGGCGGCCGTGCCGGTGAAGAAGGCTTCGTCGGCGATATAGACTTCATCGCGCGTGATGCGTTTTTCAACAACCGGGCAGCCGATCTCTTTCGCCAGATGGAAAATCGTGTTGCGGGTGATACCGTTCAGGCACGCCGTCAGTTCCGGCGTGTAGAGCACACCGTCCTTGACCAGGAAAACGTTTTCGCCCGACCCTTCGGCCACGTAGCCTTCTGGATCCAGCAACAGCGCCTCTTCCGCACCACCGGACAGCGCTTCGTTCAGGGCCAGCATCGAGTTGATGTAGTGGCCATTGGCCTTGGCGCGCGTCATCGAGATGTTGACGTGATGGCGGGTGTAGGAGCTGGTACGTACCTTGATACCGTTCTGCAGGGCTTCATCGCCCATGTAGGCGCCCCACGACCAGGCCGCAACGATTACATGCACCGTCAGCCCCTTGGCGCGCAAGCCCATGGCTTCTGATCCGTAGAACACCATCGGGCGCAGGTAGGCCGATGGCAGGTTGTTTTCACGCACCGCCGCACGCTGGGCTTCGTTGATCTCGTCTTTCGAGAACGGGATAGCCATGTTCATGATCTTGGCGGAATCGAACAGGCGATTGGTGTGTTCCTGCAGGCGGAAGATGCAGGTACCCTTCGATTCGGTCTCGTAGGCACGCACGCCTTCAAACACGCCCATGCCGTAGTGCAAGGTGTGGGTGAGGACGTGAACCTTGGCATCGCGCCAGGGAACCATCTTGCCGTCAAACCAGATCAGGCCGTCGCGGTCGGACATGCTCATATCGATTACTCCGCTATTTCAGAATGAAGGGCTGTAGAAAGGCCGCATATTGAACCAGAAATCGGGGGTGGGCGGTACCTTGGCCTGCCGACCAGAATGGCCTGGATGACACTGCCCATATCCTGCGCGACAATGAGCCGGGTTCTGCCGGGAGTCGTGATGCTCCCCGCAACCAACCGACAACATAACAAGACCAGCGGCAGTGGAGCGGGATGCCTGTATGAAATGGCTGTGGGAAAACAGATGCCGGCTTTTTTATCGCCTGGTTTTTATGTTTTTCCTGCTGGAAGGCTTTTCCAGGGTATGGCTTTATTACATCTGTGATGATGAACACTTTTTAAAATATGCCGCCCTGAACCAACTCTCACACAGGGACAGCCTGGCCAACTACCGATTTTCATTTCATCGATACCTCGGCTACACCACCACACCACAGTACGTGCAGGGTGAAAACAGACACAATACCCTGGGATTTCGCGGTGACGATTTTCCCTTGCAAAAACCTGCAGGCGAATACCGGATTGTGTGTATCGGCGGTTCCACCACTTACACATCCGAAGTAAAGAATTATCATGACAGTTATCCCGCCGTGCTGGAAAAAAAACTGCATGAGCAGGGGTTTACGCAGGTGCGCGTCATCAATGCCGGTGTAGGCGGATGGCATAGCTGGGAATCGCTGATCAACTTCCAGTTTCGCCTGCTCGATTTACAACCTGACCTGATCGTGGTCTACGAAGGGATTAACGACATTGAAGCACGACTGGTCTGGCCGGCAACCGCATACGCGGGCGACAACAGCGGCTACCTCCAACCACAGCTCTCCGCTGTATTTATGCCTGCACTCTGGGAATACAGCACACTACTGCGCAGCACCATGATATACACCGGCAGGATCCAGCCACACGCCTCACTGCCAAGGGCCATCAACAAAAAAAATGAAACCACTTATTTTGGCGATGAATTTGCACGACAAAGGCAGCAAGGTATTTACCCGCAAGGCATATTCCGCACGGTGTCTGCCATGGAAATGCTGAAGACGAACAAGCCTGTCTATTTTGAAAGAAACATTGGATCGATGATCGATATTGCCAGCAGCAACGGCATAAAAACACTCTTGCTGTCATTTCCCACCGATGCCGAAGATTTTCCCGATGTGGTAAAAAGTGCATCGCCAGAATACGTCTATGCCATAGCTGAACAGAATGCAGTGCTGCAGAAACTGGCAGAGAAAAAACAGGTCCGGTTTTTTGATCTGGCGAAACTGCTCCCGAAACACAAATCACTCTTCAAGGACGGCCACCACGTGAATGAGGCAGGCGCTGCAACCATGGCGACCATGATCGCCGACGAGATCGGCACAAACATCCTGCATGGAAAAACTGGTAACCAGGACAAGCCCTGATGCTGCTTTCTACCCTGCGAAAATACTATATCCGCGTCTCCATCCCGCTAAGCTGGGGAAGATCGACTACACATATCGCAAAAAGCCTGCAGGCATTTTCACACGTGGAAGCCGATAGTGCCTGGCAAATGCTGCGCGTTGCCGCACAGGAAAATGATCCGGCCATCTGTGCCGAGCTGTTTGAAAACGCGCTGGAAGAAATGCATCACGCTGCATTATTTCGGGAAAAGGCATCAAGTCTTGCACAAGCTATATCCGTGCATGGCAGCCACTACCGCAAGCCGCTGTATTATCGGGGTGAAGACATCGCAAAATTCATGGCCTACCAGTACATCAGCGAAAAAGACATACACCGGCAATTTGATGCCTATGCCGCATCCAGTCCCGATCCCTCGATAAGCAGGATTTTTTCGCACATCGAAGCGGATGAAGACGGGCACCAATGCAAGGCATACGAACGCCTGTTGCGTTATTGCACCAGACCACAAGCAACGCGTTATGTTGCGATAGCACGCCTCAAACGTGAAATGGAATTGTTGTCGCAATTGGGCGAATGGATAGGCGGATATACCATGAACTGCCTGCTTGCACCGGTTTATTTTTTGTCCGGCATCATGCTCAGGACTGCGTGCCTGGAACGCCTGAACAATGCCGCATGGTACAACCAGAAAAAAACCGGTGATGCGTGGCGCGTCCTAGAATAAGGGATAAACAAAAGGCGCCAGCGGGCCAGCACCAGCTACCAGGCTGAGCAGCGCGGCGACAAGCGCCAGTATTGCCAGCGTTGGCAGTATCCATGCCATTTCCAGTTTGATAAACGCGCAGATCATCCTGTACAGATCGTGACTGCCCGCCCGTATCAGCCTGATTTTTCTGGCGGCGGATTTCAGCATGGATACACCTGCATGACGAAGCAGAAACACATCAGCGGCACCAGGGTTTCCTGATCATCAGATTGTCCAGCACCACCACATCAAGATCAGACCGCACAAAATACATCATGGCTTCAAATGCCGTCGCAATGACAGGTGAACCCGGTTCATTGAACGATGTATTCAGCAGTGCGGCAAGGCCAGCACGTTTTTCGATTTCACATAACAGCCCGTGAAAAACCGGATTGTGGTGTTCCATACACACATGGGGCCTTGTTGTACCGTCTATTGCCAATACGCCGGCAAGCGGCTCATGAAAAGTTTCTTTCACATCCATGGTCATCTGCATATTCAAGGCGGCAAGTGGTATGTTCTCGCGCATCACCAGAATTTTCCTGGCTGCATCCTCCGTTAATGAAACGCCATACGGTTTGAATGCTGCCCGTTTTTTTATCTGCTGGCCGAGACGCAATGCAGACTCTTTGGTCGGCATTGCCAGAATTGAACGGTTTCCCAATGCACGCGGACCAAACTCTGCCCTGCCCTGTGCCCAGCCCACGATGCTTCCTTGCATCAACTGCTTGCTGGTTGCTGCCAACAAATCTGCATCGCGCTGAAACACCTCGATGACCAGGTCACGGGCTGAAAATGGCCTGGCTGTTTCTGGCAGATAGCGAGACCAGTCATGTTCACGCACATACTCCAGGATATTTTCCAGTTTTTCTGTTTGCAGCGTATTGCCGGGATACGGCGAAACCATTGCAACCGGTGATTTTTTATTGAGGCTGAAATAGCCTGCCATCGCGGCACCAATGGCCGAGCCGCCGTCACCCGGATCCAGCGGTACAAAAACATTGTCACTGCCGTAACGGTCAGCGAGTTTCTGAATGGCAACACAATTGTTGGCAACACCGCCACCAACACAGAGCTTGTTCGTACCTGCAACAGACAATGTTTTTTCTGCCATAGCAAACAGGTTTTCTTCCAGCACCTGCTGCATTGAACTGGCAATATTTGCCAGACGTATTGCATCGGCATCAACCACGGCACTCGCCGGCGTGAAACAACTGAATGGCTGTTGATAACCCGGTGATACCGGTTTGCCGAGTATTCGGATAAATGCGTCGTTGAAAATAGTGCTATCCAGTGATGTTACATCAATCGCGGGCTTTCCGGATTTCGATACTTCTCCACCACCCTGCAGAACATCTCGCAGAAAATCAGCAAACACCGGTTGACCGTACGCAGCCAGCGCCATTGTGCTGCACTCTTCGTTATTCGGTGAAAAGCCAAGAAATGCCGTGATTGCCGCATAGAGCAATCCGATGGACTGCGGATAAATCACCTCTTCTTCAATCCGGATGGGCTGCAACGCACGGCGGTCACACCTGGCTATAGACGAACAAGTCCACTCTCCGGTCGCATCAACAATCACGACACCAGCTTTTTCGAAGGGTGAATTAAAAAATGCGTGGGCCGCATGGCTTATGTGATGCGAAACACATGTCACCACGTCGGGCGATATATCCAGCTCCTTGCATATTTTCATTTTCGTCCAGAGTTGTCCTGTCAGCCATCGCTGCATGGCCTCCCTGAAAAAATTCCAGCTTCGCGGAAATCCGGCAAATGCGCTCACGAGTATGCGTGAAAACTTCAGTGCCGTGTCTTCATAGAAAACCACACGCGTCAGCTCCGCAGCAGTAATACCGGCTTGCTCCAGGCAAAAGCGGATAGCAAGGACCGGGAAACTTTTGTCGTGCTTGATCCGGCTGATACGCTCTTCGGCAATTGCTGCAATGACCTCACCATCACAGATCAGCGCAGCACTGGCATCGTGATAGTGTGCAGAAATACCGAGAATATATTGTTT
>DAOMGE010000002.1:0-98375 GCA_035430165.1 Pseudomonadales bacterium | reverse complement strand
TGGCTCCATGCCAGCACGGCAAATTGCACCATGAATTCCAGGTCGACAATGCCGCCGCGTCCGTATTTCAGATCAAAGTGGCCTGCGTTACTTTTATCGAGTACCCGCATCTTGTTGCGCATCTCGACGACGTCGTGGCCGAGCTTGTCGACATCGCGTTGACGGCCCAGAACATCGGCGCGCACGGCTTCGTATTTTTCTGCGAGCTGCGGGCAACCGGCCACCACACGGGCGCGCACCAGCGCCTGGTGCTCCCATGTCCACGCATCTTTTTGCTGGTAACGTGCAAAGCTTTGCAGGCTCGCCACCAGCAATCCGGAATTGCCGGATGGACGCAAGCGCATATCCACTTCGTACAAAATCCCGTTGAT
This sequence comes from Pseudomonadales bacterium, assembly GCA_035430165.1. GTDB lineage: Bacteria > Pseudomonadota > Gammaproteobacteria > Pseudomonadales > UBA7239 > UBA7239. The sequence goes on along the minus strand of DAOMGE010000002.1, from coordinate 98,004 downwards.
GGTGCGCGTGTTGAGTATGTGGATGATTTTCTGGCCGAGTCGCGCAAAAAATGTGCTGTTCTCGATCGGCAGTTGCCCGCTGTCCTTATCTGCCTGTGTTTCACCACCACCGCCGTCGTGGATGAACACCAGGTCGAGATCCGAACCGTGACCGAGTTCGAGACCGCCGAGTTTGCCATAGCCGACAATAATAAAACCCGGTTCACATAAACTGCCGTCGTCACGCTGCGGGATGCCGTGTTTTGCCACAAGCGGTTTCCATACCATTTGCAGTACATAAGCGAGCATCACTTCTGCCATGAACGTGAGGTAGTCACTCACTTTCATCAACGGCAAGCGCGATGTCACTTCACACGCAGCAGCGCGCAAACTGTGTGAACGCTTGAAATGGCGCAGCGTTTCCATCTGCGCTTCCAGATCCTCTTCCGGTATACGCAACATCTGCTGCCGCAACAGGCTGGCGAGTTCCTCACGCGACGGCGCCACGTCGCGATACAAATTGCGTGGATCAATCAATTCATCCAGCAACACCGGTGCAGCTGCCAGTTGCTCGGCAATCCAGCTACTCGCTTCCACCAGCAACACCAGTTGTTTCAGTGCCTGCGGATTTTCTATCAACAGCACCAGGTATGCCGAGCGACGCAACACCGCACGCAAGAATGGAATCAATCGCACAAAAATAACTGACGCATCCGGATAATGTACCAGCGCCTGCAACAGCAGCGGCATGAAACGCTGCAATCGCTCACGACCGTCGGTGGGTAGGCTGTGCAGCGCCTTGTCCGTGCGCCAGTCATGCAATAACGGTTGCAGGATTTCTGCATCCGCAAAACCGCTACTGCGCAATAATTCCACATCGGCATCCGGCTCACCCGAACCTTCCCACACGTGTTGCCACGGCACGGCATCCTGCACGGATTGTTCTTCCGGTGGCGGCGCAATCACCGCAATAAATATGCGCTGCACCGCATCGCGATGTTGCTGCAAGGCGTGTGAAAAGCTGTCCCAGTCAGGAAAACCTGCCAACCAGGCCAGGCGTTGTTGTTGCGCGGCATCGCGCGGCAATAGCTGTGTCTGTTCATCACGCCAGGCTTGCAACAGATGTTCGACATCGCGCAGGAAAAAATACGCTGTGCGCAATTGTGCGACATCATCCGGCGACAGGAACTGTTTCTGCTCCAGTTGCGCCAGCATGGGAATGACCGGCGCCGGCTGCAGATCCTTGTCGCGCCCACCATGGATCAACTGGAACGACTGCACGATAAATTCAATTTCACGGATGCCGCCCTTGCCGAGTTTCACGTTGTCATTCATGCCACGCTTCGCCATTTCACGCTCGATCTGGCGCTTCAGGTCACGCAGCGAGGCTATCGCTGAATAATCGAGGTAACGGCGAAAGGTGAAACGGCGCAACATATCCATCAGTGGCGCTGCCTGTTTTGCATCGCCGCATACCAGACGCGCCTTGATCATCGCATAGCGTTCCCAGTCACGGCCCTGCTGCTGGTAATACTGTTCCATTGCATCGTAATCCAGTGCCAGCGCGCCACTGTCGCCGAAAGGCCGCAGGCGCATATCGACACGGAATACAAACCCGTCTGCAGTCTGCTTGTCGATAACCGTAATCAGTTTTTGCCCGAGTTTAGTAAAAAATTCACGATTGCTGATGCTGCGTTGTTTTTTATTGTCCTGTTCGATAACCGTATCGCCGCCTTCATCATAGGAAAAAATCAGGTCAATATCCGATGAAAGATTCAATTCAAAAGCGCCGAGCTTGCCCATGCCAAGCACAAGAAAAGATTGTGGCACACCTGCTTTACTGCAGGGCACGCCGAATTCCCCCGCCAGCTTCGCGTAGAGAAAATCCACGGCCTGCGTGATACAGGTATCGGCCAGCGCCGTCAGCGCAGCGGTCGTTTCCAGTGTGGTGGCCCGGCGCGTAATATCACGCCAGATAATTCGCAACATCTGCCGCTGGCGAAAAATCCGCAGCTGTTGCATCAGCGCCTCTTCTGTTTCCACGCCTGTGCACGCCGCTGCCAGAATAGCCTGGTATTCCGCTACCGATGGCTGCGCATCAACCGACAAATTTTCTGTAAAAAGATCCCGCAGCCACGCCGGCTTTCGACAACACAGGTCAAATGCAAACTGGCTGCCTGACCAGAACCATGACAATGCCTGCATGAACGACGCGTCTGTCGCTTTTCCGGCAAACCATTGTTGCGTTTCTGTATCAACGCGCGACAGGAATTGCTCCTGCAACCGTTCAAATCCTGTTTGCCAGACAGGATTGTGTTGCAGGTCGGGCAAGGGTTTTAGCAGGGACATGGCAGGAAGCATTCCGGAGACGTGGTGGGGGAAAACATTGCAGGCACTGATCAGCTGAAGCGATCAATGGCCGGTGCAACCCGCAACACTTCCTCGATGGTAGTCAAACCTGCCACCACTTTCTGCGCGCCGGAAATACGCAAGGTGCGCATGCCTTCACGCATCGCCTGATGCCGCACCTGTGCGAGATCCGTCTTGTCACTGATCAGCTCCTTGATCGTGTCAGTAACCGACAGGATTTCATAAATCCCTTCACGTCCGCGATAACCGGTGTTGCGGCATTCCAGGCAACCGACCGGCTTGAATATCTGCACCGGTGTTGCCACTTTCCAAGGCTTCGTCAACGATTTCCACGCTTCTTCATCCACCGGCATTTCTTCCTTGCAGTGCGGGCACAAACGACGCACCAGTCGTTGTGCCATCACGCCCAGCAATGTTGAGCGCAGCAAGTACGCCGGCACACCGAGATCCATCAAACGCGTGATCGCTGTCGGTGCATCATTGGTATGCAAGGTAGACAACACCATGTGTCCGGTCATCGCCGCTTGCACCGCCATGTCGGCCGTTTCTTCATCGCGAATCTCGCCGATCATGATGATGTCGGGATCCTGTCGCATCAGCGTGCGCACGCCGGTGGCAAAATCGAGATCTATGGCGCGATTGACCTGCATCTGGTTGAAACTCTCTTCCACCATTTCGATCGGGTCTTCGATCGTGGAGACATTCACTTCCGGTGTCGCAATCTGTTTGAGCGATGAATACAGCGTGGTGGTTTTACCGGAACCGGTCGGGCCAGTGACCAGCAGGATACCGTTCGGCTGGTTGATCATCTGTGTCCAGCGACGCAAGTCATCGTTGACCAATCCCAGTTCGGGAAACGTTTTTACCAGGATTTCCGGATCAAAAATCCGCATCACCAGTTTTTCACCAAACGCGGTTGGCAATGTCGACATCCGCAACTCGACTTCATTGCCATCAGGCTTCTCTGTCTTGATACGGCCATCTTGTGGCTTGCGTTTTTCTGCAATATTCATGCGGCCAAGAATTTTCAGGCGGCTGGTAACGGCAATCATCACGCGTGCCGGTAATTCATACACCTGATGCATCACACCATCGATACGGAAACGTACCTTGCCCACTTCGCGACGCGGTTCGATGTGAATATCGCTCGCGCGCTGGGCAAAGGCATACTGCAACAGCCAATCTACAATGTTGACGATATGCTGGTCATTTGCATCCGGGTCTTTCAGCTCGGACAGTTTGAGCAGCTGTTCAAAATTGCCGATACCGAGCGTGTTGCCATAATCGTTGTCACTCGCGTTCGACACGGATTTCGACAACGAATAAAACTCGACCATGTAACGCGAGAGTTCCGACGGTTTGACGATCACGCGTTTGATCGTTCGCTTGGCGGTCTGCTTCAGACCTTCTTCCCAGGCGTAGATATATGGCTGGGCACTGGCGATGGTAACGTCGTCGGGCGTGATGGCCACACACAGGATCTGGTGGCGTTTGGCAAACGCAAACGACATCACAGCTGTCACTGCGGTGACATTCACCTTCAGGGGATCGATATGCAAGTGAGGCTGGCCGGATTTATCAGACAACCACTGGGTGAGGCGCTCTTCGTCCAGTAATTTTCCCGGCCGCTGCTGGTCTTGCAGGTTCTGTTTGGCAATATACGTCAGCGGATGCAGGAAGGCGTTCTCGCGCGAGCGCGGCGTGCCGGCCAGAAAGTTGGCGTCGCGCCGGTCGACCAGACCATCAGCTACCAGCTCGTCCAGTGTGTTGCGCAAATCCAGCAAACGCTCGTGAGGTCGGGAAACGGTCGCAGTGCTCATAAGGTTTTCCTTGCCGTGTACGTAGCGATTAATGTACGTAGTGATTAATGTACGTAGCGATTGTAGCCGCATCACCCGCCAAAACTGCAACACAGCTCGCAAAAGCCGGACAGCGGATACCGGAAACAAAAACGCCCCGCAAGCGGGGCGTTTTTTCCGGAGGTTCCGGTCGATTATTTGCCGATCTTGCTCAGCATGTAGTCGACAGCACCCGCAAGTTCTTCATCGGAGCAGCTCATGCACAGGCCTTTTGGCGGCATACCGTTAAAGCCGTTGACGGCACTCTTGTGCAGGCCGTCTTTCTTGCGAGCTGCAAGACGTGGCTCCCATGCTGCTGCATCACCCACTTTAGGCGCACCGGCTGCACCGGTAGAGTGGCATGTGGTGCAGGTGCTGGTAAAAACCTGCTCGCCGGTTTTCGGCGCACCGCCAGCAGCAGCGACCGGTGCTGCTGCGCACGCTTCACCGGCCTTGCAAACCTGGCCAACGGGTGCGGTGTTGGCCGCTGCCTTGTCTTCAGCACGGGCCGTGAAAGCCGCCAGCAGTGCCACACTCGTTACTACGGTCGCTACCAATTTGATCATTTTCACCGGGTGTCTCCTGTAGACAGCAAATTTCGTCGGGGATTATGCCAGTGCCGGACCGCCACAACAATCGGTGAAATACCACGCGCCAGCCGCTAATTCATCGCACCGGATAGACCCGGACACAAGCATGCGCTTACCCTAGGCAGCGCACCCGACAACGAATCCTGTCCATGGCAAGTACATTCAACTTCTACAGGCTACAGTTCCAGCTGGAAGTCTGGCTCGGACGCCTGCTGCTGCTGTGTATTGCCCTGCAGGCCATCGCACTGGCTATCGGCAGTTTCCAGTGGCGTCTCGGCAACGATGTCGGATTTTTTTATTACGCCAGCATGCTGGTGAATGAACACAGCTATCTGCCCTACCGCGATATCCACGACACCAGTTTTCCGGGCACCTACCTGATCTATGCACTGATCACAGGTCTCACCGGCTATTCCAGCACCGGTTTTCTCTGCGTCAACCTGTTGCTGGCTACCCTGAACGGTTTTTTGCTTTACCGGATCCTGCGCCCTGTCCATACACATATGGGCATCGCCGCCGGCCTGATTTTCGTCAATTACTATTTTATTTCTGATCATTCCAACTGGCTGCAGCGCGATTTTTTTATCGCCTGCCTTGCCACGCTGTCACTGGCCGCAGCCACCCTGCTGCAACACCTGCGCTGGCGTGCAATGTCTGTTGGGCTGTTGATGGCGCTCGCCTGCCTGGTGAAGCCGCATGCCGTGCTGGGCGCGCCGCTCTTCACACTGCTCGCCGCCTGTTACCAGGACAAGGCATTCCGCTGGCAGACATCGCGCGTGCTGCAATGCATATCGCTGGCGCTCGTATCTTTCTTGCTGGTTCTGGCGATCACCGCGTTGCTGATGGCACAAGCCGGTTTGCTAACACCATTCTGGCGCATGGCGACAGAATACCTCCCGCTGTACCAGCGCATGAACGGCGTACACCAGATCCTCGATTACCCGCATATGTTGCGCAACGGTTTTGACTGGGCATCAAATGCCTTGCTGCTGGCGCTGATGCCTTTTTCAGCAGCCAGCCTGTCACTGGCAGTGGATCAGGTAAATCGCGCAAGCACGATGAAATTCTATGCAGTCATTTTTCTGATTTACGCCAGCTATGTGATCTATATCGGGCTGGGCGGAAAATTCTGGGACTACCACCAGATTCCCGCCAACGTATTCTATGCCTGCATCCTCGCGGCGCTGTTTATTCCGGTGCAATGCAACACGGCATGGAAGGCAACCCTGCGACTGGTATGTTTTCTCGTCGGTATGTTTTTTACACTCGGCTACAACATGCTGGCCGTCGGGATCGAACGCATGGCCTGCCTGGATTTTCATTCCCCGGTCTGCACAGAAGATCTCGGCACGGAGTACCGTGAAACGGAAACACTGGTCGCATTTATCCGGCAACATTTGCGCGCGGGCGAACGTATCGAACCGCTGGCCACCTCAACAGGCGGACCGATTTTTCCAGCCTTGTTACAAACCGGCGTCTTGCCGGTGACACCGTATCTCGAGGGATTTCCGCTGTATCACGATGCAGGCATTCCCTACATCCAGTCGATTCGCCAGGATGCCATGACAAGACTGGTCGCGACACCTCCGCGCTTCATGATCCGCTCGTCCGGCTTCTTCGGCCCCAGCGGCAATGGCGCATCACGTTTCATGGAACTGGAAAATTTCCGCGCAGCGCACTACCGGCTGGTCGGCGAGGAAACGTATCCGGAGTTGGCCGGCATCACCACATTCAGTGTCTACGAAATAAAACCCTGACCAACGTTCTGTCAGGGTTTCAGGTCATCAAAAAACGATTTCATGCCGTCAAACCATGACGATTTTTTCGGCGAATGTGCCTTGCCATCGGTAGTGGACTGGAACTGGCGCAACAATTCTTTCTGTTGCTTGCTCAGGTTGACCGGCGTCTCGATCGTCACCTTGCAAATCAGGTCACCCGGCTGGCCGCCGCGCACCGGCACCACACCCTTGCCGCGCAAGCGAAACAGTTTGCCGGTCTGCGTTTCTTCCGGCACCTTGAGCATCACCTTGCCATCCAGTGTCGGCACTTCGAGTTCGCCGCCGAGCGCTGCATCCACAAAACTGATCGGCACTTCGCAATAAAGGTTCTTGCCATCGCGTTCGAAAATCTTGTGCGCACGCACGGAAATCTGCACATACAAATCACCGCTTGGTCCCGCGTCCATGCCTGCTTCGCCCTCACCGGCCAGGCGGATGCGATCACCGTTGTCGACACCCGGCGGAATTTTTACCGAGAGTGTTTTTTCTTCCTCGACGCGACCCTGGCCACGGCAACTGGTACACGGGTCACTGATGGTTGTGCCGCGACCGCGACAGGCCGGGCAGGTTTGCTGCACGGCAAAAAATCCCTGCTGCATACGCACCTGGCCAACACCGTTACAGGTTTTGCAGCTGACCGGTTTTGAACCGGGTTTCGCACCACTGCCCTCGCAGGGTTTGCACGCCACCAGTGTGGCGACGCGAATAGTCTTGCTGGTACCGCGCACGGCTTCTTCGAGACTGATTTCCATGTTGTAGCGGAGATCGGAACCACGGCTCGGGCCGCCACGCTGGCGTCCACCACCACCGCCACCAAAAATATCGCCGAACACATCGCCAAACATATCACTGAAATTACTGAAGCCCGCACCGGCGCCACCGCCACCCATGCCGCCCGCCTCGAATGCCGCATGACCCATGCGATCATAGGCCGCACGCTTTTGCGCATCGCTCAGCACTTCGTACGCTTCCGACGCTTCCTTGAATTTTTCCTCGGCTTCCTTGTTATCCGGATTGCGGTCCGGATGGAATTTCATCGCGCTGCGTTTGTAGGCTTTCTTGATTTCCGCCTCGTCTGCGTCTTTCTTGACGCCGAGCACTTCGTAGTAATCACGTTTGGTTGCCATATCTTTCTCGTTCCGGATCGAACCGGTTTTACATCGCACAAATATCGTCTGGCAAGAACACAAAAGCGCGGACGAACCGCGCTCAGTGTTTTCGCCCTCACGTCGAAGGGATTATTTGTCTTTCACTTCCTCGAACTCGGCATCGACGACATTCTCGCCACCCGCATGCTGCTCCGCACCAGCACTCGCACCGGCTTCATGCTGCTGTGCTTCGGCGTACATTTTCTGCGCGAGGTTGCCGGATGCTTCAGACAATTTCTGCGCGGCGGCCTCGATGCGATCCTTGTCATCGGTTTTCACGGCTTCATCCACTTCTTTCAGCGCGGATTCAATCGCCTCTTTTTCCTCGGCAGTCGCCTTGTCGCCCGCTTCGGTCAATGTCTTGCGCGTTGCATGCGCCAGGCCTTCCGCCAGATTGCGCGCTGTCACCAGCTCTTCAAATTTCTTGTCGGCTTCTGCATTGGCTTCGGCATCGCGCACCATCTGCTGGATTTCAGCATCGCTCAGACCGGACGACGCCTTGATCACAATCGATTGCTGTTTGCCGGTTGCCTTGTCTTTCGCGCTGACGTTCAGGATACCGTTGGCATCAATATCAAACGTCACCTCGATTTGCGGCGTGCCGCGCGGCGCTGGTGGAATATCGGTGAGATCGAAACGGCCCAGCGATTTGTTCTGCGATGCCTGTTTGCGTTCGCCCTGTACCACATGGATGGTCACGGCTGACTGGTTGTCATCGGCGGTGGAAAATACGTTCGATTTGCGCGTCGGGATCGTGGTGTTTTTCTCGATCAACGGTGTCGCCACACCACCCATGGTTTCAATACCGAGCGTCAACGGTGTTACATCGAGCAACAACACGTCTTTCACGTCACCGGACAAAATGGCGCCTTGATACGCTGCACCGATAGCAACCGCTTCGTCAGGGTTAACATCTTTACGTGGCTCCTTGCCGAAAAACGCTTTCACTTTTTCCTGCACCAGTGGCATGCGCGTCTGGCCACCGACCAGAATCACGTCCGCAATGTCAGACACTTTCAATCCGGCATCGGCGAGCGCGGTTTTTACCGGGCCCATCGAACGATCCACCAGGCCTTCTACCAGCGCTTCCAGTTTGGCGCGCGACAGTTTGACCACGAGGTGTTTCGGGCCCGTCGCATCTGCTGTGATGTAGGGCAAGTTCACTTCGGTCTGTTGTGATGATGACAATTCAATCTTCGCTTTTTCAGCGGCTTCTTTCAGGCGCTGCATCGCCAGCGGATCACCTTTCAGGTTGACGCTGTTGGTTTTCTTGAATTCTTCAGCAAGGTAATCGATCAGGGCGATGTCAAAATCCTCACCACCGAGGAAAGTATCACCATTGGTCGACAACACTTCAAACTGGTGTTCGCCATCCACTTCAGCGATTTCGATAATGGAAATATCAAACGTACCGCCACCGAGATCGTACACGGCAATCTTGCGGTCGCCTTCCTGTTTGTCCATGCCGAACGCGATAGCCGCTGCCGTCGGTTCGTTGATGATGCGTTTCACTTCCAGACCCGCAATGCGGCCAGCGTCCTTGGTCGCCTGGCGCTGTGAATCGTTGAAATAGGCAGGCACGGTGATAACCGCTTCTGTCACTTTCTCGCCGAGATAATCCTCAGCGGTTTTTTTCATTTTTTTCAACACTTCGGCAGAAATCTGTGGCGGCGCTTTCTTGTCGCCTTTCACTTCTACCCACGCGTCGCCGTTTTCAGCCGCGACAATCTTGTACGGCACCATGCTGATGTCTTTCTGCACAACATCATCCTTGAAACGACGGCCGATCAGGCGTTTTACCGCAAACAGCGTGTTGGCGGGGTTGGTGACGGCCTGGCGCTTGGCACTCTGGCCAACCAGCACTTCGGCGTCGTCAGTGAACGCGACAATCGACGGCGTGGTACGGTCGCCTTCCGCATTCTCGATAACTTTTACCTTGTCGCCTTCGAGGATCGCCACACAAGAGTTGGTGGTGCCGAGGTCAATACCGATGATTCTACCCATGATGTTTCTCCACATTCGCCGCTATGGCGGCTTTCAATCAAGATGGTTCGTATATTGGTCTGTTCAAACGGATTTCAAGTAGGGGCAGGCCTCTGTGCCTGCCCTTTATATTTCGGACTGGTTCAGGGCAGGCACAGAGGCCTGCCCCTACAGTCACGTCAAGTCACGCCGGGGTCTTCGCCACTGCCACCATCGCCGGGCGCAACAGGCGTCCGTTGAGGCTGTAACCTTTCTGCATGACATCCACCACCGAGTTGGGCGCAGCATGCGGGGCATCCAGCATGGCAATGGCCTGGTGGTGTTCGGGATTGAAGTGTTCGCCGTGCGGGTTGATCAGACTGACGCCGTATTTTTCCAGCGCCGACAGCAGGGATTTGAGGGTCAGTTCCACGCCTTCGCGATTGGCGGTCTCTTCCGCCGGGATGGCCGCAAGTGCGCGCTCGAGGTTGTCGACAACCGGCAACAGTTCGCCGGCAAATCGCTCCAGCGCGAACTTGTGCGCCTTCTCGACATCCTGCTCGGCGCGGCGACGTACGTTCTGCATCTCGGCTGCCGTGCGCAATACGTGCTCTTTGGCATCAACCAGTTCGGCTTGCAGGCTGTCGATCTGTGCTTGCAGGGCCGCTTCAGGGCTGCTGGTTTCCGGGGCTGTTTCGGGGCTGACTGCTTCGGATTCGGCAGCAGGCTGGCTTGGGTCGGACACACGGACCTCCTTGGGATCAATAAACCTGACTCGGGATCAGGAATATGGGGATGGTCCGGCCGGCTTCAAGCCCTGTGCCGGGTGGACAAGGCGTTACCGGCCTCAATGCCCGAACGGTATCACACCGACTTGCGGCATATCGGCCAGGCCAATGTCACGGGCATGCTGCTCGAATGCCTTGTTCTTCCAGAAGAACGCACCCGGCATGGTGGTCGGCACCACCAGCACATAAAACAGGGCGCGGCCCACCAGCGCCACCAGCACCGATGACAACAGCAGCAGCGCCCACAAGCCCAATGCCAGCGCATCATCGGCACCGTAAGCCACCAGTGCCAGCACCGCGAGTACGTTCACCGCCAGCACATTGTTGCGGGCCAGATAGGTTTTGCCAAAGGTGGTGAGCTGGACATAAAACGACACCGCACCTTCGTGCTCCGCATGCCGGAGATCCTGTGCGTGCAGGCAGAGTCCCACGGCTTCCAGCAGCATGCCAACGGCCATCAATCCGCCCAGCAGTGACAACAACGCAGCCGCACTCGCACCCGTCAACAACAGGTACGGCACCGCAAACACACCGACCACCGCAGCACCGAGCGTCAACACTGTGCCGGCAAAGGTGAACGCGGTTTGCTTGTGATCCCAGAACGGCCGCGCTTTTATTCGATAACAACGGTACATGTAATACAACGCCACTGTCGCCGAGATGATTGCCAGCCCTGCCGTGATATCTGCAATCGCATTGCTGATGGCTAACAACGACAAAGGTGTATCGCCCAACCACATTTGTATCCAGCGATTCGCTGGCAACCGTGCGAGCCAACTCACACCGGCAAACGCCAGGAATAACACAATGCCCAGCCCTTCACGCGAAACCGGTGAATGGCGCAGATTATTGAAGCCGCGATAAAACCGCATCGGCTTGCCGAGATGAATCGTTGACATCAACAGCCCCAACGCCACCAGCGCTAACGCCACCAACGAGATAACAGCCGCAACCGGCGAACGCGCAATGTGCGCCAGCGCAGGCACAGCAAACCATTTGCCGAGCGTCAATAATGCAAACGCACCGGCAGCCGCCTGCGTCGCCAACGTAAAAATCACCAGCGGGTTTTCACGCGAACTGAGTCGCGCCAGGTTCCAGCTTTTCTGCTTGCCGGATTTCGGATCAACTGCCGGCCTGTAATAACCCGTCTTGTCATCGCGCTGGTATTTCACCGGCGCCGAATCCGTACGCGTCACTTCATGCGGCAAGGATTTCGTCTGCTGGAAACGGATGTTCGGTTTACTGATGGATGGATCCGGGAAACCGGGAATGTGTGTGTCGATCTGTTCGCGGTTGTCCGGCATATTTTCCACCACGCCAAAATCGAGCGCATTGCCGACACAGGCTGTGACGCAGGCCGGTTTCAAACCGACTTCCAGTCGATCCACGCACATATTGCATTTCTCGACCTGTCCTTTTACCGGATCCAGTTGCGGCGCATTGTATGGACAAACCCAGGTGCAATAACCACAACCGAAACAGATATCCGGATCCTGGATCACCGCACCGTATTCGGCATGTTTGGTGTAGGCGCGCGTCGGGCAACCTTTCAGGCACACCGGATCATCGCAATGGTTGCACGCCATCGAAATATTCATGCGCTTGTAATCGGGAAACGTGCCTCCCTCCACATAACCGACTGACCGAAAACTGATATGCGCTGGCAAATCATTTTTTTCACTGCAAGCCGATTCACAGGCGTGACAACCAATGCAATTGTCGGCGGTAAAATGAAACGCATGTTGCCTGGTGCGATTCGGGTTCGGACTGACGGCATCGACGCCATTGATATTCAGGCTCACGCCGTTATCGGAAGCGAGGATAATCGGGTTGCCGTAACGGTTTTCGGTTTGCGTGACCGGATCATTCAGCTTGGCATATGCCGGTTCGTTGTCGCGCACAGGAAATAGTGAAGCGGTCGGTTTTTTGCTGACGATCGGTTCGTACATCTCGACAGCCATCAGAATTTCCTCATCTTTACATTCAACAATGCCGCTTCATGCTGGTCGGTTTTTTCAACGCGCACGGCACATTGTTTGAACGCGGGCTGGCGGGAATGCGGATCGAGCAGGCCAAGCGTCAGTCGATTGACGCAATCGTGGAAATGGAACGGGATGAAAACCATATTGACCGGCACACGCTGCGTGAGTTGTGCCATCACCACCGCATCGCCGCGCTTCGATACCAGCCGCACGTATTCCATGTGGGCAATGCCGAGTCTTGCCGCTGCATCCGGATTGATTTCCATGTACGGCGTCGGGCTGAACTTGTTGCAATTGCCCACCTTGCCGGTTTTGGTGCGTGTGTGGAAATGTTCGACCACGCGACCGGAATTGAGCCAGAACGGAAACGCATTTTCCGGCACTTCATTATTTTCGATATACGGCAGCGCCAGTAACCTTGCCTTGCCGTCGGGAAACTGGAACACACCGTCGGCATATAACCGTTGCGTACCCTTGTCATCAGGCTCACCGTTTTCTTTTTCTCGGCATGGCCACTGCAAGCCACGGGATTTTTCAATTTTTTCATACGACATGCCGGAAATATCCAGCAGGCGTTCACCACCGTTCATACCCTTGCCGATTTTTGACAGTGCGCGCATTTCATTGAAAACAGCTTCGGGTTTGTCCGGGAAATGCATGTTGGCGCTGTGCGGCCAGCGCTTCGCCATCTGGTTGAAAATCCACAAATCGGATTTGCTGTTGGCATAGGGCGGCGCACTGGCGCGCGTCAGGTTCACGCGGCGCTCGGTGTTGGTAAAGCAGCCTTCCTTTTCTGCCCACACCGCCGCCGGAAAATAGGCGTGTGCGTATGCCATGCATTCCATATCCTGGTAATTGTCCTGCACGACACAGAACTCGAGTTTTTCCAGTGTCTTGCGAATGCGTGGCGTGTTCGGCATCGACGTCATCGGGTTGGTGGCGATAATCCACAAGGCCTTGATGTGCCCCGCCTCTATCGCCGGGAAAATATCGGTCTGGCTCAGGCCACGTTTTTCCGGAAAGAATTTTTCATCCACATTCCAGAACTGCGCCACCTCGTCGCGGTGCTGCTGCTTTTCCAGCAGGCGATAGCCCGGCAAGCCGGAACAGGACGACCACTCGCGCGTGCCCATCGCATTGCACTGGCCGGTGATCGACAAAGACGTACCACCCGGCTTACCGATGTTGCCCGTCATCAGATTGAGATTGTTGATGGCGCACACACCGTCGGAACCGTGCGTGCTCTGGTTAATACCCATGGTCCAGATCGACATCGCCTTGCCGGCTTTTGCATAGGTGCGCGCAACCAGACGAATCGTGTCTTCATCAATCCCGCAAATTTTTGCAGCAGATGTAGGATCGTATTCCTGCACCAACGCTTTCATGTCTTCGAAGCCAACAGTACAGCGATCAATGTAGGCCTGATCGTGAAGACCCTCGTTGATAATGACATGCGCCAGACTGTTCAGCAGCACCAGGTCCGTGCCTGGTGTGATCGGCAAATGGATGTCGGCGAATTGCGCCAGCATCGTCACGCGCGGATCCACCACAATCAGCGGAAATTTCCGTTTCTCCAGTGCTTCTTTCAGGCGCCAGTAAATAATCGGATGTTGTTCCGGTAAATTCGAACCGAACGCCATCAGGCAATCCGTGTGTTCAAAATCATCGTAGCAACCCGGCGGGCCGTCTGAACCGAAGGAGCGCTTGTAACCGGATACTGCCGATGCCATGCACAAGGTGGTATTGCCATCGTAATTGTTGGTGCCGATCAGGCCGCGCACCAGTTTGCCCAGTGTGTAGAAACCTTCCGTAAACAATTGGCCGGTTGAAACAACAGCCACGGCATCGCGCCCGTATTTTTCCTGCACACGCCTGAATGCCGCAGCGGTTTTATCGAGCGCGCTATCCCAGTCGGTTTTCTGCCACGGCTCGAATGTTTTATTGCGCAACAACGGATCGGTGCCGCGCCCGGCCGCCTGGAAAATCTGCGCTTCTGTCAGACCCTTGATGCACAACTTGCCGCGATTGACATCTGCATCACCGACGCCACGCGTTGTCACCGGCACGCCGTTTTTATCCAGCCCGATTTCAATCGAGCATCCCACGGAGCAATATCCGCAAGTGGCGTACTTCCACGCCATCACGCCTTTATCGTGTAAGTGAATCGGGTTTTTCTGGCCGCGACCGAAAAGCATGTTTGCTGTGACTCCTGCAAGCTTTTACCTGCCTCTTCCGGAGCAAGCGGCGTGCCATGCACCGCAAAAAAACAAAATTGACTTTTTTGACAGGTCCGGGCGCGCCATTCGCACCAGAATGCAGCACCATGGTTTCTGCTCGCACCATAATGTGTTGCCGGCTTTTTCATATGCCGTGCAATGCACCAGATAGTTGCACGGTTTTGATTCGCCAATACAGGGCTGCGCACAAATGCAGCGCAGGAATTTCACGTCACGACCACCGTCGCGGACGAAAACTGCTGTGGCATGGTTCTTGATTGGTCTCCGGCACAGATACCGCAATCCTGTCGAGAGATTTCCCTGTATGAAAATAATTGTCGTTGGCAATGGCATGGTCGGACACCATTTTGTCGAACAGATCCTGCACGATCCGCGCTATGCCATTACGGTCATCGGTGCTGAGCCGCGTCCGGCGTATGATCGTGTGCATCTGTCAGCCGTCTTTGATGGCAGCACGCCCGCCGATCTTGCGCTGACGACACGCGAAGCCTATGAAGCCGCCGGTGTTGAAGGTATTTTTGGTGAAGCGGTTACCGCGATTCATCGCGAACAGAAAACCGTTACCACGGCACTGGGCCGGACCTTTCCCTATGACAAACTGGTGCTGGCGACAGGCTCCTATCCGTTTGTACCACCCGTACCCGGCCATGATCACAAACAGTGTTTCGTGTATCGCACGATTGATGATCTCGGCAATATTCGCGCCGCTGCAAAAAATGCCAGGACGGGCGTGGTGGTCGGCGGCGGGTTGCTGGGGCTGGAAGCGGCGAATGCCTTGCGCAATCTCGGGCTGGAAACGCATGTAGTGCAATTTTCCCCGCAATTGATGGATGCGCAAATCGACGCGGACGGTGGCGCCATCCTGCGCAGCAAGATTGAAGCACTCGGTATGCATGTCCATACCAGCAAGAACACCGTGAACATCGTCGAGCAGAAAAAATCCGGCACATTGCAAATGCAATTTGCTGACGAAACCACACTCGATACCGACCTCATTATTTTTTCTGCCGGTGTGCGACCGGATGATGCGCTGGCAAAATCCGCTGGCCTCCAGATTGGCGAGCGCGGTGGCATTGTCATCGACTATCACTGCAAGACCAGCGATACCGACATTTTTGCTATCGGTGAATGCGCCTTGTGGGGCGGCAAGCTGTTCGGCCTGGTGGCGCCCGGTTACCAGATGGCAAAAGTGGCCGCCGACGCCTTACAGGGTGGCGAATTGTGTTTCAACGGTGCGGACATGAGCACCAGACTGAAATTGCTTGGCGTCGATGTCGGTTCGATCGGTGATGCGCACGCCCGTACACCGGGCAGCAAATCCTATCGCCTTGTGGATGAATACAACGGTGTCTACAAAAAAATTGTCGTCAACAAAGATGCCACACAATTGCTCGGCGCTGTGCTGGTCGGCGATAACAGCGATTACGACACGCTGCTGCAATACGCACTGAATGGCATCAAACTTTCCGGCAATCCGCTGGCACTGATTGCGCCTTCCAGTGATGGCAAACCGGTGCTCGGCCCTGCCGCATTGCCGATGACTGCCACCATTTGCTCTTGTCTCAATGTCAGCAAACAGAATATTTGTGACAGTATCGCCAACGGCTGTTGTTCGGTCGGCGATGTGAAAACTGCCACCAGGGCCAGTACCGGTTGTGGTGGTTGCTCGGCCTTGCTGAAAAGCGTAGTCGAGCATGAACTCACGGCGCGCGGTGTCGCAGTAAACAAATCCCTCTGCGAGCATTTTGCCCACACGCGCCAGGAATTATTCCATCTCGTGAAAATCAATCGCTACACAACGTTTGAAGAATTGTTGCGCTGGCACGGCAAGGGGCATGGCTGCGACATCTGCAAACCGACGGTCGGCTCCATTCTCGCCTCGCTCAACAATGAACACGTGCTCGACAAAAAACTGGTGCCGCTGCAAGACACCAATGACACATTCCTTGCCAACATGCAGAAAGACGGCAGCTTCTCGGTAGTGCCGCGCATGGCAGGTGGCGAAGTGACACCGGACGGTTTGATTGCTGTCGGCCAGATTGCGAAAAAATATCGTCTCTACACAAAAATTACCGGTGGGCAGCGTGTGGATTTATTCGGTGCGCGCGTGCATGAATTGCCGCTGATCTGGCAGGAACTGATCGATGCCGGCTTTGAAACCGGCCACGCTTACGGCAAATCGGTGCGCACGGTGAAATCCTGTGTCGGCTCGACCTGGTGCCGTTACGGCGTGCAGGATTCGGTCGGCATGGCGATCCGCATTGAAAACCGTTACAAGGGTTTACGCGCGCCGCACAAACTGAAATTTGCTGTTTCAGGTTGCACACGCGAATGTGCTGAAGCGCAAAGCAAGGATATCGGCATCATCGCCACCGAAAAAGGCTGGAACCTGTATGTATGTGGCAACGGCGGCATGCGGCCGCGCCACGCAGAATTGTTTGCCACCGATCTCGATGATGCCACGCTGGTCCGCTACATCGATCGCTTGCTGATGTTCTATATCAACACCGCCGACCGCCTGCAGCGCACATCCGTGTGGCGTGAAAACCTCGAAGGCGGACTGGATTATTTGCGCGCCGTTGTCATCGACGATTCGCTCGGTATAGCCAGGGAACTGGAACAGCAGATGGCGCATGTTGTCGCGACGTATGAATGCGAGTGGAAAGCCACGCTCAACAATCCCGAAAAACTGAAACGCTTCCGCAGCTTCGTCAATGAACCGGACGCAGTAGACAGCAATATTGTGTTTGTCAGTGAACGCGGCCAGCCACGGCCGGCAACTGCGCAAGAAAAAATTTCCCTGGTGCAAACCCTGAGCGAGGTCGCGGTATGAGCGCATCACCTGGACAACCCTCCTGCGCAACGCACAGTCGCTGGGTGAATATCTGCGGCGCTGATGACCTGGTGCCGTTTTCCGGTATCAGCGCTTTTGTCGCTGGCGAACAGGCTGCGATTTTTTATGTGCCGGATGCGGTGCCGCAAGTGTACGCACTGGACAACTGGTGCCCCTGCGCCGAAGCGAATGTGTTGTCACGCGGCATGGTGGGCGATATCGGCGGCGAACTGGTGGTGGCCTCACCGATCTACAAGGAACATTATTCACTCACCACCGGTGCGTGCCTGGAAAAACCGGCCAGTGTCCGTGTCTGGCCGGTGTGCGTGCAGGGTGATCGTGTGTTGTTGCAATTGCCCGAGCACAAATAATTTTTTCCAACACCTCCTGCAGCAATTCGTTAGTTATGACCCCTCCGTCACTGCGTGACACCTCCCCTATTCCATAGGGGAGGCAATGTCGCTCCCCCTACGCAGCAGGGCGAGGGGGTCATGATTTCGTACGGAATCAGCTTTTCTTGTTGCCCGCGCGCTTGCGTTCGTTTTCGGTCAGCAATTTCTTGCGCAGGCGGATGTGGTTTGGTGTGACTTCGACCAGCTCATCGTCCTCGATGAATTCCAGCGCCTGTTCCAGCGAGTGGCGTACCGGTGGCGTGAGGATGATGGATTCATCCGTACCGGAAGCACGGACGTTGGTGAGCTGCTTGGCCTTGGTCGGGTTCACGACAAGATCGTTCTCGCGCGAGTGCAAGCCGACGATCTGGCCTTCGTAAACCTCCACGTTCGGCGGCAGGAACAGGCGACCCCGCTCCTGCAGGGAAAACAACGCATAACCCAGTACCTTGCCAGTCACCATCGACACCAGCACCCCGTTACTGCGGCCAGCCAGTTCGCCCGCCTTGGCCGGGCCGTAATGGTCAAACACACTGGTCATGATGCCGGAGCCGGACGTCATGGTCAGGAAGCTGTTGCGGAAGCCGATCAGGCCGCGTGACGGTGACAGGTATTCCAGGCGCACACGGCCCTTGCCGTCGATTTCCATATTCTTCAGGTCGGCCTTGCGGCGTCCCATCTCTTCCATGACCGGCCCCTGGTGCTGTTCCTCGATGTCGATCACCGCGACCTCGAACGGCTCGTGCAATTCGCCATCCACCAGCCTGGTGACCACTTCCGGGCGCGACACACCCAGTTCGAAACCTTCGCGGCGCATGTTCTCGATCAGTACCGACAAGTGCAGCTCACCACGACCGGAGACAATGAACTTGTCCGGGCCATCGCCTTCACGCACACGCAAGGCCACGTTGTGCAGCAGCTCGCGCTCCAGGCGCTCCTTGATGTTGCGGGTGGTGACGAACTTGCCGTCTTTACCGGCAAACGGGGAATTGTTGACCTGGAAGGTCATGCTGACGGTCGGCTCGTCCACCACCAGCGGTGGCAGGGCTTCCACGGCATCCGGGTGGCAGATGGTGTCGGAGATAAACAGTTTCTCGATACCGGTAATACAGACGAGGTCACCCGCTGAGGCTTCTTCCACTTCCACACGTTCCAGCCCGAGGTGCCCCATGATCTGCAATAACTTGCCGGCACGCACCTTGCCGTCGGCACCGATAATCTTGACCTGCGAACCGGGCTTGATCTTGCCACGGCTGATACGGCCTACACCGATAACCCCGACATAGGACGAGTAATCAAGCGCGGAAATCTGCATCTGGAACGGGCCGTCGACGTCCACCGCCGGCGGCGGCACGCGATCCACAATCATCTGGAACAGGGGCGTCATGTCGTCGGCGAGTGTATCCGGCTCCATACCGGCTACGCCGTTGAGGGCAGAGGCGTAGATCACCGGGAAATCCAGCTGCTCGTCGGTGGCACCCAGCTTGTCGAACAAGTCAAACACCTGGTCCATGACCCAGTGCGGACGCGCGCCGGGGCGATCCACCTTGTTCACCACCACAATCGGTTTCAGGCCGTGTTCAAAGGCTTTCTTGGTCACGAAGCGCGTCTGCGGCATCGGGCCGTCCATCGCATCCACCAGCAGCAGTACGGAATCGACCATCGACAGCACGCGCTCCACTTCGCCACCGAAGTCGGCGTGGCCCGGGGTGTCGACGATATTGATGCGGTAGCCATTCCAGTCCACACCGGTGTTCTTGGCGAGGATAGTGATGCCGCGCTCCTTTTCCTGGTCATTGCTGTCCATGATGCGCTCGGCGTCCTGGCTGCGGCGGTCCAGCGTGCCGGACTGTTTCAGCAACTTGTCGACCAGCGTGGTCTTGCCATGGTCAACGTGGGCGATGATGGCGACATTGCGCATTTTTTCGATAGGACGGACGGAGGACATGGGAACGTTGCTCTTGGGAAGTGGCAGAGGGGCCGGGATGAAGGGGGCGCATTATACGGGGGCTACACGCAGCAGGGATAGGGACAGCGTGCATATATTCAGTATACTCCGCCAACAAACACATCCCGAGCCGGAGCATCCATGGCCACCCCAGCAAAAAAATATAATTTGAACATTCTGCTGTGCCCGCGCTGCAATCCTGCCCCTGCCAAGGGCGGTACCACCCTGGAAGAAACCGGCGGCTTGCTGAGCCAGAAGAAACTTGTCTGTCGCGCCTGCAAGGAAGAATATCCCGTGGTGGACGGCATTCCCCAGCTGTTAAAAGACCCGTCGCTGTTTACCCAACTGGAAGCGATTGATTACGACGAGTTCCACAACATTGACGAATCACGACGCGAGAAAGTCTCGCGCGACTGGCAGCTCGTTTTTGATCGCCACCGACCGGTTTTTGGTGACGTACTCGAAATCGGCTCCGGCACCGGGCAGCTGACCTGGGGACTGGCCAATCGCTTCCCGTTCAAATCGGTACACGCTTGCGACATTTCCACCAAGTTCCTGCAACTCGCCGCGGGCGTGGTCGGCAACAGCCCGGTACCTGTCAATTATTACGCCTGCGATGCCAATTACCTGCCATTCCAGGAAAACAGTTTTGATCTGGTGGTTGGCCACAGCGTGTTGCACCATTTCATCGATTACAAAAAAATCATTCACCACCTGGGCAAGTTGTTGCGTCCCGGCGGGCAAGCCATTTTTTACGAGCCGGTGTTGCAGGGAAAAATCCTGGTGGCATTCATGGCTGACCTGATGCGTCGCGTCGAAAAAAACACAAACTGGGGCGTGCTCGACGAAAAAGACGATGCACGTATCAACCACATGACACGCCACATCATGAAAGCACAGTGGATAGGCAACGACCGTGAGCGCCTGTTGAAAATCGAAGACAAATACGTTTTCGACATCAACGAAATGCGCGCGCTGGCGCTGGAAGCCGGCTTCAAGGGCATGGATCACAGCAACCTCGCCATGCCGGAAAAAGGTTATAAACATTTTCTTGACCAGCATTTGCTGATGGAAGGCATACCGGCAGACAAAATCCAGAAATTTGCTTTCGTGCCAGCTGCCTTGATGCAAACCATCGGTGTGATGATTCCCGGCGATATTGCCACGCCCATGGGCTATTTCGCTTTCCAGAAATAATCGCCATCCCGGAAATAAATTACATGAGCATCAACAAGATCAACGACCTTTCCCTGCACAATCATGCGATCGGTGCCGCATTGCATGCCGCTGCCGGCCGCGTTATCGACAGCGGCTGGTACGCGATGGGGCCGGAAGTCACACACTTTGAAAACGCTTTTGCACAATACTGCGGCGCGACACACGCCATCGGTGTTGCCAACGGCACCGATGCCATCGAGCTTGCCTTGCGCGCAGTCGGTGTCGCAGTCGGCGATGAAGTGATCACCGTGGCCAATGCCGGTTTTTATTCCAGTACAGCCATTCGCGCCATCGGCGCTACGCCGGTGTATGTCGACATCCTCGACAGCAACCTGTTGATGGACCCAGCCTCGGCTGCACAGGCAATCACACCAAAAACGAAAGCCATCATTGTCACGCACCTGTTCGGCCAGCTGGCTGATATGGCGCCGCTGCAGGCACTCGCGCAAAAACATGGCGTTGCACTGATCGAGGATTGCGCGCAATCACACGGCGCACAACGTGACGGAAAAAAAGCCGGCAGTTTTGGCGACATCGCCGCGTTCAGTTTTTTCCCGACCAAAAACCTCGGCGCACTCGGTGATGGCGGCGCGGTGGTTACATCCAGCGATGAACTGGCCAGCCGCGTACGCAGCTTGCGCCAGTACGGCTGGACGACCAAATACACGGTAGCCGACAGCGGCGCCTGCAACAGCCGACTCGACGAAATGCAGGCAGCATTGTTATCCGTCAAGTTGCCATTGCTTGATAACTGGAATGAAAAACGTCGTCAGGTCGCTGCGCGTTACGCCGAAAAAATTACGCATGCAGCGATCCGTTTGCCTGCCACTGGTGTAACAGGCACCGTTGGTTCAAGTGATTACGTAGGCCACTTGTATGTGATCCGCTGTGCGGCGCGTGACAGCCTGAAAAAACATTTGCACGACAACGGCATCGCCAGCGACATCCATTACCCGATACTCGATTGCCATCAACCCGTCGTCGGCAACGCACATGCTGGCATCCAATTGCCTGTCAGCGAAAAAGCGCGTGACGAAATCCTGACGCTGCCGTGTTACCCGGAACTGACACTGGATGAAGTCGACACTATCGCCACCTGTGTAAACCACTGGACACGCTGATGTACTCGCTGGTCATTCCTGTTTACAAGAACGAGGAGTCACTGCCGGATTTACTGGCCGTGCTGGCCGATATGAATACCAGGCTGGCTGGAAAACTGGAAGTCGTCATCGTTGTCGATGGCAGCCCCGACAACTGCTACAGCATCCTGCGCGAAAAACTGGCCGGGATGCGGTTCGCTTCACAGCTGTTGTTGCACTCGCGCAACTACGGTTCGTTTGCCGCCATTCGCACCGGTCTCAATGCCGCCAACGGCGATTTTTTTGCCGTGATGGCTGCAGACCTGCAAGAGCCGCCGGAGCTTGCGCTGGAGTTTTTTCGCCTGCTCGAAGCCGACGAAGCGGATGTCGCTATCGGCACACGCGATGCGCGACAGGATCCACTGCGCAGCCGCTGGTCTTCCGAAGCATTCTGGTGGGTGTATCGCAAATTCATTATTCCGGATGTGCCGGCCGGCGGCGTGGATATGTTCGGCTGCAACCGGCAGTTCCGCAATGAATTGCTGGCGCTGGATGAATCGCACAGCTCGCTGATCGGCTTGCTGTTCTGGCTCGGCTTCCGTCGCAAGGAAGTGGCTTACCAGCGCCGCGAACGCGAACACGGTGTCAGTGCGTGGACGCTGAAGAAAAAAATCAATTACCTGATGGACAGCATTTTTGCGTTTTCTGACCTGCCCATCAAATTACTGATCCTGTCTGGCGCAATCGGCGTGGCATTTTCATTGTTGTTTGGCCTGCTGGTACTGACTTTCAAGATTACCGGCTGGGTGGCCGTTCCCGGCTATGCCGCCACCATTCTCACCGTACTGTTTTTTGGCGCACTGAACACGGCCGGTATCGGCATACTCGGCGCGTATATCTGGCGCTCGTATGCCAACACGCAAGGGCGACCCTTGTCGGTAGTGATGCGCGCCGAATCCTTTGCCGGTCGCCCGGCTGACAAATAACCGGTTGGGACATTTTCAATTCCGTCTGTTAAAGGTAAACGCAGTGATGGATTATTTTGTACACGCACAAGGCATTTGCGAAAGCACGCAGATTGGCAAGAACACTCGCATCTGGGCGTTCAGCCACGTGCTGCCCGGCGCCCGCATCGGCAGCGACTGCAATATCTGTGACCACGTATTTATCGAGAATGATGTCATCGTCGGCAACCGCACTACCGTGAAATGCGGTGTGCAATTGTGGGACGGCATCACCATTGAGGACGATGTATTTGTCGGGCCAAATGCCACATTCACCAATGATCCGTTTCCGCGCAGCAAACAATACCCGGAACAATTTCCACGCACCGTGATTTGTCACGGTGCGTCCATCGGCGCGAACGCCACCATCCTGCCCGGCCTCACCATCGGCCAGCACGCCATGATCGGTGCCGGCGCGGTGGTCACGCGCTCGGTGCCGGCCAATGCGATTGTGGTAGGCAACCCGGCGCGCATCGTCGGTTACTCGGATGAAAACAACCAGCACCATCGCCTCAGTGTCACGTCCGCTTTCAATGGCGAGGAAAAACCCGGTGTACGCGATACCAATGTGCACGGCGTCACGCTGCACACCCTGCCACTGGTGACCGACTTGCGCGGCAATCTCAGCGTCGGCGAATTCGAACAACATATCCCGTTTCCGGTGAAACGTTATTTCATGGTGTTCGACGTACCGAGTGCGGAAACCCGTGGCGAACACGCACATCGAAAATGCCACCAGTTCCTGATCTGCGCAGCAGGCAATGTCAGCGTAGTGGCAGATGATGGCAACACACGCCAGGAATTCCTGCTGCAGAAACCGAACCAGGGCGTATTCCTGCCCGCCGGCATCTGGGGCATCCAGTACAAATATTCTGCCAATGCGGTGCTGCTCGTCTTCGCATCCGAGCATTACGACAGCGCCGACTACATTCGCAATTACGATGCGTTCCTGCAATTCAAACAGGGCAACACGCCAGACTGATTGCATTTTTTATCCACGGAAGCCGCGGCCCATGCCACACGTTTTGCCAGACAGCCTCAGACAACTTGACCGTCGCTTCACGGAAATGACCGGACTGGATGCGATCTGGCAAGGCATCCTGAAAAATCGCGCGCTCATTGTGTATCTCGCTGTTGTCGGCTTGTTGTCATTCACCTACGACCTGTTCAATTTTTCGCTCAATATCGATTCGGAAATCCATGCCGAAGGCTTTGGCCCCAACAATGGCTGGGTGATGCAGGGACGCTGGGGCATGTATTTCCTCAGCTGGTTGATGTTGCCGGATACGGTCATGCCGTTCACGCCAATGTTGATTGCCATGACCGGCAGTGCGGTCGGCATGTTTTTTTTCCTGCACACCTTGTCAGCCACTCGCTCGACGGCAGATTACCTGGCAGCGCCGATCGCCATGGCTTGCCCGGTGCTGTATTTCGCCTACTACTTCACGACGCTGGGTTATGGACTCGGTATCGGTTTTGCGGTGGTCAATATCGGCATGTATTGCCTCACACGCTGGACATGGGCTGGCGCACTCGCCGCTATTGTCATGTTTACTTTCGGCATCGGTATTTATCAGGCGGTGCTGCCACTGATTACCGTGATTTTCGGTTTTTATATCATCGGCCTGCTGGTGAACGGCACGAACACAACGTTTGTAACGCTGTGCAAACGCAGCCTGGTTTTCGCGACAGTGCTTGCGATTGCCTTTGTTTGCTACGAACTGATCAAACGCTGGTCGCTGCACTATGTGAATGTCCCGTACGCCGCGCAGTACCTGTCCGAATTCAATCACTTCCAGCTCAGCAGCGATTACATGCTGCCCACCCTGCAAAAAACCTGGCTGGCAGCCTGGCACTATTACAGTGGCGGCAGGATTTATTACCTCTACAACCTGTGGTCACTGAAATTGCTGTTTTGCCTGTCGCTGTTTTTTACTTGCGTAAAAATCCTGCAGTCGCCGGCAAAACTGTATTTGCGACTGCTGGGTCTGTTGACGGTACTGGTGGTGCTGGCAACACCGATGGCCATGCTGGTGATGAATGCCGGCGACATGCCGCCCCGCACCATGCTCGGTGTGGCGTATGTGCTGGCCGGACTGGTATTTTTTGCAGCATCCGTCAACAGCAAGATTGTGCGCACGGTCATCGGCGTGCTGGCCATTACCTGCTTTTACAAATTCACCCTGGTCAACAATCGCTACTCGCTGGCCAACCACATGACCTGGCAGGCAGACCGGGAATTTTCGGTGATGCTGATGCAACGCATGGGCGAGGTCTGGCACAAGTTGCCGCCGAAAGATATCTACAGCAAATACCCGATGGAACTGGTCGGTGTCAGGGAGTTGTTGCCAACGCCTTTTATCCCGCATCGCGACGTGATTGGCACTTCGTTCTATTACTGGTCCGCCGGTGACTTGCAGCGGGTCACCGATTTGCTGCTGACCATGGGTATCACCGATTACAAACCGGCCACGCAGCAACAGCGCCTGTCGGTGGTGGAGCAGGCACAAGCCATGCCGTCGTGGCCGGATGCCGGTTCGGTCGATGTCATCAATGGCATCATTGTCGTGAAAGTGGGTCCCTACAATCCACACCAGATTGTCAGCATGTGCCAGCCACCGGAAGACAAGAACAGCTTCTGCGTAAAAACCGTGCCGGGCCTGATCTTGTGAAATCCGGTTATTGATGAGAACGCTCCATGCTTTTTAACTCGCTGGAATACATTTTTCTCTTCTTTCCCGTTGCTACCATCCTCTATTTTTTCCTGAACGGCCGGGGGCTCTACCGCGCAGCCAGCATCTGGCTGGTCATCGCCTCCTTCTTCTTCTACGGTTACTGGAACCCGAAATATATCCTGCTGATTGTCACTTCGATCACATTCAACTTCCTGATGGGCGAGATGCTGCAGAAAAAAAACAGCCGCCTGCTGGTAGCGACTGGCATCACGTTCAATCTCGGCCTGCTCGCTTACTTCAAGTACGCGAATTTTATTGTCGACAATATCAACCTGCTGTTCGACGCCAGCATCCACATCCCGAAAATCGAATTGCCGCTTGCGATCAGCTTCTTCACGTTCCTGCAAATTGCGTATCTGGTGGATTGCTACCAGGCCAAGGTCAAGGAAACCGATTTCCTGCACTACGCCTTGTTCGTCACCTATTTCCCGCACCTGATCGCCGGCCCGCTGGTACACCACCAGGAATTGATGCTGGAATTCTCGATTGAAAAAAACAAGCGCGTCGACTGGGCCAACGTTTACAAGGGCCTTTATATTTTTGCTATCGGCATTTTCAAGAAAGTCTTTATCGCCGATGCATTTGCCGAATGGGCCAAGCTGGGTTTCGATACGGCAACACCACTCGGTTTTTTTGACGCGTGGGGCGCCAGTCTCAGCTACACACTGCAGCTCTATTTTGATTTTTCCGGCTACAGCGATATGGCCATCGGCGCGTCGATCATCCTCAACATCAAACTGCCCATCAATTTCAATTCACCCTACAAGGCACTGGACATCCAGGATTTCTGGCGTCGCTGGCACATGACCCTGTCGCGCTGGTTGCGTGAATACCTTTATATCCCGCTCGGCGGCAACCGCAACGGCTCATTTTTTACCGGCGTCAATTTATGCATCACTTTCTTGCTCGGCGGACTCTGGCACGGAGCCAGCTGGAACTTTGTTATCTGGGGCGCATTGCACGGCGCAGCCGTCGTAATTCACCGGGTCTGGCACGCCACCGGCCTCAAGCTGCCGCGTATATTCGCCTGGTTCACCACGTTTATGTACGTGAACCTGGCCTGGGTTTTTTTCCGCGCGAAAACATTGCCCGACAGTTTGCGCATGTTGCAGGCGATGACCAACCTCGACAGCATCAACATCTCCGAACCTTTCACAACGGTCTGTAACTATCTTTTTCCGTTCGAGCTGACACATCTGGCACCGCAAGGTGTAGAGCCCTTGTTGCCGGTAATGTCCCTGCTGTTCATCCTCGTGTTCTTTCCGTTGTGCCTGCTGGCGCCGAACACCCATGAAATCTCGCAACGCCTGAAACAACCCACATTCGGCTCCTGTTTGCTGATTGCCGTGCTGGCAGGCATCCCGATATTCCAGATACTGTTTATGTCATCCAGAATTTCTGAATTTATCTATTTCAATTTCTAGAGCCACGAATGAAATACAAAACCGCCAGTTTCATTGCAATACTCATGGCCCTGATGCTGTTTGTCATCGGACCGGTTGCGCTGGTTTATCTTGTTGATCCCTTCCAGATCTACCACAAAAGTTATTTCAAAAACGCCGGCTACAGCACCGAGCAAGCCTACCAGCACGCCGGCTGGATCAATACGGTGCTGGCAGATCCTGCTGAAAACTATTCGTCACTGATTATCGGCTCATCGACGATGGCCAATTACACCGAATCACTCATCAATGAGCACTTGCCTTGGGGGAAAACGCTGAATCTCTCCGTCAATGGCAGCACGCCACGCATGCAGGCAAGCATTGCGCGCTACGCGCTAGCGAAAAAACCCGACATCAAACACATCTTGTGGGACGTTCATTATTTTTACATTTATGAAGCAGATCACGACAACTCGAAACCGGGCAGCCCTTTCCCGTATTATCTGTACAACAGCAGTATCCTTGATGACAAAAACTATCTCTTCAATACCAGCAATGTAAATTTTTCACTGCAGTTCCTGCGCGGTGACTTTACAAAATTCAGCCTCGGCATCGAAAACAACGGCCCCTTCTATGAAAACCTGCTGGCAGAAGGCCGGTTTGCTGCGCACGGCTCGGATGACTACAAACAGAATACTATCTTGCCCGCCATACAGGACGTGGCAAGAGTATTGCCTCCTGCGGATGAACTGGACGCTTACCAATACCCCTCCATCGATAAAAACCTGCTGGATGTGTTGATGCCCTACTGCAATAGCGACAAGGACATCGCCATCATGTTTTCCCCCGAAGACCGGTCCGCCTACACCAACACCACGAACACCGAGCACATCGTACGGAAAATCAACATGCGCCGGTATATCGTCAACCAGACACGCGGCTGTAAAAACATCAGAATCTTTTCCTTTGATAATCTCGACTGGATTACCGCACACCCTGAAAACTATGCGGATGATTTTCACTTCACCATCGAAATCAATCATTACATTGCCGACTCGATTGCCAGAAACCTGAACCGGCTGACACCGGAAAATATTGACGAATACCAGGCAAACTTTATCGACAACATCAACCACTACAAGAGCCGCCTGCTGGCGGATCTTGCGCATAACGCACCCAAGAGATAAAACGATGCAAGCATGCAAGGCAGCAGTCATCATTCCTTCCTACAAGGTCACCCGCCATGTGCTGGATGTCATCCGCAACATCGGCCCGGAGATCGGGAAAATTTATGTCGTGGATGATTGCTGCCCGGATCACAGCGGCCAGTTTGTGCTGGATAACAACACGGATTCGCGCGTCAGCGTACTGTTCAATCCCGTCAACAAAGGTGTCGGCGGCGCCACCAAACGCGGCTATGTTGAAGCATTGAAAGACGGGATGGATATTGCCATCAAGGTTGATGGTGACGGCCAGATGGATCCGCGCCTGATACCCAAGTTCATCAAACCTATTCGTGACGGACGTGCCGATTACACCAAAGGCAACCGCTTTTTCAGTTTTGAGCACGTGAGCCGCATGCCAAAAATCCGCCTGCTCGGCAATGCGGCGCTGACATTTTTCACCAAGGCATCCAGTGGCTACTGGAATATCTTCGATCCGAATAATGGTTTTACTGCCATTAACCGGCAGGCGCTTTCCATGTTGCCACTGGAAAAAATCCACGACCGGTATTTTTTTGAAAGCGACATGCTGTTCCGGCTCAACAGTATCCGCGCTGTGGTGATGGATGTACCGATGACAGCGGTTTACGAAGACGAGGAATCCGGCTTGCGGATCAAGGACATCCTGATGCTGTTCCTGAAAGGCCATATCCGCAATTTCTGCAAACGGATTGTGTACAACTATTTCCTGCGCGATTTCACCATCGCCTCGCTGGAATTGCTGGTTGGCACATCATTCCTGCTTTTCGGTTTTATTTATGGCGGGATTCACTGGACGCGATCCATTGTGCTGCAAAATGTTGCGCCGAGTGGCGTGGTGATGCTGGCCGGACTGACCGTTATCGTTGGCACGCAATTGTTGCTGTCAGTATTCAATTACGATGTGCAAAACACACCGAAAACACCCATCTCGACATTTGATGCCGACCAGCCCGAAAACTGACAAGTCCGTGGTGGCAGTTTATTTGCGCATTAACGATGCGCGTAGATATAGCCCTGGAATTTGTTTTCCCGTTTGAAGGTGGCATGGAAGCCACTGTCCTGTAACACTTTCATCAGGCTATCGATGGAATATTTGTCGGCAATCCCGAAATAATCCGGCTCATGAACTTCCATCACCAGTTTCTTTATCTTGTGCAACTGGTCTGCCGCACTGAAAATAATGTCGTACTCTGCACCTTCGCAATCGACTTTCATCAGGTCAACTGACGTAATCCCCTGCTGCTGGAAAAAATCGCCCAGTGTCATCAACGGCACTTCAATGACATTGCCCGTCTTGCGCACCAGCGAATTTTCTGCAGGATTTTGTGCAGAGAAATAGAAAGTATCCTTGCCATTGCGATTGGAAATGGCGATCTGGTTCAGCAGGACATTCGGGCAGCTGGCGGTATTTTTTTGCAGGACAGCAAACGTGGAGGGAAACGGTTCACAAGTGAAAACCTTGCCACTGTACGCCTGCTTCGAGGCCTTGACCGAAAATGAACCGATATGCCCACCGATATCGACAATCGTGTCAGTCGGCGAGATCGGATAGGTGTCATACACGTTGTCGATAATCACCTCCCAGGCCATCGCCAGGTCAGCAATTTTTGCCATGTAGTTGCCATCACGCAGTTGCAGTGTGATGCCCCGGAGTGAAATCTTGCTCTTGTTGCCCAGCCAGAAACCCAGCCAGTCGCCCGGACTCCAGTACGAGAGTGTCGCGCTCATCATGCGCAAAACAAACTGTAAGCGTCTTAGCACAAAAACCTCCACCTTCGATGCGATATACCAGACTGCAGCCTGGCCTGTACGGGATTCTGGCCAGAAGGATATACCATTTCCGGCGGCTTTACTTCAGCACCTTATTGCCCAAGAATTGGCCGCATAATCACTAACGTGGCGACGAGCCTTCACCATGCAAGAGCTGTCAGATTATTTTTTTCCATTCCAGATGGTGACCGGCCCGGCACTCGCCAGCTTGCTGGAAAACATGACATACCAGTCAGCCTTGCGTTTTTTCTGTTACAACTCGTTGTTGACGCTGATGGTATTGCTGTGGGGCAGCGGATTCGCCGGCTTGCTGATTCGCTACGAAAAAAATCCGGCTCCCGTCGTATCCGCTGCTGGCTTCGCTTTTCTTTCGATCACTGTCGGCATGGCACTACTTGTTGCCGAACTGTTCTTGCTAGTGCTTTGCAAATCGCTGGACGCCGGATCACTGACACTGCTTTTCGCGGCCACCACGCTGCTTGCTGCCTCATCGGTATTGATTAATGCATCCCGCATTTGCCATACCATCACACCTTCGACGATATCCGGAACACTAATAACACTGACCGTGCTTCTACTGCTGGCTGTATACCAGTTTGCCTCACTGGATGACTGGCGCATTGGCGATCCGACATCCTTTCATGTGCCCTATGCGGATTTTTTTCTCCTGAATCGTGGGCTGGCCGCGTATCCCGAATTTCTTATCTATCCTTTTCACTCCCTTAATTTCAATCTGGTTTACAGCCTCGGGTTGCTGGTTGAACGCAATCTTGCCTTCCTGCAAACCATGCACGCCCTGCCTGGTACGTTAACGGTGTTTGGTGTCTATGCATTCTGCAATCACCTGCGACTGCGATATTCTGTGGTTCTGCTGACACTCTGGTTTTTCATGGCCAAGACCTTTGCTGTTTTCAGCTTTCGTTCCTTTGCACTGGTAGACAATCCCGCCATGTACTTCATTCTTGGCACCGTTTTCGGGCTTTATGTCTGGAAAGAATCGAGGATGCAGTGGCCACTGGTCGTGTCAGCAATCTGCTTCGGTATCGCCATGGGCATCAAATACCTGATGTGCATTTTTGCGCTGCCTGTCGCCCTGACTATCCTGTATTCGGAAAAAGGGCGCTTTAAATCCCTGTTGGTCTATATCGCCTGGGCAGCTGGCTGGGGCTTGTGGTGGTACATCAGGAATTTCATCATGACAGGCAATCCTGTGCATCCTTTTGCCAGCAACATTTTCGGCATGTATTTGTGGGATGCCGACGATGTACGCGGGCAGATGTCTGGCCTGCTGGATGAACGTATCCCGCGAAACGTAACCGGATTTCTGCTAATGCCTTTCTACGCATGGGAAAATCCGACACTCCACACACAGGGCGTGTACATAATATTTTCGCTGCTCTATCTGTCGACAGCACTCGCAGGATTATCGCGCAGCAGCATGAATATGTTGCTGGTATTTTGCTGGGTTTATTGCACGTTCTGGTTTTTTGGTGCGCAGGATGCACGATACCTGATGCCCATCATGCCACTGGTTTTCATCTACATCGCCTCGCTGCTCGACAAATTTTTCAGCACTGTTTTTGATAATGTCTTCGGCAGGCTTGTCACAACCTGTCTCTTTACCGCAGCACTATTGGCGCTGCTGGCATTTACCCAGGAGCGATTTCTCTGGCTGCGGAATCTGCAAAACCCCGTAGAGTCAAGCGCATATGACCTGATGCTACGCAATAATCCTGAATACGATCTGGTGAGTCATGCGAACGAGATTTTTGGTGCACGGCAAACAGCATTTGAATTCTATATGCGCGACATCCGCTGGTTTTTCAAAGGCACTATGGCAGGCAATCATTACGGGCCACATGGCTACGAGCGTGTTATCAGCATAACGTCACCCGCAGGCCATGGCATTGCGCCCGATATACTGGAAAAAACACTCAGGCAACGGTATTCAGCCTCAGGCTTCCTGATTCCGCATCCACCCTATCCACCCTATAACGAAGCGGAATTCGATGCGCACTTCAACCTGCGCTATCGCAATGCAAAAGGCAGTATCTACACGTTTAAAAACTAGTGCGTCACACCGTAGTGATCGAGGATACAGTCATGGATCTGGTGATTGTAAAGTGTGGCCGGTACATTGACCTGGCTGGAAAACACATGGCCTTCCTGCAAGTGGCTGCCACTGCGCCGGGTAATCACTTCGAACTGCTCAAAAAACGGAATATGCCTGCCGTTGATTTCCAGTACAGCATCTGGCGGCAGCGGCTCCCACACGATCACCTGGAAAAATATCTTGTCCGGTGTCTTGCCGCCCGATTCCACATGAAAGGCGGGCTTGCCGTTCACCGTCGCTTCCTTCAATAAAGCGGCCGCGTGCCCGGCACTGGCAGGCGAATCGAAGAACACATGACCATCGTTAGTCATCGCCTGCTCAACGCGCAGGAATGCAATGCCGGCCGCCTGCAGGAATTTTTCCGGATTTTTCTGGCGATGCAGGAATTCGTTCTGCTCGTACGAACAGAACTGGGTAAACGCATTGGCGATAACAATGCCCTGATCGAACGGTACCGCATCAAACACGATGCCGATTGCCACATCAAAAATGGTAAACGCCACGCGCATTTCGCTGGAAAGGCGATCCTTGGACGTCCACTTGTGGTGTTGCAGGTGTGCCAGTGAATTCATGAACAGGATGGCAAAATCGGGTTTTGTTTTTCTGTAATAATGTGAAAACAGTTTGGCATTCACCAGATCGAACAACACAAACAGCAAATATTCATGCAGGCCATTATTGATCGCCGCAGACACCAGTCGCGGTGCAAGTGGCAACAACTGCACGGCAATCCGGGGATTCACGCAAAACCAGAGCAACTTCAACAAGGTTTGCACGGATTTTTTCTTGTCGAGATCGCCGTAATTTTTTGAGTAGTAACGCGGAAACGCCAGCAGGTTATTCAACTCGGGCGGATAGGCGTCTTCACTGAATGTCCAGGGATCGGGAAAGAAAAATGCACAACCGGGTGTATTGCCGCGACTGGCATTCATCGCGCCCCACACGCCGCAGGTCAGCCCTTTCTGTGCGAGTGTTTCCCATATCTGCCTGTCCGCCAGTTGCGGCACATCACCCAGATGCTGCACGCCGTGCTGCGCCGATGTCTTGCCGGTATGGATCGACACCCATTGCACCCAGGGATCCAGACCGAACCGCTCCTGTTTGTCATCGGTGGTGGTATCACTGCGCTTGAGTGCCAGCAGCCGCTTGAGGTTGGACAAGCCGAGTTCACTGGCAGCTTTTGCCATCAGCTCCGGATTAAATTCATTGATTTCCAGCAATATCATGGATCAGGCTCCCCTGGCATGCGTGACAATGACGCCAGCGATAATCAGGGCGGCACCCACAGCAGTCTGCCAGCTTATTTTTTCCTGTAAAAAAAGGTAACTCAATACCGGAACGATGACATAAGACAACGCAGTGAGTGGATACGCCAGCGACAACGGCAGGATTCGCAAGACAAAAACCCAGACAACAATCGTCAGTGCATACAGGAAAGCGGCACCCACCAGAAACGGGTTGCGCACAAACGACACCAACAACTCCAGCGTAGAATTTCCCTGCACAGACGCAGCGCCCAATTTGAAGAGCATCTGTCCGCCCGCCATGGAAAATGCCGTCAGGATAGCGAGTATGACTGCTGTCGATGGCATGGTGTCTCCGCGTTCTTTGTGTTTGGCCTGATTCTAAGACAAGCCCGGCGTATTTACCAAGCAATCATCCTGTAGCGGCCAACATCACAGCCATGTGGCGCCACGCTTGTGCACAGATTTACTCGACAACGCTTATCGTTTACCCTTTCGGGAGTATCCCGGATGATTTACATGAGCCGCACGCAATGCACGCAACAATAAAAAAATCACCCGACAGGCTCAATCTTCTTTATCTTGTGGCAATGGCGCTGCCTTTTGTTATCTACGCCCTCATCATCAATCACTATGCCATCAATATCCCCTACTTTGATGACTTCAGTGTATTGCTGTGGCCCATGAATAATATTTATTCGACAGGCTTGCACGAAGTGTATGTTCGCCAACTCTTCAACCAGAATGGCGGACACATTCCACTGATCACACGACTGGTCGTCTTGCTCGAATTCAAGACATTGGGTGAAATTGATTTCAGGCTGGCTGTGCTGCTGGGCAATGCAGGCTGGCTACTGACAACCTTCATGTTAATTACTTACTTCCGAAAAAAATTGCAGTTAGGCTGGGCCTACTTTGTGCCCGTTCCCTTTTTGATGTTGACGATCAATCATTGGGAAGCGATGGATTTCACCACGCCCGCCTGGCAAATGTATTGGGGCTCTTCATTTTTTTCAGTGCTGTGTCTTTTATCCATTGTTGAGAGGCGCATGACACTAGCCGTTTACGCATTTACAGCGGCGCTTTTCCTTTCTTCGGGCAGCCTCTCATTAATTCCGCTCACACTGGGTTACTGCATCATTCGTAAGCGCTGGGGCGATGCACTGCAATTCCTCATACGTATCATTGCGCCACTGGCAGTTTTTTTCTACTTCAACCCCCCCGCCAACAGTTTGACGACGCTTCCCGGTTTCCCGGTTATGGTGAAATACGTGCTGGGCTTCATGGGCAATCTGGTTGCCAATGGCACCTGGAATCTGGCCAATATTGCCTGGATACAAATTCCTCTCGGCATTGTCGTGATCGCATCCGGTTTGTATATGCTGGCAAAATGTACCGGGAATGATTTATCCAAATTGCTCTTTGTCTATGTCATTATTCTGTCTGGCATGGCGCTTTATCTACGCTCTTCCATTTTTCCTTACACAGTTTCACGTTATGCCTTGTACGCCTCTCTCGCCGTTACTGCTATTTACATTGCCTTTGCCGTGCAAGCCAATCGCACAGCATGGAAGTGGTTCAAACCCGTAGCAACTACATGCGCTATTTTGTTGTGGATGCACAGTATCTATATCTGCAGAGCGCCCATGCAATACAACCGGGACAGCCGCATAGAAGCTGTCAAGGCCTACTTGCATACAGATATTGATCCGGATGCCTTCCCTGCACTGTTATGGGATTTCCACTTCGGTAAATCTGTCCTTCTCAGATCCATGGAACTGCATATTTACGATATCTATCACGGTAAAACAGACGAAGAATAATCAATTTTCCACAGACCGGATGGATTATCGCCACTGCCCTACGCACCATGGCACACAACGATTGAAGAGCAACACCAGCGGCAAGCACAACAACAGGGAAACAAGCGATGCCGCGATATAAACAGCCAGCAATACATAGCCATGGCCAAGTGCATCACAAGCCGGTGCGATCAGGCGATTAAAAAAATGCAGGAACAACCCGTTGATTCCCATTAGAGGCAAGGTATTGCTGCCGACGTATGTCAGCAGCCTGTTTTGTGGCAAGAACTGGCATAGCAGCAGGAATCCCAATGCCCCTGTTAGCCCAGCCACTGGAAAATATATCCAGCCTCCATGCTCCGCTGTGGACATATTGACTTTCATATTGGGATTATCCGGAAAATTAAAATGTGTTGCCGCAATGAATATCACCAGCAGTAAAGGCAAAATCATCAAACGACGATTCACACTGACCTCGGCTAACCATCCAGTTTGCGCCAACAGATGGCCCGCCAGATAAAAAGGCAATGCCACAAATGCTTCCTGCAAAAACCAGATGTCTTCCGGTTTCTCCAGAACCAGCACGCCTTCTGCAGGAAACTTGTCTGTCAGCAAACGCCCCATGATATAAATAATCGGAATTGCTAAACCCAGCTTCCACTTGCCGCGCAACATGGGAATAAGCTCTGCCGCAATCAACTCCACCAGCATAAGACAAAAAAGAAACCAGCAAGGCCAGTTCAGGTTAGGAAAGCCACGCAATAAACGCCACAGATGGTAATGCACGGATTCAGGGTCGACGTTGGTAATATTCCACCAATCCGGATGCAACCAAAGCGGATAAGCAACCAAGGTAAAAAACAGAACCGGTACCATCCGGCTTTTGAATTTGCTGACAACCAGTTCGCCGAAACTGCCTCTTTTTTCCCTGAAAAAATAGCCTGCCACCATAAAAAACAGCGGAATGTGAAATGCATATATATAGCGATTTTCTGCGACAAGCTCAGGGGAAATAGCATTATTGCCCTCCAGCAAGTGACCAAGAAATACAAGGAAAATGGCCAGTGCTTTTGCATTGTCAGGCCACAGCAAACGATTATTCATGATGTCTCCTCTGCCCTAGTCCAGGGAAAAATATTCCAGTCAGATTGCATGCCGCCAGCAATACCGCCAGATGCGCATTCCTGGTTACATCAACGAAACCGAACGATAACAACGCAATCCACAGTGCGGCCCACTGCGCAATCATCATCAACCCACACAGGCATTCATACGGCTGCAATTTTTTTGCCGTTGCCTTTCTGGAAAATAACAGCAGCAACCAGCACACGGCAGGCGCGCACAAAAACCAGGGCAGCCACGATGCAGGGATAGATGCGGTCAGTTCTGCAATCGACCAGTAATAACTGCTGGCACTGGAAAATTTTTCACCTTCCACCTGGCCGTAATGCCGGATAATCCAGCCCGCCAGTTCCGGCATCGCCCTGACCAGCATCTGTTCGGGCAATGACGGTTGCACCACCAGCAACAAGGCAAGGTCGCGGTTACTGACCTGCTGGATTTCCTTGCAGGGATGATGCGCTATCAATTCAGGTTCGTAGGATTTCCTGCCCGCCAAGGCCGTGCAGGCTTCCGGCAATTTCAGGATGGCTGCCGCCTGTGACTTGTCAGGTGATGACTCAAGCATTGCGCTGAACACATTGCTCCGGTTGGCAAAATCGAGCCTTTCATTCGCTGGCGCCAGCCAGTTTCCCGATTGCAGGCAATACGGCACAACGGCAAATACCAGCACAGCACCAGCCACCAGCGGCGATTTCTGCCTGAAATAATACGCGGCCAGTATCAAGCCGAGGATGAGGGCCAGCGCAGCGTGTTGGGGCATCGACAATCCCAGGCCCAGCAGGCCAGCGCACAACAATACGCCGCCCGGAAAAAAATAATGGCGGCGGTGCAGCTGCAGCACAACCAGACCCGCAACCAGCACATACAAAAAGTACGCTGCAGAAAATTGCGTGTAAAACGTACTCAGGTAGAGTGTCAATCCGGGATCGGATAACACCAGCAACACCACCAGCGCATGGAGACACATACCGGCCACTTGTCGACGCCGGTATAAAAACAGCTGGAACAGGATGGCTGTCACTGCCAGAAAAACAGCCTTGACCGTGCCTACGGTTTTTATCGATACCAGCTTGCTACCTGTAACAATGTTTTTCAGGTTTGCCAGTTTTATCGCCGTCCACGTAAACAGCAATTCTGAACTTGGCAGGCACGGCGTATCGACATGCTGGGTAATGGAATACGGACGCAACGGTGCAGCAGGCGTGCCTTTCCGTATATCAACACCCGGCACAGCAGGCCAGATCTGGTGGCATGCCTGCAACGGGATCATGTCATAGCTGTTGGCGTAGGCGATGACGGGATCATGCAACACCAGACTGAAAATCCTGCCAACGCCCATGAACAACAAAAAAAATGCGATCGCGATGCACACGGTTTCTGGTACAGGAAATATTCTTTTCTGACGGGTTTCCATTTGCATCCGGACTCCTGAAATCTGTTTACTGCAAGAAAGAATGCCGGGTTACTGCAACGGATTTTTACCTGTGAACCCGACAGTCACCCAGTCAATCATGATATCCGGCTCGAATGCCCATGCACGGAGGGAGTGCAAGCGGATAGCGTCGACATTATTGGCCTGGTGTTTATCTGTAATGCGCAGCGTCATATTCTGGTTATCGGAAACAGCGGACTCGCCTCCATTTTCCACCATAAAACGCACAGCATATTCGCCAGGCTTGATATCACCCGCAACAATTTCCTTGTCAAAGCCGGTGTACTCAAGGTTGACTCCCTTCTTGTCGGGATAATTCTGTGCGATACCTGGCCGCAACCGGTTATCCACAGGCGCCTTGTAGGCATGTGTCTCGTTAAACAGGATGACAGAAACATGCTGCGCCGGCGTATCCTTGAACGGCAGGAATCCCCAGCCGGAAATTCTCGGGCCTGAAAAGCCATCTTCGATATGATCGACATAGCCCTCTGCATGCGGAAGCGCGAGGATTTTCTCCAGCACTGGTTTGTCGATTGGCTGCGGCTGCACTGCCTGAATGGAAAAATGTTCAATGTAGGGCGACACCCAGATTCCTGAAACTGCATTATCAACCACAAGATCATGCGTCCTGGTTTCACCATTTTTCAGACGGTAATCAATAGAAACGCCGCCCTCTTTCCAGAGCGCCATGTTGAGCTTGCCGAGCCAGTTGCGCTGTATCGTGGTGTGGGCGCGCAGGATATCGCCCTGGAAATCCTTTACAGGAATCCATTCATCCCAGTGCGCAACAATGCTGCCCACTGCTTTTTCTTTTGTCAGCTGTTCCTGTTGCTGGCGCGAAAACAGGCAGTAGGGCCCATCACATTTTTCAATCTGGTAGTGACGGAAAATTGCATCGATTGTCAGTGGATCTGTACTGAATCCGTAACGATTGGCGATGTCCTGGAAACTATGGAAATGCCATAGCACAAACGCCGGCGCGCGCGTACCGCTATAAAATTCCCGGTTTTTCTCGTCCAGGAACGGCGTGTACGTAATGTAATTCTGGAAAATCGGCCGCGGCAGCCAGTTGAGATGACTGGCCTGGGCTATTACCGATTCCCATGGATAGATATCAACTGTCTTGTCCCCTATCATCGTTCGTAAATTTTCCGGAACCCGCAATGGCTTCAGGCCTTCTTCTGTTCTTTGTATCCAGTAATCGTTCAGTCGATCAATATCCAGACGACTGCGAAATGTGGCGGATGGATAGTAGACGTAGTCTGGCGTGTAGGCTGTGTCTGCAATATGTGTGTGCATCGCACGCCATGAGACAAAACAGCTCATGACCACAACCGGCACTACCAGTTTTCGTTTGATATCCGTCACGGTGATGAAAAAGATAAACGCCGACAGGAAGACAAATGACATCAGGAACGATAAATGCTCGGCATCTTCCAGGCCAAACGCATACTTGCTCCAGATAAAAAGCGGGCCGATAAAACACAGGGGGGTGAGATTCCAGGCACCCTGTTCACCACGCGACAGGACAAACAGGCTGGCAACAAGCAGCAAATAAAAATTGGCAATGGCCAGCCAGTCATTGGCCGGGTTGGTCGCCATCGCCGATGTACTGCCCTGTGAAAAAGCCAGCCCGCCTTGCACATAACCCATCACGCCAGAAAAACTGCCGTAAAGTAGCAGCCATATTGCAAGATAAAACACGAGAAACGACAACACCCCGATAATAAAAATCCGGGGGCTCCTCGCCGTCCAGCTCGCCCACAATAAATACGGCCCGAACAGGGATAACGCCACAGCCCCGAACGAAAATTTTATGGCAATGCAGAGTGCTGAAATAAACGCCAGCAACACGAGGTATCGGTAATAGCCTGTTTTCCCATGCAGGAAAACCAGCACATACGCGATCAACAACAAACGGTATTCATGTGCATTGGCGAGACAAATCACCGCCACACCTGCCAGCAGATCCAGCAGGAAATTCCACCTGGCGCGACGCTGCCTGAACACCAGATCCAGCACAAGGAAACATTGCAGGATTGACACACAAAACCAGAACAGGCTGCTGATAGCGATGAGCGGCTTGCCATCGATCGGCATGCTGTACATCAGGAAGCCTAACGGCCCGAAGGTAAAATAAATGTCGCGGCCCATCACCAGGCCTTTTGCGTATATATAGTTCAGCCCGTAGGCCCAGGAGGCATCCAGCCCCTCCACAATTTCACTCCCCGGTTGCAGGTACGTGGTCAGCGCGAGGAAAACCGACGCGACCAATACGAAGGGATAAACAACCCACGGCTGCAACAGGCGGGCATAAAACGCGCCATCCTGGCCATGATGTTCATGAGTGAAATGCATAGAAACAACACCTGACAACATTCAGACCCGGCCGCATTATTATCGCCGGTGTGCGTTACATTTGAGCACATGCAACAGTCTGCTACAATCGCCCGGAGCATTGATGCTCTAACGTCTGCCCGATCAGGAGAACACATGCGTTTTACTGTTGCGAAGGAGCGCGAGACATTCTGGCATCTGTCCCAGCTCACTGTAATTCTGGCGATAGCCGCCTGTGTCCGTTTTTACCAGCTTGATTACCTGAGCCTTTCCGCCAATGAAATTGCCAACATCGGCGTTTGTAATGCGTCCAACTGGTTAGGGCTGGCGGTGAACCAGCGCGTACTGAATGGCATGCCGTTTGTCTATCCCTTCCTGTTATGCGATACGACGGCCTGGCTGGGCAACAGCGAGTTCATGGTACGCCTGCCATCCGCACTGGCCGGGACAGCTGTCATCTTCGTTATCTACCGCATAGGCAGGGATTTCTTTTCACCCGTATCCGGCCTACTGTCCGCCGCACTCATCGCCACTGCACATACACCGGTAGTGGCCAGCCGTGAAACTGATCTTTATGCATTCCTGTTACTTTTCGTTATTTTTCACACCTACTGTTTCTTCCATATTGTGTTTACTCCTGACAATGCCGCTGCAGCGCCTGTCTCGATTCAACACCGTGGCGCATCCTGGAATCTGGCATGGTCATGGCGATCCGGCTTTGCTGGCAAGGAGGGTTTCCTGCTGGGTTTCTGGTGCAGTGGCGCACTGGCTTTTTACACCAGTTACATGGCGGCCATTCCGCTGGCAATGGAGTGCATTGTCACACTGTTTTATCTACGCAAACCCGCTGCCGTTGCCCTGTGGAAGCCGCTACTGGTTGTTATTGCCTTATGGATACCGATTTTACTGAGCTTCTGGAAATGGATATCGACCGGACATTTCTTCACGCTGCAAGATACTGGCAGGATAAAACAGATCATCCGTGCGCTTTTTATTGAAAATTCGCTACTATTGAACGTGCTTCTCGCATCTGCAGCACTCACTCTGGTCCTCTGCCTTGTGCAGCGATTTAGCCGCAACACCGAAGATGAAACCACAAGCTGCTCAGCGTTTTTTATCTGCCTGCTGTTTCTCGCCGGAATGCTTACTGCCTTTTTTCTTCCCTCCATCTCCACCAACAACTACATATTCTGGTCGGCCATTTTTTTCCTGATTGCTCCCTATCCTGTTGCCATTCTGATCAGGCACATCCCGCTGCCCGCTCTCCAGCAAACTCTCGTTATTATTCTTCTGATCGGCATTACTGCCCTGCAAACGCGTACCCTGTATGACAACGGTGCATTCACGCATGAAGTCAACGCCGATTTCCGGCTGGCCACCAAAATCGTGCACGATGATAAAAATTTCATGGAAGGTAACCGGACTATCATTCTCAACAGCGGTCTGTTCAATCATTACCTGGAACGGTTTGACCTGAAAAACGCTGTGCATCTCCAGGCCAACTCCGAATCTGCTGAAGACACCCTGCATGGACTGCTGGCGGATAACGTTTTCTATTATCTTGAGTATCAAGGAAGCGACAGGAATCTGGAGCACGACTCACCGCTGTACACCACCTTGTCCAGTCGATACAGGCAACTGTGCCAGAGCAGGATACCCTGGGTCAGGATCATCAAATTTTCCGGCGTCGATCCCGAACCTGGCACCAGCGCGCCAGATTGCCAGGCGCATCTCGCGGGGGTGGTTTCACTATGATGGACAACGCGGATACACACACGGCGTCTGCCGGACATAGCATTCCTGCACGGCGCGCACGCCCGGTACTAGCCCCCTTCTACAGCGTATCCCTGGTGCTGGTCATCCTTCTGGGAAGCATTGAACGCATTTATGGCATAGACCGTCAAAGCCTCTGGAGCGATGAACTATTCGCTGTGATGGCGAGCTACGCAAATAACATCAGGGATATATGGCCATTACTGATAAACGATTCGCACCCGCCGGGTTATGTGGCGTTTATGTACTGGACGCTGCCCTTGTCCCACTACTCGGATTTTGAAATCCGGTTACACGCGCTTTTTTTTGGTATTTACTGGATACCCATTGTTTTTTATATCGGCAAGCGCTGGTTTTCTCCCGAAGTTGGCCTGCTTGCTGCGGCACTGACAGCAAGCGCACACCCCGCCATTTATTACAGCCAGGAAGCGCGCGCCTATACCATGCTGGTCACGTTTATCCTGGCCAACCTTGCCTGCTACCTGGAAATCCTGTTCCGGGAAAATCCTCGCAAGATTTTCCTGTACGGCTTTATTACAACCACCATCCTGTCACTGTATTTCCATTACTCCGGATTTGTTTTTTTCTCTGCTGAAATCCTGCTTTACACCTTGCTCATAGTCAGCAGGCAACGAAAAGGCAGCTTCAGGGAGATGTTCCAGTTATTTGTCATTCCCGTGCTGGCTTATTCGCCCTGGTTTTTTGTCATGGTGGAACAGGTACTGGACGGCCACAATGAATGGGCGGTATCGGCACCACCGACAGGTAACGATGCATACATGCTTATGCAGCGCCTGCTAGGGCCGGATCTCGAACATTTCCAGTTTTATTGCGCCTGCCTGATCGTGGCAGCCCTGCTCATTGCTGAGCGCTTTCGCCGCCATACGGCCCATCAGGCGCATGCTGTCATCTGCAGTATTTTCTTTCTGGCAGCAATTCCCATTTTTGCCTTTTACCTGAAGTCCCTGGTCAGCACGCCGATTTTTGAGAAGCGTTATTTCCTGCACGTTTCGCCATTCATGGCGATAATTGCTGCATACAGCATCGACTGGGTACTGCAGAAACTGACCAACCCTTTCTGGAAAAAACCCGCCTTCGCCATCACCATTGTCGTTTTTTCAGCATGGACAATAAACACGAATATCACCAAGGGCTTGTACTCCGAATTGGACAAGGATCCGGTGCGTGAAGCGGCAAAGTTGATCAAGGATGATGTGGTCCGCAACAACCTGAAAGACAATTACACAACCCTGATGACCTACAGCTGGTTTGAGCATTACCTCGCTCGCAATAACCTTGTCTACGATGCCGCATGGCAATTCCATATTTTCTATATTCCCCAACAAATCATCGAGGTGCAGAATTACCTCAAGGATCGCCCCGCAATCGACTATTTTTATTATCTGGAATTTGAGCAAAAAGGCGCCGAATACGCTGCCGCTGCCCTGCGGCGCGAATACAAGTTGCTCTCAAGTGCCACTGTGTCTTCCACATTATTTGACATCAATGTCCTCAAGTTCAGTGTCAGGGAAAAACCCTCTGCGGAGGAGATCAAGGCGCTCGGTTCAAATCCTGTCAATGACGCCGCCATCCAACTCTCGTTAAAAATAGCGGGAAAATTGCCTGGCACCTATGCAACGCTTGTCACGCACGACTGGATGGAACCCTACCTGCAGCGCAACAATGTCTATCTTGACCAGAGCTGGCCACAGCGGAAATTCTACGGCGACTGGAAAATATCCGAGGTGACAAATTATCTCAATGCACATCCCGCGATTGAGACCCTGTACTACATGGCGCTGCGTGAAAACAATGCGCTGGTAGGTGCCGATGCGCTGGCGGCCCGCTACAAACTGCTTGATAAATTTTCCACCGAATCTTCAGCCGGCATGATGGACACTTACAGCTTTGATGTAAGGCAGTCTCCGACAGTTGCCGATATAAGCAACCTCCCGTTCTCCGGAGTCAACCCCGTCAATAATGCCATTGCAGCACTCAAATCTGTTCCTGGCGTAGAAAACCCCGAGCACTACACATTTATTTTTTCACACGACTGGATGGAGCCTTATCTCGTACACAACGGCATGGCGTATGACAAGGAATGGAGTGGGCGTCACTACTATATCGACTTGCAAACAGAAAATGTGCTCGGCCATCTTGGCCAGCATCCTGCCGTTGATACACTTTTTTATATTGCCCTGCGCAGCGCAGAAACCGAACGCGCAGCACTATTGTTGAAGTTACAATGCAAACTGGTGAACCAGACAGCTATTGAAACAGGTGCTGGCCCCGTCGACATTTACCAGTTCAACACAAAATCAAAACCCGCTGATATCGATGCGCTTA
This sequence comes from Pseudomonadales bacterium, assembly GCA_035430165.1. Lineage (GTDB taxonomy): Bacteria > Pseudomonadota > Gammaproteobacteria > Pseudomonadales > UBA7239 > UBA7239. The sequence continues at coordinate 53,597 of DAOMGE010000002.1, read as the reverse complement.
AAGCCGGACTTGCCGGCAGCCCGCTGGACGATATTGCAACATGGATTGCCAGAGACTCTGGAAAATCTGACCCCAAAAGCTCCACCGTCCTTTTTACACACGACTGGTTTAAAACCTACCTGCGCGAGCATGATGTACACCTGGATGGCGAATTGCACGGTCATTTTTTTTCTGATGAAGGCCAAGCACCAGCCATATTCAGCTATACAAATACGCATCCAGAACTGGATCACTTGTATTATCTCGCGCTGTCCCAGCCAGGCACACAGCCGGCAATCGATGCATTAAAAAGCCGGATGCATCTAACCTGCGAAAAATCTATTGACGCACCGGTCGGCAAGCTGTTGTTGATGCGCTTCAACATCAAGGAAGCGCCGACTGATACCAATGCAGCCGTACCCGTCTGCAAGGATTGAACAAGCGCTTCTTTTCACTTAATCCTTATCTGTGGCGTTGTAGAAATAACTGTCGAAAATATCGCACGTCGCCATCACGGCGCAGGGATCGCCCGATTTCTGCATCTCACTGGCCAGTCGTTTTGCCAGGTCTTTCCTTATCGGTGAGTACTCGGGATCACCCGCAATATTCGTGATCTGCCCGACATCCTTGCGCACATCATAGAGTTCTTCTGCCGGTCTTTTTGCTGCAGCAAGATCCCAGAATCTGGCATACTCCTCCTGATGGCGTGTCAGCTGGTTTTTTGTGGGCGAACCGTTATCAATATCTGCCAATTGCGGCGGACGGCCAGCTGGCCACCGCTCAGGATTCAGGTTTCTGATGTAGAGATGGTTATCGGTGTGCAAGGCGCGTGAGGGGTAACTGCGATTTTCGATACGCGCATCAACAATATGTCGCTCGAAACCTGAAAAAACTGTGTTGCGTTGTTTGTCGATACGACCTGACCGCCCCGCCAGCAATTGTTCCTTGAAACTTTTTCCCGTCATCTCTGCAGGAATACTGATACCCGCCAGATCCAGGAATGTCGGCGCAAGATCGGTGAGGCTGATGAAATCCGTCACCTGCTGATGCGACTTGATCATACTGCCCCACCGTATCGCCATGGGTACATGTGTGCCATATTCGTAGTTATTGGATTTCGCACGCGGAAACGGCATGCCATTATCCGAGGTGTAGACAATCACGGTATTATCCAGCTCGCCTGCTTCCTGCAGTGCGGCGAACACACGTGACAACTCGTCATCAAACCATTCAATCTCGAACAGATAATCCGCAATATCCATGCGCACTTCACGTGTGTCCGGCAAAAACGGCGGAACTTCCACTTTGTTTATGTCAATTTTTCCGCTTTCAACGCCGCTGTCTTTCTTGTACGGACGATGCGGCTCGGTGGGAGATACCCAGAAAGAAAACGGCTGGCCCGGCGCTTTCTGTTTCAGGAATTCACGCAAATTGGCTACGTGATCCACTTGCGAAAGATTGGAATCTACATTGGTATTACGCAATTTGTTGAAGTCCTGGCCTGCAGGATTCCCGCCGGTTGATTTTCCCGGGCCCCATCCCTTGCCGGTGTAGCCAACCTTGTAACCGTGCGCTTCAAGAATTTTCTGGTAGTTAACCAGTGTCACCGGGTATTCACCCCACAATTGCGCAGCGGGCCCCAGTCGCCAGAAATGTTGCCCGGCAAGAATGGCAGAGCGTGATGCCGTACACGTAGGCGCGCTGGCGTAAGCATTTTCGAAATACACGCCTTCCTGTGCAATGCGATCAAAATTGGGCGTCTTGATTGCTGGATAACCTGCATAGGAATTATGTATCCAGGACTGGTCATCCGTGATGACCAGCAGGAAATTCGGCGGCCGGGTCAACTTGGGGTGCCCTGCTTTCTGGAACAGGAAGAAACCGGCAAGCAGCCCAAGCAAAGCAGCGGCCACAATGATGCGATTGCGGTAATTCGCTATCATGCTGTCTGATCCTGATTCATACTTCACCCTGGTTTCCGGCTTTTTGGATTACGTGGAAGCATGCGCATTCATCGCGTCTTTGTAAACAGCACCCTGTCACCGGCAACTGAAATTGAACTGCCGGCCGACACCTGTCACTACCTGTCCACCGTGTTGCGCGCCAAGGCCGGACAGCCACTCTCGCTCTTCAATAACACCGGCAATGTGTTTCAGGCCACCATCACCTGTATCGATAAAAAGCGCGTAGTGGCTGCTATCCATCACGCAGAGATTGTCGACACAGAATCACCCTTGCGTATCCATCTTGCCATCGGCATTTCACGTGGCGATCGCATGGATTTTGTCCTGCAAAAAAGTACCGAACTGGGTGTACACAGTATCACCCCGCTTTTCTGTGAGCGCACTGAAGTCAAGCTGGCCGATGACCGTTTGCAAAAAAAAATGGAACACTGGCAGAAAATTATTATCGGCGCCTGCGAACAATCCGGTCGCACGCGTCTGCCACTGTTGAATCAAGCCAGCACATTGCCCGCGACGATTGCGCAGGACAATAGCGACCTGCGTTTTGTGTTGCATCATCGCAGCGACAGCACGTTGGCGGCTATTCCATCAAAACCTGCCAGTGTGACGCTGCTGATAGGGCCGGAAGGCGGCTTGTCTGTGCATGAAATCGCACTGGCGGAACAACACGGCTTTTCGCCGCTGACCCTGGGTCCGCGTGTCTTGCGCACAGAAACAGCACCGGTTGCTGCACTCAGCATCTTGCAGTTTGTCTGGGGTGACTTGCAGTAGCCCGGTCAAAACAGATGCCGGAAAAAATCCAAAAAAAAGCGGGCGCCAGGCCCGCTATCAGGCAGGGTATTCCTGCTACAGCGCTGCCACTTCAGACACTCGCGCTGCTGCGCAATGCTTCAATTCTTTTTTCCAGCGGCGGATGGCTCATGAACATTTCTGCCATTGAGGTCTTGCCGTTGATGCCGAACGCTGTCATCTGTCCTTGCAAGCTGGTCTCGTGCGACGTTTTCAACCGCTCCAGTGCTGCAATCATTTTTTCGCGACCGGCAAGGCTGGCGCCACCGGCATCGGCACGGAATTCACGCTGGCGGGAAAACCACGCCACGATCATGCTCGCGAACACACCGAGCACCATTTGTAACACCATGACGGTGGCGATGTAGGCAAATCCACCACGATCGCGATCACCAATTACCGAAGCAATGGCTCGCGCCAGAAAAATCACGAAGGTATTCACTACACCCTGGATCAACGTCAGCGTGACCATATCGCCATTGGCGACGTGGGTGATTTCATGACCGAGCACGGCTTCCGCTTCGCTCTGGCTCATGCTGTTGAGCAGGCCTGTCGAGACAGCAACCAGCGCGCTATCCCGCTTCATGCCCGTTGCAAATGCGTTGACATCGGGTGAATCGTAGATGGCGACATCCGGCATACCGATGCCCGCTTCACGCGCCTGGCGTTTCACGGTATCTACCAGCCAGATTTCGGTTGCGCTACGCGGTTGTTCAATGATCTGTGCGCCGGTGGCGCGCAGCGCCATCCACTTTGACATGGCAAGGGAAATCACCGAACCACCCATGCCGAAAACAAATGCCATCAGCAACAGACCAGCGCTGCTGTTACTACGCAATCCAAAATAGGCCTGCAGGATACTGAGCACAATTCCCAGCACCAGCATCACGGCCAGGTTGGTCGCAAGAAACAGGAAAATGCGTTTCATCTGACTTCTCCCACAATTTATCTACGGGGCAAATATGGGGGCGCTTGCGAGTATTCCAAGTGCTTCGTTGCCGTCACCCCGTCGCCTCATCCACTGAGACCATGCCCTGCGGAAAAAATTCCTGGTGGTATGCCGCAATATCAACGATTCAGGACGTCGTCCTTGACGCTATTGGCAATACCGGCGACTTCAGCAATATCGCTCTCGGCCACACCCAGCTCTTTCAGTGTCGCTGCAAGATTCTCGACCACAGCGGTAAAGTGGCCTTCGTTGAGCGCCAGATGGGCATGGCCGACACGCATATCCCGGCCACTGTAGTTATGGGGACCACCAAACGCCATGGTCAGGAAGGCTTTCTGCTTGTTAGCCTGCGCCACCATGTCCAGGTTTTCGAAAAAATGACTGATGCGGCCGTCAGCAAGGACTTTGCCGTAGAAGATATCGACTGCCGCATTAACGGCAGCTTCGCCGCCCAGGCGTTCAAACAAGGTATTCATGGCATTTCCTCTCGGTGATGGGGACAGGCCCCTTTAAGATATAAAAATAATATATCTTTGTGGGCACAAGAACAAGTGCCTGCAGGTTACAGGGACTTGTTCATCGTGCTCTACGGGATTCAGGTAAGAAATTGCCCTGTCAGCGACGCCGGATGACGCCACCACCCATGCCGCCTTTCTTGTCTTCTTCCGTGACTTCCAGGCTGAAGCCGGACATGGACGAGGAATTCCCCGCCGATTCAGCTGCCAGTTTGATCATCAAGCGCAAGTCGTTGGGTGAGTCGGCATGCGCGAGCGCATCTTCGTAGGTGATCTCGCCGGCGTCATACAAGTTGTAGAGCGCCTGGTCGAAGGTCTGCATACCCAGTTCGGTCGACTTCTTCATCAACTCTTTCAAGCCATGGATTTCCGCCTTGCGGATCATGTCCGATGCAAGGGGCGTATTCAGCAACACTTCGATAACTGCGCGGCGCCCATTGCCATCCGGCGTTGGCACCAGCTGCTGGGCAACGATACCTTTCAGGTTGAGAGACAGATCCATCCACAACTGGCTGTGACGATCGGCGGGGAAGAAGTGAATGATGCGATCCAACGCCTGGTTGGCATTGTTGGCGTGCAAGGTGCAGAGACACAAGTGGCCGGTTTCTGCAAACGCGATGGCGTAATCCATGGTTTCACGCGAACGCACCTCGCCGATCAGGATAACGTCCGGCGCCTGCCGCAGTGTATTTTTCAGCGCCACGTCAAACGATTCGGTATCTATACCCACTTCGCGCTGGGTGACGATACAACCCTGGTGCTGGTGAATAAATTCGATCGGATCTTCGATGGTGATGATATGGCCTTTGGAATTGCGATTGCGGTGCCCGATCATCGACGCCAGCGAGGTCGATTTACCGGTGCCGGTAGCGCCCACGAAAATAACGAGACCGCGCTTGGTCATCGCCAGTTCCTTGATAATTTCCGGCAAGGCGAGGTCATCAATTTGCGGAATATTGGTTTCAATACGCCGCAAGACTGCGCCCATCAGGTTGCGCTGGAAAAACGCATTGGCACGGAAGCGACCAATGCCGCGCGCTGACACCGCGAAATTCAATTCCAGTTTTTCGAGAAACTCGTCGCGCTGCTTGTCATTCATCAGGCTCATGACAACTTCGCGCGTCAATTCCGGCGTCAACGGTGTGTTTGTTACCGGCACTACCTTGCCATGCAATTTGATAGACGGCGCCACACCGGCCGTCAGGAAAAGATCCGAGGCTCCCTTCTCGACCATCAAGGACAGTAACTTGCTGATATCCATACTGCGCTCCGATTCGTTATCCGGGTGATTTATTCTGGGGATAATTTCGCGTTCTGTTCACATCAGAAATTTTCAGGCACCTTGGCCTTTTCACGCGCGATGTCACGGGTGATAACACCTTTGGAAACCAGGTTGGTCAGGCACTGGTCGAGTGTCTGCATGCCTTGCTGGCCGCCTGTCTGGATCGCCGAGTACATCTGGGCAATCTTGTCTTCGCGGATCAGGTTCCGGATAGCCGCCGTGCCGCGCATGATTTCGTGTGCCGCCACACGGCCGCCGCCGCTTTTCTTTAACAGCGTTTGCGAAATTACAGCCTGCAGCGATTCTGACAACATGGAACGCACCATCGACTTTTCTTCGGCGGGGAATACGTCGACCACGCGGTCAATGGTTTTGGCAGCGGATGTGGTGTGCAGCGTGCCGAACACCAAGTGACCGGTTTCTGCGGCAGTCAATGCCAGGCGAATGGTTTCAAGGTCACGCAACTCACCGACGAGGATAATATCCGGGTCTTCCCGCAAGGCTGAACGCAAGGCTTCGTTAAATCCGAGAGTATCGCGGTGAACTTCACGCTGGTTGACCAGACATTTCTTGCTCTGGTGTACGAATTCGATCGGGTCTTCAATCGTGAGGATGTGTTCGTATTTGTTGTCGTTGATGTAATCGATCATCGCCGCCAGTGTGGTCGATTTACCGGAGCCGGTTGGACCGGTTACCAGGATAAGTCCGCGAGGGGTGTGGGAAATATCCTTGAACACCTGTCCCATACCCAGCTCTTCCATGGTCAATACCTTGGAAGGAATGGTCCGGAATACGGCACCGGCACCACGGTTCTGGTTGAACGCGTTGACACGGAAACGCGCGACGCCCGGCACCTCGAACGAGAAGTCGGTCTCCCAGAATTCCTCGTAGTCCTTGCGTTGCTTGTCGTTCATAATGTCATAGATGAGACCGTGTACCTGCTTGTGCTCCATGGCCGGCAAGTTGATGCGGCGCACATCGCCATCAACACGAATCATCGGTGGCAATCCCGCTGACAAGTGCAAGTCGGAAGCGCCCTGTTTGGCACTGAAAGCAAGCAATTCGGTAATATCCATGATAACAACCTGTGGTGTTTTTAATTTGCGAACGCCCCGGTCGCCTGGCGACAGCGAGCGACATCCATCATGACAGAAATCCCGGCCAATATAGCCAAGATATACAACAGGATTCAACAAGCAGCACAGAAAAGCGGCCGCAATGTGACCGACATCACTTTGCTTGCTGTCAGCAAGACGCGCCCGGCCTCTGCCATTGTCGAAGCCTACCAACAGGGTGGGCTGTGTCACTTCGGGGAAAACTATGCCCAGGAAGCAGAAGCGAAGCTGGTGGCACTCGCCCGCTTGCCCCTGGTCTGGCATTTCATCGGCCCCCTCCAGTCAAACAAGACACGGCTGGTGGCCGGGCATTTCCAGTGGCTGCACAGCCTCGACCGCCTGAAGATTGCCCAGCGGCTGCACGAACAACGTCCGCCGGACCTGCCTCCGCTCAACGTCTGTGTGCAGGTCAATATCGATGACGAGACCAGTAAATCCGGCATACCGCTGGCCGATGTCCCGGGATTTGTGCAACAGCTCATCGGGCTGGATCGGCTGGCTGTGCGCGGCCTGATGGTAATCCCCAGGGCCGACCAGCTACCTGCAGCCACGCTGGCCAGTTTCCAGCGCACCGCCGAGGGCTTTCACCGACTGCAACGGCAGTTCCCAGCCCTGCCACTGGATACACTGTCGATGGGCATGTCGGCCGACCTGGAACTGGCTATCGAGGCAGGCAGCACGATGGTGCGGGTGGGGACGGATATTTTCGGCGCGCGGGGTTGATGCTCCCTTCGACTCCGCTCAGGGATCGAAGAGTCACGCTGGCTGAGCGGAGTCGAAGCCAGCCGGCGTATAATCGCCGCCGCTCATCCGGAGACATGAACATGCACCAGACCCAAATCGGCTTTATTGGCGCCGGCAACATGGCGGCCAGCCTGATCGGCGGCCTCGTGGCCAAAGGCTATGACCCCCGCCTCATCTCCGCCTCTGACCCGCATGCGCCCGCGCTGGAGGCACTGGCTGCGCGCTACGGGATCAAGCCCTGTGCTGACAACCAGGCCGTGGTGCAGCAGGCAGAGATACTCGTACTGGCCGTCAAGCCGCAAGTCATGAAAGCGGTGCTCACCGACCTGGCATCCACAGCACAGGCCCGCCAGCCACTGGTGATCTCGATTGCCGCCGGCATCAGTATCAACAGCATCTGCCAGTGGCTGGGTGGCGTGCTGCCCGTGGTGCGCTGCATGCCCAACACACCGGCACTGGTACAACGCGGCGCCAGTGGCCTCTATGCCAATACCACCGTAACAGTTACCCAACGCGAACAGGCCGAGAACCTGTTGCAGGCCGTGGGTATCGCCCTGTGGCTGGATAGTGAAGAGCAAATCGATGCGGTAACGGCTGTTTCCGGTAGCGGCCCTGCCTATTTCTTCCTGTTGATGGAAGCCATGACCGCTGCCGGTGTGCAACTCGGTCTGGCAGAAGACACCGCGCGCGCGCTGACTTTGCAAACTGCATTGGGTGCCGCACAAATGGCGGTGGACAGTGAGGTTGATGCCGCTGAATTGCGGCGCCGTGTCACCTCGCCAGGCGGTACCACGGAACGCGCCATCGCCCATTTCGAGCAAAGCGGCCTGCGCGATACAGTCAGCGGCGCGCTGCGAGCCGCAGCACTGCGATCGAAAGAATTGTCGGAACAACTGTCCTGAGGTATATCTCCTGTGAACCCCCTGTCACAAATCGGTATTCTCACCGTCCAGACGTTGGGCGATCTTTATCTCCTGATCGTTTTGTTGCGTTTCCTGCTGCAAGTCGCGCGAGCGGATTTTTACAACCCGCTGTCGCAATTTATCGTCAAGGCGACCAATCCGTTACTGCTACCTTTGCGGCGTGTGATCCCGGGGCTGTTCGGTATTGATATCGCCGGCATCGTGCTGGGCCTGTGCGTACAATTTGTTATTTTTTTTCTGGTCCTGCTGTTCAGTGGCCACGTGGCTAACCCGCTACTGCTGTTGATTGCCAGCGCACTGAATCTGGTGGCGATGGCGATACAGATTTATTTTTTCTGTTTGATCGTGATGATCATCACCAGTTTTGTCGCCCCTTACACACGCCACCCGTTTGTGATGTTATCCATACAATTGTTGCGTCCGGTCAGCGCACCGTTCCAGAAAATCCTGCCGCCGATGGGCGGGTTTGATTTATCACCAATCCTGATCATCCTTGCCATGAAAATTGTGCGCATCCTGGTGATGACGGCTGCACAGGCAACCGGCACAGCGCCGCTGATCAATGATGTGCTGGGCGGCTTTCTCTGAAAGCCGCCTGTTATTTTTGAAGCATATGCCTTTTCACAAAATACAGGACGGCCATCTGGTCTTGCAGTGCCTGGTGCAACCGAAAGCCTCACGCGATGAAATTTCCGGCGTGCAGGATGAACGACTGAAAATCCGCATCACGGCGCCACCAGTCGACGGCAAGGCCAATGCACATCTGTTGCGCTACTTGTCAGAAGTCTTGCGCGTGCCGCGCTCACGGATCGAGCTGCTGAACGGTGAAACCGGCAAGCGCAAGACCGTAAAAATTATTGATATGGCAGAGCTACCCGCCTTGCTACAAACCTTGACCGGACACACACCATGACGCTCGCTATTTTTGACCTGGACAACACACTGTTGGGCGGTGATTCCGATCATGCCTGGGGCGAATTCATTGCGGATATCGGCATTGTCGATGGCGCGGCCTATCGCCAGCGCAACGATGCGTTTTACGATGACTACTGTCGTGGCGCGCTGGACATCTATGCCTACCAGCGTTTTGTGCTGGCGCCGCTGGTTGGCATCAACCCGACAGAACTGGCGCGCTGGCATGCACAATTCATGCGCGAAAAAATCCAGCCGATTGTGTTGCCAAAAGCACAGGCGCTGGTGCAATGGCATCGCGAGCAACAGCACACGCTGATGATCATCACCGCGACCAACACGTTTATCACGGCGCCGATAGCGCAGTTGTTCGGCATCAATACCCTGCTGGCAACACAGCCGGAACAGAAAGACGGTTTTTATACCGGTGATGTGGAAGGCGTACCGTGTTACCGCGAGGGCAAGGTGGTGCGGCTGGAACAATGGCTGAACGACCACCAGCAAACACTGGCAGGCAGTTATTTCTACAGCGACTCACACAACGATTTGCCGCTGCTGTCGCTGGTGGATCATCCGGTCGCTGTCGACCCCGACGCAGAATTGCGCAAGCAGGCAGAGCTGCGCGGCTGGCAAATCACCAGCTTGCGCTGATGCGCTCAGAAGCCGTAATCCATCACCGGTCGGCGCGGGTGTTCCGGTGCCATCACATGGGTTTCTACGTGGTTGATCGCACCGCCGTGCGCAAGAAATGCTTCCATATCACGCTGTAGTTGTTCGCGGATACGGCAGCGCGAAGTCACCGAGCGCGCTTCCGGGGCATCTTCCCGACTGCTGGCCATGCTGACATCAGCACTGCCGCTGGTCACTTCTTCTGCTACATCCAGATCCATACCCATATCATCGGTGTCGTCCATGTCATCGCCTCTGTGTGCTCTAGCCATGACTGCCTCCGTGTTACGCATTTGTATTTGTGTGACGTACGTTACGGCGGGGGCTCTGCAGGACAAGCGAATTTCACAAAGCCCTCAACTCCTATATAGACCAGAATTTGTAAAAATAAACAACGGAAACAGACTGCCGGACAATCGGCATAAAAATGCGGACAAACGTCACGGTAGATACAGCGCTTGTCAGGCACTAGAATCACATCTGGTTTAAAGAATGGTGCCGTTATGCCTTACCAGAATATTCTCTACAGTGTTGACGAACGCATTGCCACCATCACCCTCAATCGACCGGATGTGTTGAACGCTTACACGCCCGACATGGGCGATGAAATTGTTGCAGCATTTCGTGCAGCAGAAAACGACAGCAACGTGCGCGCCGTTATCCTCACCGGCGCGGGCGAACGTGGCTTTTGCGCCGGGGCCGACCGCGTCTACCTGCAGCGCCCGATACCCGCCGGCACGCGCCTGATTGGCGAAGAAGAGCTGATCAAATCCTTTGCTCTGGAACTGGCGCTGTTCCCAAAACCGACTATTGCTGCACTGAACGGTCATGCCGTCGGTATCGGCATGACCATGATCCTGCCGCTGGATATGCGCATCGCCGTCGACACAGCGAAACTCGCGCTGAATTTTTCAAAACTCGGCATTTTGCTCGGCCTGGGCAGCACACATCTGTTGCCGAACATTGTCGGCATGCACAAGGCGCAGGAACTGGTGATGACAGCGCGCACGATCACCGCACAGGAAGCGCTGGAGATAGGCCTGGTCAATCACGTTGTGACTGCAGACAAACTGATGCAGAAAGCGCGCGAACTCGCCCTGCAATGCGCCGAGTGCGATCCCGCAACACTGAAGTACGCGAAACGTGCGCTGCATTACGGCGCATCGGCCAGCCTGGAAGCCGCTATTGCCAATGAACAGCAATCCGTGCTGTTACTCAAGGCGGAACAGGCGCATCAGTGACCGGGTGGTGCCACGCGCATTTGCCACAAGGCCAGGCCAAACGCTTGCGCAGAATTTTCCTGTAACAACAATTGCCGGTAAGCTGCTGTACACGGTGAACCGGCACCACCGGCAGATCCCATCAATATGTGAAGGGAATGGAGGTACTCGCCTTCACCGCGCAACAGGTCGGCGGCGATCTGGCTGTAATAACCCGACACATACCGCAGCAACTGGCTGCGATAGTATGTCATCGCGTATTGCTGTGATTCTGTGCGCAATTCCGTAGCCTGCAACTGCGCAGGCAAGGCATTGAGTTCACACAGCGTGCCTGCCTTTACACCGCTTGCATAAAAAACGGCGGCAGACAGCAATAACATGACGGGCAAATGCCTTGTGCATCCGGACAGGGAAAACATACGCGATCAACAGTGAAGAGCCAGTCAACACAATAACCAGCACTTGCGGGAAGTCAATCCGATGCAATCCGTTTCCAATAAAGGCCGCGCTGTTTTTATTTTCCTGCTCATGGCCTTGCTCGCGTGTCCTGCGCACGCTGCTGTGCAGGACGCACTGGCCAGCAACCCGCAATGGCTGGCACTCTTGCACATGCGCAAGGGTATTGATGGTCGTTACCGCAGCGAAGTCGATGTCGAGAGTTTTTTCCTGTCCGGCCGCGGCGACGATGCACTGGCAGAACTGGATGCCACCGTACAAGCCTTACAGGAAGGCGCCAGTGGCCCCGACAGTGCCTGGTGCCGATTCCCTGCGCGCGCGCAATTTATCGCCAGCAATATGCCACTGGAAAAGCCGGCTCACCTGCAATGCGAGATGCTCGACAACTGGCGCCGGCAATTCAGCCACGACGAACTGGTGCTGGTATTTCCTGAACCCTACATGCAAAACGTGGCGTCTATTTTTGGACATACTTTCCTGCGTTTTGATGCCGGCAATAAAAATTCACACCCGGTGTTGTTATCGAAGACCCTGAGTTACTACGCCGACGTGGCATCGGCCGGCAACACCACCAGTTACATCATCAAGGGACTCGGCGGGGGCTTTGATGGCATCATAGAAATCTCCACTTACTTCCAGAAATTACGCAAATACAGTGACAACGAAGACCGCGATATCCGCGAGTACCGACTGGCATTGTCACCCGCACAAATCCAGATGTTTATCGACCACAGCTGGGAAGTGCGCGGACACACTTTCCATTATTTTTTCCTGACAGAAAACTGTTCTTACCGATTGATTGCGATGCTGGATGTAGTGACGCCGACACACGGTGTACGTGAACGTTTCAACTGGGATGCCATGCCGGTGGATACCGTCACGGCACTGCGCGACAACGGTTTGATTGCAGATGAACAATACATTGCGTCAGCACGCAAGAAATTCTACGCCGGACTGTCCGCACTCAATCCGGCACAGCGTGAACAGTTACTGGCGATCGCGCACGGCAAATTACACGATGATGACGTTGATGATTTACACGTGTTGTCGATGGCAGCCCGCTACAACGGCATGCAAATGCGCACTGACAGTACGCGCACAGCAACACACGAAGTGCAATTGGCCACGCTGGCCAGGCGCCTCTCCGCAAGCGGTGAGGTGCTACCTGAACCCGCTACCGTGCCGCAAGGCGCTGACCCGTCCGTTTCCGGCCATCGCCAGATTCGCCTGCAATCCGGCTGGCAACACGATGGCGGCAATGATTTTTTGTTACTGGGCGCACGCGCGGCTTACCACGATTTCCATGATCCACTGAATGCGTACCAGCAAGGCGTACAACTGGAAGTATTTGACGCCATGTTGCGCGCCAATATCGACGACAAGGCCAACGGCAACCACGATGGGGAACATGACATACAACTGGATCACATGCGCTGGTTTTCCCTGAACTCCTACAATGTTCGCGATGAGTTTTTCCAACCTGCATCCTGGGGTTTCAGCATCTCACGCGCACACGAACTGATCGATACGCGCAAGTCTTTGTGGCTCGCCAAACCATTGCCGGATACAAAACCATTGCTGCATGTCATTGAAGGTTATCGCGGTGTGGCGTTTGCTTGCGGCGAATTACTGTGCCACAGCGAAATCATTGGTGGTGTACTCGGCGGCAGTGCGCTGGATCTGGGCTGGACTGCACGCTCGGGGCTACGTACCGGCGCGCTCTACCAGAGCAACACATGGAGCGCATCGCTCGATGTCAGCGAGCAGAAATATCTGGCAGGCGAACACGACACGCTATCAACCGTCGAGGCCAGCGTCGGTTACCCGCTAGGTCGCAACCTGTCGCTATACAGCAGCTACCGTTACGAAGGTAACAGCGATACTCACCGCGACAGTTTTACTTTTTCACTGCGCCAGTTTTTTTAGCCGCTTTCTGTTTCTTGTCGGCATTGTCACCGATGCCGTTGTGGTTCTTGTCATCCCATTCTTTGGGATCGAATGGAAAAGCATCTTTCTCATTCGGGATTTTATCGCCGTCAATATCAGGGTCACACACATCGCCCTTCCCGTCATGGTCGATATCACTCTGGTCGGTATTGGCAACGAGCGGGCAGTTATCTTTTTCATTCGGGATACCGTCGCCGTCCATATCCGGGTCACACGCATCACCAATGCCATTATGGTTGGCATCATGCTGGTCCGGATTCGGCACCAGCGGGCAATTGTCCTTTTCATTCAGCACGCCATCGCCGTCCATATCCGGATCACAAGCATCACCGATGCCGTTCTGGTTGGTATCGCGTTGGTCGGGATTGGCTGCGCGCGGGCAATTGTCTTTTTCATTGGCAATGCCATCGCCATCCATGTCGCCATCGCGGTCATCATCCGTGCCGTTGTTGTTCAGGTCGAACGGGAACTGGTCATCCTTGCTGGCAATACCATCACGGTCGGCATCAAAAAACAGTGGCGGTACTTCTGTCTGCCTGAATTCATTGGCACCCCAACATTTCACGCCTTCTTTATCGAGCGCGCAGCTGTGATACCAGCCAGCACTGACACTGGCCACTGGCAATTTCAATAAATCCTTTGGTGGATTCGATTGGCCACGATCTTTTGCTCCCCAGCACACTACACCGGTGTCATCGATCGCACAGGTGTGGTCAAAACCTGCACTGACCTGACGCGGATGTTGCAGCGATGGAATCTCCCGCGTCTTGTAAACCGGTGGATTGGTTTCTGTATCAAAATACGTGTCGCCCCAACACTTCACACCATCGTCATCCAGTGCGCAGGTATGGTGATTACCCGCTGACACCTGGCGCGGATTTTTCAGCGCAGGCACTTCAAGCTGGTGTGACCAGTTATCACCCCAGCACTTCACGCCTTCCGGATCAATGGCACAACTGTGATAGCCGCCGACACTCAATTGTTTGATGTTTTTCAGTTTTTCCGGCACGTCGAGCTGGTGTTTGCTGTTGTCTCCCCAGCAAACCACTTTGCCCTGGTCTTCAATGGCGCAACTGTGAAACCAGCCGACGCCGACGTACGAGGACTTTACCAATGCCGGGGGCGTTGCCTTGCCGTAGGCATTGTCGCCCCAGCATTTGACGATGTCCGCCTCCAGCGCACAGGCATGTGTGCTGCCGACACTGACTTGCAACGGCTTGTCCAGTACCGGCGTTGCGCCCATGCGCACTTCATCTCCCCAGCAGGTAACGCCCTTGTCATCCAGCGCGCAGTCACGGCGATAACCTGCGCTGACCGCATAATCTGCGCGCTGCGGATTGCGATTGGCTGCATTTTCAAACGCATCGGTCAATCCATCGAAATCACTGTCGCCGTCAATCTGTGAAAAGACAGCCGTACTGGCAGTGGCAAACACAAGTGCAAGCAATAAGGGTTTCAGATTCATGGCAATCAGGTAACACCGGGGAAAGTGACGGGGAAACAACGGGAGCAAAACTAACACAAACAAAAACGCCCCGCGAACGGGGCGTCTCGACTTCCGGGTACTCAGGCTTTCGGGCCGGCGTTGGCAATCGCTTCGCTGACTTCGAACTTCTTGATGTTTTCCTGGAACAGGCCGGCCAGTTTCTTCGCCTGGGCGTCGTATTCAGCCACATCATCCCAGGTGTTGCGCGGGTTCAGGTATTTGCTGTCAACATCCGGCACAGATTTCGGAACCGTCAGGTTGAGGTAATCCAGCTTCTCGGTTTCACAGCCGATCAGCGCACCGCTCTGGCAAGCCGCCACGACTGCACGGGTTACCGGGATCGGGAAACGCTTGCCCTTGCCATCCGGGCCACCCGAACCGCCGGTCCAGCCCGTGTTGACCAGATACACTTGCGAACCAAAGTCATCGATACGCTTCATCAACAGCTTGGCGTATTCCATGGGCTTGCGCGGCATGAACGGCGCGCCGAAGCAGGTGGAAAACGCCGGCTGGATACCCGGTGCCGCACCCAGTTCAGTGGAGCCGACGCGCGCGGTGTAGCCAGACAGGAAGTGATACGCAGCCGCTTCCTTGGACAGGATGGATACCGGCGGCAACACGCCCGAGACATCACAGGTCAGGAAGATAACCACTTTGGGCTCGCCGGCAGCATTCAGCACGACGCGCTTGGCAACATGCTCCAGCGGATAGGAACAACGACCGTTTTCCACGGTGCGCACCTGGCCATCCTGGGTATCAGTCACTTCCAGGTTGCTGTAGTGCGCATGGCGATGCTCATCGACGTGCACGTTCTCGACGATGGCACCAAAGGTGATAGCTTCCCAGATGACGGGTTCGTTCTTGTGCGACAGGTCGACAGTCTTGGCATAGCAACCGCCTTCGATGTTGAACACCGAGCCCTTGGCCCAGCCGTGCTCGTCATCACCGATCAGGTAACGATCCGGGTCAGCAGACAGTGTGGTCTTGCCCGTGCCGGACAAACCGAAGAACAGGGCTACATCGCCCTCTTCGCCGACGTTGGCCGAGCAGTGCATCGGCAACACATCTTTTTCCGGCAGCAGGAAGTTCTGCACCGAGAACATGGCTTTCTTCATCTCACCGGCGTAACGCATGCCCGCAATCAGGACTTTGCGGCTGGCGAAGTTGAGGCAGACAATACCGTCGGAGTTGGTGCCGTCACGTGCAGGATCGCACTGGAAGGAGGCGACGTTGAGGATCGTCCACTCTTCCTTGCCTTTCGGGTTGTATTTTTCCGGGCGGATAAACATGTTGCGGGCAAACAAACCCTGCCATGCGGTTTCGGTATTCACTTTCACCGGGATGTAGTGCTCGTCGTGCGCACCGACATGCAGGTGGGAAACAAAACGGTCTTTCTGCGCCAGATAGGCTTCCACACGCTCCCAGAGCGCATTGAACTTGTCTTGCGGGAACGGTCGGTTGACGTTGCCCCAGTCGATGGCGTCGGCCGTAGACGGCTCCTGCACGATGTAGCGATCAGCGGGTGAACGACCCGTGCGCTTGCCGGTGGTGACCAGCAGGGCTCCCGTATTGGTCAGTGTGCCTTCACGACGCACCAATGCCTGTTCAATCAGGGCGGCGGCGGTGAGTTCACTGTGTACCTTGGTAGTGTCTAAAGACTTGCCTTCGATTGCGCTCATTGTGTTCCTGTCGGCAGGGGCCGATCTCCGGTTACCAGAAAGGTTGCCGCCCTGCAAAGGGCGGGGGTCGCTATATTACAAATAAAGACCGGCTTCAGCAAAGAACCTTGCCCGGACAGGCAAGCGGCATTCCGCTGATGCCGGGCTGTCGCTACACTGCTGTCCCATGACAACCACCTCGCTATTCCCCGAAAAAACCACCGTGTTGCGCATTGCCCTGCCAGTGCCACTGCGGCGCCTGTTCGATTATTTGCCCCCGGCGGATGTGGACACCGCCACGCTGGTACCCGGCGTGCGTGTGCGTGTGCCCTTTGGACGGCAACAGTTGATTGGCATCCTGATGGACGTTACCCGGGATAGTGATGTCCCCACCAGCAAACTCCGGCCAGCACTGGCCATTATCGATAGCACACCCCCCTTGCCACCCGTCCTGTTCGAGCTGGTGCAATGGGCTGCCCAGTACTACCAGTACCCGCTCGGCGACGTGCTGGCCAGCGTACTGCCGGCAACCCTGCGCGAGGGAGGGGCATTGTCCCCGGTACAGGACCAGCATTGGCGCCTGGTACCCTGGCCTGACCACGGCCTGCGCAGTGGCAGCAAGCAACTGGATCTGTACCTGTGGCTACAGGAGCGCATCTCCGCCTCACGCAGCGCCATCCTCGCTGCCGGTTTTTCTGCGGCAACATTCAAGGCACTGGTCGACAAGGAATTACTGGAAGCCTTCACACCCGATCCGCAACTTGCCGATCCCCGACACATCCTGGCCGAGCCTGAACTGGCCCTGAATGACGAACAGCAGGTAGCCGTCAGCAGTATCAAACCCGGGGAGTTCCAGGCCAGCTTGCTGGAAGGCGTAACCGGCAGTGGCAAAACCGAAGTGTATTTGCAGTTGATTGCAAAAATACTGGCGCGCGGCGAACAGGCCATGGTACTGGTGCCGGAAATCGGCCTGACGCCACAAACCGTTGCCCGTTTCCAGCGACGCTTTCAGTGTCCGGTTGCCGTCATGCATTCCGGTCTTGCCGATGGGGCGCGCTTTGCGTCCTGGCGCAAAACCGCGAGCGGTGAAGCCGGCATCCTGATCGGCACACGGTCGGCACTGTTCACGCCACTGGCCAGGCCCGGCATTATTATTGTCGACGAAGAACACGATTCTTCTTTTAAACAACAGGACGGTTTCCGTTATTCCGCGCGTGACCTCGCCGTGTTGCGCGCGCAACGTGAAAACATTCCTGTGGTGCTGGGCAGTGCTACACCATCACTCGAAACCTTGTACAACGCCATCCATGACCGTTACCAATACCTGCGCCTGACCCATCGCGCCGGCAATGCACGGGCGCCGACAATCGAAGTGATCGATACCAATCGAAAACCGCTGGCGGAAGGCATGACCCATGAATTACTGGAAGAAATCCGTATGGAGCTGGCGCGCGGGAATCAGGTACTCGCCTTCCTGAACCGACGCGGTTATGCGCCGGCCATCACCTGTGCGGATTGTCGCTGGCACGGCGCCTGCCCGAACTGCTCTGCCAAAATGACCGTGCACAAGAAAGCACAACTGTTGCGCTGCCACCATTGTGATTACCAGGAAAAACTGCCATCACATTGCCCGTCTTGTGGCAGCACACGACTGGATTACATCGGCATCGGAACGCAGCGCAGCGAACAATTCCTTGCTGAACAATTTGCTGAATTTCCTGTATTGCGTATCGATCGCGACAGCATGTCACGCAAGCATGCGCTGGATGACATGCTCAAGCGTATTCACACCGGCGATCCCTGTTTGCTGATTGGTACACAGATGTTGGCAAAGGGGCATCATTTTCCACACGTGACACTGGTGGTGATTCTCGATATCGACAGCGGATTATTTTCTGCAGACTTTCGCGGCCCAGAGAAAATGGGACAACTGCTGGAACAGGTTGCTGGTCGCGCCGGTCGCGCGGAGAAACCCGGTCGCGTGTTAATCCAGAGCAAGTTTGCCGAACACCCGTTGTTACAGACCCTGTTGCAGGATGGTTACCAACGACTGGCGCGTTTGCTACTCGCTGAACGCCAGGTTGCCGCACTGCCGCCTTATTACTACATGGCGCTGTTGCGCGCGGAACACGCCGATCCCTATCGCGCACAAACCTTGTTGCGTGAATGGCGTGAACAATTAAAAACCTTGTGCGGGAACGGTGTACACGTCGCAGGGCCATTCCCGGCCAGCATGGAAAAACGTGCCGGCTTTTATCGGCTTGACCTGCAAATCAAAAGTGATAATCGCATGGCGTTACAAAAAACACTTTCTGCTTTTTGCGAATTTGCCGACCAGCAAAAAATTCCGGCCGACCTGCGCTGGTCGCTGGATGTCGACCCCGCCGGCTGATTATCCCGCCTGCAGGTTTTCTCCGGAGCCGGCCAAAAAAAAAACGCCACCCGGGGGTGGCGTTTTTTTCAGACTCCTGAAGATTACTTACCCAGCTTCCTGACGTTGGCTGGCGTGAAATAATCTTCTGCCCAGTCCTTGTCAGGCACGATATGCGGAGGACCACTCTGTTCGTTCACCATGTAGTTGGTGAGGTAAGCACCTTTTTGCAGATCGTGGTACATCTCGACACGCGCACTCATACCTGGCAGGTCGTACATGTTGAGCATGGTGCGCATGTTGGTGCGCCACAAGGTATTTTGTCCGTCGTAGTTATCAGACATGACTGCTGACCACGTATCTTCATCCGTGTAGAGACGACGCTTGGCGTAGACGTGACGCATACCGGGTGCAAGATCCGCCACAATGACGTGGCAACGATGCAACTCATAACGCATCAGATCAGGATTGACGTGGTTGGGCGTCAGGATTTCGCTATATTTATGGGTCGGGCTGTCCAGCTCATAGTTGTTATACGGAATGAACAACTCACGATCCGGTTCTTGTTTCCATGTGTAACGGTTGTTGGCGCCGTTGAACATCAGGGCATCATCAACCGTACGCAGGCCACCAGGACCGTCCGGGAAGTCATAGGCAATGTTCGGCGCACGGCGTACACGGCGCACACCCGGCACATATTGCCATGCGTCGCGTGACTCCTTGCTCACTTCCTTGTACTCGTGAACCAGGATGACCTCACCCTTGTTCTTTGAAGGCAGCAAGGTTTGCACCATGACCATCGCAGCGATATTGCTTTTGTTGAATTGTTCGCGGGTAATCGCCGTTGAATAATAAAAAATCTGGCGCTGCTCGATACCCTGGCGCATCACCACATCACCGTTGGAAAAAACAGCGGCGCCATCCAGCGTACCTTCTGTCGAACCCAGCATCGGAGAAGCCATGTGGTTCCACAGCACTTCAGCAACATTGTGGGGGATCGGGAACGGCACCCCGAAAAACACATCGCCGGTACCATTACCGTCAGGGTTCAGCGTAGTGTGGAGAGCATTCTGCTTGGTGTTCTCGTGTACACGATCGCTGTAGCGCACATCACGCTTGCTGGGGTAGATCGGCATACGGAAGGTCTTGGGGTACTTCTTGAACATCGCCAGCTGGCCGTCAGTCAGGTTCTTGGCGTATTGCTGGTAGTTCTCACCGGTAATGGTGAACAATGGCTTTTCATTCGGGTAAGGATTCGGGTAATGCGTGCCCGTGCCTTTGTATTGCACATTTTTCGGGGCGCCCAGTGTTTCACCGGTCCACTTGGGAATAGTGCCATCGGCGTTAGGCGCCGGATTGGCGCCCATCGGCGTCAAGGTAGTGCCCAGTTTGTTGGCTTCCTCCTGGGAAACTGCGGCCACTGCTGATGCACCCCAAAGGGTCAACGCACAGCCCAGCACGCAGGCGCTGCTGATTTTCTTACGGATTTTCATATGGTTACTAGCCTGATTATAGGTTTGAGGTTTATGGATTTCGTTCAACTATCGATCAATTTGTCTGGATAAACTTTCTGGCAAACTCCTCGATCCGGCGTTTTTTGAAGTCTATATCGGTCGGCACGATTTTACCATCCACCATAAAATTGGCACCGTTGGTCATGGTAACGCCCATCGCCTCGACACGTTCGAATGTACCGGGCTGGGGATTGAGTACCGCCGTCCAGATATCAAACGGTTTGCCGGCAGTACCCGCGTCCTCGCGAGCCTGGTTGATTTTAGCGATTACCGCCGGCAATTGTTCTTCGGTATACCGCAGACCCAACCAGCCATCGTGCTGCGCTGCACGACGGAAAGCCGCGTCGCTATCACCGCCGATAAAAACCGGTACCGGCCGG
This sequence comes from Pseudomonadales bacterium, assembly GCA_035430165.1. Classification (GTDB taxonomy): domain Bacteria; phylum Pseudomonadota; class Gammaproteobacteria; order Pseudomonadales; family UBA7239; genus UBA7239. The sequence continues at coordinate 32,724 of DAOMGE010000002.1, read as the reverse complement.
GTGGTACCGGGCGACATCTGCAGCGGTGGAAAATCGTGGAACTGGCCGTGGTATTCCACCATCTCGCCGCTCATCAGTTTTGCCATCACCTCCAGTTGTTCATCCGTGCGTTTGCCGCGTGTGTGGAAGTCATGGCCTGTCAATTCAAATTCGGTCTTCTGCCAACCGATGCCAGCACCGAGTATGACGCGGTTGTCGGACAGATATGCCGCCGTGGAAATCGCCTTGGCCGCATTGAAACTGTCGCGCATCGGCAACACATAAATTGTGGTGAGGAAATGCAGATGTTTCGTTTCACGCGCCAGGGCAGCGGTAATCACCCAGGGTTCAGGCCAATGTGTTTCCGGATGCCAGAACACCTGGCCGCTCTGTGTATACAGGTAATCGTCCACCTGGTCCTTCGTGGTAATCAGGTGATCGCCAAACGACACACCGTAAAACCCGAGCTCCTCGGCAAATTTTGCCAGCTCAATCGTTTGCCCAAGTTCGCAGAATGCCAGTGATTGCCAGAACTTCATCGCGATCAATCCTCGAAGGGTGCCAAGTCATTCGCCTGCAACACGGCTGTGCTGTATGGCGCATAGGTTTTGTTTTTTTCATCACGGATAAACAGGGGATCAGTGACATGCGCAGGGCTGTAACCCTGTTTCTGCAAATCCACCTTGCGCAACTTGAAGGTGGCGGTCATGTCCGCTTCGCTGTTGATGCGTACAAACACCGGTGCTGCATAACGCGGCACACATTCACTGACAAAATCGTAAAAGGCCTTGCCATCAAACGCCTCGCCTTCCTTCATCACGATAGCCGCCATGCCTGCGCGACCTTCATGCCCGGGCACTTTCACACCGTAAACATTGATCACGGCCATACCGGGGAAATCGCCCAGTGCTTCAGCCACTTCCATGGTGGAAACATTTTCCGATTTCCAGCGATAGGTATCACCAATGCGATCAACAAAATAGAAATAACGGTCTTCATCGCATCGCAACAAATCGCCACTGGACCACCACATGTCACCCGGCTGGAATACATTGCGCAGGATTTTCTTTTCCGTAGCGGCCGCATCGGTATAACCATCAAAGCGTGCAGCGCCGGTTTGCGGCAGATTGAGGATCATCGCGATCATCTCCCCGGTTTCACCCGGCTCGCACAACACCAGAAAACCATTGGCGTCCCGCACATGGCAATCGTTTTCAAAATCCCATTTCACCAGTCGTGCATTGTGTTTTTCCGGAAATGGCTGGCGACCGCAGGAACCGATACGGTTTTCCAGGTTGATCAGGTTGGTATTTGCCTCGGTTGCACTCCAGCCTTCGTACACCTGCTCCACACCGAAACGGCGCTGGAATTTTTCCCAGATGTCTGTCCCCATGCCGGCACCCATGATCTTGCGCAGGGGATTTTTCGCATCATCCGGCTGCTCCGGCACATTCAAGAGGTAACGGCAGATCTCGCCAATGTATTGGCACACCGTCACGCCGTGCTTGCGCACTTCCGGCCAGAACTGGCGTGTGGAAAACTTGCGGCGCACGACAATGGTCGCGCCGGCAGACAACGCCGTGGATGTCAGTGACATACCCGCCGCACCGTGATACAGCGGCAGCACACAATAAAAAACATCCTCGTGTGCAATGTGCATGATATGCACAAGGCCATCACCGACACCCAGCCATTTCATCTGTGTAATGCGGGCCGCTTTTGGCAAGCCGGTGGTGCCGGAAGTAAAAATATAAAACAGGAAACTGTCGCCACGCGCACCCTCGCGCCATACACGGTCGACATCGGTTGTCGATTGCTGCGGCAGCTGCGCAGTGAAATCCGGAATATCCATTGCGTCGTTGGCAGGCGTTTCATTGTCTGCCAACAGCCAGTAATCGACATTGGCCGGGCGATAATCGATTTCAAGGAACAGATCGCGACATTCCGCACCGATAAAAAATGCTTTCGATCTGGCTGCTTCAATGGCATGACTCAAGGCCCGACCACGAATCTGTGTATTGACCAATGCAATGGTGACACCAATCTTGGCCAACCCGAAACAGATATGAAAAAATTCCAGCCGGTTTTCCATCATGACGGAAGCGACATCACCACAACGCAGACCGGACTCGTACGCGGCGCGTGCGACGCGATTCGCTGCCGCATTGAGCTGCGCATACGTCTGGGTTTCCTCGCCGTAAACCAGAAACACCTTGTCACCGTGCGCCGCCACTTTTTCTTCCAGCCGATCGGCCAGCGTGTAGGCTTGCATCGGCGTATGCCTGAGATTGTTGGCCGCCATCACATCCAGATCGGCCTGGGTTTCCTCAAGGCTGCGCGATTTATAAAACGGGCTCATAGCTATTTTTCCCGGGGAAACAGTCTGGGCAACAAGGCCTTGTCAACCAGTTTCCTCTCACCCAGCGCACGCAATGCATCTGCAAACGTTTCGCGCAGCGGCCGCAAAGTGATGCCCATCGCCGCCATTTCAGGCGCATTGGCCACATGCGGCCACTGCGTGGCGTAGCGCATCATTTCTGCCGTAATCGGCGATGCAACCGGTGTAAACAAACGTTTGATGTCATAGAAATTGCCAATCAGTCGCAACACAAATCCCGAAATCTGGCTGCGCGGCAGCGTTGCACCGCTGACATCTTCCAGCAAATCAGCAAAATCAGCCCACGCAATGTAATGGCCGGCAGTTAAATATCGTGCCGGTTTTTTTTCATGGCGCTCGAGTAACGCAACAATAAACGCAGCAAGATCGCGCACATCAATTTGCTGGGTTCCGCCCGAGGTAATACGGAATCCCTGCGTCATGCGATAGATCAGTGACATCAGGGTGGCTGACATGCCCGGATCATCCGGACCGATAATGCCGCCGGGATAAACGGTCTTCACCGACTTGCCCTGTGCCTGCAATCCGCGCACGTATTCTTCCGCCTGTGCCTTGCTGCGACCGTAAGCATGTTTTGATGTTGCTACCGGTGCATCCGGCGTCATACGCGACGCATCACTGTTAAAAATGGCCGTGATGCTGGATACATAGACCACATTGTCGACACCTTGCGCGCACGCGGTGCCGATCACATTTTTTACGCCGCCGACATTTGTATCAAACAGATCCGCATCACTGCCGGCTTGCATCGGGGTGATTGCCGCCGCATGCAACACACCATCACAACCCTGCAGGGCATCAACCACAACCTGCTTGTCCGTGATCGACCCTTTGACAAATCGATCAACCGTAATACCGTGCTGGTCGTACAATTTTTTCGCCTTGTCGATATCGCGCACCAGCGCAACAACAGCGTGGCCTTTTTGCTTCAGGATATTCACAACATGGAAGCCGACAAAGCCAGTCGCACCGGTTACCAGAATCTGCATACGCTCAATCTTCCACACGGATGACACGATTCGGGCAACCGCGCACAGCATCCATCACTTTCGCACGCAGTGATTCCGGCGGTTCTTCCATCAGCACCACCACTTGCGGATAACCGCCGGGCTGGTCCTGCACAGAAAAAACTTCCGGGCACTCTTCCATGCAAACACTATGGCCCTGGCACAAATCGAGATCTACCTTGATACGCATCTGGCCGCTCCCTATTTTTTCTTGCGCTTGAAGCGCACTTTCATCGGACCCAGCGGTTTCACAGTCATGCCGGAATGGTCATCAACATAACTTTCTTTCGCACTGACCAGCTCGAAATCAAAGTCGAGCAAGAGCGTCGCAAATATCGCCTTCAGCTGTAGCAATGCGAATGCATTGCCGGCACACTTGTGGCGGCCACCGCCGAATGCAACCCATGCAAACAAGTGTTCAGGTTCGGGGCGATGCATGTCGAATTTCAACGGATCAGGAAACACTTCGGCAATCTTGTGCGCCACACCGGGTGACATCACCACGCGATAACCTTTCGGGATGATGGTGTCCTTGTACTGGAAATCTTCCTCTACCACACGAATCAATGTCGACAACGGAGGATGGATGCGCAGCACTTCGCGGATAAACGCTTCCATTTTCGGCATGCCGCGCATGGCGTGATGCGAAACTTCACCACCGTCTGCAAATACTTCCTGCAATTCCTGTTTCACTTCTTCCATGAACTGCGGGTTGCGCAAGAATTCGACTAACGTCCAGGTTGCCGTGCCGGAACTGGTGTGGTGTCCTGCAAACATCGTCGCAATCAGCAAGCCGGTGATTTCATGCGGCGACAATTTACTGCCATCGGTATAAGTCGCTGTCATGAAGGTATTGAGTGCATCACCGTATTCACGGCCGGATTCGCGGCGCTTGGCCACAATGTCTTCCACCATTTCACCGAGGCGGATACGCGCCTTGTCACGCGCCTCGAATTCCGGCAGCGGCAGGTACGGATCGATAAATGCAATCGCGATCACGGCGTGCTCCAGATCGCGGTACAGGCGGCTGAATTCATCCGTCATGTCACGACGAAATTCCACACCAAGCAAACAGCTGGTCGATGTGTACAGCGTCATACGCAAGAATTCATCCACCATATCCAGCTCGCCGGATTCACCCCACTTGTCGGTGAAGTCGCGCACTTCATCAGCGATGACTTTCGCATATGCTTTCATGTTCTGGTAACGCAGCGCATCCACTTGAATTTTCAGTTGTTGCTTCAAACGCTCCAGCGTGGTGTCAAACAGCACATCCTTGCCAAAAATTGGCACCACGCCTTTGTACGCTGCAGACTGACCGAGCACTTCATCTGGCGCACGGCACCAGGCTTCCTGCGCATCCGGGCCAGACATCAGCACGTGCGGTTGGCCCATGAGGTTGTATTCACCCAGTTCACCGCACTCGTTACGAACGCGCATCAGGAATGCCGGCTGGTTGCTCTGGTATTCCTCCATGTGGCCTGTTTCGGGCTTGGCGCCGCTGGCTTTCGGAATCGGTTTGCTCATGCCATCTCTCCGCGAGTTGTCGGTATCACTTCTTTTTAGCCGGGGATTTCTTGGCGACGGCTTTTTTAGCAACGACTTTTTTGGTTGGCGCTTTTTTTGCCTTCGGTTTTTTCGCTGCTTCTTTCGCCGCCTTGGCAGCGGCTTTTTCTTTTGCTACGAGAGAAGCCGGTTTTTTCTTCACACTTTTCTTCAGGTAGGCGAGACGCGCTTCGCACATCTTGATCATCATCAGGTTGCGCTCGTAGCGACGCTCCATCGCAAGGTCACTCAGCACCCCTTTGTCTGCACACTGGTCGATAAATTCCATGGTTTTCTGGAAATCATAGAAATCGCGCTGTTGTTTCCATTGATAGTTGCCGCCGTACTTGAACCACGACGCACCGATCACACGCATCGGTGAACCGTCCTTGTTTTTCAGCTTGCCGGGCGGCACCTGCCACCACCAGCAGAACACTTCGCCTTTTTTCTCGTCGATAACAATTTTTTCGTACGGGTATTTCCAGCCCGCGTAAGGATCCATCGCATCGCCGACACAGGTAGCGCGGATATTTTCACGGCCTTTGGCTTCATACAGACCACCGGGAATGTCCCATGCGTAGTAACAATCCTTGGTGTAGACATCGGCAAGGCAGCGCCAGTCGCCGGTTTTCTCGGCCTGCACATTGGCCTTCAGCCAGATATCAACAGTTTTTTCCAGTTCCTTACGCGTCCATTTCTTTGCTGTGGTTGCCATGGTGTCTGCCCTGTGTTGTCAGTGGAGAGGGGGTTTCAAATTTTATAGTAAGCACTATAATTGCTGGCAAATAGACCACAGCACGTTTACCTTGTCAACGACGAGAAACGCTTACACGGAATCGCATGCCGAAGAAAACGGTCTCCCCTACCAGTGAGAAAACCCGCCAGGCCGTGATGGATGCTGCTATCCACTGCCTGGCCACCGAGGGTTACCATCGCGCCACCAGCAATCGCATCGCGCGCGAGGCCGGCTTGTCCTGGGGTGTCATCCAGTACCACTTCGGCGACCGCGAAAGTATTTACCGCGCGGTACTCGACAGCATCATCAACACCTATGTGATCGAGCTCGACCAGCTGGCCGCCAGCGGCGCTGGCAAACCGGTGGATGTGCGCCTGCAATTACTCGCCGATACCTTATGGGTGCTGTTCAACCAGCCAGCCTATATTGCGACGATGGAATTGCTGATCAATCTGGCGCGCCATCCCGAAGCAGCACTGAACACACGTACGTATGTTAAACGCTGGTCAGCCCGCATGGCGAAACTGTGGCAACAGATTTTTCCCGAATTTCCTGATGATCACGCCGGCAGCGCAGCAGCGCGGCAGATTTTTTTCGCCGCACTGCGCGGTTTTATCGACAACCGGTTGATTGGCCAGTGGCAAAAAAAATCACCACCGCCCGGTATGCTCGAAGCGCTGGTCGATGCCTGTTCCGCATTACTGAAATCCGGATAGTCCCGCAATCACCGCAACACCCGACAAACCAAGGAGCATAACGTTATGGCAATGAACATCCATCCATCAGTTAACAAAGGCCTCAAGAAAGGTTCAGCCGGTTTTGCCGGCGGCACGCTGAGCTGCCACTGCAAGACCGACCCTGTGCTGGTTGAAGTCCGCTCGCAAGTGGCGCACAACCACGTGTGTGGTTGCACCAAGTGCTGGAAACCCAAAGGCGCGCTGTTTTCACAGGTCGCGGTAGTGCCTCGCAGCAAACTGAAAATCAAGAAAGGCGCCGCCAAGCTGGAGATTGTCGACCGCAAGGCGGTGATCCAGCGTTATGCCTGTAAAGATTGCGGCGTACACATGCACGGCCGTATCGAGAACCAGGAACATCCTTTCTACGGTCTCGATTTTATCCACACCGAGCTGTCTGCCGATAAGGGCTGGGCACCACCCACCTTCGCCGCGTTCGTTTCCTCGATCATCGAATCCGGTGCAGATCCTTCGAAAATGAAAGCCGTGCGCAGCAAACTCACCAAACTGAAACTGGCGCCGTATGACTGCCTGTCTCCGGTGTTGATGGACGCCATCGCCACGCATACGGCAAAGAAAAACGGCACGCTCTTTGTTGCCGCCAAGAAAAAAGCCGGGAAGAAAAAGTAATCGTCTGAAGCAAAGCCTGCTGTGATTGTCGCTAGCGGTCAGTGACAGCAGGTTTTTTGCAAGCCTATAACTCGAAACGCACGTCTGCGATTGTTTTTATTATTTCACCGACCGCCAGCGTCACTGTTGCCGTGATGCGCGTGAGGCCGTTATCCACAGCGTCCTTGCCGATAATTTCACCGCTGATAGTCAGCGCATCGCCCGGACAGATCGAATCCTTCATCTTGAATGACAAACGCTTGATCTGCGCCTGTGATCCGGCCCAGTCCGTCACGTATCTTGAAATCCAGCCGGTTTGTGAGGGCGCATTCAGGATGATGCCACGCAAACCCGATTTGATGGCGATGTCATGATCGTGATGGATAGGCTGCCAGTCGCGCGTGGCAGCCGCCGCGCTGATAATTTTTTGCGCGGTTATCGGCACCTGCAGCACAGGTAACTGATCACCGATGCCGATATCGGATGCTTGCAGATTTTTCGTCTTCATCTGGCATCCCTTCGATAACCGAAAAAACTGACCGATTCCACGCCGGCAATTTCACCGCGCTGGTTCTTGTAGGTGACGTCAATCGTCCAGTTACGGCCAGTGCCCAGTTTGTTGGTTTTCAGTTCGCTGACCTCGCGCAAACTCTGCTCGGCACGCACACGATCACCAACGCGCAATGGCACGCCGAATTCGTACACTTGTTCGGCAACAATGCCGCGCGGCAGATCGAGCAAGTCTTTCACACGGAAATGCAATTCGAGCGGGCGATTGACGGGTTTGTCACCGCGCCATGGCGTCCACGGATGCGGACGGTTGTACGCAGACAACATGCCCGGCGGCGAGATGCCCTCTTCCCAATACAGCGGATTGCCGTCTTCAACGGCAGAACAGAAATTCTCGATCTGACTTCGATCAACGGCGACTTCGGATTCGTCGATGACGACAACCTTGCCGATCCAGTCCTGGATTTGTTGCGGGAGATCTGACATGAATACCTCGTTGACCCCTCCGCCGCTACGCGGCACCTCCCCTGTTGCATAGGAGAGGCGAAGCCCGCTCCCCCTGCGCAGTAGGGGGAGTGCCCCGAAAGGGGCGAGGGGGTCTCTTTTTACATCACCAGCGGCAATTCAAGTCCGCGGCGTGCGATGATATTTTTCTGCACTTCGGAAGTGCCGCCGCCGATAGTGTCGAGTGCGGTGGCGCGCAACGAGTGTTCCCATTTGCCATCGACCGGCGCGTGCTCAACCCCTTCGTGCAACATGCTGGACGGGCCGAGAATTTCCAGCGCCGCGTTAGCGAGCCGCTGGCCCAGTTGTGTGCTGTAGAGTTTGCACATCGCGGCTTCCACTGTCGGCACACCGCCCTTGCACGCTGCCGCAATCACGCGGCGTTGCAACATGACGGCCGTTTCCAGATCCGTAGACAGCTGTGCGACCAGTTTGCGCACATGTGGATCATTTTTCAGCGGTTGGCCATCGCGTGTCTCGTTTTTGACCATATCGACAAACACATCAAATTTTTTCTGCAGGGGGCCGACGGTGTACAGCGTGAAGCGTTCGTAATCCAGCGCTTCGCAAATGTAAACCCAGCCCTTGTTCAGCTCACCAACCAGGGCATCATCCGGTACAAACACATCGTCAAAAAACACTTCATTGGTGCGATGGTCACCCATGGTCTTGATTTCACGCACCGTGATGCCGGGCGAATTCATCGGGATCAGGAACAGGGAAATGCCCTTGTATTTGCTCGCTTCAAAATCGGTGCGCGCTGCCAGCCAGTACCAGTCAGCAAAATGTGCCGACGTGTTATAGATTTTCTGGCCGTTCACTTTCCAGCCGCCATCAATTTTTTCAGCTTTCAGTTTCAGCGAGGCCAGATCCGAACCGGCACCCGGCTCGGAATAACCGAGGCAGAATTCAATATCGGCATTGAGGATCTGCGGCAGGAATTCCGCCTTCTGTTTGTCGGAACCGTGGCGGATCAGCGTCTTGCCGACGCAACCGACACCCTTGCCGATCAGCGGCGCGCCCACGGATGCCAGCTCTTCATTGACCAGATACTCAAAAATCCCTTCCTTGGCCTGACCGCCGTATTCCACCGGCCAGCTCATACCGAGATAACGCTTCTTTGCCAGCTGCTTGTTGAATTCACGGCGCTCGGCACTGTCGGTGAGCATTGAATCGGCTTCGCGATTCGGGCTCATGACTTCACTGGCATAAGGCTTTTTTGCCTCTTCGGCCAGGAAAGCGCGCACATCGTTAATGAATTGTTGCTGGTCTTGGCTGAATTCGAAGTCCACGGCGGGCTCCTGCGATGCGAATGAATGGATCTGGCCGAGTATTTTCGTCGGTTTGGGCGCGAGGTACCAGTGGGGAAACCGCACTGGCGACGCAGATTGGCCGTCAGAAATCCCGATTGACTGGCGCCGGGCTACCCAGAAGCCGCCACGTCCCGGGGCTGGCTGCGATAAACAGGGAGGCGTAGATCGGCCGCAAGGGCAACCACTTCGTCGCATCCGGCTGCCGGTCGCGCTGCCGGTAGATAAATACATAGCCCGCCTGTTCCAGCGCCTGGATATTGCGTTTGTTCCAGCCGGTGTCGATATCGAACACCAGATCCGGCATGACAAAGCCACATTGCGCCGCGAGCGCCGTGCGATGCTCCAACACCCACGCATAACCCGTGCCGATACCATTGCGTGTACGCGGCAAACCACGGGCAACCGGGCAATCCGTCAACAATGTTTCTGTGATGCCGTTGCGATCCGTGAAACGCAGCTGGCGCGGAAACGCCTGCGACAGGTAGAACGGCACCATACCCATCTGGCCCGCCATGATCTGCACCGGCTGTTGCTGCTGGCGCGCTGCCACCAACTGGCCCAACACAGGTTTTACAAATGCCAGTAATGGAATACTTTGCAGGTTTTCGCGTGCATGTTTTTCAAAAAACGAATATCCGGCAGCGCCATCGGTTTCCAGCAATCTGTTTGCCGACCACAACGGCACACTGTTGAAATCCAGTGCAGTGCCACGCCACAGATACGCGATATTCGACACCAGTATCACCAGCAGCAACGCATAGCGGATAAATTTATGCTGAAAAAAACCGCACAAAGCCTGCGCCGTGAGTAGCGCCACCAACGGCATCACTGGCACCCAGAAACGTCCTGCTGCCATCCAGTCACCACCACTGCCAATCACAAACGCGGCGTAAACCAGCAACATCAATACGCCCAGCTGCCAAAACAGAACCCGCAATCTGCCCACAACGTACACGGCACCGGCCAGCAACAACAAACCGGACAGGATGAGGTAGCGATCCATCCAGATAGTGCGCAAGTATTGCCAACCGGCGAGCAATTGTGGCCACAAGGCGCCGCCGGTTTTTGCATTGACCGGCTGTGGCAACCAGGCATGGAACGTATCCGCACGCCACGACACCAACAACAAGGCAACGATCAACTGCACACACAAGACTGGCAACGCGCGACGCCAGGTCCACGGTGAACGTTGCTGCAAGAGGATTGCCAGCAACAACACCGTTGCGCCAAACACACACAATACAGCAGGTGCTTCCGGTCGCATCATCTGTGTTGCCAGCGAAACCGCAAACAATGGAAAAACGGATGTGCCGTGTTGCAGGAAACTTGCGACAACAACCAGCATCGCCAGCATCAACAACGCCAGCCACGGCCCTTCCATCCCGGCATACGACCAGTACACAAAAAATGGCGAGGTCGCGAGTAACAATGCTGCCAACATGCCTGTTGCCGGTTCGCCCTGCGCAACGTGCAAACCGGCGCTGGTTTTCGCTGTCAGCCACAAACACAACAGCGCCGCGAACAATGTGGAAACGTGCGCCAGTGTGACGACCGGCAAGCCCGTCAGTTTATGCAACATCGCCAGCAACAAGACTTGCCCCAGTGCAGAACTCTGCTCGATGTGCTCGAAATTGAAATTCAGCAACTGGCCTTCATGAGCCAGTGTCCACGCCGGCCAGTAAGTGATATGTGCATCGTCGACACTGCCGGAAAAACCAAGGAAAAAGCCACCCAGCACCAGCAAGAAACACGCAGGCAACAAAAAATCCTGCAGGGCATTTTTTCCCGCAGGCGTCACGACTTGTTGGCCCAGCGCCGCTGCAGGATCAGGCGCAGGAAAGACCAGAACGTCTGCCAGTTGCGATAGGCACGTATCTGCGATGCGCTGCGATTGAAATAATTCACCGGAATTTCAATGACACGCAAACGCGCATCCAGGCAGGCAATCATCATCTCGGCAGAAAATTCCGGGCCCTTGCAGGACAGCTGCGGGCGTATCGTCTCGAACGTGCTGCGCCAGAAGGCACGGAACGTACAACCGGTATCGGTGAAACGTGCTTCACGATTCCACCACAGCAATTCCATCAACTTGCCAAGACCGGCGTGGGCAAACCGCACAAGGCCCCGCATACTGGAACCCTGCTCGATCAATTGCCGCGTGGTGCGGGTGCCAATCACCATATCGGCATCGCGCAGGTAGGCAAACAGTTTTGCCACATCACGACTGGAAAACGAATAATCGGCTTCCGTAAGCACAATGATATCTGCATCGATTTCACGCAAGGCGAATTGCAGCTTTTCACCGTACAACACACAGGCTGGCGGGCAGACAATTACGCTGACATCGACATGTTGCAACTGCTGCGCGTGAAAACTGCCGCGCGTGGTGACAACATGGATCGCACCGAACAACCCGGTTTCACGATAACGGTCAATTGTGAAAACAATATTTTCCTCATCACCTTCCGCATAGACCAGCAACGCCTTCTTGCACTGGTCAAAATGCAGGTCGCGATCATGGTAACGGGCAAGTGCGAGTGAATCGCGATCATTGATGTTGACATAGGTACCCGTCAACGTAAAAAAGCGGCCATGTTCACCGCGCGCCAGCAGTGCGTTCAGGCACGCAACAAATTCGACATAGGCAGGCGTTGCTGCGAAAGCATCTTGCAAGTGACCGAAAATAGCGGGCGAGCAAATAAAGGTGCCGCTGCCCATGATGTCATTCGGCACAGTCTGCGGCTTTTCAATCAATTGCTGCAGCAGGCCATCCTGCTGGATAACGGCGTAGTTCTTGCGGATCAGTGCCGCATCATCGACTTTCAGGCCAGCGCAGGTGAACAGGGCATCATCATAGGGAAATTCGCGCAGCGCGCGATGGTTGGAACTGATATAGCTTTCATCGCACAGCATCATGCAGAAATAACTGTCGATCCATTCGCGTGCCAGCAACACCGACCATGCCAGGCCTTTATCGAGCTCCTGGTTGTCGATGTAGTGAAGTCGCACACCGAAGCGACTGCCATCGCCAAAATGCTGGCGGATGCTGTCGCCGAGATAGCCGACGACAATCACAATGTCACTGATGCCGAGATCATCACGCATGATCTGGACAATACGTTCCATGTTCGGTTTGCCGTTCACATCCAGCAAACCCTTGTGAAGGTTTTCGGTATAGGGTTTGGCGCGCGTGCCCTTACCCGCTGCAGGAATCAAGCCCCATAACGGTCTGGCTGGCGCAGTTGTCATGCGGATTTTCCCGGCGCTGCCGACCAAAAGCCCTGCACGCGAAACACCAGCAGCCAGAACAGGTATTTCAGTGTTTCGCCCGCGTGTGACATCTTGGACACGCCGGCACGGCGCGGTGAAAAATCGACAGGAATTTCTGCAATATGGTAGCCGCGTTGCGACAACTGGACGGCCAGTTCCAGCACATGCTCAAAACCGTCGCGATGCAATTTCACGTTGCGCAGGCACTGCCGTCGCATGGCCTTGCAGCCGGTGTAGAGGTCTGTGGTTTTCTGGTCGAACAGCACGTTGAACAAACCGGAAATCATGCGGTTGCCCAGCCATTTGAAAAACGGCATGCCCGCATGATCCGCATTGTGTTTTTGCAGGAAACGGCTGGCGTAAACCACATTGCTTTCCTGTAATACCTGCAACAACTGCGGAATGGCTTCCGGCGGGTACTCACAATCGGCATCGATAATAACAATGTGCTCTGCTTCTGTGATCGCTATGCCTTCACGCAACGATGCGCCGTAGCCTTCATTTTTCCGGTGTTCCACCAGATTCACGTCGCGCTGTTCACGCAAATATTCGACACTGCCATCTGTCGATGCGTTGTCGATAATCGTCAGGCGCCACGCGGGAAACTGCTTGAGTGCACGCAGGCGCGCAAGAAAATCCGGCAGGTTTTCGCGCTCGTTAAAAACCGGGACGATGATGTCGGCGAGCGGTTTCATCAGCCATCAATCTTCGCTGTCATCGCCGTGCAAGGGCGCATCACCCACACGCAGGTTCTGCATGCCAGCGCGCAAACGGTAAAGGTGTCCCTGCAAGCGCGGACCCTTGCGCTGTGCAACGCCGACGGCAAGCACATCAATCACTGCAAGATGCGCAATACGCGATGACAAGGGCGTGTAGATTTCCAGTTCTTCATCAACATCGATACAGATCGGGATTGTCGCCGCTTCGGCAATCGGTGTGTGCGAAGGCGCCATGCCGATCACGATGGCATCCATATCTTTCACCAGCTCGATGGTATCCAGCAGCGAACGTGTGCGGCCGGATTGTGAAATCGCCACCACCACATCACCTTTCTGCAGGGACATGGCTGACATGGTCTGGATGTGTGTGTCGGAATATGCCGCCGTCGCCACTTGCAAACGGAAAAAACGGTGTTGTGCATCCGCAGCGACAGCAGCCGATGCGCCGTGTCCGTAAAATTCCACGCGATTGGCATTCACCAGCGCCGTAATCGCGCGATTGATAATGGCGGGATTGAGGTTGTCGCGTACTTTCAACAAGGTGTCGATCGTCGAATCAAATACCTTGCGACTGAAATCGGTGACGGAATCGGTATCCGTGACAGCGACCTTGCCAAAACTCGGGCTGGACGCCAGCTGTTGTGCCAGGGCCAGCTTGAAATCCTGGAAGCCGTCGCAACCGCAAGCACGACAAAAACGCACAACCGTCGGTTCACTGACATCGGCTTGTGCGGCGAGATCGACAATGCGCATGTTGATCACCGCGCGCAGATTTGCCAGCACATATTCCGCCACCTTGCGCTCGGACTTGCGCATCTGTTTGCTACTGTTGCGGATACGTTCTGTGACTGCTGCCGGTTTCATGCAACGCCCCTGGATTTGTCGTGATGATAACGCACAGACGGATACTCAGCCACGCAAACGATCCACGAGTTTCTGGTGCAGGCCACCAAAACCGCCATTGCTCATGATCAGGATATGCGCTGGCGCTGCACTGGCTGCCAATTGCTCGACCATCTCATCAATCGAGTTTTCTACGCGCGCCGGCATTGCGCATTGTGCAGCCACATCATCCAGCGCCCAGTCGACATTGGCCAGCTGGTAGAAAATCACTTCATCCGCCGCCGCCAGCGCCGGTGCAATCTGCTCACGAAATACGCCCATGCGCATGGTGTTGGAACGCGGCTCCAGCACGGCAATGATTTTTTCCTTGCCAACCTTCTTGCGCAAACCGGCCAGCGTGGTTTCGATGGCCGTGGGATGGTGCGCAAAATCATCGTACACACGCAAACCGTTTTCGTTATACAACAATTCCAGCCGCCGTTTCACGCCGACAAAATGGCAAAGTGCCTCGCAAGCCATTGCCGGTGTCACACCGACATGCCGCGCCGCTGCAATCGCCACCAGTGCGTTATTGACGTTGTGTTCCCCGCTATGCGCCCACTGCACTGCACCCACAGTTTCGCCATTGTGCAGCACCGTGAAATGCGAGCCGTCTTCTGCGTGTTTTTCAACGCACCAGTTTGCTTTGCCATCAGTGCCAGAACCGCCAACATTTTCACACGGCGTCCAGCAACCCTTGGCCAGCACATCATTCAAGGCACCACAATCCGACGGTGAAATAATCAGGCCGTTGTGCGGCACGGTGCGCACAAGGTGATGGAATTGTTTCTGGATCGCCGCGAGATCGTCAAAAATATCGGCGTGATCAAACTCAAGATTGTTGAGGATAACCGTGCGCGGCCGGTAGTGGATGAACTTGCTGCGCTTGTCAAAAAAGGCGCTGTCGTATTCATCCGCTTCGATGACAAAAAAATCGCTGTCGCCCAGACGCGCCGACAACGGAAAATTCTGCGGCACACCGCCGATCAGGAAACCGGGTTGCATGCCTGCGTAATCCAGTATCCACGCCAGCATCGTCGATGTCGTGGTTTTACCGTGCGTGCCGGCCACTGCCAACACCCAACGACCCGGCAGGACGTGATCGCATAACCATTGCGGCCCCGAGGTATACGGCAAGCCGGCATCGAGCATGTACTCGACAGCCGCATTGCCGCGACTCATGGCGTTGCCGACGATCACCAGATCCGGTGCCGGTTGCAGGTGCGCCGGCTCGTAACCTTGCAGGATGGTGATGCCCTGTTCCTGCAACTGCGTACTCATCGGCGGATACACATTGGCATCCGAACCGGTCACGGTGTGGCCCAGCTCGCGCGCCAGCATGGCGAGGCTGCCCATGAAGGTGCCGCAGATACCGAGAAAGTGCAGGTGCATGGTGTCAATCCACAAATGTTTCGTGCGATTCTACCAGCTTGTTGCTATCTGACAGCCGCGTGTGCCACATCAGTTCTGAGGCCCGTCATCCGGATAATCCACCCCTGCCCTTGGCGTGATGGACTTCAGGTATCGCTCCAGATTTTCCTCAATGATGACATCCGGCTTGGCAGCCTCGATCAGATCAGGCCAGGCCGTCATGTCCAGGGGCCTGCCCAACCAGACATAATAGGCATGGCCAAACTGATTGGATAAATACGGCTGGAGCATTTCAAAATAGGAATCATGCACAATCAGCAAGGTGTGCTTGCCCTCTTTCAGGTGTGTTGCCCGGAAAATAAAATTTCGCTGTGACTGGCTTAAATGACCCCACCTGGAATCCACGAGACTGAACCAGGCTGGATCTTCTGGTAAATGAGTGGCTACTGAACAGTCACCCAGTGCCAGAGGCCAGACACGCATGTTGCCGGGATCATTCTTTCCGACACAATTGCCGATACCCTCAACCACAGGAATGCTCGGCTCACGATCAATTTCTTCACCGGGAATGCCCAGCATGTAGTAGAGATCATTGGGATGATGCAACTGCTTTCTCTCTTCCGCTGATGCTTCGTGAAACGGAAACAGTTTTGGCTTGATGTCAGGGAATATCTTGCTGAGCCTGTCCGCTATTGCCTTCTGTGCGTAATTTGCGCCGAGCAGATTCCAGTGTGTGTCATTTTTCAGATAAAGCTGCCCGTGTTGTTTCGCCTTCAGAATATCCTGGTCAATACCCACCGGGCCGATATCCAGCTTCACCATCAGTGCTGACAGTTGGGACAGGCGCGTCTGGTTACTTACCCGTGAAAAATGCCCGGGCAGGTATTCAGGATAAACCGTCGATTTGTTCGGTAGCAGTACAAATAAAAATTCAGCGCCATATTCAGCTGCCTGTTTTTTTCGATAGCGCAGATATTTCTCCCATCGCGCCAGCTCTGCTGGCGTGAATTGCGTAGCACCCAGCGCATCATCAAGCTCCGACTGGCCACTGTAAAATAACCAACGTTCTTTTCCGATCACCACATCCTGTGGCGGGGAAAATCCGTAATCAAACCGCGTCTGGTTAAATGCAGTTATCCATTGTTGCCTGAAATGCATACGATCCCTTGACCAGGCATCGACGCGCTGGAAGAATTGTTGCGCCTCAGCCAACGACGCTGGCAGAGCGCCCAAATCGGCCAACTTGCGTTTTTCACTGGTTATTTCCGTAGGACTCTGGATGGTGAGCACACTGACACCAAGAGCGCCGAAAAGTAGCGTCATCACAAACAGTAGGCGTATGCTCGATGTTGTGGTCATCGGACTCACCTAGAATCGGAAATAAATAAAGGGGTTGTAGCTGCTTTCATTCAGGTAAAGCAAGCAAACCCCGAAAAGTGCCATCATCCACACACCGTCCAGTAGCTGCAGCGGCGCCGCAACCAGCGCGCGACTGTGCTTGATTTTTGTCTGGATCATCGCATCCAGGCTTGGCCATACTGGCGCAGCCAGAAACAAGGCAATGACAAAAACCACTGTGATATCTGGCGTCAGGAAATAGGCAACGTTATACCCTGTTGGCAGGTCGCTGCCAAAACCGAACATCGCTGCCAGAAACAAAAGCGCATGTGGCACATCATTGGCGCGAAAAAATACCCACGCCACCATAAACACAAGAATGGTGTAGCCATGAGACAGCGGCGTCCACATGCGTTCCAGTTGTCTTGCGAGAAAAGCCCGCTCCAACACCAGGAAGCAACCATGGAATAATCCCCAGATTACAAAATTCCAGCTGGCTCCATGCCACAAGCCACACAAGAAAAATACCAGCACCAGATTGAAGTAGGTACGCACCGGACCAACCCGGTTGCCACCAAGGGGAATGTAAAGGTAATCACGAAACCAGGATGACAGTGAAATATGCCAACGCCGCCAGAATTCCTGTATCGAGCGTGAGATATATGGGTAATTGAAGTTCTCCGGGAAATGAAAACCGAACATCATGGCCAAGCCAATCGCCATACACGAATAACCGGAAAAATCGAAATACAACTGCAGCGAATAGGCACCAACCCCCAGCCAGGCCAGTGAGATTGATAATGTCTCCGGCCGGGCGGCGAATATCTGGTCTGCAATAACACCGAGCTGGTTTGCAATAAGAACCTTTTTGGCGAGGCCAAATCCGAATCGGCGCAACCCGCAATAAACACCCGCAATACTGCTGGTGCGGCTATCGATCTGCCCGGCGATCTGGTTATACCGGATAATCGGCCCTGCAATAAGTTGCGGAAACAATGCGAGATACAACAGCACGTCCATCGGATTTTTCTGTTTGGTGGAGGTGCCGCGCTTGATATCAATCAGGTATGACAACGCATGGAATGTGATGAATGAAATGCCGATAGGCAGATGCACCGGCTCGACAGACATCACGGGATGCCCGAGTCTCACCAACAGCACATTCAGGTTCTCTACGATAAAGTTGGCATACTTGAAGTAGGCAAGCAGGCACAGGTTTACCGCACCAGCAAAAAACAACAGCATGCTTCTGGTTTTGTCCTGTGCATTTCCGATCAGGATGCCTGCAAGATAATTGAAGACAACAGAAAGCAGGAAAACCCACGTGTAGGTAACTTCACCCCAGAAATAAAAAAACAGGCTGAAGATAGCCAGCAATGTGTTTTTAAACGGCCGGGGTGTTGCCATGTAAACAACAAGCAGACCCGGTAGAAATGCAAACAAAAAGACATAAGACGTAAAAAGCATAACTTTCTCTGTTATTGCCGAAGCACCTTCCCCCTGTTAACCGGGGGAAGGTTTAACAGAGCAGGTATCAGTCTTCCGGTTCGTACAAGTCGATGATGTCGCGCACCAATCCACTGCGCACAATATCCGCGCGCTCGAATTCATGCACATACACATTGCGCAAACCGCTTAACCGCTCGACGGCATCAGCCAATCCATTCGGCCCGCGAATATCGCTCTGCCTCACATCGCCATTGACCACCACCTTGCAATTTTCACCGATGCGCGTCAAGAACATTTTCATCTGGGCAATCGATGTGTTTTGCGCTTCATCGAGAATCACAAAATTGCGTTGGCTGAAAGTCTTGCCGCGCATAAAGGCCAGTGGCGCCGCCACGATGCGTCCATGGCGAATGCAATAATCCACCGTGCCCGCACCCAGCCGTTCGTTGAGGATGTCGCGAAACGCTTCGATATACACCGCGAATTTTTCATTGACCGCGCCCGGCAAGAAGCCGAGCTGTTCACCCGCCTCCACCGCCGGCCGTGTCAGGATAATGCGGTCTATCTGCCCGGATTCCAGCGCTTCTGCCGCCAGTGCCGCTGCACAATAACTCTTGCCGGTACCGGCAGGGCCAATGCCGAACGTCAGGCAGTGATTGTTGATGGCAGAGATATAACGTTGCTGGGATGGTGTGCGTGCCATCAGCGGCAATAACGTGCGCTGGGCTGCGTAGGCGGTGTCGAGGTGCTGCAGTTGCGGGTTTATTTCAACCACATCCGCACTGCGTCGGTGCTTGCGTGAATGTTTCCTTCCGTCCTTGTAGCTTCCATCCTTGTAGCTTCGTTCATCCTGCTGGTCGTTCGGATACAGATCCCCGGTCTGTCTTGTCGAGTGTGTATGTCGTCTGGTCTGGGACTTCTTTGCCGCTGCTTTTTTTGCCATAGATAACGAGACCCCCCACGGTTCCGGTTAACAATGTCCTGTAACAGGTAAAAAACTTGCAAACAGTCTTTCTGTAAACTCCTCTCTGGTGTCCGGTTTTCTATGGAATTTTTTATCGGGAAATAACAGGCAACTGTTATCAGGCCGACAAGCCTAATTAACTCCTCGTTTTGATTCCTGTCAACAAAAAAACTGGCGAATCGTAAAAATTATTCACGCCTTGCGAAAAAACTGGATCAGCGCACCGATAGCAAAACCGGTGAATGCAATCAGTGTCCACTCGGGAATACTGAGTGTGAGGAACGTCCAGCCGATTTCTGCGCAATTGCCATCGCCGGTAAATAACAGCTTCAGCGCCTTGGCCAGCGGGAAATTCTCGAACATGTAGCCAAGGCTCGGGCCACAGGCCGGCACCTGGTCTTCTGGCAAATGCTGGATCCAGACGTGGCGCGTCGCGACGCCACCGCCAATAATCGCCGCCAGCAACACCAGCACACTCCAGATGCGCCGTCCTGTCTGTGCCGGATTGTGTAATGCCGCCGCCAGCGCAATCACACCGATGGCGATGACAAAGATGCGCTGCGTCACGCACAACGGACAGGGATGCTGGCCCTGTACTTCCTGCAAATAGAGTGCAAACGCCATCAGCGCCGCAGACGCCACTGCCATTAACACGAACAGGCCGCGCGCAGAACGGAGAAAGCCATGGATCAGGCAGGTATCGGATGGGTTCTGGATTCCAGTCACACAATTCTCACTTGTTGTCGGGATGGGTTACACGTTTTCGGACTGCAAAAACCGTCTCGAGTTCATAAGTTTCCGTGGTGCAGGCGCGTACACAAGGCCTGCAGACGCTCCGGTGTGCCCACATCCAGCCAGTAACCGGAATAATGCTCGCCACTAACTTGCCCGCGTTGCATGGCCGGCAACAACACGTCACGCAGCGGAAAGGCTTCACCTGTGCGGCTCCGCCACGCACTGAACAGCTCCGGATGCAGCACTGACAAGCCGCTGAAGGTCAGCCCCCTGTTCTCCCGCCGCGGACTGACGCTGCCATCGCGCAAGACAAAGTCACCCTCGGGGTGATGGTCGGGGTTATCCACCAGAATCAGATGACCGAGACTATGCAGTGTACGTGTGCGGATAGCCGCCAATGGATAGTCACACCAGATATCGCCATTCACTACCAGGAACGGTGCATCACCCAGTAACGGCAGGGCTTGCACAATGCCGCCCGCCGTTTCCAGCGGCTGTGGTTCACGCGAATAACAGATGCTGGCGCCGTACGCGGTGCCATCGCCGAGCCTGTCTTCAATCATCTGGCCGAGGTGGGAGACGTTGATGACGATGTCGGTGAAGCCGGCGGCGACCAGCTTGTTGATATGGCGAATGATCAGCGGTGTGCCGGCCACATCCAGCAAAGGCTTGGGACAGTGGTCGGTCAGCGGCCGCATGCGCGTGCCGAGCCCGGCGGCGAGAATCATGCATTTCATGGCAGCGGTTTCCACCACGGCTGGCGCTGGCAGGCGGGCAACACCCGCACCTGCATCCAGTCGACAAAATCAGCAGCTTCCGGGTAGCGACTGGCCACCTGCATCGTGTAGTGCAGCACCAGCGGCAGGTCATTCAGATAACCCGCCTTGCCGTCGCGCAGCCAGAGCCGGGCAAAAATGCCGAGTACCTTGATATGGCGCTGCAGGCCCATCAGATCAAACCAACGCAGGAACTGCTGGTTTGACTCTCCCGCCGGCATACCTTTATCAATAAGGCTTTTCCGGTAAGCAAGCGCATACATTTCCACCTGGGACGGCTGCCAGCGGATGTAGCAATCGCGCAGCAAGGACACCAGATCATACGTAAACGGGCCAGTGACAGCATCCTGGAAATCGATGGTCACCAGTTCCTCGCCCTTCAGCATGAGGTTGCGGGAATGGAAGTCGCGGTGCACCAGCACCTGCGGCTGTTCAAGCGCGCTGTCGACCAGCTGCTCGAACAGGTTTTCCAGCAGCACTTGCTCGTTGCGACCGAAAGGCAGGTCCAGCAGGTCCTGCACAAACCAGCGAGGAAACAAGGCCATTTCGTCCCACAACCGCTGCTGGTCGTAGACGCCGATGGTGTTGGCCGGTACCGCTATGGCCTGGATAGCGACCAGCATGTCCATCGCTTGCCCGTACAAACGGTCGACACTGCTATCGTCGAGCAGCGGCAGCATCAGCTGGTCACCGCAATCCTCAACCAGTAAAAACCCTCGCTCCAGATCCGTTGCCAATACCTTCGGCACACGCACGTTGCCAGCGGCCAGTAAACCCGACACCGCGAGGTAAAGCGGCGTGTTTTCTGTGGCGGGCGGGGCGTAGACCGCCATCACCGGTTCTGCAGCATCCGTCACGCGGAAATAGCGCCGGAAACCGGCATCACCAGACAGCGCATCGAGACTGATCGTCCTGCCCCCGAGTTGCTGGCTGACCCAGGCTTGCAATGTATCCACCGTGTCCATGCTTCCCCTCGTCGGTAAGCCGGCATTCTACCCATAACTGATGGCCGCACGCACAGCGCCATAGCCCCCATAAATACCTTACAATGCTGGACTTTTATACTCGTTACGGAACCGACTGCATGAGACTGTTTCCGCGCCAGCACCTCGCGGCCCAACGCCAGACATTGACCGGCCTGGGTTTGATACTCGCCGCCTTTGCCAGCCCCGCCCATGCAGGCTGGGATTGCGCACAGGGCACCAACGGCGAATGGCAATGTATGGCGAGTGGTGTCACCGCTGTCGATAACACGGTGGTGGATGTTGCCATCCCGGCTAGCGCACCCGCACCTGTGATCGCGCCCGCAGCATCCGCACCGGACACTGCGCCGGCAACGAGTACCATCCCGACGCCTGTGGCCACAGGCAAACCGGCTGCTGTTACCGCTGCCCAGTCAATTCCTGCGCCAGCTGATGCCACAGCAACAGCCGTGGCTGACAACGTACCGGATCCAAAACACATCACCCGGCTAAGCGATGACTGGGTGCCACTCGAGCGCCTGTCCGCTGCACAAAGGCAACAAGGTGCACGTGATGGCAAATCTGCCACTACAGAAATCTGTTGCGGCACGTATGTGGATCCTGTTGCAGAACATCACGGTGATCCGGCCACCGCCCTGCTCAATGCGCATGCTGACACCACCGAATCCGACATCGGCAAACAATCGACCACACTGAAAGGCAATGTCGAGATCAGCCAGGGCTATCGCTATTTGCGCGCTGACAGTGCGACGCTGAAAAAAGATCCGCAACAAGTTGCACTCGAGGGCAACATCGCCCTGCGTGAACCCGATTTGTTGCTGGTGGCTGACAAGGCGAATGTACTTGTCGATGAAAACACAGCGGAATTGAGCAACGCACAATACCTGATGCACAAGGAACATATTCACGGCAGCGCCGAAAGTTTGTCGCGCAGTGAAACTGGCGTGATTGCCATGACTAATGCGAAATACAGTTATTGCCCGGTTGACCGCGAACAATGGTCACTGCAAAGCCGCACACTGTCGCTCGATCCGAATGTATCCGAAGGCCATGCGCGCGATGTGACATTGCGTGTAAAAGATGTGCCGGTATTTTATCTGCCCTACATCCAGTTTCCGCTGGGCGACCAGCGCATGTCCGGTTTCCTCACGCCGTCATTCGCCAGCAGTGAAGACGGCCTCGAAATCGATGCGCCCTATTATTTCAATCTGGCACCCGATTATGACCTGACGCTGACACCGCGCATCATCAGCGATCGCGGTGAAATGATCGGTTCGCAATTCCGTCATATCTCGAATTACACGCAATCATCCGTCACAGCGAACTTCATGCCGGATGACAGGATTGCATCGCGTTCGGAACGCTGGGTATTGAAGGCGCACGAAGATGGTGCTGCAGAACACTGGGAAAATACACTGGATTTCAATGCGGTGAGTGATCGCCATTACTTCCAGGATTTCGGCAGTCGCAGTTTGCATGAAAACACATCACTGCTACCGAAACAGACTGCATTCGATTACCTGCAAGACAACTGGCGCGTCGGTGTGGAAGCAAAAAGTTTCCAGGTTATCGATCCGACCATCGCCACGCCGCATGATGTACTGCCGTCGATTTTTGCCAACGGCACTTATGCGCTCGACAACGGCGCTGTTTTCCAGTTGCACCAGGCCGTTACCCGTTTCGATCACGCTGATGCAGGCAGCCTGAGCAAGATACCGGGCATCACCTACAACCTGCCGCAAACAGAAACCATGATGATTGCAGGGCAGCGCCTGAACCTGGATTACAGCGCGGCATTGCCGATGCGCAACGCCAGTGCTTTCCTGATACCGAAAGTCGGTGTGCGCCACGTTTCGCAACAACTGGATGACACCACAATCAATACACCGCATTCAAATCCGTCAACCACTGTTGGCGTGGCGAGTGTGGATAGCGGACTGGTGTTTGAACGCAACAGCAGCTGGTTCGGCAACAGTTATCGCCAGACACTCGAGCCGCGCCTGTTTTATTACTACGCTGGCAAAAGTAACCAGGACGACATCTACAATTTCGACAGCAACCCGCTCAGTTTTTCCTATGCGCAGCTGTTCCGCGATTACCGGCTCGCTGGCGAAGATTACATCGATGATGCCAACCAGGTTTCTGCCGGTGTGAGTTCACGCCTGCTTAACCCGACTACCGGACGCGAGTTGCTGCACGTCGGTATTGGCCAGAGCTATTACCTGGATAAACGCGATGTCGTACTGGAACCGGATGCCGCCACCGCGGCGTATGAACGCCAGCGTTCACGCTCAGCACTGGTCGGTGAAGTGGCTGCGCGACTGAATACGTTCTGGGATATCCGCTCGGAAACCTTGTGGAATGACGACAAGGCCAAGCGCGAACGCCAGTCACTGGCCTTGCGTTACCGCGATGATGAACGCCGCCTGTTCAACGTCGGTTACCAGTTCCTCGACCGTCCGGCTACACCGAACAAATTGCTGGTAATGACAGATCGCTCGGTTGACCAGTATTACGTGTCTGGCGCTTATCCACTGGACAACCAGTGGAGCCTGATCGGCCACTGGAACCGCGACACCACCAACAGCCGCAACCTGGAAACCATTGCCGGTTTTGAATACGACAGTTGCTGCTGGACAGCGCGTGTTGTTGCGCGCAGCTGGGTCGTCAACAAGGATTTTGTGGATGATGTGTCTGCACAGAAAACTGACAACGGCATCTTCCTTGAATTCCAGCTCAAGAGCCTTGGCAATTTCGGTGGTGAAAATCTTGAACACAAACTGTCCAACAGTATTTTCGGATTTGAAGATCGTAACAAGCCACTGGATTGATAGCCCGCTGGCGTGGTAATCCAACGCATTGTTGAAGCGGCAACGAAAAAACCGGCATCTGCCACACTGACTACAGGAACACGTAATATGCGCAAAAAAATTCTGCTTCTGTCAGCCCTGCTGATCACAAGCAGCTGGTTTTCCAGCACGTATGCAGCAGAATCACAAACGCTGGATCGTGTAGTGGCCGTGGTTGATGACGACGTGATCATGAACAGCGAACTGACCCTGCAAATGAACATGATCGCCAACCAGATCCAGCGTGCCGGTCGTGAACTGCCGCCGCAGGAAATCCTGCAGAAGCAAGTGCTCGAACGACTGATTGTCGAAAGCCTGCAACTGCAGATGGGTCAGCGCGCTTCCGTAAAAATCAGTGATGAACAATTGCAGAGCACACTCGACAGTGTCGCCGCACAGAATCACCTGTCCACCGACCAGTTTATGAATGAACTGGAAAAAAACGGCATCCCGCCATCCATGTTCCGTGAAAATATCCGGCGCCAGATTATCATCCAGCAAGTACAGCAGGCACTGGTGAACAAACGCATTGAAATATCTGACCAGGACGTCGATAACTTCCTGCATTCCGAAGAAGGCAAGTTGCGCGCACAACCGCAGTACCACCTCGCCCATCTGGTGTTACCACTTAATGAAAATGCCACTGCTGCAGAAACCGCTGCCCAGGAAAAAAAGGCGCAGGATATTTACGAGCAGGCAAAAAAAGGTGCTGATTTCCGCCAGCTGGTGATGCGCTGGTCAGGCGCACAGGATGCGCTGGAAGGTGGCGATCTCGGCTGGCGCCAGCCCATCCAGTTGCCGCCGCTGTATGCAGACCAGGTGAGCAAGATGGAACCGGGCCAGGTCAGCCCGCCCCTGCGTGCTGAAAACGCCATCCATATCGTGAAAGTCATGGAGCGCAAGGCACCGTTCAGCGACCTGATCACCCAGACACAAGCGCGACACATCCTGGTCAAAACGTCTGCCGTGCGCAATGACGACGAAGCAAAAGCCCTGTTGCAGAATATTCGCGCTGCCGTGCTGAAGGGCGGCGACTTTGCTGCGCTCGCGAAAAAATATTCCGAAGACCCGGGCTCCGCCATGAAGGGTGGCGACCTCGGCTGGACCACACCGGGCCAGATGGTGCCGGAATTTGACCAGATGATGAACAACACTGCCAAGGGTGATATTTCTGCACCGTTCCATACCCAGTTCGGCTGGCATATCCTGCAGGTGCAGGATCGTCGCCAGCAGGATATGAGTGCAGAGATGATGCGCGTCCAGGTGAAAAACCTGTTGCGCAAACGCCAGTACGACGACGAATTGCCACGCTGGCTGAAAGAATTGCGCGACAAGGCCTACGTACAGGTCAAGCTGTAAGCAGGCGCGTGACGCACATGCCGATGCAATCCGGGCATCCACACCACATTGCATTGGCACTGACACCGGGCGAGCCTGCCGGTATCGGCCCCGACATCACGGTACACGTTGCGCAACAGCCGCAACAACATGCCGTTATCGCCTACGCCGATCCGGATCTCCTGCTACAGCGCGCGCAACAACTGAAACTTCCGCTCACCTTACACGCTGTTGCCGGAGACACCGCGACTGGCGCACTGCCAGACGCGGCGTTACCCGCCGGTGCGCTCTATATCAAGCCCGTGCGCTGCGCCACCGCTGTTGAAAACGGCAAAACGGATACACGCAACGCCGCTTACGTGCTCGACTGTTTGCGCAAGGCAACCGCAGACTGTTTGCAAAATCCGTCGCAGCTGGCACTGGTCACCGGCCCGGTACAAAAAAGCGTGATCAACGACGCCGCACAAGAACAACATGGCGAACACTTCAGCGGTCACACCGAATTTCTACAGGCGCTCGCCGGCTGCGACAAGGTTGTGATGATGCTGGCCACTGAAAACCTGCGCGTTGCACTGGTGACAACCCACCTGCCCTTGCGCGCAGTACCGGATGCGATCACCACAGACAATGTGACACGCACCTTGCAGATTGTGCATGCAGACCTGCAGCGTTATTTCACGCAACAGGCTCCGGCTATTCTGGTTTGCGGACTGAACCCGCACGCTGGCGAAGCCGGCCATCTCGGTGATGAAGAGTTGCTCATTATCGAACCGGTGATGGAAAAATTGCGGCAGGAAAATTTTCGCTTGATCGGCCCGGTACCTGCCGACACAGCATTTACACGCGAGCGCTTGCAGGGTGTCGATGTCGTTGTCGCGATGTATCACGACCAGGGATTACCGGTGTTGAAAGCGCAAGGGTTTGGCGAAGCGATCAACATCACCCTGGGTTTGCCGTTTGTGCGCACCTCGGTCGATCACGGCACGGCACTGGATCTCGCCGGT
The DNA here is from genome assembly GCA_035430165.1 of Pseudomonadales bacterium. Classification (GTDB taxonomy): domain Bacteria; phylum Pseudomonadota; class Gammaproteobacteria; order Pseudomonadales; family UBA7239; genus UBA7239. Next base: position 5,711 of record DAOMGE010000002.1, on the reverse strand, counting down.
AGCGGTCGCGCACGGCACCACAGCCTGCAACTGGCGATCGACACGGCAGCGGCCATGTTGCGCCACGCGAGAAAAAATTAATGGTGAAATCCATCGACAATGTTTTTGAAGGTCACAAGCCGCGCAAACGGTTTGGCCAGAATTTCCTGCACGACCAGAATATTATCCGGCGCATTGCCAATGCCGTCTCTGCACAAGCCGGACAACAGATTCTCGAAATCGGCCCCGGCCAGGGCGCATTGACGGAGTTCCTGTTGCAATCCGGCGCCACGATCACCGCCGTTGAACTGGATCGCGATCTCGCCGCCAGTTTGCGCCAGCACTTTGCAGGCAATGCCTGTTTTACGCTGGTAGAAGGCGACGCACTGAAATTCGATTTGCGTTCACTGCAACCGCAAGCCGCAAGCCTGCGTGTTGTTGGCAACCTGCCCTACAATATTTCGACACCCTTGCTGTTTCATTTGCTGTCACAACGCGAGTACATCCGCGACATGCATTTCATGTTGCAGAAAGAAGTGGTCGATCGCATGGCGGCTGAACCCGGCAGCAAGGATTACGGACGCCTCAGCGTGATGGCGCAATATTATTGCCAGATCACGCCATTATTTGATGTGCCACCCGGTGCCTTTTTTCCGCCGCCGAAAGTGATGTCTGCGATTGTGCGTTTGCAACCTCGCCCTCACCACGCGGTGGCGAATCATCCGGAAACCCTGGCGCGTGTCGTCAACCTTGCGTTCCAGCAACGCCGCAAGACGCTGCGCAACACGCTGAAATCTGCCATCAATGAAAACACGATCCGTGCGGCCGGCATCAATCCCGATGCGCGTGCGGAAACCCTGTCGGTCACGGATTTTGTCAATCTGGCCAACACCCTCGATAGCTGCGAGAGCATCCCATGCCCGGCGTAAAAGTTACTGTCAAAACGCAATACCTGGCGGAACATTCCACGCCAGACGCAAGCCGTTTCGCGTTTGCCTACACCATCACGATCACCAACAACGGCGATGCACCGGTGCAATTGTTGCGTCGCCACTGGATCATCACCGACGGCAACCGCAAGACACAGGAAGTGCGCGGTGACGGCGTGGTGGGCGTGCAGCCTCTGATTGCGCCCGGCCAGTCGCACACCTACACCAGCGGCGCCGTACTGGAAACACCGATAGGCACGATGGAAGGCAGTTACCAGATGCAGACAGAATCCGGCGATCTGTTCGATGCGCTGATACCACGTTTCTCGCTCGCCAAACCCGGCGCGCTACATTAAGCACGATTCAGGCAGGCATACGCATGGCAACCTACGTCGTCGGTGATTTGCAAGGCTGTCTCGATCCGCTGCGCGAATTGCTCGATCAGGTACATTTCGATCCTGCCATCGACCAGTTGTGGTTGACCGGCGATCTCGTCAATCGCGGCCCGGCTTCGCTGGCCTGTCTACGCTTTGTAAAAAATCTTGGTGCCTCTGCTGTCACCGTGCTTGGCAATCATGACCTGCACTTGCTGGCGATTGCGCGCGCAGGTCTTGCACACAAACGCAAGGACACGCTCGACGACATACTCAATGCACCGGATCGCGATGCGCTGCTCGACTGGTTGCGCCAGCAACCGCTGATGTTTGTCGACGACACAAAAAAAGTTGCACTGGTGCATGCCGGCATTTTTCCGGGCTGGACACTGGCACAGGCGCAGCAATGCGCGCGCGAAGTGGAAGCGGTATTGCAATCCGGTCGCTGCGTGGAATTTTTGCGCGCGATGTACGGCGATGAACCGGATAACTGGTCTGATGGCCTGAAGGATGTGGATCGCTGGCGATTTATCACCAATGCATTCACGCGCATGCGGATTTGCGCGACAGAAAAAAAACATGTCAACGCGCTGCAACTGCGTTACAAGGAAGACGTGGAAAACATACCGAAAGGTTATGTGCCGTGGTTCACGCGCTTCCAGCCGCCGCCGGGCTGGCGCATTCTATTCGGGCATTGGGCAGCGCTGCTCGCCGAAACCGGCGTCGACAATATCATCGCGCTCGACAGTGGCTGTGTGTGGGGACGCTTCCTGACCCTGCTGCGCCTTGATGACGGTGCGCAGTTTTTTTCCAGCGCGGGCAAAAAATAAGCGACTCAATCCGCCCACTGCACCAGCCCGAAATGGGCCGTGCCGAGAATAAACAAACCAAACGCAATCCGGTACCAGACAAACACCGTGAAATCGTGGCGCTGGATGTACGCCAGCAAACCGCGCACAGCGAGCATGCCGAACACGAACGCGCTGACAAATCCCACGGCAAAAATATCGAGATCATCTGCACTCAACAGTTCGCGGTGTTTCCAGGTATCGTAAATCGTGGCGATAAACATGGTCGGCACAGCCAGGAAAAATGAAAATTCAGTCGCTGCCTGGCGCGACAATCCCGTCAGCAATCCGCCGATGATGGTCGCACCCGAGCGCGAGGTGCCGGGAATCAGCGACAACGCTTGCGCAAAGCCGATCTTCAGCGCGTCCTGCAGGCGCATCTCATCCACCGTTTCCACACGTATCTTCTGCGGGCGGCGCTCGGCCCACCAGATGATGAACGCGCCGACGATAAAGGCGCAGGCCACGGCTTCCGGGTTGAACAGGTAGAACTTGATCTTCTTGATAAACAGGAAGCCGAGGATAGCCGCCGGCAGGAATGCCACAACAACGTTCGCCACAAAGCGCTGTGACGCCGGCGTGTGCAATGTCGACAGTACACGCCAGAAACGCTGGTGATACACCCAGCACACAGCGAGGATGGCGCCCAGCTGGATGGAAATTTCGAAAACGTCGCGCTTGTCCTTGTCGAGGAAGTGCAGCAATTCGCCGGTGATAATCAGGTGGCCCGTGCTGGAGATCGGCAGGAATTCCGTCAGGCCTTCCACCATACCCATCACAATGGCTTTCAGAATCAATACCCAATCCATGCCACACCCCGCATCGCGCAAAGCGCGCATGATAACCCATGGCCTTTGGCCGAAAGACATTGAATTCCGCTTCTGCACCCCCATATACTGAACAAGCTCTTAGAGCAGACGTATCGGGGCCGTTTTGGATTCGACGCCGGTTACAAAGCTCCGGGTGCATGCCGAGATGGCAGCCAATCTCGTAAATCAAAGCTGTAAACTCTTAGTTGCCAACGACGACAACTACGCTCTAGCTGCTTAATCGCAGCTAGCGGTCGATAACAAGATGCCCATATCGCGTTATTGACTGTCATCCAGAATGGGATCGCGGAGCGGCTCGCCTGGCGCCAATCCACTAAAACCTACAGGATCGCTGTTCACGTCCTGCCCGCTGGGCTGTGAACGGTTAAATCAATTAACGGACCTAAGCATGTAGATCTCGCAGTAGCGGACTGACGGACAGGGGTTCAATTCCCCTCGGCTCCACCAATTCACCTTCCAGCACCATCCCTAGAAGTCCTGAAACCCGGCGTAAATGCTGGGTTTTTTGTTTATACTACGTGCAGATTCTTCCACTCACATCCGGGGGCATCTCGAAGAATTGGGGGCACAAGTGGGGGCATTAGCGAAATAGGCTGGGGGCACAAATGGCAGGATCAGACAAACTGACTGAAGTGGCGGTTCGAAATGCAAAGGCCAAGGAAAAGCCCTACAAGCTATCTGATGGCGGCGGCCTTTACCTGGAGGTGATGCCAAATGGATCTCGCTACTGGCGACTCAAATACCGCTATGCGGGCAAAGAGAACAGGCTAGCTTTAGGCGTGTACCCTGATGTCAGCCTCAAAACAGCCAGACGCAAGAAGACCGAAGCAAAGCAGCTACTGGACAATGGCGCAGACCCAGGCAATCACCGCCGACAAAATCGACTTGCCGCAAAAGCGGCTTCAAACAACAGCTTTGGATCCATCGCCGAAGAATGGCTCGAAAAGCAGCAAAAGACCTGGTCTGTAAGTCACACCACTCGCACACGGTGGCTACTCGGTAACCACTTGTTGCCATGGCTTGCCAAACGCCCCATCTCAGAGGTAACAACACCGGAACTACTTTCTGTTTTGAGACGCATTGAACAAAAAGGCATCGTTGAAACGGCTCACCGAGCCAAGCAAACATGTGGTCAGATCTTCCGCTATGCAATTGCCACTGGCAGAGCAGACAGAGACCCAACTCATGACCTGAAAGGGGCGTTAGCCAGCCCAAAGGAAAAACACCTGGCCTCAATCACCGACCCCAAGGAGGTTGGCAAATTGTTAGTAACGATGGACAGTTACCGTGGAACCCCGGAGGTCAAGGCCGCCTTACTGCTTTCCCCATTGCTGTTTCAACGCCCAGGGGAAATCCGGACAATGAAGTGGGCAGATATCAATTTCGAGAGCGCTGAATGGAGGTACACAGTCTCCAAGACCAACACTCCTCATATCGTACCCCTCTCCCGACAGGCCATTGCCATACTCAGCGAACTTCAACCCATCACAGGAAGTGGGCTCTATGTCTTTCCTTCAGCCCGAGGCCACAGTAGGCCACTCTCTGAAAATGGCGTCAGAACTGCTCTCCGAACTCTAGGCTTTAGCAATGATCAAATCACACCACATGGGTTTCGAGCTATGGCGCGGACAATTCTTGATGAGGTACTTGGCTACAGGGTGGATTGGATCGAACATCAGTTAGCGCATGCCGTGAAGGATCCCAATGGGCGCGCATACAACCGGACTGCGCATCTCGAAGGCAGACGACAAATGATGCAAGGATGGGCCGACTACCTTGACCAGTTGCGTGAGGCTTCGAGGAATTGACACGGTTGCGGCAACATACTCTCGTCCCAGCGTAACAGTTGATAGCGCGGAGAGCGTCTTAATATTTCCGAATAGTTGGCTACCTATTTCGAATCAGGTAATTTATCTGTCGGCGCAGTATCCGTGCTTTCTGTATTTTTCACTTCAGACTCGTCCGAATGCTGTTCAGAAGCCATGCCCTTTGATAAGTCCAGCGGTTTTCCCGAGATCATTTGCTTCTTTAGCTGCCTAAGCTCAGTCCTTAGCATTTTGATCTGCTTTTTAAAATCGTCATTTTCAACCACAACGGATTCAACCGTACGCTCCATTTCTTCAATTGTTTTCTGATATTCCACAGCCATTTGAATTGATTGTGTGGGCGAAAATGCCTGCTGTGGTATTTCTTGGTTCCTGGTTTTTGGGGGACGCTTTTTCAAACGCTCATTTTCCTTCTGGATGCCCCCTACCCTTTGTTCCACCTTGGCATCCACCGCCTCCTTGAATGAATTAATTAAGCTGTCCAGGGCCATTCCTTCGGTTTTATAAGCGCGATCATTCTTTACCAAATTCTTAAGTATGTTTTTGCTCTTCTTGCTTATGGTTGTGCACACCAAGGATCCCTTTTGCCGACATTTGCGTGTATTCCACGCTCCCTTGATGTTCTTTATGGCTTTGATCCGGTCAGGCTCACTCCTGCACCCTTCCACCCACTTGAGCAGTGATGCCTCAACAGACTGTCCAGGTAAAAGAAGAATTAGCTGCTTCTTCAGTAAATACTCCCGCACAAACGGCACCTTCTCCTTAGGATTTCGCTTCATCCATTTCTTCCAGGATTCGATCGCCTTTTCAGCCGGACTGAGCACCATGAAATTGCCTTCGCCTACACATTAAGATGTATTTAATATATATCTACTGTAAAAAAATTACAGTAACATTTATTTTAGACATTTTTCTATTACATATA
>DAOMGE010000001.1:104362-186961 GCA_035430165.1 Pseudomonadales bacterium | reverse complement strand
TACATCGAGTTGCGCCATGCCGGGGAAAAGGTGCCGGAGGGATTAAAAAACAAACAACTGGATCAGGATTAAATTGCAAAGATTTTGATGCGTGTTTTTCGTGCGAATGTTTATGCTGCTTTGCGCCGACACATCTCGGCAAACTGCGCATCGGTTTTCAGGCGTCGCGAGACAAGTTCGAAAATGCCGAGCGGGGCAAACAGGTGCAGCAGCCAGTCGGTAACCAGCTCGCCGTAATGTCCCAGCTTCCAGTTCACACGCCGCAATTTCTCATGCGCCAACTGGTGCAGTCGGGCGCAGTCCATAATCTCGTCATGCGCTTCGGTGTAAAGCGTGTAGGCCAGTGCATAATTGCCCGCCATTTCCGCTTCTTCGCCAGAAGTCCAGAGTGTTTCTGCTTGGTGGATGCGTTCTGTGATGGGTTTCATGGCGAATCCTGTTGGGTGAGTTGTAGTCATGCTTATCGTTTTAAATCTCTCTGGCCCCTTTTTCTTCATAACCAGTATTTAACTTTAGTTTTCATTATGAATTCCGGAAGAAACGTGGTTTGCAACTAATACTATTGGCAATTTCCAATTCGTCTTGAATGTTGAATGCCATAATGCCCTAAGAACATCATTACTATTACTGATTTCTGCTGTCCCATGGAAGTTACGCCTATATGATCCAGAGCTTATTATTTGGCTCACAAGAGGGCCGCCATCCAGGTTCAAAGCAAGACGAAGATTAAGAGGCCCATGTTCCAGAAATTTTGCCAGGTTATATATTGTAAAAAAGCCGGTTTCTGTGGCACCAAAAACAACAAACCCGTCGCTATCTAGCGCAACAAAATTTCTGGATGCTAGCCATGTCTTTGAATCTTTTGCTGTACTAGACCTGCTTTTGTCAAGCAGCAGTGGATATGAAACCATTGCATTTTGATACTGGTTTATTTCTAAAAAAACATCTTTTTTTCGTAGGTCAATTATTTGAACGCTGCTTTCATTTGCAACAATAGCTCCATGATCTGAGATGTACTGCAAAGGACCAGCATTAACTCCTGATGCCCGTATTGGCGTTAACGGCGCAAAGTTTTCTCCAAAGTAACTTCCGTTAACAACAATAGTAGCCCCAAGTTCTTCCTGCCAATCTTCTGCCGTCTTGGAGCCATGCGGGTCAAAGTGAACGCTAAACTTGTACTTACTTGGGTCTAATCTAGCCAATACCATGCGGTCTACAAACTTGCCAGCAACTTTAAAACGCAGCTCAGAGACCTGAAGCCCGTCAGATGGAGACTCCCAATTAAGCTCGGAAACGTCAGGATGCCCGGCATTTTCTTGTTGGGATGCCACAAGCCATGCTGGACGATTTATATAAAGAAAAACCCAGGATATTAGCGTTGCCAGCATTAATACCATTGAAATTTTCTTGGCGGTATATTTTTTAAATTTCAATGAAATAAATGTTGAAAACAAAAAAATCATTAACAGTAGTATAAAAAAATACAGTGACAGGTTAACTGCACGATCTTCTGGTAAAAATACCCATAAGAGTGACTGAAGTTTCCAAGCCATGCAGACCCCTAATTTTTAAAGTTGGCTACGCCATAAATACTGTTACTAACCATGTTTGTTTTACCCCATGCAACACATCACTTGTGCCTGCTGTGTTTAACAAGGTGCTCCACCACCGACGGATCGGCCAGCGTCGATGTGTCGCCCAGATTTGATAATTCGTTTTCGGCGATCTTGCGCAAGATGCGGCGCATGATTTTGCCTGAGCGTGTTTTCGGCAAGCCCGGCGCCCACTGGATCAGATCCGGTTTTGCAATGGGGCCGATTTCCTGCACACAACATTGCACCAGTTCTTTTTCCAGTGCCTCGTCGCCGGTTTCGCCGTTCATCAGTGTGACGAAACAATAAATACCCTGGCCCTTGATGTCGTGTGGATAACCGACCACCGCGGCTTCGGCGACTTTCGGGTGCAGCACGAGCGCAGATTCGATTTCTGCGGTGCCGAGGCGGTGGCCGGAAATATTCAGCACGTCATCGACGCGACCGGTGATCCAGTAATAACCGTCGGCATCGCGGCGCGCGCCGTCGCCGGTAAAGTAATAACCGGGATATTGCGAGAAATAGGTTTCAATCAGGCGTTGGTGATTGCCGTACACCGTGCGGATCTGGCTTGGCCACGATGCCTTGATCACCAGCATGCCTTCGCCGGCACCTTCAATTTCCTTGCCGTTCTGGTCGAGCAACGCTGGCTGCACGCCAAACATCGGCAAGGTGGCCGAGCCGGGTTTCAGTGCAATCGCACCCGGTAATGGCGTGAGCATTTGCGCGCCGGTTTCGGTTTGCCACCACGTATCCACAATCGGGCAGCGGCCTTCGCCGACCACACGGTGATACCACTCCCACGCTTCCGGGTTGATCGGTTCACCGACCGTGCCGAGCAGGCGAATGCTGCGGCGCGAACTCGCTTCGACAAAACGGTTGCCTTGCGCCATCAGTGCGCGGATGGCTGTGGGTGCGGTGTAAAAAATATTGACGTGGTGTTTGTCGCACACTTGCCAGCAACGCGACGCGTCAGGATACGTCGGCACGCCTTCAAACATCAGCGTGGTGCCGCCGTTGGCGAGCGGGCCGTACACCGTGTAGGAATGACCGGTGACCCAGCCGACATCGGCGGTACACCAGAAAATATCGCCGTCGTGATAATCAAACGTGTAGCGGAACGTCATCGCCGCCATCAGCAAATATCCCGCTGTGGTGTGCAACACCCCCTTGGGTTTGCCGGTAGAGCCGGAGGTGTACAGGATAAACAGCGGATCTTCCGCGCCCATCCATTCCGGATCGCACTGTTCATCCTGGTCATCGACAAATTCGTGATACCAGATGTCGCGCGGCGCTTGCCAGTTGATGTCGTTGCCCGTGCGCTTCACCGTGACAACCGTGTGAACGTTCGGGCAGTTGCGCAGCGCGAGATCGACATTGGCTTTCATCGGGATGGTCTTGCCACTGCGCAAACCTTCATCGGCCGTGATCACCACGCGGCAATCGGAATCGAGGATGCGGTCTTTCAGTGACTCCGGCGAAAAACCGCCGAAGACGATGGAATGCACGGCGCCGAGACGCGTGCAGGCCAGCATGGCGTAAGCCGCTTCCGGAATCATCGGCATGTAGATGCAGACACGATCACCGCGTTTCACGCCGCGCACTTTCAGCGCGTTGGCGAGTTGGCACACGTGTTTGTGCAATTCGCGATAGGTGATGCGCTTGTCTTGCGACGGGTCATCGCCTTCCCAGATGATCGCTGTCTGTTCGCCGCGCGTGGCGAGATGGCGATCAATGCAGTTCACACTCACATTCAGTTGCGCACCGGCAAACCAGCGCGCATGGCCTTTCGCCAGATCGTATTCGGCGACCTGGTCCCACACGCGTTCAAACGACAGGAATTTTGTGGCCTGTTCTGCCCAGAAACGATCCGGCTGCTCAATGGACTGGCGATACATGGCGTCATACTGCTCACGCGTGACCAGCGCGTTGGCAGCAAATTCGGGAAGAACCGGATAGATGTGTTGGCCTGATACGTGGGTGGACATGCGATGCTGCTCTCCTGCCTGAAACGGTTTCGTTATTCGTCCATGCTAGAACGCGCCAGCGGTTCCGACAAGCGCCGCGTGGAGGCTTCGCCGCCTTTCCGGGTGACAGCCCCAGCGCTTACGTCATCACATCAATACGTTGGCCACTGGACGCATTGACGCGAAACCAGCCGGCGATGCTGTAGCGTTCCCGTGTGGCAGCCTCGACGGCGTGCGGGATTTTTTCACTGAGAAAAATAGCGACGGTGCCTGCTTGCGGTACGACGCGCGACATTTCAGATTCGCCATCTTCCGAAAACAGGAGCAATTCGCCACCGCTGCCGGCAGGCCAGTCACGATTCAGGTAACTGACAACCGAGACCAGGCGGCTGGCACTGCCGACAAAACTGTCGACATGTTTTTTATAAAAAGCACCGGGCGGATAACAGGCGAAATGCGCTTCAAATTCGAACAGGCCGAGCATCAGTTCGCGATTCAGTCCGCAGCGCAATGTTTCCATCTGCCCGAGATAAAGTTGCTGCGCATCCGTTGCAGCATCCAGCCAGTGAATCCTGTCGCTGCGTGTTGTTGTGTTGTGCTGTTGTGTGTTGCCGCGCCCGATCATCGCGGCATGCATGGCACCGGTTTGCTGCAATCTGCCTGCCTCGGCATGCAATGCTGCTGACAAGTGGCGGTCAATGGCATCCTGACCTACCCACCAGCCTTGCTGGCACAATGCATCCGCTATGGCATGCGCATCCAGCATCATTTCATGCAGCTGGGCTTGCAGGTTTTTTTGTAGACCAGTCTTTCGGCAAGCGATAGATGCCGTTGGTGCGCACAACCACACCCTCCGGCCCGTGGATCAGTCCGCCGATGGTTGCCATGGTGCGTGTGGTGTGCAAATGGTGTACGCGCATTTCCAGCCATTGGCCCAATCGACCTGGCGAGAGAAAATCGGTATTCATGTTGATGGTGAAAATGCCCATCATTTCATTGATGTGATGGCCGATGTTGCCGGCCATGGCAAGATCGCAAAAACTCATCAACACGCCGCCATGACAAATACCTTGCGGATTCAGGTGATGTTTTTCGACAAAAAAACCGCAGTGCCAGCCGTGCTCGTCCACTTTCACATAAACCGGTGCAAACGCGTCGTTAAAGCCGAGGCCATCCGGTAGCAGGATATAACCGTCAGCAATTTTTCCTGATCCGTCCGCCGTGAAAAAACGTGTCAGCGGCGATTCAGTCATCGCCTGTTTACTCATCACATTCGCCCGCGTACGGTTGCCACTGCGGATTTCTTTTTTCCATAAAAGCCTTGCCGCCTTCGGCAATATCCGGATGTGTATTCTGGTCCATGATGTAGCCCCACGCATTTTCCAGTGCAGCGTGCAGGCCCATTTCCTTGGCTTCCCAGATCGCTTTTTTCGAGCGCGCCAGTGCTATGGGAGAATTGGTTTTGATGAGATCCGCGAGTGCGTGTGCACGCGCCATCAATTCAGCAGCGGGAACGATTTCACCCACCATGCCGAGTTCATACGCACGTTGTGCCGTCATGCGTTCATTGCCGCCGGTGAGCGCCATACGCATCACGGCATCAAACGGCATCTTGCGCACGAGACTCACCGGCTCCAGGCCGGCGACCAGTCCCACTTTTACATGCGTATCAAAAAATGTTGCTGTGTCTGCTGCAATCACGATGTCGGCATCCGCGACAAAATGCAGGCCACCACCCACCACCATGCCATTCACGGCGCAGATCACCGGTTTCCAGATACGGTTTTGCAGTGATGTCCATTTGATCGACGCGAGCGAACCGAATTTGCGACCTTGTTCATCCACGTCGCCATCGGTTTCCGGCAAGTCAGCGAGATCTGCACCTGTGCACAAGGCTTTGTCGCCAGCGCCCGTGAGAATCGCAACGACGGCGGTTTTATCCTGGTTGAAATGCTGCCACACCAACGGCAATTCACGGCTCATGATTGAATTCACGGCATTGCGTTGTTGCGGACGATTGAGCGTGATAACAGCAACGCCATCTTTCACGTCATAGGAAACTGTTTCGAATACCATACCACTCCCGTTTGCTTTACAAGCCTGTTTGCTTTACTCGTCCGTTCACTTTACAAGATCAGGGCGCGTGGGCAGTATAGCGGAATGAAAAATTCCGGGTCAAAAAACAGCGCGAAAGCCGAGGCAATGTTTGCCAGAGCGCATGGACTGCATCAGCAAGGCAATCTGGATGATGCGCAGAAGCTTTATCGCAAGATTCTCGAACTCGACAAGAACCATATCAATGCGCTGAATTTGCTGGCAGCGATCTATCTCGACCGGCAAGCGCTCAGGGAAGCGGCGAGCCTGTTGCGTAAATCACTTGCCTTGATGCCGTCACAGGCATCAGCCTTGTGCAACCTCGGATTGTGTGCGGAAAAACTGGGTGACAACACCGAAGCGATGGCGTGTTACAACCGCGCCGTGCAGTTGCAGCCGGGATTTGCCGGTGTGTTGTACAACCGCGCAGCGCTGCTACGCAAATTGCAGCAACCGGAAGCGGCATTGCAGGATTACAACGCGGTGCTGGCATTGCAGCCGGAATTTTTCCAGGCATACAACAACAAGGGCAATGTGCTGACGGATTTATCCTGTCTCGACGATGCTGTCAGTTGTTTCAATGACGCGTTGCGTGTGAAACCGGATTACGCCGATGCTTACAATAATCGCGGTGTCTGTTACTGGACAATGCGCCGCCTGCCGGAAGCGCTGGCGGATTATCGCCGTGCGATTGCATTGAAGCCGGATTATTTCACGGCGCATTTCAACCTTGCCACGGCCTTGTGCGAAACGCGGCAATTTATAGCGGCACGCCATGCAGTACACGATGCGCTGGTCTTGCAGCCAGACAATGCCGAAGCGCTGGCGCTGGCGCTGGAAATCGCCATGCGCTTGTGTGACTGGCAGGATTTTGACCGTCGCTTGCAGCAACTGGCGGCGCGAGTGCAGGCAGGTGACATCGCGAAACCGTTTACCGTCATCACGTGCCTGGACAATCCCGCCCTGCAGTGGCGTGCAGCACAAACGTGGATGCAGGCGTGGTATCCGCCGTCGCCGCGCCGCGATCGATCCCCCGGAAAATCATCGGACAGGATTGGTGTCGCGTATTTGTCGGCAGATTTTCATGAGCATGCCACGGCACAGTTGATGGCGCGTGTGTTCGAATTGCACGACCGCTCGCAATTTGCCGTGCACGCCATCTCGATCGGCCCTGATCGACAGGATGCCATGCGCCAGAGGCTGGTTGCTGCATTTGAATGTTTTCTGGACGCATCGTCGTTGCCGGATGCAGCGATTGTGCAATACATTCGTGAGCACCATATCGACATCCTGGTTGACCTGAAGGGTTACACGCAGGGCAACCGTGCGCGCATCCTGGCAGCGCACGCTGCACCGCTGCAAGTGAGTTATCTCGGTTATCCCGGCACGATGGGTGCGCCGTATATGGATTACATCATTGCCGATAATGTTGTGTTGCCTGAAACCTTGTATCCGTTTTTTAGCGAGACTGTCATTGCTGTGCCGGGCAGTTACCAGTGCAATGATGCATTGCGCCAGATCGACCAGGTGATGCCAGATCGCGCTGCACAGGGATTGCCCGCGCAGGGTTTTGTGTTCTGTTGTTTCAACCAGCATTACAAATTCACACCCGGCGTGTTTGCAATCTGGATGCGCTTGCTGCAACAGGTGCCCGGTAGTGTGTTGTGGTTGTACGTCACGGAAGAAACGGCAAAGCAGAATTTGCGTGCAACAGCGCAGCAGCAAGGCGTGGATGCCGACAGGCTGGTGTTTGCCGGCCATTTACCGTTGCCGCAACATCTGGCGCGCATGCAGCTGGCCGATCTGTTTCTGGACACGTTGCCGTGCAATGCACACACCACCGCGAGTGATGCGTTATGGGCGGGTTTACCCTTGCTGACGTGTGAAGGACAATCGTTTGCAGCGCGCGTCGCCAGCAGTTTGTTGCACGCACTGGATTTGCCGGAACTGGTGACGGATTCGCTGGCTGCCTACGAAGCGCGGGCGCTGGCACTGGCGACCGATGCGGCAGCGTTAACGGCTATCCGCCAGAAATTGCTGGTGCAGAAAAACACGTCATCGCTGTTTGATAGTGAAGCCTGTGTGCGGAAACTGGAGCACGCCTACCGGACACTGTGGACAGGTTTTATAGCGTAGATTGTTACGGTAATTTTTTATCCGGCGTTTTTTTGCCGCGACGTCCTACATCATGGTCTTGCAAACGCCGGTTTGCACCAGGCCGTCAGCCAGTCTTTCGAGTGATTGCATCATGGCCTGGTTGAGTGCGAGGACGGTGGAGTCCTGGTTGGCCTTGCGCGCGGGAAACTGGCCGAAACTGGAACTGGAAAAGGATTGGCCGGTCGGTTTGAAAATCTGGTATTGCAAACGGATTTGCACCAGGTTGCCATTGCCATCGGGATGGCGATACACGCCCGTGCCGCGATCAAAACCGAGCGTCACATTGGGAGCTACACGCTTGATGCCGGTATTGGTGGTATCCAGCCAGAACATGTCACTCACCATTTTGTCCAGCACTTCACCGACGCGGATCACATTGCCTTCGCCACTGTCATCTGCAGGTATGAGGAAGGCTTTGGTGATTTCACTCAGGTAAATTTTTGAAATGCAGCTGTACTGGTGGATCGGCGTTGATGTCTTTACCGGTACATCCGTCAGTTTCGCGGGTGTGCCGGGCGTTTGCGGTGATTGCGCACAGGAAACCAGCAGCAGGGCACAGGTCACTCCGGCGAGAAGGCGGAAAAACGTGTGTGCTGCTGATGGTTTCATGCGGGTTCACCCTTTGTGTGCATCTGGCAATACTATTTGTCGATACCAATGATGCTCACGGCGCAGCCGGTCGGGAAACCGCCGATGTTGTGCGTCAGTGCCATGGTCGGTTGTTTGCCGTTGTGCAACGCCAGCTGACGTTTGTCTGCACGACCCTGCAACTGCAGGACGTTTTCGACAATCATGCGCACGCCGGTCGCGCCGGTCGGGTGACCAAATGTTTTCAGGCCGCCGTCACTGTTCACCGGCAATTCGCCTTTCAGTGTGAACGTGCCGTTGGCGATATGTTCTTTCGCTGCACCTTTCGGAATAAAACCGAGATCTTCGTAAGCGAGCAATTCCGTCAGCGTGAAACAGTCATGCACTTGCGCCAGATGAATTTCTTTAAACGGGTTGGTGATGCCCGCCATTTTGTACGCTTCTGCCGCTGCATTTTCGGTCGGCTTCCAGCGCAGGAAATCGTGGTCGGGATCCGTATGCGGATTCGCCGCCGAACCACTCGCCACGGCTTTTACGTACACGGGGTTGTCACGAAAATTTTTCGCGAGCGATGCCTTGGTGATAACCGCAACGGCGGCGCCGTCGGATTGTGCCGCGCAATCGTACAAACCAAACGGCCAGGAAATCATGCGGCCATTCAGCGCCTCTTCTTCGGTAATGATTTTTTTCAAAAATGATTTGGGTGACAGTGTGCCGTTGAAATGGTTTTTCACAGCAATTTTCGCGAGGTCTTCACGGCCGGCGCCAAATTTCTTGAAATACGGTGCGGCGCACATGGCAAACCAGCCCGCCGGTGTTGCAGGTAAATCGCGCACACCTTTGATATTGACACTCGGGCCAGATACGCCGCGATCCTTGGGTTTGTCATAACCGACCACCAGTACGGTGTCGTACACACCGGCTGCGATAGCCATCACGCCGGCGCGAAATGCTTCCGTGCCGGTTGCGCAGTAATTGGATACCGCTGTGAGTGGTTTGTACAACTTCAGGGCCTCACCGACTTCCACCGGGCCGTTCTTGGTGTACAGCGATCCGCAGTAAATTGCATCGATCTGTCTGGAGGGTTCAGTGATGCCAGCATCCGCATACGCTTCATACGCGGCATCAACAATCATGTCTTCTTCGGAGCGATCCCAGTTCTCGCCGAACTTGCAGCAACCGACACCGACAATGGCAACTTTGTCCTTGATACTCATGCGGCAGCTCCTTCAGCGACAGCTGTGGCAATGGGCGTACATTTCCAGAAATAATTCGGACGCAAACCGACGCGGTGGATGCAGCGGAAGGTGAATTCAACCGGCAAATCAATGGCGATATCTTTCGGCGTGGTTTCGCCGATCTGCATGTGGATGCGTGGGCCGGCCGAGCCATCGGCGTTCACCACTTCAATAATGCCGACAGCGGTTGGTGGTTCCGGTGATGGAAAAAATGCATCGAGTGTGTAGGTCACCACTTTGCCGGTGAGATCGCTGTAGCAGGATGGCGTCCACAAATCTTTTGCATGGCAGCGCACGCAAACGCGGCCTTTCGGAAACTGGTGCGTGCCACAGTGCGTGCACTGTTGGCCTTCGAGCGACAAATCCTCATCGCGTTCACGGTAATGCACCGTGGCAGAAATTCCCTGATCGTCGTTTTCAGGATATTCGGTAATCGTCAGGCCGCGCGCTTTCATGTATTTGCCATAAGCATCAACCACTTTGCGGTGCGCCAACAAATCGTTCACGCTGCGATAGCCTTCTGCCTTGTTGCGAGCACCCGTGACGGTGAATAACATCGCATCAGCACCGTCGCCATAATTGGCAACGAGAATTTTTTCACCCGCTTTCGCATTTTCCAGTGCGGCAATCAACAACAGGGGTGCGTAAGCTGAACCGGCATTGCCGACTTTACCAAACAAAGTGTCCTGGATTTGTTCTTTCGCAATGCCGGCGGCTTTGCTCATTTCGCCAAGCGAACGCGCTTCCGGTGCGTACAGCGCGGCTTTCGCAATATCGGCGGCGGTCTTGCCGCTTTTTGCAAACAGACCCTTGATGGCAGCAACCGTGTTGTCGATGTAGCCGTGTACGTTGACGAAACGGTCTTCCCAACTGTGCACAAAACGGTCGCCCTGTTTGCGCCAGATGTCGATAATTTCCGTGGTGTGCGCGCACGCACAATCCAGTGATGCAATCGCGCCTTCTGCACCGACGAGAAAGGCAGCGGCAGCATCGCCGGTATTCGCTTCAAAACCGGAACCGGGTGCGCCCATGCGGCAATCGGCGGCAATCACCAGCACGCGTGCTGCGCTGCCCGCTTTCACGGCATCCACAGCAGATTGCAATGCAATACTGCCCGAACGGGTGCTGTGGGAAATATCTGCCGTGCGCACGTCACCTTTCAGGTTCAGGGCTTTTGCGATAATCGCGGCACCTTGTTTCTCGGCAAACGCGTAAGTTGTTGTCGCAAACAGCACGGCATCGACACGCGAGCGATCAAAACCCTGCAAGCAGTTTTGTGCTGCGGCGACGGCCATCGTCACGCTGTCTTCGTCCATCCATGCCACGGCTTTTTCCGGGCCGCCTTCTTTGGGTGCCTTGCCCGCCATCACCGATGCCGGCAAACGCATGCGCGGAATGTATGCGCCGTAAGAAACAATACCGATCATATTAAAACCTCGCTAACCTGATGATGACCCCTCTGCTTCACTGCGTTCAGCATCTCCCCTACTACGCAGGGGAGACGATGCCCCTCCTGCTGGGTAGGAGGGGTGATTCGCGCAGCGAATCGGGGAGGTCAATCTTTTGCCGGTGGTTTAACGCCGGCGTGGAACGGGTACGGTTTGCCGAGCATGCCGAACGCGCCGAACTCCGGTTGCATGTGCTGTTTGAAATACGTGCGGATCTGGTCGATTTCCCAGCCGCCCGGTTGTATGAGTGTCTTGCCGTAATGCGGTTGCACCATGTGCGAGATGCGATCGCCGCCGGTGCCGAAAATCTGGCCGGAAACAAAATCCGCTTCGTCGCTGCACAACCAGCACACAATCGGGCCGTTATTTTCTGGCGGAAAATACGGCATCTTGTCGGCGTCAGAAAACGTGGCCGACATGTGTGTGGTGGCGAGCGGGCCAATCGCGTTGACACGAATGCCGTGCTTCGCCAGTTCCATCGCCCAGGTGTAGGTCATCGATGCAATTGCGCCTTTGGCAGCGGAATAATTCGTCTGTCCGAAGCTGCCGAAATGTGCGCCGGATGTGGTGTTGATAATCGAGCCGCCTGTGCCTTGCTCGATCATTTTTTTCGCAGCGGCTTGTGCAATCCAGAACGTGCCCATCACGTGGATGCGCAACACCAGATCAAAATCGGCATCTTCCAGTTTCAGTAAGGTCTTGTCGCGCACAATGCCGGCGTTGTTGATGGCGATGTCGATATGGCCGAACGCATCCACACACTGTTGCACCAGTGATTCGCAGCCGGCGCGTGTGCCAATGTCGGCGTTGCTGGCAATGGCTTCGCCGCCCGACGCATTGATTTCATCAGCAACTTTTTGCGCTTCTTCCAGCAAAATATCATTCACAACAACTTTTGCGCCGTTCTTTGCCAGATGGAGACAGTGACCGCGACCTACGCCACGTCCACTGCCGGTAACGATGGCTGCTTTGCCGTCAAGAATTCCCATAAAAACCCCGTTAGTTTTTTGCGTAGGGGCGTGATTTATCACGCCCATCTATTTCATCACGCTGCATCTAGCACCAACGCAGCAATACGTTTTTCCAGATACGAAGAATCCCAGTTCATCAACTGCCAGTGTTTGGCGCGGCGGAAATACAATTGCGGATCGCCTTCGGAGGTGAAACCGAAACCGCCGTGGATTTGTACGCCGGTCGCAGACGCTTCACGGAAAACATTGCAGGCTTGCAACTTGGCCTGCGCGGCCAGTTTTGCGTAAGGCTTGTTGTTGTCGATGGCCCACGCGGCCTGGTACACCAGCACTTTCGCGCCCTCGATTTTTACAATCAGGTCGGCGAGATAATGCGCGATGGCCTGGAAGGAGCCGATGGGTTTGCCAAACTGCACACGTTGCTTGGAATAGTCGGTTGCCATGGCATGGATGGCTTCGGCAGCACCGATCGCCTGTGCCGCTTGCGCAACAATCGAGCGGGTCATGGCTTCATCCCATGCGCCCCAGAAGTTTTTCTGCTCGAGCACATCGACAGTGGCAACGCTGACATGGTTGAAATCCACTTGGTATAGCGCATCGTCAGCATGGTTGCGTTCGCGCGTGATCGTTACGCCTTGTGCAGCAGGATCAACCAGCAAACCGGCCACATCCTGTACCCCTTCACCGGTGCGCGCCAATACCAGCAGCCTTGATGCGCTGGACGCAAAAGGCACCAGCAATTTGGTGCCGTTCAATACATACGTGTCACCCTGTTTTGCCGCGCGCAGTTGTACGCCTTCCGGGCCAAAACCGTTTTTGGGTTCCAGCCATGCCGGCACGACGATGGTTTCGCCAGCGGCAATACCGGGCAGCAGTGCGGATTGTTGTGCGTCGGTGCCGGCCAGTTCCAGCAGTTTGGCGGACAATACGCAACTGGCCCAGTGCGGGCTCGGCGCCAGTGAGCGGCCGAATTCTTCATAGACGATAGCCATTTCCAGCGCGCCCCAGGCCATGCCGCCATGCGCTTCGGGAATGCCGAGGCTGGTGATACCCAGTTCGGCCAGCTGCTTCCAGAACGGCGCAGAAAAACCGGTCTCGTCCTGCTCCATCGCCCGCACGATGGCCGACGGGGACAATTCTTCACATATGCCGCGCGCGGTGTCGCGCAGCATGACTTGTTCTTCGTTGAAATCGAGATCCACGGCGGAGCTCCTCTTCTACTGCTGGTGGGATGACGGGAAGGACAGCATTCTACCATCCGCACAAGGGCGTCACATACTGTGACAAGTGGTAAACTGGCGACCATGGATTACACGCCCCGGAACTTGTGAGCATGTTGGAAAATCGCCAGTTATCGCCCATCGACCACGCCCTGATGACGGCTGACCGTGCCCTGCGCACACTGACCGGCAACACACGGCCATCCCTGCGCCAGTCGCCAGCCCTGCAGGAAGCGGAGTGCTCACTGACAGCAGACGAGCGCAAGCTGGCCAGCGGCCTGATGCGCGTCAACCACACCGGGGAAGTCTGCGCGCAAGCGCTCTACCAGGGACAGGCATTGACGGCGCAATTGCCTGCCGTGCGGGCGGAGATGGAACGGGCAGCGGACGAGGAAATCGATCACCTTGCCTGGTGCGAGGAACGCGTGAAGCAACTTGGCGGCCACCTGTCGCTGCTGAACCCGCTCTGGTACGGCATGTCGTTCGGTCTGGGCGCGGCAGCCGGGCTGGTCGGCGACAAGGTCAGCCTCGGTTTCGTATCGGCCATCGAGGACCAGGTCTGCGAGCATCTCGAAGAGCATCTGCAAACGCTGCCCGTGCATGATGACAAGAGCCGGGCGATTGTCGAAAAGATGTTGGAAGACGAGGCGCATCACAGCCATGCCGCACTTGCAGCCGGTGGCTTGCGTTTTCCTGCGCCCGTGAAGAAAGGGATGACACTGGTGTCGCGCCTGATGACGCGCAGCAGTCGCTATATCTGAGATTTCCTGCTTTTTCTGGCCGATTGGCTGTGTATCAGCAAGGCGACCAGCGCTAGCAGTGCCATGCTGGCCCCGAAAATAAAGGTGTATCGGGCGCCGAAATGATCCCATACCAGTCCTGCCGTGCCCCCGCTACATAACAGCGCCAGTCCTGCTACCAGATTGAACACGCCGAACGCCGTTCCGCGCAGGTCGGTCGGTGCGGTGTCAGCGACCATCGCCGCCAGCAATCCCTGGGTCGCACCCATGTGCAGGCCCCAGAGCCCCACACCCATCCAGACGAAATAGCCTTGATTGCTGTGCGCAAGTAGCAGGTCAGCACTGACGAGTAACAGCATGCCGATGGCGAGCAAGTGTTTGTGCGCCATGCGATCGGCCAGCTTGCCCAATGGGTAGGCTGACAGGGCGTACACCACGTTCATGGCTACTAGCACCATGGGCAGATGTCCCAGTGCCAGTCCACCTTGTTGTACGCGCAACACCAGGAAGGCCTGGTTGAAGCGCGCCAGTGTGAACAGGCCACCAAACAGCACCACATGCCAGAAAGCCGGGGGCAGGCGACGCAGGTTGGTACGGGCAAGCGGGTTGCCGACGCTGCTTTTCACCAGTCCGGCCGGCTCCTGCACACCGAAAAACAGGATGATGACCGAGATGGCAGCTGGTATGGCGGCTACCCAGAACACGGCGCGGATGTTGTTGGCCCACAACGCCATCAGCACCAGTGCCAGCAGTGGGCCGAGAATGGCACCGAGGCTGTCCAGCGCCTGCCGTAAACCGTAAGCGGCACCGCGCATCGAGGGTGGCGTGATGTCGGCGATCAGCGCATCGCGCGGCGCACCGCGTATGCCTTTGCCCGTGCGGTCGAGCAGGTGGGCAAACAGGACATGCAGTGGCGATCCCGCTATCGCAAAAAAGGGTTTCATCAGGGCAGCCATGCCATAGCCGACCAGTGCCAGCCATTTGCGCTGGCCCAGCCGGTCTGACAGTGGGCCAGAAATAATCTTGACGGTCAGCGCCGTGGCTTCACCCATGCCAACAATCAGCCCGACCATCAGCGCGCTGGCGCCCAGCTCACTGGTGAGGAAGGCAGGTAACAGGCTGAAAATCATTTCCGAGGCCACATCCCCGAACAGGCTGACCATGCCCAGCGCCCAGATGGCGAAGGGCAGGCGAGACGGGCGAGGGGCGTCAGCGGCCATGCGGGTCGGGATTAGCGGTTACCGCTGCGAGGGCCGAAAGAACGGGTGCCCGAGGGTTTGGGGCTGGCGGGTCTATTGCTCGAAGGCCTGCTTGGGCTGTTGCCGCTGGGCGCGCCACCGGTATGGCGGTTGCCAGAGGCTTGTGGCTTGCTGGTTGAGCTTGAGGATCTGGCGCCACCTGCAGGGCGAGGTTTCTCGCCGAGGCGCGCCGGGGCATCGCCGGTTCGCTGCGGTCTGCGACCTTGTCCCTGCCCACCGCCGCCGTTCTGTGAGCGGCCATTTTGTGACCGGCCGCCACCGGAGCGGCTGCCGTTCTGGATCGGTTCCGGTTTGATCGACAAGTCCGGTGCGAAACCGGGGATGACCTCGCGGTCGAACTTGCGTTTCAGCAGGCGCTCGACACCCGCCAGCAGGCCGTGTTCATCGACACAGACCAGCGACAGCGCCTCGCCCTCGGAGCCGGCGCGACCGGTACGGCCGATACGGTGTACATAATCCTCGGCCACATTGGGCAGCTCGAAGTTGACCACGTGTGGCAGCTCGCTGATGTCGATACCGCGCGCGGCGATATCGGTTGCCACCAGTACTTGCAGCTTGCCGGTCTTGAATTCACTGAGCGCCTTGGTGCGCGCGCCCTGGCTCTTGTTGCCATGGATGGCCATGGCCGTGATGCCGGATTTCTCCAGCTGTTCGGCCAGCCGGTTGGCGCCGTGCTTGGTGCGTGTGAACACCAGCACCTGGTACCAGTTATGGTCCTGGATCAGCTTGGTCAGCAGCTCACGTTTGCGCTCACGATCGACCAGCAACACCCGTTGGGCGATGGTCTCGGCGGCAGCATTGCGGCGCGCCACTTCAATCAACACGGGTTTGTGCAACAGGCCTTCGGCCAGCTGTTTGATCTCGTCGGAAAAGGTCGCGGAAAACAGCAGGTTCTGCCGTTTCTGTGGCAACAGTTTCAGCAGGCGCTTGATGTCGTGGATAAAGCCCATGTCCAGCATACGATCGGCTTCGTCGAGCACAAGAATCTCGACGCGCGACAGGTCAATCGTGCGCTGTTGCACGTGGTCGAGCAGGCGGCCGGGGGTGGCGACGAGGATGTCGGTATCGGTGATCTGCTTGATTTGCGGGTTGATGCTCACGCCGCCGAACATGGCCATTGATTTCAGGCGCAAGCCATTGCCGTAGTCGCGCACACTTTCCTGCACCTGGGCCGCCAATTCGCGGGTGGGAGTCAGGATCAGCGCCCGGATGCTCTGGCGGGTGCGGCCGGCCGGCGCTGGACGGGTGGACAGCAATTGCAGGATCGGCAGGGTAAACGCGGCTGTCTTGCCGGTGCCGGTCTGGGCGCCGCCGAGCAGGTCGCCGCCGCCCAGCACTGCCGGGATAGCCTGTTGCTGGATGGGTGTGGGTTCGGTGTAGCCCTTGCCGGTGACGGCCTGGACGAGGGCATCACAAAGCCCCAGTGCAGCAAAGCCCGTAGTAACAGATGACGTAGTGACAGACGACGTAGTGGACGAATTGGGGGTAACGGTAGAACTGGACGTAGCAGGCATGGTATCTCGCGGGAGGGTGGCCGCTGACAGCATGGCTGCAACCCGCGGCGGGGAGGACGAACTAGGAGTCCCCAGTGTAACAGATGGCCGTCCCCGGCCGGTGATGGCTGCGGTAATCCCCGCCGTGCTCTGCCTCGCGTGCGGGTTGGTATACAGCTGCGGCAGCGCGCCGGTAGAATCGCGCCCCATACCCACTGCCAGCAGGAAAAATTCATGACCCCATCCATGGTGACATCAGCGCTGGAACTTCCCGGCTATCGCATCGTTGGTAACGTCGGCATTGTGCGCGGCATTGTGGTGCGTTCGCGTTCGATCATAGGCAATTTTTTTGGCGGCCTGCAGACTATTCTTGGGGGCAACATCAGCATCTACACCAACCTCTGTGAGAAAGCGCGCACCGATGCCTACAAGATCATGTGCCAGCACGCGAGCAACAGCGGTGCCAATGCCATCATCGGCATGCGCTACGACGCCACCGAGTTGATGGCGGGCGTCACCGAAGTGTTGTGCTATGGCACTGCCGTGAAGGTGGTGCCGATTGAAAATCCGTAACACGGGACACAAAGAATGAATGCCATGCAGATTGTCTGTTTTGTTGTGTTCCTGCTCGGTGTCGTCACGGGTCTCGGCCAACTCTGGTTTTCCATCTGGACGGATGAAACCTTTGCCAAGCTGCTGATTACCGAGTTTGCGGTACTGGGCGTGTTCCTGGTGTTGTCTTTCCTGATCAGGGAATCGGAAGAAGTGGATGCGCAGGATAAAAAACTCTGATGACATTCTTGTCGACTATCGAACCCTTCCTGGTATCGACCGGCATCGTTGCGCTGGCAGAAATCGGTGACAAGACGCAACTGTTGTCGCTGGTACTGGCAGCACGTTATCGCCAGCATCATCTCGCCATTATTTTCGGGATTTTCGTTTCGACCATCGTCAATCACGCCGGTGCCGGGATACTGGGCGCTTACGTCACACACCTGCTCGGGCCGGAATTATTGCGCTGGATACTCGGTATCAGCTTCCTGCTGATGGCGGGCTGGATCATGGTGCCCGACAAGCTCGATGACGATGATGCGGTGCTGGCGAAACCGCATGCGAGTGTGTTCATCACCACGGTCATTGCTTTCTTCCTGGCGGAAATGGGAGACAAGACACAGATCGCTACCGTTGCACTCGCGGCGCAGTATGCGCAATCGCTGGCCTGGGTAGTGGGCGGTACGACGCTGGGCATGATGATCGCCAATGTGCCCGCAGTGATTGTTGGCAGCCAGGCGGCACACAAGATCCCGCTGAAGCTGGTTCACAGCATTGCCGCCCTGATTTTTGTCGGGCTGGGCGTAGCCGTGTTGCTGGGTGTGGGAAGTCGCTGAACAAAGAAGCCGAATGCGTGCTGTGCTAAAATCGCACGATTAATTTTCTTCAGGGGGAAACATCATGCTCAGATTTGCTCTGGTTGGCTGCGGCCGTATCGCGAAACGCCACGCTGAACTGCTCGGCAGCGGCCATACCGAAGGCGCCCAACTGGCAGCCGTGTGTGATATCGATTTCCCGCGCGCCGAAAAAATGGCAGCACAGTGGAATGTGCCGGCGTATCGCGATATGCACGAGATGATGCAGAAAGAAAATATTGACGTGGTATCGGTGCTGACGCCCAGTGGCGATCACGCCGAACACGTGATCGGTTTGTCGAAATACGGCAAGCCTATCCTTGTCGAAAAACCGATGGCGATGTCGCTGGCTGATGCCGATGCGATGATCGAAGCTTGCGACAAAAATAATGTCCGTTTATTTGTTGTGCACCAGAACCGTTTCAACGTGCCCGTGGTGAAAATGGCAGAAGCGCGTGACCAGGGCCGCCTTGGCAAACTGGTGCTGGGCACCTTGCGGGTACGCTGGAGTCGTGACCAGAAATATTACAGCCAGGATGCGTGGCGCGGCACGTGGGCGCAGGACGGCGGGGTGTTGACAAACCAGGCGGTACATCACATCGATATGTTGCGCTGGATGATGGGCGACGTGGAAAGTGTGTTTGCCAAATCGATTACCGCATTGGTGGATATCGAAGCGGAAGACACGGCAGTCGGCACGGTAAAATTTCGCAACGGTGCACTCGGTGTGGTGGAAGCCACGACCTGCGCACGTCCGGTCGACCTGGAAGGTTCCATTTCCATGTTGGGAGACAAGGGCACTGTGGTTATCGGCGGTTTTGCCGTGAACAAGATGCAGACCTGGCGTTTTGTTGAAGAACAGGAAGGCGATGCGGATGTCATCGAGAAATATTCCGTCAATCCGCCGGATGTTTACGGCTTTGGCCACAGCGCCTATTACAAGCATGTGGTCGATTGTCTGGTGAACAACAAGCCGCAACTGGTGGATGGCCGTGAAGCGCGCAAGAGTATTGAACTGCTGGTGGCGCTGTACGAATCCATCGAAACCGGCAAGGAAGTGTTCCTGCCGTTCACACCAACGCATTGCAAACTCGGCCGTAAATCGTAGGTAATCCAACGCGGGCTGCGCGACGGTTCATGCGTCACTTTCTGTTACGGAAGCGCGTTTTTTTTCTGGTGCTGTTGATTGGTGCGGGCATCTTTGCCTGGTTTTCACCGCTGCGCCTGTCACTCTCGCATTTGCATACGCTGGCAGATTTTGAATCGCTGCCCAGTATGCAGGCCGTGCGTGACTGGCTTGTCAGCTTCGGTGTTGCCGGTTATTTTTATTTCGTTGTGGCATCGGCAATCGCCTGCGCACTCGGCATGCCGCGCTTGCTGGTGTGCGCGCTGGGTGGTCTGGCTTACGGTGTGTGGTGGGGAATCATCCTGTCGCAACTCGGCGTTACATTGGGCGCGTATGCCACATTTATCTTTGCGCGAATTTTCGGTGCGGATTTTGTCCTGCACAAATGGCCGAAGCTGGAAGACCTGTTAAACACGATTGAAAGCCACGGCATTGTTTCCATTTTCCTGATTCGCCAGATGCCGATCAGTGGTTTTATTGCCAACGTGGTGCTCGGCTTGTCTGCCGTGTCGCATTGGGAATTCCTGCTTGGAAGTTTTATCGGTTTTTTACCGGAAGCGGTGCCGGCAGTCTTTGTTGGTGCCGGTGCGCAAATGGGGAATATGGCGCAGATGATGCGCCTGCTGGTGGCAGCAATTTGCCTGATGATTTTTCTGAGCTGGCTGGTAAAAAACATTTTCCATAAAACAGAAAAAACCTATTCAGGTCGCCGTCGTGTGTTCGAAATTGCGCTGATGTCATCCTTCGGGGTTGTCGGTCTTGTCTTGTGCGTGTTGCAGTTTATTCCGACATAGGTTTGACACTGCTTTTCAGCGGGCAGTCATGCAGCTCACTGCGAGGCAGCTGGTCAGCGGGTCGTGGCTGGTTCAGGAACTTGAATACATTCATCTTGTTGAGACGGGAAAAGCAACGTGTGGCAAACCGGCTTTCCAGCGCCGCCAGCAAGGGTGACGTTTCCTTGCCGCTGACTTCCAGGAAATAGAAACGGTCGGGTTTTTCTTTTTCCAGCAGTGCTTCCAGTTCGCTCATTTGTCCGACAGATGACATCACCATGTCTGCATGGGGTTTCAGGTCGTACAGCCGCAGGTAGTGGTCAAAAAAAACATTGGACGTAATCACAATCCGGTCGGCGGGATTGGTGGACATGAACCGGAAATCATGGCGCACAATATCCACGGCACCGCGATAATCTTCGCGCAGGTAGTTGTTATACAGCCGGTTATCATCATTGCCGCGCGTGTTGATGGCGGCGATAGTCAGCAGCAGCATGACCAGTACGGAAGATCGCCAGGTGTGGTTAGCAATTTTTGAAATCAACAGGGCAGGAAACAGCGAGGCCATGATGGCGATGAGCGGGATGGCATAGGTGAAATGCCGCAGTGTATAAACTGATTGGCTGAACTGGGATTTGAAATAAAAGACCAGTATTGGAATCCACGTCAGCCAGGCCAGGCAGATGAACGCCCTGTACTTGTAGTCGTTGTACGACCTGATAGCTGGTGCGCTGCTGGAATTAAAAAACCGGGTAATCCAGACAATGTGTGCCATCACGATGCTGACGAGTAAAAGATAGAGCCGCAGATCGTCAGGCCCGAACAAAAATCGCACGGTTTGCCATAAAACAGGCAGATCCGGCACCGGTGTTGACCAGTCATCCGGCGAGTGCGCCATGTGCTGGTACATCACCGGCAGCCAGGGCAGATACAGTATCAGGCAAGGGGAAAAGGCCTTGAAGACAAGTTGCAGATGACCCTGTCTGCGCCGGTCGTACATCCAGAAAAACAGACTCAGTAACAAAGCAGAACCGACAAAAACAAAACCGACGTAGTGGAAGTACATGCATGCGGTACTTACCAGCCAGAACAGGGGAAGTGAATATTTGTCGTGGTTTTTGCTGACGAATAAATCGATGAAATAGAGCGTCATCGTCGGCGCAAAAAACATCAGGAATGCGTAGGCACGCGCTTCCTGACTGTAATAGATCGCATAGAAAGAACCGGTGACCATGGCGGCAGCGATGATGCCGGCGATAACAGAAAAATGCCGCTTGCCCAACAAATACGTGAACGCCACCGATGCAACGCCGGCAATGACCGAGGGCAGGCGCACGGCAATGTCGCTTTCGCCAAACGCCTTTATCCACCAGTACAAGAGAGTCTGGTAACCCGGCGGGTGGGAGTCGTTGTGAACCAGATCCTGGATCATGGCCCACCAGCTGCCTTGTGAGCAGGCAAACACGCCCCAGAGTTCATCTGACCACAGCCCGACAGAGTCGATGTGGTACATGCGACGGAACCCGGCGACGATCAGCAGGGCGGCCACCAATGTATAGGACGTGCGCAAGGACAGGTTCCTGAACATACGCAGGGGCACGGTTTTTCTTCGATCCAGGACAGCTTGAAGACTTGTGGGCATACGACGACTGCTGTGATTTCCGTCACACTTCGGCCCATCGTGTGCCTAAATGGCAGGGTGGTCAACTTTTTCTCTGGAAAAGCGGGGGCAGGGTTCTAGGACTTGGTGAATGCTGATAGAGTGAAAAGCAATAACACAAGATCAGGAATGTTGCATGCCACATTGGATCTTATCCCGCTTCAGTCGTCTGTTGGCCGTCGCCCTATGGCCAATAGGAATGCTTGTCGCTCCAGCAGCCAGCGCGGCCGATGCGACCTTCACTTTTCTCATCAGCGCAAATTTACCGCCGGGGCCCACGTGGCTTGTTACCAGTAACGCAACCGTCCTGCTCGGCGCAGGCGTGGCATCCAACACAACCGCCAGTGCCAAACTGACCCTGACCGTCACTAATGGCAATGCCTATACGCTGACATGGCAGCAAAGCAACACCTGTTCAATCAACTGCATCCAACTACGCTACGACGCCGCCCTGCAATCCAGCTGCACAACTACCAGCTGCAGCTTCAATGTGGCTGCCGGTACCCACACCCTGGAATGGGAAATATTCCGGACATCCCTGAACACCACGGCGCCCGGCTTGAAATCCATCAGCTTCAGCGGGCTCGACCAGCTGGATACCCAGGATTTCGACAACATCGCCAATGCCTCGGACAACTGCCCGAACAGCCACAACGTCGATCAGGCCGATTACGACGGTGATGGTGCTGGCAACGCCTGTGACAGTGATGATGACAACGACGGCGTACTCGACATCTACGACCAGTTCCCGCTGGACCCGGCCCAGGCCGGCGATATCGACAATGATGGCGTCGACGGGTTTGTCGACAACTGCCCCGCCGTCAGCAATACCAGCCAAACAGACAGTGATACCGACGGCTCAGGCAATGCCTGCGATAACGATGACGACAATGACGGCACGGCTGATGCGCAGGATGCTTTTCCCACCGACCCCTCTCGCACCACGGGCGACAGCAATCTGCTGGGAAAAACCAGCAAGAATACCGACTCCTTCGGCAGCGCCATGGATAACGCCGGCGACATTAACCAGGACGGCGTGGACGACCTCATTGTCGGCGCCTATGCCGACAGCACCCACGGCACCAGTGCCGGCGCGGCGTATGTCCTGAGTGGCGCGAACGGCAGCACATTGTTCACCTTTTACGGTGACAACGCGCTGGACTGGCTCGGCCGCTCGGTAGCGGGTGCCGGCGATGTCAACGGTGACGGTTATCCCGACCTGGTTGTTGGTGCCTACGGCGATGACAACACGGGCGACGGGGCAGGATCGGCACGCGTGTTAAGCGGCGCCAATGGCGCCGTGCTTTATACATTTAATGGGCAGGCTGCCGGCGACGGTTTCGGCATTGCCGTCAGCGGCGCAGGGGATGTCAATGGTGACGGCAAGGCCGATATTCTGGTGGGTGCTTTCCAGAATGACAGCACCGGCAACAACGCAGGCGCGGCTTACGTCTACAGTGGTGCGAATGGCAGCTTGCTCTACACATTCAACGGGGACAGTGCAGGCGACAATTTCGGCCTCGCCGTCAGCGGTATTGGCGATGTGAATGGCGATGGCCATGACGACGTGGCTGTCGGTGCACCTTACGACGACAACAACGGCAGTCTGTCCGGATCTGTGCGCGTATTCAGTGGCAGTGACGGCAGCATCCTCTATACCCTGGACGGCGACCA
The DNA here is from genome assembly GCA_035430165.1 of Pseudomonadales bacterium. GTDB lineage: Bacteria > Pseudomonadota > Gammaproteobacteria > Pseudomonadales > UBA7239 > UBA7239. The sequence continues at coordinate 163,555 of DAOMGE010000001.1, read as the reverse complement.
GGCCGGCGATTTACTCGGCAGTAGTATCAGCAAGGCTGGTGATGTGGATGGCGACGGGCGTCCGGACATCATAGCTGGTGCCTACCTGGCCGATCCAAACGGATCCTCTGCCGGCATGGCACGCGTTTTCAGTGGCGCCAATGGCAATACCCTCTACACATTCACAGGCGACAAGAGCGGCAACTACTTTGGCTCTGCCGTCAGCGGTGCCGGTGATGTTAACCACGACGGGCGCGCCGATGTGATCGTCGGCAGCGGCAATGGCTCCGGCAAGGCAAGGGTTTTCAGTGGCATGGACGGCTCGGTTCTCTACTCGTTCATCGGGGATGCTTTCTTCGGGGCTGCCGTGTGTGATACCGGCGATATCAACGGTGACGGTTATGCCGATATCGCTGTCAGTTCAACCACCAGCCGCGCGGTGTACCTGTTCAATGGGCAGGGCGCATGGCTGGACACTGATAGCGACGGCGCGGCAGACACGACAGACAGTGATGACGACGGCGATGGCCAGACGGATTTCTCCGACCTGTTGCCGCTGGACACCGACAACGATGGTGTGCCAAATAGCCGGGACCTTGACGACGACAACGATGGCGTGCCGGATTACATCGATGCCGCACCGCTCAATGCCGGTATTAACGTCGAAGCACTATTGCCACTGGATGGCCATTACAAAGGCAGTGTCTTCCGCGAGCGGCAATCGCTCGAGCAATAACGGGATCTGACAAACGCATCTGTCCCCTTTTTTGTGTATCGTTGGTATTCAACGATAGGCTGCCGGTTTGCAGGGAGAAATAGCTATGTCGCGATTGCGTAAGTACGGGCTCGTTTGTCTGGCCGTATTGTCGATATCACTGGCTGCGGAGGCGTCAGCGGCACCGGTGAATGTGCCGGAACCCTTGCAGCCCTGGCGCAACTGGGTGCTGGAGCAGCACAAGGACCTTGCGTGTCCAGCGGCGTATGCGGCGCTGGGTGAGCATGTATGTTCATGGCCAGGCCGATTGGCACTGGAAGCCGACGCCAGAGGCGCGACCTTCAGCCAGGATTGGCAGCTCTATACGCCGGGCTGGGTCTGGCTGCCGGGCGATAGTGAATACTGGCCGCAAAATGTGCGGGTGAATGACAAGACGCTGCCGGTGATTGCTCGCGATGGCAAGCCGGTGATCTGGCTGGCGGCGGGGGAATATCGCCTGCAGGGAGCCCTGCACTGGGACAAATTGCCGCCGCGCCTGACGCTCCCGGCGGATACGGGCCTGCTGTCCCTGACGCTGAACGGCAAGGCGGTAGCGAATCCATCCGTGGATGGCGCGGGCCAGTTGCTGTTTGGCGATGCCCCGGCCGGGAACGCGCCGCCACCGGATGTGGTCGCCGATGCCCTGACGGTGCAGGTGTTCCGTCGCCTGATTGACGATATCCCGGTCCAGCTGGAAACCGTTGTGCGCCTGCAGGTGGCTGGCCGTGATCGCGAAGTGCTGCTCGGCCAGTTCTTGCCAGACGGCATGCAGCCGCTGTCACTGGAGTCACCGCTGCCCGCCCGCATCGAGCCGGATGGCCGCTTGCGCGTGCAGTTGCGTGCCGGCTCCGGGGAAGTGCGCCTGCTGGCTCGCGCCGAAAGACAATCCACCAAGGAGCAACCCACTGCTTTTTCCATGAAGCGGATGGACGATGTGTGGCCCGCAGAAGAAATCTGGTCGCTGCAGGACGATCGCAGCCTGCGCCAGATCAGCCTGTCGGGTGCCAGCAGCATTGATCCCTCGCAAACCGATCTGCCGCCGGCCTGGCGTGCACTGCCGGCGTGGCTGCTGCATCCACAAGACAAGCTGGTGCTGACCGAGCAGCGGCGCGGGGATAGCGGGGCGGCTGCCATTGGCGATTCCCTGAACCTGAAGCGCGATGTATGGCTGGATTTTGATGGCCAGGCGTTTACCAGTCGCGATGTGGTGACAGGTACGCTGAAACAGGCTGCCCGTTTTTCGATGGCGCCACCACAAGTGCTGGGCCGGGTCGATGTTAACGGCGAACCCAGGCTGATCACGCGCCGCGACGGGGAAGCGGCGGGCATCGAATTGCGCCCCGGTGCGCTCAGCCTGAGCAGCATGAGTCGTATTGAAAGACACACCGCACTGCCGGCAACCGCCTGGCAGCAGGACGTTGCGCATGCTTCGGCCACTTTGCACTTGCCGCCCGGCTGGATGCTGTTGCATGCCGGTGGCGTGGACAAGGTGCAGCTGTCGTGGCTGGCGCGCTGGAATTTGTGGGCCATCTTTCTGGTGCTGATCGTGGCGGCAGGCACGTCGCGTCTGCTGGGTTGGCAGGCCGGTCTGGTGGCCTTGCTGACGCTGGTGCTGACCTACCACAGCGACAAGGCACCGATTTTCCTGTGGCTGAACGCGCTGGTGGCACTGACGCTGTTGCGCGTCCTGCCTACAGGCAAGTTGCACAAACTGGTGTCGGTCTATTTGATGCTGGGGCTGTTATTGCTGGTGTTGCAGCTGCTGCAATTTTCTGTCGATCAGGTGCGCAAGGGCTTGTATCCGCAGCTGGAGCTGGGAGCCTATGCCGCCATTCAGGGTCACGTGCCGGTGGAGGTGGCAGCCTCTGCAGTGCCTGCCGAGAAGGAGGTGGCGGAGCCGTTGCAAGCGAATGCCGAGGTTGATGAAATCCGTACCCGCACTGCAGAAGGCGCACTGGAAGACAAGGTGGCCAATGCGCCTACCGCACCTGCCAGCTATGCCGTGCGCCCGGCCAAGGCCAAGCGCGAAAAATTACCTACAGGCTACGACAGCAACGCCAAGGTACAAACTGGGCCCGGCGAGCCGGCCTGGCAGTGGCAGCGTGTGCAGTTGCAGTGGAGTGGGCCGGTGACGCAACAGCAATCCCTGCAGTTGTACCTGTTGTCCCCGTTCCTGCACCGGTTGTGGAATGCCTTGTCGGTGGCATTGGCTGGCGGTTTTGTGGCGCTGTTATTGCGGGCGGCAAACCCCTTGCTGGCGTGGCGGCTGCAATCGTCGCCGGTGCCTGCGGCCCCGGTCCTGTCGTTCGTACTGGCGGCTGTATTTTTGTTGCCGCCGTCAGCGGCACGCGCCGAGATTCCCGACAAGGCCATGCTGGAAGAGCTGGAAAAGCGCCTGTTGCGCCTGCCGGATTGTGAGCCGCAGTGTGCCAGCTTGAACAAGGGCCAGATCGCGGTGGATGACCGCGCGGTGCGCATCGATTTGCAGATCGATGCCCAGGAGACGGTGGCCGTGCCCTTGCCATCGGGCCGCAACCAGTGGCAGCCTCGCTCGGTGCTGATCGACAGCCAAACCGCCAGCAGTTTGCGGCGGGACGATAGCGGCTTGTTGTGGGTGGTGGTGACGGCGGGTTCACACCGCGTTGTGATGGAAGGTGCGCCGGTTGCGGATGCGCTCACGCTGCCCTTTGCCATGGATGTACACAATCTGGCCGTGACAGCCACGGATTGGCAGGTGTCCGGTCTGGTGGATGGCGGTGTGCCCGGACGCAGCTTGCAGCTGACCCGCGACAAACCCGTGGTTGCTGATCCAGTGGAAGCAGAGAAGGTGCAGCTGCTGCCGGATCCGGCACCGGTATTCCTGAAGGTGACGCGCACGCTGGTGCTGGGTCTGGACTGGCAGGTGCAAACGGTCATCGAGCGTGTGGCGCCGCAGTACGGCGCGATCACCACCGCAGTGAACCTGTTGCCGGGTGAGGCGGTGCTGACGCCCGGTATCGAGGTCAAAGACAGCAAGGTGCCAGTGGTGATGAGCGCCGACCAGTCAGCGTTCAGCTGGGTGTCTTCCCTGAAGCAGACGGAGCAACTGGCGTTGAAAGCAGCGGAAGGCCAGCCCTGGGTAGAGCGGTGGGTGCTGGACGTCGCGCCGGTCTGGCACGTGGACACCGAAGGCTTGCCGCCAGTCAGACAGGGCGCGCAAGTAGATGCGATGCCGGTCTGGCAGCCGTGGCCGGGCGAAAGCCTGCAACTGGGGATTTCGCGCCCGTCGCCGCTGGAAGGTAGCACCCGCACCATCGAGTCGGCACAGCTGGATTACAGTCCGGGTATCCGGGCGGCGGATGCCGTGTTGCGCCTGCAAGTGCGCAGTAGCCAGGGCGCCGATTTGCCCTTGCAACTGCCGGCGGGCAGCAACCTGCAAAAGGTCATGATCGATGGCAAAGAGCAGGGCAACCCGGCCAGTGATGGCACGTTGCGCCTGCCGCTGCATCCCGGTGTGCAACAGATCGATATCCGCTGGCGACAGGATGTGGCGATGGCCGCACGCACTGTGTTGCCGCAGCCGCAGCTGGACGAACCGGTCAGCAATATCAGCTTGCGTTTGCATTTGCCGGAAGGGCGGTGGTTACTGGCAGCGGGCGGGCCGATGATGGGGCCAGCCCTGTTGTTCTGGGGTGTGCTGGTGGTGATGCTGCTGGTGGCGCTGGTGTTGGGTCGCCTGCAACTGGCACCGGTAAAAACCTGGCAGTGGGTACTGCTGGGCCTCGGCATGAGTACCGTCAATGCCGTGGGCAGTTTGCTGGTGGTGGCGTGGTTTGTGGTGCTGGCCAAGCGCAGCAACCTGCAGACTGCCCAACTCACGCGTTCACGTTTCAATGCCATGCAGGTGCTGCTGGTGTTACTGACGCTGGCCATGATCAGTTGTTTGCTGGGCACGATCCCGATGAGCCTGTTGTCATCACCGGATATGCAAGTGATCGGCAACCAGTCCACCGCGCAGTCGCTGAACTGGTTTCAAGATCGCACCGCCGTCGGGCTGCCAACGGCATGGGCGTTGTCATTGCCGATGTGGATGTACCGCGGCGTGATGCTGGCGTGGTCATTGTGGCTGGCGTTTGCCCTGCTCGACTGGTGTCGCTGGGGCTGGAACAGTTTCAGCAGCGGCGAATTGTGGCGTGGAAAAGCAGAACCACAATTGTCGCTGGATGAGAATGTCTGAAGGAAAAAGGTGCCGGAGGGATTTAAAAATGATCAGTTGCTCAAAAAATAATCCCTCCGGCACCTTTTTCCTTTTTCGCCATTTCGGAAGACTATCCCGAGTCACCGGATTGATGATAGCCTGACACGGCAAGGAGTTTGGCAGCTTCGTTCGGCGGCGTCCGGCTGTAGCGCCATGCTTTCTCCCCGCAGACAACAGGATTGTTATCCAAGGGGTTCACAATGAAAAAAATTGACGTTCCGGTTATTTTCTTACGTTGCATGATGGGCTTGTGCTGCTTGCTCAGTGCTTCTGTCTGGGCGGTTGATACCGATGGTGACGGTATTGATGACGTAGGTGGTGTAACAATTTATTCAACTTCTTTTGATACGGCAGATGCCGGCTGGTCTTTTGGCCAATGGAGCAGAGTGAACGATGCAGCCGCCCGCACCCCTTCTTATGTGGCCACTGCTTGTACCATGGGCATAATTCAGTGCCGGTTTCCTCCGGTAATGACATTAGCTTATACGTTGCCCCAGGCATCCAGGATCAGTTTCTGGGCCAAATCCTCTAGTAACTCCGGTACTACTGTACCGTTCTATGTCGATAATGTTCAGGTAGGCTATTTTGGGGCAAACAAGTATTCCTATACGCAATCCAGTTTTCTGGTCAGCGCGGGTGCGCATGTTTTCAAGTGGACCATATCCTCGCCGACCAGCTTCGGTCAGCCTTATATCGACGATGTGAGCATTACAACCGTGACGGATAACTGCCCAGCGGTGCCCAATGCCGATCAGCTTGACGTCGATCAGGACGGGCTGGGTGATGTGTGTGACCCGGACAGTGACAATGACGGTGTGCTGGACGGCGCAGATAACTGTCCATTGAATTCAAATGCCGATCAACTCAATACAGATGGTGATGCACAAGGCAATGCCTGTGATTCGGATGATGACAATGATGGCGCACCGGATGGCAATGATCGCTGGCCGTTGAACCCTGCCGCTTCCGTGGATGCGGATGCGGATGGCTTTCCCGACCGATGGACAACGGGCTGCGATGTTGCTTGCCAGACCGGTTCCGGATTGCAACTTGATAATTGCCCTGCTACCAGTAATCCGGATCAGCTCGACAGTGATGGGGATGGCACCGGCAATGCGTGCGATCCGGATATCGACGGAGATGGCGTTGCGAATGCTCAGGACAATTGCACGCTGCTGCCCAATCCGGACCAGAAAAATACCGACGGCGATGTGCAGGGTGATGCCTGTGATGTCTTGCCGGTTCGTGCTGACAAGGTGGTGCAATTGGCAGCGGGCTACCAGTTTTCCTGCATCCTCACTGCGGCAGGTGGCGCCAAATGTTGGGGGCACAACGACTACGGCGATCTGGGTTATGGCGGTAACAGCCCGCAATACCGGCCAGTGGATGTAGTCGGGCTGACCAGCGGGGTCCAATCGATCAGCGTCGGCATTGTGGGTGCCTGTGCAGTGACAGAGGCGGGCGGCCTGAAATGTTGGGGTAATAACGGCAATGGCCAGCTGGGCGATGGCACAAAAACCCATCGCAATGCGCCGGTTGATGTCGTGGGTCTCGACAGCGGCGTGGCTGCGGTCGCGGTGGGTGAATCCCACACCTGTGCCTTGATGACGGGTGGTACGGTGAAATGCTGGGGCGCGATATCAACCCCGAGTGTCGTACCGGTGGATGTGCCGGGCTTGACCGGTGTGTTGGCGATTACTGCTGGTGGTGCACATCACTGTGCGCTGATGATGGGCGGCGCGGTCAAATGCTGGGGCTACGGTGCCTGGGGTGAAATCGGTGATGGTGGTACGGTTGGCCAGTTGTCGCCGACCGATGTGTCAGGGCTGGGCAGTGGTGTGGCGGCGATTGATAATGGCTATGTCACTTCTTGCGCAAGCACGGTAACCGGTGGTTTGAAGTGTTGGGGCCACAACGGGTCTGGTGAAGTCGGTAACGGCACCGCGACGGTGACAATCACTACGCCGGTGGATGTCAGCGGTCTCACCAGTGGTGTCACCGGTTTCGGCATCGGCTATTACCACAGTTGCGCAGTGCTGGCGGACGGTAGTGCCAGGTGTTGGGGATACAACAACAACGGGCAGCTCGGCAATGGCCTTACCAGTAACAGCAATGTACCCGTAGCAGTGAATGGCATCGGCAATGACAGCATGGTGATTGCTCCCGGTTATGACCATACGTGCAGCCTGACAACATCCGGCAGTGTCAAATGCTGGGGAAATAATACCTATGGGCAACTGGGCGATAACACTGTGGTGTCAAAAACCACACCACAAGTTGTGCCTGGGCTGTATGGCGATACCGACAACGATGGTATTGGCAACAACGCTGATCCTGATGATGATAATGACGGTATACCAGATTACATCGATGCCGATTCGTTGAATGCTGCGATCAACACCGAAAAGCTGTTGCCGATGAATAGCAATTTCCGTGGCTCAGCTATTGGCGAGCGGATTAATGCGCAATAAGGTCATAACTATGCCAAAACTTTATGTCGCTGTTAATCAAACAGGCTTTTCAGACTGGCCATAGTGTCGCGCGCTTTCTTTTCTTGTTGCTCGGGTGACAGCGCATGACCACCGCCTTCGCGCTGCAAATCGTCTGCTGGTAATTCGTCGAGGAAACGGCTGGGCGTGGGTTCGCTCACTTGTCCGTACTGTTTGCGTTTCTGTGCGAGTGTCAGCGTGAGGGTTCGCTGCGCGCGCGTGATGCCGACGTAGGCGAGGCGGCGTTCTTCTTCAATCTGGTTGCCCTCGATGCTGTTGCGATGCGGCAGCAATTCTTCTTCCCAGCCCAGAATAAATACGTGCGGGAATTCGAGACCCTTGGCGGCGTGCAGTGTTAATAATTGCACGCGATCCAGGTCTTCCTCTTCTTCGTTGCGTTCGAGCAAATCGCGCAGGATCAGTTTCTTGATGGCATCATCCAGATAATCATTGTTGTCACGCGCGCTGTCGGTGTCATCGTCCTCGCTGATCTTCAATGAACGTCCGAGCGTATCCACCAGATAGCGAACATTCTCCATGCGGCGCTCGGCAATGTTCGCGTTCGAGGCATTCTGGTGCAGCCAGGCCTCGTAACCGATGTCGTCAATCATTTCATTGATGACTTCTATCGGATTTTCGGATGCGCAGCGTTTACGGATTTTTTCCAGCCAGTGCGCAAAATGCCGCAAGTGCTGCAACGACTCGCCGGTGATCACGGATTCGATACCGATTTCGCCAATCACATTGAACAGACTGTTGTCGCGGTTCTGTGCATACAAGCCGAGTTTTTCCAGCGTGCCGGGGCCTATCTTCCGGCGCGGCACATTGATGATGCGCAGGAAAGCGTTGTCGTCTTCCGGATTCACCAGCAAACGCAAATACGCCATGATGTCCTTGATTTCTGCGCGCGCAAAAAACGAGGTGCCACCCGTTATGTTGTACGGGATCTGTAACTGTTGCAGGTGCACTTCCAGCAGGCGTGCCTGATGGTTGCTGCGATACAGCACGGCAAAGTCGCGGAAATATTCACGGCGCTGCAAACGCTGCGCCAGAATTTCTGTGGCAACGCGCTCGGCTTCTGCTTCTTCGTTGGCGCAATGCAACACGCGTATCGGATCGCCGAAACCCAGCTCGCTCCACAACTGCTTTTCAAATTCGTGCGGGTTGTTGGCGATCAACTGGTTGGCAGCTTTGAGGATGCGGCCGCAGGAACGGTAATTCTGTTCCAGCTTGATCAGTTTCAGTTCGCGGAAATCATGTTTCAGTTGCGACAGGTTTTCCGGTCGCGCGCCGCGCCAGGCATAAATCGATTGATCGTCATCACCGACTACCGTTAATCCGCTGCGATTGCCGACCAGTTGTTGCACCAGTTTGTACTGGCCGGAGTTGGTGTCCTGATACTCATCAACCAGCAAATAGCGAATGCGTTTATGCCAACGCGCCAGCACCTCTGGCTGTGAGTCAAACAATTGCACCGGCAACAAAATCAGGTCATCAAAATCCACGGCGTTATAGGCTTTCAATGAACGCTGGTAACGTTCGTATAAAACCGCGAGATTCAGTTCGCCCGGCGTGCTGGCGCGGCTGATCAACGCCTCCGGTGTTTGCAAATCGTTTTTCCAGTTGGAAATACTGCTTTGCGCGAGATCGATATAATCACTATCGACATCGCCGCTTTTCAGCAGTAGTTCGCGAATCAGTGTCTGTGCATCCTGCTGGTCAAAAATCGAGAAGCCGCTTTTGTAACCGAGCGCGGATAATTCGCGGCGAATAATATCGAGACCGAGTGAGTGAAATGTGGAAACCTGCAAACCGCGTGCTTCACTGCCTAGCAATTTGCCGACACGCTCTTTCATTTCACGCGCGGCTTTATTGGTAAATGTGACAGCGGCAATGTGCTGTGCCTTCATGCCGCATTCGCGAATCAGGTAGGAAATTTTTTCGGTGATGACGCGCGTCTTGCCACTGCCAGCGCCAGCGAGCACGAGCAAGGGGCCGTCGATATACCGCACGGCTTCGCGTTGGCGTGGATTCAGACCGGATGGCGTGCTCATGACTGGCTGGCAATAAAACGGGTGCGCATTCTAGCAGTGTGTTCTGGGATCAGTGTGTTTTGTCAGACGGATGGAAAATCAGTCAAAGTTGTGCATGAATTGCTGGTCAGGTTTGATCTTGTCGATGGTTTCCTGCAGTAATTCCGGCGGTGCGCCATCCTTGCTGGTAGCAATCAATGCCATGCGTATCTGGTTGACCGGATCCGCCGCACAGGTCTTGCACGGCGAGCGATCGCGCGTGGCGGCGAGTTTGCGGTATTCGACTTCTTCGATGGATAAATCAAACACACTGCCCATCGGGTGGCGTTTTTTCCAGTCGTGGCAGCAGAGATAGTATTGTCCATCCCAGCCGATCATCACAAAAATATACGGCACCATGCACAGGTGCGACATCTGGTTATCGGCGAGAATCTGCAGCGCTTCCGCTTCGTAATCGGTATTAAAGGCATCCTGGCAATATTGCTCGGCATAGCCGCCGCGATTGTGAACTTTGTTGATGTTGAAGCGCTTGATGCCGAGATTGCGCCAGTACGCTTTCAGTTCCTCAACCTGGCCGAGATTGTCTTCAAATTCGACGATGGTCAGCATGATCTTGCAGCTGCCGGGATTCTGTTGCACGGCCGCTTCGATATTGCGCCGCACAGTATCGAATTCGAGATTGTAGATCTGGTTGTACAGCTGGCCGGTGGCGCTGACACTGAGGTTGAGCTGGCTCAGGCCGGCGTCAAACAAGGCTTTCGACTTTTCCGGTGTCAGCAGCGAGGCGTTGGTGGTGATGTTGAAATCGAAACCCTGCTCGGTGGCATAGCGGACGTATTCAATCGATTGCGGGTGGATCAGCGGCTCGCCCGTGCCGCAGGCCTTGGCGACCGGCAGGATCGGCATTTCCTTGCAGCGCTTCAACACTTGCTTGAAGACATCGAACTTCATCATGCCCTGCGCCGGCATCTTGTCACGCGGACAGAACGAGCAGGTGGCGTTGCAGCGGTTGGTCCACTCGATGTCCACGCCGATGCGGTTTTGCGATCCGGTCTTCAGCTTCCTGTCAGTATTCGGTGCGGGTACGGCAACACCCATAATGTGTGTGGACATGTTGATGATTATCAAGGCGTTGGCGAATGTCATAGCAGCCTAGCGGATAAATCCGGGCTAGGCCACACCGGGCGGGAATATAGTTGCAGTGGAGGCAAGGGGCCAAATCCCCTAGACTAGCGCCCGTTTCCGGTCATCGATATTCAATGGAGGTTAGCTATGGCAGACGCAATCAAATGGGATCACACAGTCGACGTGCTGGTGGTCGGCTCCGGTGGTGGCGCCATGGTGGCAGCGATTCGCGCCCACGATAACGGCGGCGATACGTTGGTGATCGAGAAAACCGACAAATACGGTGGCAACACAGCCATGAGCGGCGGCGTGATCTGGGTGCCAAACAGCCATCTGATGGCAGCGAAAGGCCTGAAAGACAGCGCTGAAAAAGGCTTCAGCTACCTCAAGCACCTGATCGGTGACACGGTGCCGGACGCGCGCATCCGCGCCTATGTTGAGAAAGCCCCGGAGATGATCAAGTGGCTGCATGAAAAGACCGCCATGCGTTTTGAATCGCTGGAGCTGTATCCGGATTACTACCCCGGCGCGCCGGGCTATATGGAGGGTGGCCGTAGCCACGATCCGAAAGCCTTCAATGCGGCAGCACTCGGTAAGGAATTTGAAAACCTGCGCGGCCAGCACCCGCAGACGCTGATCTGGAATATCTTCACGATGGAAACGATGGAATTCCGTGCAGTGTTCAAGAAAGAGCCGGGTTGGATGGGCGTCTTTGCCAGGGTGTTTTTCCAGTGGCTGTTTGATTTTGGTTATCGCCTCCAGTTCAAGAAACGCAGCCGTCGCCTGACGCTAGGTAACTCGGTGGCCGGTTCACTGCGCAAATCCATGCTTGATCGCCGGATTCCGCTGTGGCTGAACTGCGGCTTGAAGGAACTGGTGGTCGAAGAAGGCCGGGTTGTGGGTGTGATTGCCGAGAAAAATGGCCAGCCGTTCCGCATCCGCGCCAAGAAAGGTGTGATCCTCGGTGCTGGTGGTTTCGAGAAGAACCAGCAGATGCGTGAGCAGTACCTGCCGAATCCTACCCACACCTCGTGGACGGCCGGTTCACCCGGCAACACGGGCGACGCGCACCGCGCCGGCATGGCGATCGGTGCCGACGTGAAGTTCATGGATGACGCCTGGTGGGGACCGACCGTAGTCGTGCCGGGTGAAGAACAGGCGCGCATGATGATCGTCGAGAAATCACTGCCGGGTTGTGCGTTTGTCGATATGAATGGCAAGCGCTACACCGACGAGGCGGCACCGTATATCACCGTCGTGCAGGATATGTACAAGCGTGAGCGCGAGGGCACACAGGCAGTGCCGAGCTGGATGATTTTCGGCAAGGATTACCGCGAGAAATATCCGTGCGGCCCGGTGTTTCCCGGCGAGATGATGCCGGACAAACGCGTACCGCCCGAGTTGTGGGACAGCTATATTTTCAAGGCCGACACACTGGAGCAACTGGCACAGAAAACCGGTGTGAATGTGGCGAACCTGAAAACCACCGTAGCGAACATGAACGAGTACGCGAAGACCGGCAAGGATCTCGAGTACGACAAGGGTGGCAACGAGTACGACCGTTTCTACGGTGATGACCAGACCGGTTACCCGAACCCGTGCCTGATGCCGATTGAAGGCCCGTTCTACGCGGTGAAAGTGCATGCCGGCGAACTTGGTACAAAAGGCGGCCTCAATGCTGACGAGAAAGCGCGCGTACTCGACAAGGATGGCAAAGTGATTCCGGGTGTCTATGTTATCGGCAACAACTCCGCGGCACTGATGGGCCCGACCTACGCCGGCGCCGGTTCCACCATCGGCCCTGCGATGGCTTTCGGCTATATCGCTGCGGACGATGTGATGGGCAAGTAGCCATTTTGTCTGTGGCATTCCACAAGCATAAAAAAAGCCGCCATGCGGCTTTTTTTATTTCTGCTGATTTGCTGCCCGGTGCTTTTCCTTGAGCTTGCTGTAATTGTTGGCGCCATAAGTGAAAAATGATTTTTCTTTTTCGGTCAGGGGGCGAGCCTGTTTGGCCGGGCTGCCCACATACAGGAATCCGCTGGATAGTTTTTTACCAGGCGGCACCAGGCTGCCGGCAGCGAGCATGACTTCATCTTCAATTACGGCACCATCCATCACAATCGCGCCAATCCCGATCAACACGCGGTTGCCGATGGTGCAGCCGTGCAACACAGCGCGATGGCCGACAGTCACTTCATCGCCCAGCGTCAATGGGAAACCTTCAGGATCGTAAGGTCCTGCGTGCGTAATATGCAAAACAGAACCGTCCTGGATGCTGCAGCGTGCACCGATGCGGATGCGGTGCATGTCGCCGCGTATGACAGTGTATGGCCACACTGACGTGTCTTCGCCGAGATGCACATCGCCAATCACCACGGCTGCCGGATCGATATAGACGCGTTCACCGAGCACGGGTGCAGTGTTTTCATGCGGGCGTACATTGGAAGTGGCAGTCACGCAATGCTCCTTGTTGGCAGTGTCGTGCGTATAATAAACCTTCCTGCCGTGAGCGATATCCATTTATGCCGCAAAGCCAGCCAGAAAAAAATCCACTCCTTGATGATGTGTTACTGCCACACTTCTCCCTGATAAAAGCAGAACACATAGAGCCGGCGATCAGCGCCATCATTGCAGAAAGCCTGCAGTATGTGGACGCCCTGGCCGCAAAACCAGCACCTGACTGGGCGACGCTGGTGCAACCACTGCACAACATCAACGACAGGCTGGAAAAAGCGTGGGCACCCGTGAGCCATATGAATGCCGTTGTGCAAAGTGCAGAATGGCGCGCTGCGCATGATGCCTGCTTGCCACTTTTGTCAGATTATCATACGCGCATGGGTCAGCATCGTGGCCTTTTCAATGCCTATACAGCTATCAAAAACAGCAGCAACTTTCCTGCATTTTCGCAGGCGCAGAAAAAAGTGATCGACAATGCATTGCGCGACTTCCGATTATCCGGCATCGATTTGCCGGTAGAGCAGCAACGCCGTTATGCAGAAATCTGCTCGAAGCTGTCTGCGTTGTCGAGCGATTTTTCGAATCATTTGCTTGATGCTACCCGTGCATGGACAAAACACATCACTGACGAAACCTTGCTTGCAGGCTTGCCGGAATCTGCACGGATTTCTGCGCGTGCTCAGGCAGAAGCCACGGGAGAAGCCGGCTACAAGCTGACGCTGGATGGTCCATGTTATGTGGCAGTAATGACTTATGCGGACAATCGTGAATTGCGTCGTGATATGTATGAAGCATATGTGACGCGTGCGTCCGAGTGTGGGCCACAGGCCGGACAATTTGATAACAGCGGGATTATCGAGGAGATATTGTCACTCCGGCATGAGTTGGCACATCTGTTGGGTTTTGGGAATTATGCGGCCTATTCACTGGAAACAAAGATGGCTGAGTCTCCGCAGCATGTCGCTGATTTTCTGTGGCAACTCGCTGATCGATCCCGTCCGGTTGCCCAACAGGAATTTATGGAATTGCAGAATTTTGCATCAGAAAATTTCAGCATCGATGATATACAAAGCTGGGATGTCAGCTGGTTGTCTGAAAAATTGCGCGAATCGCGTTATGCAGTAGATCAGGAACAGCTGCGTCAGTATTTCCCTGCAGGGAAAGTCCTTGATGGATTGTTTGCGGTTATCAGCAGGTTGTTTGCTGTCGATATCGTAGAGGAGCATGGGGCAGATACATGGCATGCCGATGCACACTGTTATCGCTTGAGCCGCAAAGGTGAAGTGATTGCATTTTTTTATACGGATCTCTATGCACGCGAAAACAAGCGCGGCGGCGCCTGGATGGGAGATTGTCGCGTTCGACGGCGACTGGATAACGGCAGTATCCAGTTGCCCGTTGCTTTTCTCACCTGCAATTTTATGGCGCCGACAGCGAGCCAGCCGTCGTTGCTGACATTTGATGAGGTTACGACGCTGTTCCATGAGTTTGGCCATGGACTGCATCATATGTTGACGCAAGTCGAGTGTGCTCCTGTGTCAGGCATCAATGGTGTGGAATGGGATGCTGTTGAATTGCCCAGCCAGTTTCTGGAAAACTGGTGCTGGCAGCCGCGTGTTATCCCGCTGATATCTGGTCATTACCAGACGGGAGAACCGTTGTCGGCAGATATGTTGCAAAAGATGCTTGCAGCAAAAAACTTCCAGTCAGGTATGCAGATGTTGCGACAACTCGAATTTTCATTGTTTGATCTGTTGTTGCATTGGCGCTACGAAGTGAATGGGACAAAAAAGGCGCAAGCAGTGCTGGACGCTGTAAGAGAAAAACTGGCCTTGTTGAAACCACCGTCATTTAACCGTTTCCAGAATGGTTTCGCACATGTTTTTGCGGGTGGTTATGCCGCAGGCTACTACAGTTACAAATGGGCAGAAGTGTTGTCGGCCGATGCATTTGCTGTTTTTGAAGAGACTGACATTTTTGATGATGCGACTGGCAGCCTCTTCCTGTGTGAAATTCTGGAGCGCGGTGGTACAGAGGATGCCATGAGCTTGTTCCGGCGCTTCCGCGGCCGTGATCCGGAAATCGACGCACTGCTACGCCACACCGGGCTTGCAGACCGGTGTGCAGCATGAGCGTGTTGCCTGATATTCCCAGACGCTTTATAGCCGGAGCCAGATGCACGCAGTGCCAGGCACTGGACAAGGTGGTTATGTACCGTAAGGACGGCCAGCAGTATCGGGAATGTGTTGCGTGTGGGTATGTGGATGCCATGCAATTCGAACAGAACTTTCGAGAACTGGAAACGCGCGTTAATCGTACAGAAGCCGAAAAGCGTGATGCGGTTGCTGTGGTGCGATTGGTGGACCCTGATGTAGCCAGTGATATGTAAAGTGGTATTCCCCTACAGTCAGAGTCAGTTTTTTTGATTTTGGCTGTTTACCCAGTGGGGGGTGCTGACTATAATTGCGGCGCTTTGCCGCACCCGTTTGTTCAAAATTTGAGCAAATTATGCTCCGCACGTTGGTAGTTGGTCGTTATTTCGACGCTGCTTGCAAGTGTGGGAAGGGTGCCTATGACATTTTCATTTGATAACGACGGAGAAAAGGGCATGCATTCCAAAGCAAAAAGGCTGCTGTCGCTATTGCTTGGCCCGGTGCTATTACTCACGGCTCATGCCAGTGCGTGGGCAGATCTGGCTGACAGAAGCACGGTCAACATGTCGCCAGGTGTCACCTTGCTGGGCAAAGACATATACGACTTGCACATGCTGGTGATCTGGATCTCGGTAGGCATCGGTATTGTCGTTTTTGCGTTGATGTTCTATTCGCTGATTGCGCATCGCAAATCGCTGGGTCATCAGGCAGAGCACTGGCATGAGCATCTGGGTGCCGAGCTGGCCTGGACCATCATCCCTTTCTTTATCCTAGCTTTCATGGCGTGGCCCGCGATCAAGACTCTTTTGAAAGTCTACGACACAGACGAGCCTGAGATGAACGTGGTTGTCACGGGCTATCAGTGGAAATGGAAATACGAATATCTGGGACAGACGCCGGCGGATAGTGTCAGCTTCTTTTCCAATCTTGCTACGCCGCGTGCCGAGATTGAAGGCAAGCAACCCAAAAGCGAATTCTATTTGCTTGAGGTAGATGAGCCCATCCATATTCCTGTCCACACCAAAGTGCGCTTCCTGATTACCGGCAACGACGTTATCCACTCCTGGTGGGTACCTGAGCTGGCTGTCAAGAAAGATGCTATTCCCGGTATCGTCAATGAAGCATGGACCAAAGCGGAGAAGGTAGGTATCTACCGTGGTCAGTGTGCTGAGTTGTGCGGTAAAGACCATGGCTTCATGCCCATCGTGGTTGTCGTGGAAGAAAAGGCTGACTATGACAAGTGGCTGAGTGGCAAGAAGGCAGAAGCAAGAAAATTGCGTGAGCTGATGGCTCAGTCTTTCAGCAAGGAAGAGATGATTGCCAAAGGTGAAAAGGTTTACACCAATACCTGTATGGCATGTCACGGCGCGAAAGGTGAGGGTGGCGTGGGTAAACCGATTGCGGGTAGTAAAGTAGCGACGGGCGCTATCGAGGAGCACTTGAATGTGGTTGTCAACGGTCGTCCGGGTACTGCGATGCAGGCCTTTGGCGGCATTCTGAACGAGTTGGATATTGCTGCTGTTGTTACCTATCAGCGCAATGCATTCGGCAACAATATGGGTGACAGTCTCCAAGCTGTCGACGTCGCCAAGTTCAAGAGCAAGAAGTGAGGGGTAGATAACAATGGCACACGGTCCAGCTAAGGGTTTGAGCCGGTGGTTGTTTGCCACCAACCACAAAGACATAGGTTCAATGTACCTGTGGTTCAGTTTTGCGATGTTTATTCTGGGTGGCGCGTTCGCGATGGTCATTCGCGCCGAGTTGTTCAAGCCGGGTTTGCAATTGGTTCAGCCTGAGTTTTTCAACCAGATGACCACTATGCATGGCTTGGTGATGGTATTCGGTGCGATCATGCCCTCATTCGTCGGCTTGGCGAACTGGATGATCCCGTTGATGATTGGTGCGCCGGATATGGCGTTGCCGCGCATGAACAACTTTTCATTCTGGTTGTTGCCGTTTGCATTCTGTATTCTCGCTTCAACCCTGTTTATGCCTGGTGGTGCGCCTAACTTCGGCTGGACTTTCTACGCTCCTTTGTCGACAACTTATGCGCCGCCGTCGGTGACATTTTTTATCTTCGCTGTGCACGTGATGGGTGCTTCATCCATCATGGGTTCTATCAATATCATCGCGACCGTGTTGAATTTGCGCGCACCGGGTATGACGTTGATGAAGATGCCCTTGTTCGTGTGGACATGGCTAATCACGGCATTCTTGCTGATCGCGGTTATGCCGGTTCTGGCGGGTGCGGTGACCATGATGTTGATGGATATCCACTTTGGCACATCTTTCTTCAGTGCCGCAGGTGGTGGCGATCCGGTTCTGTTCCAGCATGTGTTCTGGTTCTTCGGTCACCCGGAGGTTTATATCATCATCCTTCCTGCGTTCGGTGTGGTTTCAGAAATTATTCCAACCTTTTCTCGCAAGCCTTTGTTTGGTTACAGCTCAATGGTTTATGCCACGGCTTCCATTGCCTTCCTGTCATTCATCGTGTGGGCGCACCACATGTATGTCGTAGGCATGCCGGTGGCTGGAGAGATGTACTTCATGATTGCCACCATGTTGATTGCTGTGCCGACTGGAGTGAAGGTCTTCAACTGGGTAACGACCATGTTCCGGGGTTCGATTACCTTTGAAACGCCAATGCTCTTTTGCATAGCCTTTATTGTGTTGTTCACAACGGGTGGTTTCTCTGGTCTGATGCTTTCGTTGGCGCCTTCAGACTTCCAGTACCACGACAGTTACTTTGTAGTGGCTCACTTTCATTATGTAATGGTCGCTGGTGCTGTATTCTCGATGTCCGCTGCGGTTTATTACTGGCTCCCAAAATGGACGGGTCGTATGTATTCCGAAGCCATGGGCAAAACCCATTTCTGGATTTCTTTTATTGGCTTCAACCTGACATTCTTCCCGCAACATTTCGTGGGTCTGGCTGGTATGCCACGCCGTATACCTGACTACAACCTTATTTTTGCCGACTGGAATATGGTGTCGTCTATCGGTGCCTTTATTTATGGTTCGTCGCAGATTCTTTTCCTGTTCAACGTGATCCGTACTATTGTGGCGGGTAAACCGAACGCTGCGGCGAAAACATGGGATGGTGCTACTGGTCTTGAGTGGACAGTGCCAAGTCCAGCGCCGTTCCATACCTTTAGTGTTCCACCCCAGGTCAAGTAAGAAAGAAGCAAGGTGAGAATAAACGCAGCATCAGTACATGAGTGACATTGACAAAAAAGGCGACCGTTATATTGTCGCCAAGCTGTTCCTCGGGGCAGTCGGTATGTTTGCTTTTGCCATGTTCCTGATGCCGCCGTTTTACAACCTGTTGTGCAGTGTGCTGGATATCAACTCGCCACGACTGAACACCAAGGCCTATGTGGCCGAGCAGGTTAAAATTGATACAACGCGCAAGGTGAAGGTGCAGTTTGTTACCGTCAACAGCGCCAGCATGCCATGGGAATTCCATGCCGGTGACACCGTGCTGGAAGTGCATCCCGGAGAGTCGACGCGCACCACGTTTCACGCGCGCAACCCGACGGATCATCGCATGGTAGCGCAGGCGGTGCCGAGTATCGTGCCTGAGCAGGCAGTGGAACATTTCCACAAGACAGAGTGTTTCTGTTTCACACAGCAAACCCTTGAGCCTGGACAGGAAATAGATATGCCGGTGGTGTTTATTGTTGATCAGGCTTTGCCGGCGGATATACGTACCATCACACTCGGCTATACCTTGTTCGATGTGACTGATTCTGCAAAAACGCCAGCTCCTGCGGCGAAAACAGACAAGAAGCCTTGAGCCTGCTCCGGCTGGTTCAAGGCAGCAAGACAAACAAAACGTCATAACTGGAGATCATTATGGCAAGTGAACACGGTGAATCGACCTACTATGTACCGGAGCAGAGCAAATATCCGGTTCTGGCTTCTATGGGTGTGGGTCTTATGCTGGTGGGTGTTGCCACTTGGCTGAATGATTTGCATGCCCATCGTGAAGGTAGCCCTGCCCTCCTTATGTTGGGTTTTGCTGTTCTTGCAACTGTGCTCTTCAACTGGTTTGGCACGGCGATAGGCGAAAATATCAAGGGCATGAACAGCCCTCAGCTGAAACGTTCTTATCGTATTGGTATGCAATGGTTCATTTTTTCTGAAGTCATGTTCTTCTTCACGTTTTTTGGTGGTTTGTTCTATGTGCGTGAGCTTGTGGGGCCGTGGTTGTCAGGTGAAGGTGTAGGCCATTTTACTAATGAGATGCTCTGGAAAGGTTTCCACTTCAGCTGGCCTATGATGGAGACCCCGCAGCAGGCGCACGGTGGCGTTGCGGCTCAGCTGATTGCTAATAATGGTACTTTTATTGGGCCAAAGGAAAACATGTCATGGCCTGGCGTGGCAGAAGCGGCGCATTGGTTGCCATTGTGGAACACAATTTTTCTGGTCACATCGTCTGTTACGTGTGAGTTTGCCCATCATGCACTGAAGGCCAATAATCGCGGTGCTTTCAAGCTGTGGTTGGCGATTACGTTGGCTTTAGGTTTTGCTTTTGTCTTTTTTCAGGCAAAAGAGTATCACGAAGCATACACGGTGTTGGGTTTGACGCTGAAGTCAGGCATTTACGGCACCACGTTTTTCATGCTGACAGGTTTTCATGGTTTTCACGTTTGTCTCGGTGCGTTCATGTTGACGGTGATGTTCTTGCGTGCGCTGAAAGGCCACTTCAATAAAGACGACCATTTCGGTTTTGAGGCTGCGAGCTGGTATTGGCACTTTGTAGATGTGGTCTGGCTGTTTCTGGTCGCGGTGGTTTACGTGTTCTGATTGCAGGACATTGACCACGAAAAAGGCCCGCCTGATAGCGGGCCTTTTTGTTTGCCGCATTAATTACTGTGATATGGATTTTTGAATGGTGATGTTGCGATTCCATGGCGCATGGGATGCCAGTTTACCGCTATAGAAACCGTATATCATCGTACCGAGTAATGCAGCAGCCAATGTTACTCGCAAGACCAGCCTGTGATATGTGCGTTTGGACTCCGGTGCGCCATTATCCTTGAAGAGTACGAACAGGCCATTGAAAAGGCTGATGACCATCAGAAACATCAAGACCGCTATGAGGCTTTTGAGTTGTAGGGCTGACACGCTGCTATCCTCACTGGGTTAACGGGATTGATAATTTGGTATTGCGAGTATAAAGCAGGTGAGATGGTAGATTACACGTGAATTCTTCAGTCGCGTCCGATCTAAGGCGTTTCAAACATGATTGGCGGATCACACTGCTGACTGTTGTGCTGTTGCCGCTATTTGTTTGTCTGGGTTTTTGGCAATTGCATCGAGCCGATGTACACAAGCAGATGAGGATAGAAGCGGACGAAAAGCGCCAGCAAGCGCCTGTTGACATCATCACTATCACAGATTGGCACAGCACTGATACGATTCACTATTTGCCGGTCACGCTAAAAGGTGAATGGCTGGCACCGATGTTTTTGCTGGATAACCAGACGCATGAGCAAAAGATAGGCTATGACGTGATAAGTGTCATGCGGCTTGATAATGGCAAGAATGTACTGATCAATCGTGGATGGATTGCTGCAACGGCTTCTCGTTCCCAGTTGCCAGTTATTCCCGCGCCAGCAATATCGGGACGAGAATCGGGAGAAGTCTATGCGTCGCCCGAGATAATGCTTTCGGGTGAAATATATGCCGAAGCTGGTTGGCCACGACGTATTGCGCGTTTGCATGTGCCTGATCTTGCCAAAGAATTGAAATTTGATGTGCTGCCTGTAATCGTGCGGCTTGGTGAAGGCTCGCCTTCAGCCCTGGTGACGGGCTGGCCAGTTACTAACATCGAGCCTGAAAAAAATATCGCTTATGCTATCCAGTGGTTCGGCATGGCAATTGCCCTGGTCATATTTTATCTTGCACTGGTTTTTCGTCGTGAATCATCGAGTGGAGAGAGTCGAGATGGTTGAAGAATTCCCGCCCGCAAAAGCGGTGCGCGCACGCTGGCAGTTATTGTTTTTGATACTGATGCCGATCAGTGTTGTGTTGTTGGCAACATTCGTTTTTTACACCGGTATCGGTATGCCTGAAGGCACTAGTAATAAAGGTGTACTGATTTCACCGCCTGCGCAGATCGACGACATATTCATGGAGACTATTGAGCAAAAGCCCTACAAATGGAGCTCTACACGCAAAGATAACTGGACGTTCCTGATGGCTCATGCGGCAGCATGTGACGATGTGTGTCGCCAGCAGTTCTGGGAGCTGCGGCAGACGCGTACAGCCTTGGGTAAATATGCGGACCACATACGGTGTGTCTGGTTGGTAACTGGCGGTATTCTGGACGAAAGTACTCGACAATGGCTGGATAAAGAACACAAGGATATGCTTGTGCTGTATGCGCCACAAGATAACTGGAAGTCATTGCTGGGTAAATCATCGCAAGGTGCGAACGCGTTGTCGGCGGCTCGCTTTTTTGTGGTTGATCCGCGTGGATTTGTCATGATGTATTACTTGCCGGAAGATACGTACAAAGATGTGATTGCTGACATGAAATTCCTGTTGCGTGGAATCGAATAGCTATGAAAATGACAAGTGAAAATCGCAAGCCTTCTTTTTACCTTGCAGTTTTTGCAACAACGTTGGCGCTCCTGGTCGTGCTGCTGGGCGTGTTTACACGTCTGAAGCACGCAGGGCTGGGTTGTCCAGACTGGCCAACCTGTTATGGGCATCTGTGGGTGCCCAACACACCAGAAGAAATCAACGCTGCGAACCAGTCATTTGCGGCAACGCCCGTTGAAACAGACAAGACATGGCCTGAGCAAATCCACCGTATTTTTGTTGGTGGCCTCTCGGTGTTTGTGTTGCTGCTGGCTGGCGCAGCCATCAGGTTTCGCGACCACGCAGCGCAACCCTTTAAATTGCCTTTGTTGCTACTCGCCGTCATTGTTGTGCAAGCGTTGTTCGGCATGTGGACGGTGACACTGAAACTATGGCCGCAAGTGGTGACGGGGCATTTACTGGGTGGATTTGCAACGTTGTCACTGTTAGGGCTACTGGCCCAACGGCTCGGCAACTTTTCGTGGCAGCTGGACATGGAGGCATGGCAGTCCGTCAGGAAATTGAGAGTGCTGTCCGCTGTGGCCTTGCTGGTTGTGATTGCGCAAATTGCGCTGGGTGGTTGGACCAGCTCTAACTACGCCGCCCTGGCATGTCCTGATTTGCCAATGTGCCAGAACCAATGGCTTCCGGCCATGGATATCAGGCAGGGATTTGATGTATTCCAGCACATTGGCCCGAATTACCTGGGTGGCCGTCTGGATAACCAGGCGCGTGTGGCTATCCATCTGGCGCATCGTATCGGTGCGGTGGTTACCACGTGCACCCTGTTGTTGGTAATTACCGGACTGTTGGTTTCAGGTGTGCGCCAGGCCAGGGGCATGGCGGCCGTTATTGGCTGCTTGCTGTGTCTTCAAGTGTGCCTTGGCGTCAGCAATGTGTTGTTTGCACTGCCGTTACCCGTTGCAGTGGCCCACAACGGTGTCGGGGCATTATTGCTACTGGCAATAGTTACACTGAACCACAGGGTATTTACGGCCCGGCTGGTCAGCCAGACCGGAGCAGGTTTTTTGTCCGTTTCGGCGATATAATCGCGCGTCATTTTCACAGAGTCCTGGCCTGTACCAACGGGTCTGAATGGGAGCATTACCTTGAACTACCGCATCGTTTCCGGATTATTTGCACTGGTATTGTCGGCATGTATCACACAAGCCGGATTTGCTGATGAGCCATTCAATAATAAAGACATACCACTGGACTCGCGCGAGAACTATGTGTCGTGGATGGTGGCACACCGGCATGAGGATGAAAAATTCCTCGGGCAACGCTGGGATCGCCATCAGGTGATGAAAGCTTCGCAAGATATCGGCAGTGAAGCTGTGGAGCGTGCTTTTCTCTCGGTGCCGCGTGAAGAATTTGTCCGGAAAATCAGTCTTGCGCATTCATATGATCACGCATTTCTTGATATCGGATTCGGCGTGACAATTTCCGGGCCGCATATTGTTGGTCGTATGACGAGCACTCTCGATATCAAATACGGTGAAAAAGTTCTCGAAATCGGTACGGGTTCAGGTTACCAGTCTGCCATTTTGTCCAACATGACGGACAAAGTCTGGACGATAGAAATTATCAAACCGTTGCAGGAACGCACCAACGGTATCTATGAAGATCTTACCAGGCGCGGATACACCGAGTACGGCCATATCACCAGAAAAAATGCAGATGGCTACTATGGCTGGGAAGAAGCCGGTCCGTTCGACAAGATTATCGTGACATGTGGTGTTGACCACGTGCCGCCACCACTTTTACAGCAATTGAAAGTTGGCGGCATCATGGTGATTCCTGTCGGTCCTCCCGGCGCGCAACACGTATTGAAGGTAGTCAAGGAAGCAAATCCGGATGGCACAGTGAAAGTAACGCGCTCGGATATTTACAATGGCAAGGTTGTGCCATTTGTGCCATTTACCAAACTGGAAGGCGATGCAATCAAGGGAACGCATAACCAGTGAGCGCAACAGCGGAAGCCGCCGTTGCCAATGAGTGGGAACAAGGCAACAAACGCAGCTGGTTGTTGTATGTGGCGGTAGCTTGTGTGGCAGGTGCAGTCATTGCGCTGCAGATTGCCATCATGCGGATTTTTGCAGTAGGGAGCTGGGCGCATTTCGGTTCGTTGGTAGTCAGTCTGGCGATGCTGGGTTTTGGTTTGACCAGCGCCATCATGTGTGTTGCAAAGCCGTGGTTTGAGCGTAACTGGCGTGGTGTCATCGCGGCGTCCCTGTGCAGCTTCGGACCACTGGTTGTGGCCGCCAATCTCGGCGCACAACAATTGCCATTCAATGCGATTTTCCTCTTGTCAGATCCGGTGCAGAAATGGCACTTGTTCGATAATTTCGTTTTGTATCTCCTGCCGTTCCTGTGTGGTAGTTTTTTTCTTGGCACGGTCTTCTTGCGCGCACAAAGTGTTTTTGGGCGTGTCTATTTTGCAGATCTCGCTGGTTCCGGTTTTTGTGGGCTTCTTTTTCTCGGTACTCTTTTTTTCCTGCGCCCGGAAAATCTGGTGGTGATGCCGATTATCCTGGCTGCTGCCGGAAGCTTGCTGTGGTTTGTCGGTTTGCGCGATTTCCGTACCGGCTTGGTTGCGGTTGTGTTGTCTTTGATGGCAGTGGCGGCGCACTTTGTATTGCCTGAGCAACTGCATATCGCCAGACTGGCAGTTTCAGACTACAAGGGCGTATCCTACGCCAGAAAATTTCCTGATAACCAGCGCGTCTACGAGCGTGCATCGCCTTTCGGTTATATGGAAATCTATTCGAGTTCTTACCTGCATTTTGCGCCGGGATTGTCTGACAACGCCGCACTAAACCTGCCGGAAATGCCGGCGAATGCCTACCTCGGTATGTATGTCGACAGCGATGGCCCTAGCGGCATAATCCGCAATCTGTCCGATGACCAGACAAAATATTTTCACTACCTGCCCATGATTTATCCGTACCTGATCAAGTCGGCACCGGAAACGTTTGTGGTGCAGTTCGGTGGCGGGATTTCCACGGCGGTTGCGCTGCACAGTGGCGCCAGGCGTGTCACAGTCGGCGAATCCAATCCGGCGGTACTGGATGCGTTTCGTCATGACGAGGGCTTGCGCAAATTTACCGGGGATGTGTTGTACAACCCGAAGGTGCGCGTGGTGGATTATGAGGGTCGTTTGTATCTGGCTCACACGCAGGAGCGTTTTGATATTGTCGATTTGAGTCTTGCAGATTCTGCCGGTCTCTCCAGTCCCGGTGGTTTTGCGATTGTTGAAAAATATGCCTACACACAAGAAGCGATGCAAAGCTATATGCGTGCGTTGAATGACAATGGTGTACTGGCTGTTACATTGTGGAACAAGGAGGAGCCGCCAAAATCCATATTGAAGCTGTATGCCACGATGGTGGCGGCAGCGCGTGCCAATGGTGAAAAAAATATTGCTGACAGTTTTTATGTGGTATCGAGCTATCTGTCGACCACAACTGTGTTATTCCAGCGCGGCGGTTTCCTGCCGGAGACTCTGGAGAAATTACACAAACATAGCGACTCGATGTCGTTTGATGAAATCTACTATCCCGGTATGGCCTTTGACGCAGACAAGGTATCACATGTGCTGGATGATTATCAGGTGCAGATTTTTGCTGCGCCGACGTCGGTAACACCGCAGGATGATAAAGCGGTCACGGCTGACAGCGAAGGTGTTGTCAGTTTTCCGGAAGAGTCACCAGGCAGTGAGCAAAATGTGGTACCTGCCACTGCGCTGGCGCGACTGGCATGGCATGCACTGATGCAGGATACATGGCCGACGTTTGCTGATCGCTATGTGTTTGATGCAAGGCCGCTCACGAATGCACGTCCGTATTTTGCAGCGTATGTTCGCCCGGGTGATTTGCCTCGCATCATGGATCGCCTGGAATTACTGCAGGACGAGTGGGGCTATCTTTTATTGTGGGCAACACTTGCTATTGCATGCATGGCAGGACTCGTGCTGATCTCGATGCCGGTGCTGTTCCAATGGCGCGCTGCGTTCCAGCGTTATCCGGGTAAGGCGCTGACGATTTTGTTTTTTGCCTGTCTCGGCCTTGGCTACATCACTGTCGAAGTCGGCATGATTGCACATTTCATGCTGGCACTCGGCAATGCAACCGTTTCGGCATCGGTGCTGATCACGGGCATGCTGGTATTTTCCGGATTGGGCAGTTTTATTTCCGAGCGTTATCTGGATCGTGCACGCACGGTATTGCCGAAAATATTGCTGGCAATCAGTGTATTGCTGGCGACATACGGGTTTGCAACCGACCGCATACTGGATCTGATTGGCTCGCTTCCTTACGGATGGCGACTGGTGTGCTGTTTTATCCTGATTGCGCCGCCGGCATTCCTGATGGGTTTCCCGATGGCGACTGCAATGACCACATTGTCCCGACTCGGCAAGGATCATATGTTTTTATGGGCCTGGGGTGTTAACGGTTGCTTTTCAGTCATCGGTGCAGCGATGGTGCCGATTATTGCAACCTCCTTCGGGTTGACCAGCGTCTTGCTGACAGCGAGTGCTGCATATTTTCTTGCTATCCCGGCTTTTTTTGCCGTGCTGCGACCAGTGTCCAATCCGGTTCATCTGCAGGAGATATGAGCGGTGAATAAAATGATTTCGCCCGGTATTCTGGCGCTGTCATTGGTATCCGTTTTCTTCTTCCTGACTTCATGCTCGTTGCATATGACTTCCGAGAAAACCGATCTTCTTGCATTCCAGCACTCGCCTTTTCCCTATGAGGGTACGGTGCCTGGAATGGGCAAACCGTTTCTGGATGTTTCCACGGCGGATGGACAGCGCGGGCACACCTCTCTGCGAGGTGGTGTGTACTGGCAGGATGCTACTTACAGTGATCGTCGCGTCATGATGACAATCCCGAAAAAATTTGATGTGAATCGCCCGGCTGTGCTGGTGGTATTCCTCCATGGTAATGAATCGATACTGGAGCGGGATGTGCGAGATCGCCAGCAGGTGCCAAGACAGCTGGCGGAGTCTGGCCTGAATGCCGTGCTGGTGGCGCCGCAGTTTGCAGTCGATGCAAAAGATTCCAGTGCAGGGCATTTCTGGGAGCAGGGTTTTTTTGCAGATTTTCTCGATGAGGCGGCGGAACAAGCGGCGCAACTGCATCATGATGTCCGCTATCGCCGCGCACTGGAACAGGCACCTGTGGTACTGGTGGCATACAGTGGTGGCTACCAGGCTGCAGCCTATGCACTGGATGCGGGTGGCGCGGACAGGCGTATCAAGGGCGTTATCCTGCTGGATGCGCTGTATGGACAGGAAGAAAAATTTGCAGGGTGGATAGCCAGGCATCGCCACCAGATGTTTTTTTTCAGCTCCTATACCGAGCCGGCTCGCGCAGGCAATGAACACTTGAAACAGTTATTGGCTGCACAAAATATTTCGATGCAAGACATTGTCCCCACGCAACTGTCACCAGGACAGGTCAGTTTTTTTGCGTTTGATCCTGCTGTCGAGCACAAGGACTTGTTGACACAAGCCTGGGTTGAATTTCCGTTTGCAGATCTGATGCGCAAATGCAATTATCTGACAAACACACCATAGTTCACTCCGAGGGAAAATCATGATGTTGGGGCCGGTGATAGTCGATGTGGCAGGCTTGACGTTGACCGCTGAAGACGAGCAATTGCTGGGCAACCCCTGGGTGGGTGGCATCATTCTGTTTGCCCGCAATTTCCAGTCGATAGCCCAGCTCGAAAATCTGGTGGCGGAAATCCGCGCCGTGCGTCCAGAACTGGTCATTTGTGTCGATCAGGAGGGTGGCCGCGTACAACGTTTTCGTGATGGTTTCACTATCATTCCTCCCATGGCAGATATCGGTGCAGTGTATGCCCGTGAAGAAAAACAGGGATTGCTGCTGGCGCATGCTTGTGGCTGGTTGATGGCCGCTGAATTGCGCGCTTGTGGCATCGACCTGAGTTTTGCGCCGGTACTTGATCTTGATGACAATCGCTGTGCTGTTATCGCCAACCGTTCCTTTTCCATTGATGCAAGAATCGCCAGCATTCTCAGTGAGGCGTTTGTTGATGGCATGCACGATGCGAATATGTGTGCAACGGGCAAGCATTTTCCGGGTCATGGCGCAGTCACGGGTGATAGTCATTTTGAGACGCCGGTTGATGCGCGCGCACTGGAGGCAATCCTTGCTGACGATGTAATGCCATATCGCCATCTCAGTGAACAAGGCAAGCTGGATGCAGTGATGCCAGCGCATGTTGTGTATAGCGCAGTTGACAAGCATCCTGCCGGATTTTCATCGTACTGGCTGCAAGACATTCTAAAAAAGCAATTGCGGTTTGATGGTGTGATTTTCAGTGATGACCTCACCATGGAAGGTGCCGGTGTGATTGCTGATATGGGTGAGCGCGCGCGAGTGGCACTGGCAGCCGGTTGCACGGCATTGCTGGTTTGCAACCAGCGACCGGCACAACAGGCAGTGGTCGGGGCGCTGGAGCAATCCGGCCTTGCACCGGCAAGCAATTTGCAGCGACTGAAACGCCCATTTGCCCGGGCTGGCCTACCTGCATTGCGTACAAGCCAACAGTGGCGGCGTGCGCATGAAATATTGAAAAAGAGTCTTGCGTTATGACGGTAAGTTTGCAGGAAGTGGAAACAGTCTGGCGTGAAGCCGATTGCCTGTTTGATCGCGAGCAGGTCCACAACGCCATTGATGCCATGGCGGAAAAAATCACAGCGGAAATGAAAGATGCCAATCCGTTATTGCTATCACTGATGAGTGGCGCGATGGTGATTGCGGGCAAATTGCTGCCACGCCTGGATTTTCATTTGCAGCTGGATTACATCCATGCCACGCGTTACCGCAATAACACCCAGGGTGTTACGGAAGTGGAATGGCTGGTCAAGCCGCGTCATGAACTGCAGGGCCGCACCGTATTGATCATTGATGACATTCTCGATGAGGGAATTACCTTGCATGAAGTGATCAGGTTTTGTGAGCGCGAAGGTGCCAGAAAAATCTACACGGCTGTGCTGGTAGAAAAGCATCACGACCGTCGCCAGCCACCGGAATTGAAAGCGGATTTTGTCGGCCTGGATGTGCCTGATCGCTATGTGTTCGGTTACGGTATGGATTACAAGGGCTATTTGCGCAATGCACCGGGCATCTACGCAGTAAAAGGTTTGTAGAAGAAGGATTCGTCATGACAATTGCAATTATCGGTGGCACGGGCCTCGACCAGCTTGATGGACTGGTGGTCGAAGAAAAATTATCGCTGGATACACCGTATGGTTTGCCATCGGCACCGGTTTTGCGTGGCAGGTTTGGACTGCAGAAGAACAGTAAACCGGTTTATTTTCTTGCGCGTCACGGCGAAAAGCATGAATGGCCACCACATCGCGTCAATTACCGTGCAAACATCCATGCATTGAAACAACTGGGCGTCGAGCAGATTATTGCGGTGAATGCTGTTGGCGGGATTCATCACGATATGTGTCCGGCAGCCATCTGTGTCCCGGACCAGATTATTGATTACACCTGGGGACGCATCCATACCTTCAGCGATGATGAACATTCACCGCTGCAACATATTGATTTCACCTTTCCGTATTCCGATATCACACGCAATTTGCTGATGCGCGCATCAGATGCAGCAGGTTTTTCAGTGTTGGCGCGCGGTGTTTACGGTTGCACACAGGGGCCGCGTCTTGAAACTGCAGCCGAAATTGTCCGCATGCAGCGTGATGGCTGTGATCTGGTGGGTATGACTGCGATACCGGAAGCGCCATTGGCTCGTGAAGTCGGCATCGAGTACGCGAGTTTGTGTGTTGTGGCCAACTGGGCAGCCGGTTGTACCGATGAACTGATCACCATGGAGGCGATTGAGGCGACACTGAAAGTCGGTATGGAAAATATCCGCAGTATCCTGCAGCAAGTCCTGTATCTGCACAGCCTGTGATCCTTGATAGCGTCGACAAGGCTGTTGCCTTCACACTGCGTGAATCCGGATCGGCGATTCGCATCGCCATGCCGCTTGGTATCGGCAAACCCAATACCTACATCAATGCGCTTTATGGAATTGCCAGGGAAAATCCAGCGCTGCAACTCGATATCTATACTGCCCTGTCATTGCTGAAGCCGCAGGCCTCCAGCGAACTGGAGCAGCGTTTTTTGCAGCCATTGACCGAAAGGCTTTTCGGTAATTATCCCGACCTGGATTACGCACTCGACATGCAGCGCCAGGCCCTGCCTGCCAATGTTGCAGTGCATGAGTTTTTCCTGAAATCCGGAGACTGGCTGGCTAACACGCACGCACAGCAACACTTTATCTCGAGCAATTACACGCATATTGCACGTGATATGGCGTCGAGAAAACCGAATGTGCTGGCACAGGCGATTGCAGTACGTGAAGTGGATGGAAAGCTTCGCCTGTCGCTGTCGTGCAATCCTGATGTGACACTGGATCTTGCGGCTATGCTGCGTGCGCAGCGCCAGCAGGGCGAAAAAAATCTCCTGATCGGTGTGATCAATCGCGAATTGCCGTTCATGCCGGGTGCAGCGGAAGTGCCGACGGATTTTTTTGATGTCATTGTCGACGACCCTGCTGCGACACACACCCTGTTCTGTACGCCAAACATGAAAGTCAGCCTGACAGATTATGCAATCGGCCTGCATGCCAGCAGCCTGGTGCAGGATGGTGGCACTTTGCAAATCGGTATCGGCTCACTGGGCGATGCCATTTCCCGGGCGCTGATTGTGCGCCACTACGATAATGCGGATTACTGCAGCATCCTGCATGCCATGCATGACGGAAAATTGCCCGATTCGGTGCGGGTGGAAAATTTCCGTGAAGGTCTGTATGCGTGCACGGAAATGTTCGTCAACGGATTGCTGGAGCTTGTGAATGCCGGCGTGGTAAAGCGTGGTGTTACAGATTCTGCTACGGGCTGCGAGATTATCCTGCATGGCGGGTTTTTTATCGGGCCGCCACGTTTCTATCAGGCACTGCGCGATATGCCGGAAGAATTGCTGGCAAAAATTGATATGAACAGCATTACCTATATCAATCACTTGTACGCGGATGCGCGTGGTACAGAATCTGGAAAGCGCCGCCAGCGTGTGAAAGCTGCTTTCATCAATACCTGCATGATGGTAACCCTGTCTGGTGCCGCCATTTCGGATGGGCTGGAAGACGGTCGTGTCGTCAGTGGTGTGGGTGGCCAGTATAATTTTGTAGCGATGGCACATGAGCTACCCGAGGCTCGCTCGATACTGATGTTGCGCAGTTGGCGGATGAGTGAAGGCAAGCCGCAATCGAATATTGTCACGCACTACGCCAGTTGTACGATTCCCCGGCACTTGCGCGATATCGTCATCACTGAATACGGCATTGCAGATCTGCGCGGAAAAAGTGATGCGGATGTTATCGCGGAATTATTGAAAGTGAGCGACTCGCGCTTTCAGGATGCGTTACGCTTGTGGGCAGTCGAGCATAAAAAACTTCCGGCTGATTATGTTATCCCCGCTCGCTATTGCCAGAATACACCTGAGCGCCTGAACTCGTTGTTGCAGCCATTCCGGCAATTGCTGCCGGACTTTCCTTTTGGCCACGATTTTACCGATGACGAGCTGGTGATTATTGCCGCCTTGCAAAAACTGAAAGCGGCCAGCAGTAATCCGCTCGAATTGCTGGCAGGTGTTGTCAGGTCAATCTTTTCCGGCGAAGACGTGCCAGAGCGCTACCGGGGCAGGATGGGTTTTGATGAACAGGATTCCTTGCGGGAAAAACTCTTGCGCAAAGTGTTTGCGGGAAATTTCTAGCTTTCTGCATCCAGTCGGCGACGGAACTCGCCCATGATCAGTTCGTACAGCTTGTCTTTCAGGAAGTCGTCCTCGACACCGGCTTCCACAGAAGGATTGTCATTGACCTCGATGATAAAAACCTTGTCACCTTTCTGTTTGATATCGACGCCGTAAAAACCGGTGCCTATGCGCTTGCAGACATCGAGCGCGGCCTTGATGACAGCGTCCGGCGCTTCGTAGGTTGGCAACGTATCGAAGTCGCCTGATTTGGTTTTATTGCCTTCGTGGTGATAAATCTGCCAGTGTTTTTTCGCCATGTAGTAACGGCAGGCATACAACGGCTGGTTGTTAAGGATGCCGATACGCCAGTCGAAATCGGTGTAGATATATTCCTGCGCCAACACCAGCGCACTTTTCTCGAACATGTCTTCCAGGTTTTTTTCCAGTTCTTCCATGGTACTGGACTTGGTGACGCCGATAGAAAATGAACCGTCGGGAATTTTCAGGACTATCGGTAAGCCCAGGTCTTCGATAACAGACTTCAGGGAAAGCGAACGGGTTTTGTTCAGTATCAGGGTCTTGGGCGAAGGAAGTTTGTGGGTGGTGAGCAAGCTGGCCAGATAAATCTTGTTGGTGCATTTCAGGATTGATTCGGGATCGTCGATCACGACCATGCCTTCCGATGCAGCTTTTCTGGCAAAACGGTAAGTGTGGTGGGGTACTGCGGTGGTTTCGCGAATAAACAGCGCATCATATTCGGCAAGCCGGAACAGGTCTTTCTTGCCAATGCGCTCGACCAGGATGCCGCATTTCTTGCCCGCTTTTTCGAATTTTCTCAACGCGGCTTCATTGCTGGGTGCCATCACCTCCTTCGGATTCACCAGCATGGCCAGATCGTAGCGGTAGGTTTGTCGCGGCCGTTCCGGACGCCAGACCTTGGATGAAAAATAATCCAGGGAATTGGCAAAAGCCGTTTCCTCGGCGTCGTCGAGTGTGGACAAGCCGATTAACTGTATCGATTGCAGACGCCAGTTGCCCTTGCGGTGTACGGAAATTTCCATGACCGGTATCGGATAGCGTTCGAAAATCTGTCGTGCCACTTCGCGCAATGGCTGCTCATCGGTTTGTCCGAAATAGGCCTTGCATGTAAATTGCAAGCCGTCCTTGCTACCGAGTTGTGCAGACAGCTGTTTGTCAAAATCTTCATCAAGCAAACTGAAAATGGCTTTTTCGTTCAGGTCGCTCAGGGTTTTGACCGATGGCATGACGCGGTGGCCACGCGCTTCGGCCAACAGGGAGACGTAGTAGCCGATGCCGAGATACTTATAGCGTTTGCACAAGTTGATAACTTGTACACGTTCCTGTGTCTGGAAATTCTGGATGTAATCCTGTGCGCTGATAACATCCTCTGAAGGATAAAATGCCCGCCAGTCTTCCAGTTTGTCGATGACAATCAGTAGCCTGCTCATGCGGGAATCCTGCGGCGCTTGTGTGCGAATGACCGGCATTATTGATATAAAGGCAGCAGGGTGCAACACATCGCAAGATCGATACATTCAAGGGAGATCTTTGTTTCGCCATGCCAGATCCTGTTGTTATTCATCGTGTTGTCATACGTCGCGCCACGCGCAGTGACCTGCTTCAGCTGGAACAGCTCGAGCAGCGCTGTTTTACAAGCGACAGATTGAGTCGTCGCAGCATGTTGCATGCGTTGTCGTCATCGACTGCCCAGCTGTGGGTGGTCGATGACAATGCGAGGAATCTGTTGGGCAGTGGCTTGTTATTTTTTCGCAAGCGCTCATCTGTTTGCCGCCTGTATTCGATTGCGGTGGATACAGCGGCGCGTGGTCGCGGTATCGCGCAACAATTACTGGCGGTGCTGGAGCGAGCAGCAGCAGAGCGAGGCGCCACCGCGATGCGCCTGGAAGTGCGGGAGGATAATCCGGCGGCTATCAGCCTGTACCGGAAAAACGGCTATCAGGTGTTTGGCGAGATAGCCGGTTTTTATGAGGATGGTTGCAATGCGTTGCGTATGGAAAAAATGCTGCAACCAGTCGGTTTATAAAATACTTTCCAGTCGATGCACGATGGTTTTCAGCACTTTGATGCGTGCATAGCGCTTGTCCTCGGCCTCTACCAGTGTCCACGGTGCATGCTCGGTGCTGGTGCGATCGACCATATCCGTCACTGCACTTTCATAGGCAGGCCATTGCTTGCGGTTGCGCCAGTCCTCCTCGGTGATCTTGTAGCGCTTGAAGCCCGTGGCTTCACGTTCCTTGAAGCGGCGCATCTGTTCTTCGGCGCTGATATGCAGCCAGAACTTGATCACCTCGGTACCGCGTTCGTGCATCTGTTCTTCGAATTCGTTGATTTCGGTATAGCCGCGCATCCAGTCTGCTTCCGAACAGAAACCCTCGACGCGCTCGACCAGCACGCGCCCGTACCATGAGCGATCGAAAATCCCGATATGGCCGGCTTTCGGTACATGCCTCCAGAAGCGCCAGAGATACGGGTGATGACGCTCCTCGTCATTTGGTGCGGCTATCGGCGTGATGTGGTAGCTGCGCACATCCAGTGCTGACGTGACATGACGGATTGCGCCGCCCTTGCCGGCCGCATCCCAGCCTTCGAACACCAGCGCCAGTGAGCGGTCGCGGAATTTCTCGTTGCGAATGGCCAGGTTCAGTCGTCCCTGCAAATCCAGCAGCTGCTTTTCATATTTGGGCTTGGTGAGTTTTTTGCTGGTGTTGAGGGTGGCGAGAATGTGGACGCCATCCGCAGGCGGTGTCGGGCGTACAGCAACGGACGTAGGTGGCTTGGGCGCGCCGCCTTGCAAGGCGGCCAGCACGGCATTACCGACCGTGACGTGGCGATAATTCGGATTGGCGCCCGGAATGATGTGCCATGGCGCAAAGTCGGTGCTGGTTTCCCGCAGGGCGCGCGAGGATACCTTGGCAAAACGGTCGTACATCCTGAACCGTTCCCAATCCGTATCGGCGACTCGCCAACTCTGGTGCTTGTCCCTGGACAGGGTTTTCAGGCGTTTTTCCTGCTGGTCCTTGGACAGATGGAACCACAGTTTCAGCAGCACCCAGCCTTCGTCAGCGAGCATGCGTTCCACCTGACATATACGCGCCAGCTGTGCATCCATCTCGCTGCGAGACGTTTTCTTGTAAGCGTGCTGGAGAATGGGCATCGAATGCCAGGAACCGAAATGGATGCCGATCGTGCCCTTGGCAGGCAGGCGCCGGAAATGGCGGTAAAACTCGGGTCGTGCCCGCTCCTCGTCGCTGTGGGCGGTGAGGGCGTGTACATCAAGGTGGCGTGGATCGAGCCAACTGGAAAGCAGGTTGATTGTCTCCCCTTTGCCTGCACCGTCTACGCCGCCGACGATAATGAGCAGGGAGCGATCGCGTTTTTCCAGCAGGTCAAACTGGGCATTCAGCAGCGCCTCGCGCAGGGCAGGTACCTGTGCGTCATACTCCTTGTCAGACAGCTTGTGTTTCAGTTCGGCTGATTCAAACATGCGGGACTCCTTCCAGTCAGGGCTTGCTGGTCTTCAGGATGATACGCATAAACTCTGGCGGATTCTTGATGCGGATTAAGCTCTGCATGTATGGCGAGCAGCGAGCGGCCACACAGATCATCGGGGCTTGCAGGGCGGTGACGCCTTCATGCACAGGTCTGGTGCGGTGGTGGCAGGCGAAATGTATTTGTCAGGTGGTTTTGGTCAATAAATTCGGTAAATTCAGTCAAATAGCGGGCACCCATCAAGGGTTGTTTGCTGTAGAATTCCGCGCCAACGAAAGGCCCGCCGTTGGGAGTCTGTGGTGAAATCCACCAACATCCAAGATCCAGAATATTTCCATAAAGTTGTCGATTGCCAGTACGCCTGTCCGGCGCACACGCCAGTCCCCGAATACATTCGCCTGATTGCGCAAGAGCGTTACGCCGAAGCCTATATGGTGAACTGGGAATCGAATGTATTCCCGGGCGTGCTTGGCCGTACCTGTGATCGACCTTGCGAGCCGGCTTGCCGCCGTGGTCGCGTGGAAGACCAGCCGGTAGCTATTTGCCGCCTGAAGCGGGTCGCTGCGGATAACAAGGGCGACGTGCAGGCAATGATGCCGAAAATCCCGTCGCAGAAAAATGGCAAGCGCATTGCCCTGATCGGAGGTGGTCCGGCGTCATTGACGGTGGCGCGTGATTTGATGCCACTCGGTTACGAAATTGACTTGTATGATGACCAGCCTGCAGGCGGTGGTTTCATGCGCAGCCAGATTCCTTCTTTCCGTCTGCCACACGAAGTGCTCGACCAGGAAGTGAATTTCATTACCGATATGGGTGTTGTCACGCATTACAATACCCGTGTTGACAGTCTTGTCAGTATTCTCGATAAAAATTACGACGCCGTGTTTGCAGGTACCGGTGCGCCGCGCGGCCGTGACCTGAAGTTGCCGGGCCGTGAGGAAGCGGCGGCTAACATCCGCATTGGCATCAATTTTCTTGCTGATGTTGCATTTAACCACACCAAAAAAATTGGCAAGCGTGTACTGGTTATCGGTGGTGGTAACACAGCAATGGATTGTTGCCGTACGGCTCGCCGTCTTGGTGGTGAAGATGTGAAGATTGTTGTGCGCAGCCCTTTCGAGGAAATGAAAGCCTCCCCGTGGGAAATTGAAGACGCACAGCACGAAGGTATTCCGTTTTTCAACAATCACATGCCGAAAGAGTATGTGGTGGAAAATGGCAAATTGGTCGGCATGCGTTTTGAAAAAGCGGTGGCTACCATCAATGCTGACGGCAAACGCGAAATGAAAGCCACCGGCGAAATCGTATTTTTCGAGTGCGATGACGTATTGATGGCAGTCGGTCAGGAAAATGCATTTCCGTGGATTGAAGCGGAGAGTGGTGTCAGTTTTGACAAGTGGGGCATGCCGGTGCTGGATGCGGTGACGTTCCAGTCCACCAACCCGAAAGTCTTTTTTGGTGGCGATGCCGCATTTGGTCCGAAAAACGTAATTACTGCAGTAGCACAAGGCCATCAGGCCGCCATCTCGATTGATCTGTTCTGTCGCGGTTTGTCTGTGGATACACGACCTGAACCAGGCACTACCCTGATCAGCCAGAAAATGGGTATCCACGAATGGAGCTACGACAGCGCCATTTCGCACGATGTGCGCTATGCGGTGCCACATGCGCCGAAAGAAAAAGCGCTTGCCGATCGTATGCTGGAAGTGGAGCTGGGCTTTGACGTTGCTACCGCGTATGAAGAAACGCAGCGCTGTCTGAACTGTGACGTACAAACGGTTTTCACCGCCAGCAAATGCATTGAATGTGATGCCTGCGTTGATATTTGCCCGACACGCTGTATTACATTTACAGCGCCTGCCGACGATGAAAATGTATTGCGTGAACACCTGAGTGCACCCGCGATCAATCATGAACAGGCGCTCTATATTGCTGATGGCCTCAGCACGGGCCGGATCATGGTAAAAGACGAAGACGTATGCCTGCATTGCGGTTTGTGTGCAGAGCGCTGCCCGACGTCAGCGTGGGATATGCAGAAATATCTTTACAGCGTTACCAAAGCCGGCAAAGACACTCCAGACAAGAAGTGTGCGGCTTGAGGCGGGGATGAGATCATGAAAAAACTCGAAGCGGTCAACGATTTTGTTGTCAAGTTTGCCAACGTTAACGGTACTGGCTCTTCAAGCGCCAACGCGCTATTTGTAAAAGCGGTGTTCCGCATGGGCATTCCGGTCAGCCCGCGCAATATTTTTCCGTCCAATATCCAGGGCTTGCCTACCTGGTATGAAGTGCGTATTTGCGAGAAAGGTTATCTGGGTCGCCGTGGTGGTGGTTCGGAAATTATGGTGTCGATGAATCCACAATCGATAGCAAAAGATATTCTTGATGTGACGCCAGGCGGCTACTTTATTTACGACTCCACCAAGCCGCTTGATAAAAAATTGCTGCGCAGCGATATCCATATCCTGCCGATTCCGCTCATGGAAATTTCCATGCGTGAATACACGGATCCCCGCCAGCGCCAGCTGTTCAAGAACATTATCTATGTCGGTGCGTTGGCCGCCTTGGTGGATATCGAATTCGAAGTGCTGACAGGCCTGATCGGCGACCAGTTCAAGGGCAAGGAAAAGCTGATTGCTCCGAACGTGCATGCCCTGGAACTCGGCTACCAGTATGCGAAAGATCACTTCCAGTGTCCGTTAGGGTTACGCCTCAAACGTTGCGATAAAGTTGGCAACCGTATTCTTGTGGACGGTAATACCGCTTGTGGTCTGGGCGCGGTTTACGGTGGTGCAACAGTTGCTGCGTGGTACCCGATTACACCGAGCACATCGGTAGTGGATGCGTTTGATAAATACGCCAATCGCTTGCGCGTCGATGCGGGTACTGGCGAGAAAAACTTTGCCATCATGCAAGCGGAAGATGAGTTGGCCGCGATGGGCATGGTGATCGGCGCCAACTGGAATGGCGCGCGTTCTTTCACGGCGACTTCTGGTCCGGGCGTATCGCTGATGAGCGAATTTCTCGGCCTCGCCTACTTCGCTGAAATTCCTGCGGTGTTAATTGATGTGCAGCGCGCTGGTCCATCTACCGGTATGCCGACACGTACACAGCAGTCCGATATTCTCCTGTCTGCCTACGCCTCGCACGGTGACACCAAGCATGTGTTGTTGTTCCCTGCCACACCGAAAGAATGTTTTGATATGACGGCGGATGCCTTTGATCTCGCCGAACAGTTGCAAACGCCTATCATCATGCTGACGGATCTGGAACTGGGTATGAACGATCACATGTCACCTCCGCTTAGCTGGGATGACAAGCGGTCTTACAAGCGAGGAAAGACGCTTAGCGCCGAGCAACTCGACAAGATTGAAAAATTTGGCCGTTACCTTGATGTTGATGGTGATGGAATCTGCTATCGCACAATTCCCGGCACGCACCCGAGCAAAGGCTCGTTTTTCACGCGCGGCACGTCACGTGATACCTATGCGGTGTACACCGAAGACGGGGATAAATATGTCGAGAACATGGAGCGTCTGGTTCGCAAGTTTGAAACTGCGAAACAGTATGTTCCTGCGCCGGAATTGTATGCGCAGCATGATGAGGCGAAGTACGGAGTGATTTTCTTTGGCACTTCCACGGAGGCGGCGCGCGAAGCGCTGGATATCCTTGCCGAAGAGGGTATTCGACTGAACGCCTTGCGTATCCGTGCCTTTCCGTTCAATAAAACAGTGGATGATTTTATTGCGCGCCATGAAAAAGTCTTTGTTATCGAGCAGAATCGTGATGCGCAGTTGCGTACCTTGCTGATGGCGGAAAACGATGTGTCGCCACTGCAAATGATTCCGGTATTGAATTTCGATGGCATGCCGATCACTGCGCAGCAGATCCTGCGCAAAATCCGAGGCCACTTGCATCCTGCGACGGTTACACCCATCCGCAAAAGTGTGTAAGCGGCACCAATTGAGAGAAAAGAGAGCGACATGACTTACGTCCGCAGCCGTTTTGAACATCCATCAGCGAAACCCAATCGACTGGGTTACAGCCTCCGTGATTACGAAGGCTCACTGTCAACCTTGTGTGCAGGTTGCGGTCACGATTCGATTTCTGCTGCGATAGTGCGTGCTTGTTATGAGTTGTCGATCGAGCCGCATCGTGTGGCGAAATTGTCTGGTATCGGTTGCTCATCGAAAACGCCAACGTATTTTCTCGGCCAGTCACATGGTTTCAACTCGGTACACGGACGCATGCCTTCTGTTGCTACCGGCGCCAATCTCGCGAATCGCGATTTGTTATACATCGGTGTATCGGGTGATGGCGATACAGCGTCTATCGGTATGGGTCAGTTCGCGCATGTGGTGCGCCGCAGCCTCAATATGCTTTACATCGTCGAAAATAATGGGTGCTACGGTTTAACCAAAGGTCAGGATTCTGCTACGGCAGATGTCGGTTCCATTAGCAAGAAAGGCAGTGAAAACCAGTACCAGCCGATGGATCTCGTCAGTCTGGCCCTGCAGCTCGGTGCTACGTTTGTGGCCCGCAGCTTTTCCGGCGACAAGGAACAACTGGTGCCCTTGCTGAAGGCAGCGATGTCACACGATGGTTTTGCCTTTATTGATGTGATTTCTCCTTGTGTAACGTTCAATAATCACAAGGGCTCGACCAAGAGTTACGATTACGTGCGCGAGCATCTGGAAGCAACCGGCGCTGTCGATTTCGTGCCAATGCGCGAAGAAATTGTCACCAGCTATCTCGAAGGCACCACGCAGGAGGTGACGCTGCACGACGGTTCTGTGGTGCGTTTGCAGAAAGCCGGTAGCAACCATGATCCTCGCGATCGCAGTGCCGCCCTGGCGGCGCAACGTGCTGCGTTGAAGGATGGCGATATCCTGACCGGATTGCTGTATATCGATCCGGAAGCGGAAGAGACGCACCAGTTTCTCAACACCACCGCCAAACCGCTCAATTCGCTCACAGAAAAAGAGTTATGCCCTGGTAGTGCCGCACTGGATCGTATCAACGCCAGTTTGCGCTGATCATCGCGTTATCCGCATTCAGGCTCGTCGCCTGCAGCATCAAGCCCTATAATTGCCGCCTCTCTATGAGGCGGTTTCTTTATGTCTGACATTCGTACACGCATCGCACCATCACCTACGGGTGATCCCCACCTCGGTACAGCGTATATCGCGTTGTTCAACCTGTGTTTTGCGCGTCAGCACGGCGGTAAATTTATTTTGCGTATTGAGGATACCGACCAGGCACGCAGCACGCCGGAATCCGAGATGGCGATATTGCAGTCTCTGCGCTGGTTGGGACTGGATTGGGATGAGGGCCCTGATGTCGGTGGTCCGCACGGCCCGTATCGCCAGAGCGAGCGCATGTCTATCTACAAGGATTACGCGCTGGAGCTGATCAACAAGGGGCATGCGTTTTACTGTTTTGCTACGGCGGAAGAGCTGGAACAGATGCGTGCCGAACAGATGGCGCGAGGTGAAACACCAAAATATGACGGCCGCAGCCTGCAACTGACGCAGGCAGAGGTAGAGCAGAAACTTGCGGCTGGTGAACCGTATGTTATTCGCATGAAAATTCCTGAACAGGGCCAGTGTGAAATTGATGACTTGTTGCGCGGCAAGATTGTCATCGACTGGCAGCAGGTGGACATGCAGGTGTTGATGAAAGGTGACGGCATGCCGACCTATCATCTGGCGAATGTGGTTGACGATCACCTGATGCAGATTACCCATGTGATTCGCGGTGAAGAGTGGATCAACTCTGCGCCCAAGCATTTGTTGCTGTACCAGTATTTCGGTTGGGAAGCGCCGGTCTTGTGCCACCTGCCACTATTGCGCAACCCGGACAAATCCAAGCTGAGCAAGCGCAAGAATCCCACCAGCATCAACTACTACCGTCGCATGGGTTATATGCCGGAAGCGTTACTCAATTATCTGGCGCGAATGGGCTGGTCGATGCCGAATGAGGAAGAGAAATTCACACTGGACGAGATGCTGGCGCATTTCGACCTTAAAACCATCACTCTTGGTGGGCCGGTATTCGACATAGAAAAGCTGGACTGGCTCAACGGCCGCTGGATTCGTGAAAACCTTGACGCCGATGCCTTTGCCGCACGGGTTGGGCAGTGGGCACTGAACGAGAACTACCTGAAACCACTGATTCCACTGATCCAGAGTCGCGTCGAGCGCTTTTCCCAATTGCCTGCGCTGGTCAGTTTTTTCTTTTCGGGCATGCCGGATATCTGCAAGGCAGATTTCGATGCTTTGAACATGGACGATGAACAGTTGCGTCGCATCCTGCAATACACCGGTTGGCTGCTGGATACCCAGCGCAGCTGGGCGCGCGATGACCTGTACGCGTCGATCAAGGCGCTGGTGGATGCGATGGGCGGCTTGAAAATGAAGGCGTTTCTGCAGCCGCTTTTCATTGCCCTGACCGGCTCCACTTCCTCACCGCCGTTGTTTGATTCGATGGCCCTGCTGGGCTCTGACCTGACCCGTGCGCGCCTGCGTGAAGCCTTG
This sequence comes from Pseudomonadales bacterium, assembly GCA_035430165.1. Lineage (GTDB taxonomy): Bacteria > Pseudomonadota > Gammaproteobacteria > Pseudomonadales > UBA7239 > UBA7239. Next base: position 121,867 of record DAOMGE010000001.1, on the reverse strand, counting down.
CAAGTTGCTGGTGGTGTGTCCAAGAAAGAAACCAAGCAATGGGAGAAGGATTACCGTGCGTTGGGTTTGCCTGCAAACTGAGTTTCGATTGACAGGCATGCGGACGATTCATAGAATGCCGCCTCCTTGGGGGTATAGCTCAGCTGGGAGAGCGCTTGCATGGCATGCAAGAGGTCAGCGGTTCGATCCCGCTTATCTCCACCAAATCGAAAAAAGCTTGTACAGACAAAAAACCCGGCGTAATGGCCGGGTTTTTTGTTTTCGTGCTGCCTCAAGGCTTTTTGTCCGGTGTTGTGTTGCCACTGCTGATGTCGTGATGGTTTTGGTAGTCGTGCGCCTCAAGTGCCCATGCTTGTGTGCCGAACAATAATAGCTGGATCAGGAAAGCGACCAGCCAGACGATGCCTTGCACATAGGCACGGTTTTCTTCGTGCATGATGTGTGGCAGTGCAACGTCCATCACGTCCAGCTCCAGAAAAATCACGCCGGTGAGGAATGTGCCGAGTACTGCCCACACCGCTTCCCGTGAGTCGCTGATCAGGTGAACGATAATTGGTGTGCAGAACAGCAGTAACACTACCGGGGAGTGCCATCCACCAGTCAGGAAGGTTGCGATAGTCAGAGCAAGAAAAAATGTAAATGAAAATAACCGGGCAGTCATTTGCAGGTTGGCGGATGACTGGAAGCGGATGTGTTGCATGGTAACGACAGCAATGCTGGCCACCAGGCTGGCTATGGCGGCGTAAAAACTCTTGTCGGTGACTACCTGTAACGCTATGACAGCCATCAATGCAAGCGAGGGAATAGCCATGGAGAAAATCAGGACGGCGGTCAGTGTGCGGGCGCGTACAATCATTTGCTGGGTGGGTGTGGTACGCCAGATGGTCTGCGGGATCATATGGTCCAGCAAGTCCGTCATGGTTCTCTGGTTCATGGGCGCAGCCTCCTTTTTGTGCAGGCATGTTACTGCCGTTACTACGGTTTGTCGTGTGCGGTAACGGCTTCAGGCGGGCATGATCTTACAGGGAGCGGATTGGCAGGCAGGTGGCATACCCGCCTGCGGATCCGCGTGGGGTGAGCCGGGAATTTCCATCAGGCCTTTTCAGTTTTTTCCACCAGTGCAGCAATAGCGGCCAGTGCTTCCGGATCCTGTTCTTTCAGCTTGTTGGCAATCGTGTGCTGGAAGAAATAGCGGAATTTCGGGTGTTCCTGTGCACTGTAGAGACAGTCATCGCCCGGCAGTACGGGTGTGTTATGACTTTGCTCGGAGTCGATCAGCATCGCGTGGATCTTGCCGTCACAGTGCAGCTGCCAGCTGATCACTTCCATCAGCATCAGCGTGTTTGGTAGTGCGGAAGCGAGCACGGCATGGGTGCCGATGTTGTCAGGAATTTCCTGTATCACTTCATCGGGCGTGGTGCAGTGATACTGGTAGTAGCTGGCACTGGTTTCCAGTTCGATTATTTTATGCTCGGGCGGCTCGAAAAAAATCTCGTCGATACCGGGATCGTAATAGCCCTCGAACTGGCCTTCCAGCGGATCTTCAATATCGGGGCAAGGGATGATGTCTGTCATCCAGGGCACGAGTCCAACAACCTCACCACTTTCCCTCAGCCCCCAGCACAGGATCTTGAGTGCGAAATATTTGCCGGGGTGGGTTTTATTGCTGTACAGCATTTCCAGACCGTCGAGCTCGGCGGCCAGGCGGATAAAAGGGGCATTGGCTAGCTGGCTCAGCGGCTTGCGGGAAAAGAGGTCAATGACATTGTCTGGCCGGTTGTCGCCAGAGTCGGGATGGGTAGGCGTACTCATAGACTACCTCCTGCGCGGGTGGTCTGGTGAATGGCTGCCAGCCGTTCATTAACCGCTTTGCTTTCAGCCATGTAAAATGGCACCCGTCTGTAGTAACAGTACAGGCTGATCATAGAAACCACAATACTTGCCGCCAAAAAATCATTTCAAGCACTATATGCAGCTGTTTTACCAATATTCAAGGGTTTTGCGCCTTGTCCCGCGCTGAGCTTGCCGGGGACAAGGCAACGCCGTGCGGGATGGATATCGAGCGCGTCTTCAATGCCGTATTTGTCGATAGCCATAATACGATCCTGATCGGTGGTGCGGCAGAGCCTTACTACCAGCCAGCTGATGTATCGGCACCGCAGCACCGGATTTATTATCGAGAGGATTTTGTCTCCAGCAGTCTGCACGAAATTGCCCATTGGCTGGTGGCGGGTCCCGAACGACGCCTGTTACCGGACTGGGGCTACTGGTATGCGCCGGACGGCCGTGATGCCGCACAACAGCAACAGTTCGAGCGGCTGGAAGTAAAACCACAGGCACTGGAATGGCTGCTGCACATCAGTTGCGGTTTACCGTTTCGCGTAAGTCTCGATAATCTGGGCGAGCACGCTGGCGATGGCGCCACATTCAAGGACAAGGTTTATGCGCAGTTGCAGCAGTATCTGCAACAGGGTGTTAATGATCGCTGTGCGACACTTTGCAACGCGTTTGCCGCCGCCTTTGGTAGTGATTGGCAGCTGAACGCATGGCAGGTTTCGCGGTCTGAGCTGGATAAGTGATAGCATGATCTGCGTGAAATATGCAGTACAGGCAGTCGGTGTTGACACCGGGAGGAATGAACAATGAAACGCGTGGTCTTCAACCAGAAGGGCGGTGTTGGCAAAACCAGTATCAGTTGTAATCTGGCGGCGATCAGCGCACAGCAGGGTCTGAAAACCTTGTTGATTGATCTCGATACCCAGTGCAACAGTTCTGAATATCTGCTCGGCCCTTCCTATGCGCAAAAAGACAATAATGCTGCGGATTTTTTCAAGACATTTCTCGGCCTGTTCGGACGCAAGGCGTATCTGCCCGGCTTTTGTCATCCCACACATTTTGCCCGTTTGTCCGTTATGCCGGGCAGTCCGGAGCTGGCGACACTGGAGCGTGAGCTGGAAAGTCGCCACAAGATTTACAAGTTGCGCGAGGCACTGGAACAGTTATCAAAACACTACGACCGGATTTATATCGATACACCACCGGCACTGAATTTTTACAGCCGTACGGCCTTGATGGCAACGGATCGCCTGTTGATTCCATTTGACTGCGACAGTTTCTCCAGGCAGGCGCTTTACAATCTTGTGAATACGGTTGCAGAAATTCGAGAAGACCATAACGAAGATCTCATTATTGAAGGCGTAGTCGTCAACCAGTTCAATGCGCAGGCGCGTTTGCCTGCAGAGTTGATCGAGCAGCTGAAACAGGATGGCTTGCCAGTGCTCGAAAGCTACCTGACCTCATCGGTGAAACTGAAAGAGTCGCGTGAAATGCATACGCCGATGATTCACTTTGCGCCGAACCACAAGTTAACCCTGCAATACCTCAACCTTTTCCGTTTGCTGGAAGGGGGTGAATTGGTGGCAGTGGATGAGGAATGATTTTTATTTTTTATTTATCCCTGGGAGATAGCAGATGAGTTTGGTAACAGATTTCAAGGAATTCGCGATGCGTGGGAACGTCATGGATATGGCGGTCGGCGTGATTATCGGTGGTGCATTTGGCAAGATCGTTACATCACTGGTCAATGACATCATCATGCCGCCAATCGGGTTGCTGATGGGTAGCGTCGATTTCTCGCATCTGGTGATTACCTTGCAGGCAGAAGCTTTGGGGAAAGCGCCAGTAGTGATCCGTTATGGCATGTTTATCAATACCGTGCTGGATTTCCTGATTGTGGCGTTTGCGATTTTCATGGTGATCAAACAGATGAATCGCTTCAAGAAAGAAGTGGACCCGACGACAAAAGAATGTCCGAAATGTATCTCGAAGATTTCCATCAAGGCGACGCGTTGTCCGCATTGCACATCCGAGTTGATATAAGCAGACATGAAATCGTTCACTCCTGTTTCCTGTGCTTGTAATCGTATCGTCCTGGTATGTTGTGCGCTGTTGCTGGGTTCCTGTGTTACATCACCAACCGGGCGCAGCCAGTTCATCATGGTGGGCGACCAGGAAATGAACAGCATGGGGCAGCAGGCTTTTGCACAGATGAAACAGCAAAAACCGCCGGTACAGGACGCCGCCGCTAACGCGCGCGTCGAGTGTGTTGTCAATGCATTAACGACAACACTCGGTGCTGATATGCGCAGCGGTTGGGAAATCCGTGTTTTTGTAGACGATACGCCGAATGCATTTGCATTGCCCGGTAAAAAAGTCGGTGTGCATACCGGCATGTTGAAACTGGTGCAGAACGATGCGCAGCTGGCGGCCGTTATCGGCCATGAAATTGGTCACGTACTGGCAAAACATGCCAATGAGCGTGCATCCATTGGCATGCTGCAACAGGTGACGCAGGAGGTGGCAGGCCAGATCAATCCGGTGGCAGCATCGGTGTTTGGCCTGGGAACGCAGCTGGGAGTGATGTTGCCGTTCAGTCGCACCCAGGAAGCGGAAGCCGACATTATCGGCCAGGAAATGATGGCGCGTGCCGGTTTTGATCCACAGGAAAGCGTTGCGTTGTGGCGCCTCATGGAAAAAAAGGAAGGCGACGGGCCGCCGGAATTCCTGTCGACGCACCCTTCAGGCAATGAACGCATCAACCAGTTGGGTAAAAATCTTTACAAGGCGTCGCCGCTCTATCGGCAGGCGCAGGCAGCGGGAAAGCATCCTCGCTGCCACTGATTTTTTCTGTTAATAAACATTTCTGTTAATAACAATCAGTTCGATTTTTCTGCCTGCAATATCCGGCACAATGATTCCGCGTGTTCAGCAGCTTCCAGGCCGAGTGTGGTCAGATAGCCGCCATCTGCCTGTGTAATCAGGCCTTTCCTGTGCAGGCGTTTGGCAGCCTCCACCTCGGTTTTCATCGCGGATTTGTGAATCTTGATGCCTGACTGCGTGCTCGACAAATCAAACAACGACAGGATTTCCAGTTCTTCAATAATGTCCGGGCTATACGGCATGCAATTTTCCTGTGCTGTTGGGGTTGCGTAATTGTTTGGCGGCATTCAGTCGAGCAAACTCAGGTCGCGCACTGCGCCGACATCAGCACTCATCGCCAGTTTTGCATAGGCTTTCAGCGCAGCCGAGACTTTGCGTGGCCGCGCTTGTGCCGGTTTCCATGCCTCTTTGCCTTTCGCTTCCATTTTTGCACGGCGATGTGCGAGTTCTTCCATGCTGACCAGTACATCGATGGCGCGTTTCGGTATGTCAATGCGGATACGGTCACCGTGTTCGATCAGTGCAATTGCCCCGCCCGCTGCAGCTTCCGGTGAAACATGGCCGATCGACAAACCGGAGGTGCCGCCGGAAAAACGACCATCGGTAAGCAGTGCGCAAACCTTGCCGAGACCTTTCGATTTGATATAGCTGGTCGGGTAGAGCATTTCCTGCATCCCCGGGCCGCCGCGCGGGCCTTCGTAACGCACAATTACCACATCACCCGCTTTCACCTTGTCGTCGAGAATATCGCGTACCGCGTCATCCTGGCTTTCGCAAATATAGGCCGAGCCTTCAAAAACAAAATTACCTTCATCCACACCTGCGGTTTTTACCACGCAACCTTTTTCGGCGATGTTGCCGTACAAAACAGCGAGGCCACCTTCTGTGCTGTACGCATGTTGGATCGAGCGGATGCAGCCTTCTGTGCGATCAACATCCAGGGTTGGCCAACGCGTGCTCTGGCTGAATGCTGTCTGTGTCGGAATACCTGCAGGGCCGGCACGGAAAAATTCCTTTACACGGTCATCGTTGGTCAGTGTGATGTCCCATTGCTGTATCGCATCTTTCAGGGTTTTGCTGTGCACGGTAGGCACGTCGGTGTGCAGCAAACCGGCACGATCCAGTTCGCCGAGTATGCTCATGATGCCGCCGGCGCGATGCACATCTTCCATGTGGTATTTCGGTGTGCTCGGGGCAACCTTGCACAGCTGCGGCACCTTGCGCGACAGGCGATCGATGTCGGTCAGTGTGAAAGACAATTCTGCTTCCTGCGCAGCCGCGAGCAGGTGCAGGATGGTGTTGGTGGAGCCGCCCATCGCGATGTCGAGTGTCATCGCATTTTCAAATGCCTTGAATGAGGCGATCGAACGCGGCAGCACGGAAAAATCATCCTGTTCGTAATGGCGTCTGGTAATGTCGACAACATAACGTGCTGCATCGAGAAATAATTGCTGGCGATCGCTGTGGGTGGCGAGCACGGAACCGTTGCCAGGCAATGACAAGCCCAGCGCTTCGGTCAGGCAGTTCATCGAGTTGGCGGTGAACATGCCGGAACAGGAGCCGCAGGTCGGGCACGCGCTGCGTTCGTATTCGGCAACTTTTTCATCGCTGGCATCGTCGCTGACTGCAATCACCATCGCATCAACCAGATCGAGCTTATGTTCGCCCAGTTTTGTCTTGCCGGCTTCCATGGGGCCGCCGGAGACAAACACGCAGGGAATGTTCAGGCGCAGGGCCGCCATCAACATACCTGGCGTGATTTTGTCGCAGTTCGAGATGCAGACCATCGCATCGGCACAATGCGCGTTGACCATGTATTCCACGGAATCGGCGATGATGTCGCGCGAAGGCAGTGAGTACAGCATGCCGTCGTGTCCCATCGCGATACCGTCGTCGACGGCAATCGTGTTGAATTCCTTGGCGACACCGCCGTGCTTTTCAATTTCGCGTGCGACGAGTTGGCCGAGATCCTTGAGGTGCACATGACCCGGTACGAACTGGGTGAACGAATTGACGACCGCAATGATCGGTTTCTGGAAATCGGCATCTTGCATCCCGGTCGCGCGCCACAGGGCGCGTGCGCCGGCCATGTTGCGTCCGGCAGTCGAAGTTCTGGAGCGATAGGTGGGCATGTTTCGGATTCTCTTGGTAAACAACAGGGTTATTGCAAAAAGACCTAGATGGGTTTGATAAAAATTCTTGAATTGCGCTGGTAGTTATACAGCTGCTGTTTCTTGTTGGGCAGCTGGTCAATTTTGGCATGGACAAATCCTTTTTCGACAAACCAGTGCGCTGTTTGTGTGGTAAGCACAAACAGTTTTTTCAGGCCGCGTTTTTTCGCCAGTTTTTCCAGATGATCCAGCAACAGGCTTGCACGGCCACCGCCCCGGTAATGCGGATGCGTGGCGACGCAAGCGACTTCCGCCATTTTACTGTCGGGATATGTATACAGGGCGCTGCAGGCGGCAATCAGGCCTTCGTGTTCAATGACGGTGAAGTTGCTGATTTCTGCTTCGAGCACTTCACGTGAGCGACGCACGAGAACGCCTTCGGCTTCCAGTGGTTGTATCAGTTCCAGTATGCCGCCGACATCATCCAGCGTTGCGGCACGAATGAGTTCGGCACTGTCGTGCGCAATCAACGTCCCGCTGCCTTCACGAGTGAAAAGTTCCTCGAGCAGACTGCCGTTCTTGCTGTAACTGATCAGGTGCGCGCGCGCCTTGTGGTTTTCAGCGGTGCTGTGATCAATAAAATTGACAGCGGCGCGCAGCGCGGAAAGCTCATGGTCAATCGCATGTTTTTTCAGCAGTGCAGTGGCCTGCGCCGGTTTGAGTTCCCGCTGCAGTTGTCCTTGTTTATCGAGCAAGCCCGGTGTGGCGATAAACGCGATCAGCTTGTCAGCATCCAGTGCCTGTGCGACATGTGTGGCAATATTTTCAATGGCAAGGTTGAAAATTTCGCCGCTGGCAGAATAGCCGAGGCATGGCAACACCACGATCGCATGGTGATCCAGCGCAGACCGGATGGCGTCTGCATCCACACGCCTTACTTCACCTGTGTGATGGAAATCCACGCCGTCACGCACACCGATCGGTTTGGCAGTGACAAAATTGCCGCCGGTAACGCGAATCTGTGCGCCGTGCATCGGTGAATTGACGAGTCCGGTAGAAAGCAAAGCTTCCACTTGTGTGCGTACACTGCTGGCAGCTTCAACCACCAGTGGCAGGGCGGTGCTATCGGTGATGCGCACGCCTTTGTGTAGCGCGGGTTTCATGTGAACCCTGGCGAGAGCTGTATCGATTTGCGCACGTGCACCAACGGCCAACACCAGTTTTACACCGAGGCTGTTCAGCAACGCGATGTCATGCACGGTGTGTGCAAAGGTTTCGTGCAGCACAGCTTCTCCCGGCAACATCAGGACAAAGGTCTTGCCGCGATGGGCGTGGATGTACGGTGCGGAATGCCGGAACCAGTCCACCATGTTGAGGGGTGTGCTAGACACGTCCAGTCTCCTGTGGCGTTTTCTGTGGTGTCGGGGGAAGTGCGTGCCGGTATTGTCGGCAAGTTTTACCGGAATGTCACGGTATCGTATGGATTGATAAAAAACGGGCTTTCGCGTCGTTGGGCAGCAGGTGTGCCGTCGGGTTAAAATGTCGGCATGGATTCTCACTGGCAACCATCATGAAATTTTGTCCGGACTGCGGCAGTGCAGTGCATCTCCTGATACCTGCAGGGGATAATCGTGAGCGACACGTTTGTGCCAGCTGTGGGGCAATCCATTATCAAAACCCGCGCATCATTACCGGTTGCTTGCCGTTTTATGGCGAGCAGGTGTTGCTGTGCAAGCGTGCCATCGAGCCGCGCCTCGGTTTCTGGACCTTGCCTGCCGGTTTTCTGGAGCTGGGTGAAACAGTGGCGGCAGGTGCTGCGCGCGAGACAGTCGAGGAAGCAGGCGCCCATGTTGTGATGGGTGATTTGTACTGCATGTTCAATCTGCCGTATATCGGCCAGGTTTACATGATGTATCTGGCGGAGCTCAGGGAGCCGGTGTTTGCGTCGCACACGCAGGAATCGCTGGAAGTGAAATTGTTCACTGAAGCCGAGATTCCCTGGAAGGAACTGGCGTTTCGCACCATGTGGCGCACCCTGCATCATTATTTCCAGGATCGACAACGCGGTGTGTTTTCCCTGCACGTCGAGGATATTGCACCGCTGTAATGGCTGTGTTTTTCGTGGCAGTGGATTCACTGCCAGCCAGTCGCTACCATGGCGCGACTGGAGGATCCCATGCCGCACACCTATATCAAACGTATCCTGAATGCACGCGTCTACGATGTTGCGCAGGAAACCCCGCTCGATGCGATGCCGTTGTTGTCATCGCGTGTCGGCAACGCTGTGCTACTGAAGCGCGAAGACTTGCAGCCGGTTTTTTCATTCAAGTTGCGCGGTGCCTACAACAAGATGTGCCAGTTGCCGCAAGAGGCACTGGATCGTGGCGTGATTGCGGCATCAGCCGGCAACCATGCACAGGGTCTTGCACTGGCCGCGCAACGCATGGGCGTGAAGGCGACAATTGTGATGCCGCGCACCACACCGCAAATCAAGGTTGATGCGGTCAAATCACGCGGTGCGAAAGTTGTATTGCAAGGCGATACTTACGATGAAGCGTCGGCGCATGCGCAATTGCTGGTAAAAGAAAAAGGCATGACCTACGTGCACCCGTACGACGATCCGGATGTGATCGCGGGCCAGGGCACGGTCGGTATGGAAATCCTGCGCCAGCATCCCGATAACCTGCACGCGGTATTTGTGCCGGTGGGCGGTGGCGGTTTGTGTGCCGGTGTCGCCGCGTATATCAAATATGTGCGGCCCGATGTGAAAGTGTTTGCCGTCGAATCAGAAGACGCTGCGTGTCTGGCAGCTGCCATGCAGAAGAAAAAACGTGTGCGTTTATCCCAGGTGGGTTTGTTTGCCGATGGCACAGCGGTTGCGCAAATCGGTGAGGAAACGTTTCGTGTGTTGCGCAAAACCATTGATGGTGTAATCACGGTCACGACCGATGAAATCTGTGCGGCGATCAAGGATATTTTTGAAGACACACGTTCCATTGCCGAACCCTCTGGCGCGCTGGCACTGGCTGGCCTGAAAAAATACCTGCAGGAAAACAAACTGCGCGGTGAAAACGTGGTGGCGATTGATAGCGGCGCCAATATCAATTTTGACCGGCTGCGTTATATTTCCGAACGCACGGAAACCGGCGAAAAACGCGAGGCCGTGCTGGCTGTCACCATTCCGGAACGGCCCGGCAGTTTCAAACTGTTTTGCGAGACACTGGGCAAGCGCAATATCACCGAATTCAATTACCGCTATGCCGACCAGCGTGATGCGCATATTTTTGTTGGCGTGCAGATTGCTGCAGGGGGCCAGGATCGGGAAGGCCTCGTCAATCTGCTGCAAAACAAGGGATATCCGGTACTGGACATGACGGATAACGAGATGGCGAAGTTACATATCCGGCATCTGGTAGGCGGTCGTGCGCCCGGGATTACGGACGAGCATATTTTCCGGTTTGAATTTCCCGAGCGGCCGGGTGCATTGATGCAGTTCCTGACAGGCCTGGGCCAGCGCTGGAATATCTCGCTCTTCCATTACCGCAACCACGGTGCAGCGTACGGTCGCGTCCTGGCGGGTTTGCAGGTGCCGGATGGAGAACTCAGACAGCTGCAGGCCTATCTCGACAGCCTGAATTATCCGTGGAAAGAAGAAACCGGTAATGAAGCTTACCAGTTGTTCCTGAGTTGACAGGATCTCGTTAATCCGGAAAAAACTTAATCAGGCAGGGATGCCTTTTCAAACGCGATAACACTCTGGATCTTGTTATCAGCGATCGTTTCGGTTTCAAAATAATAATTGCCGATAATAAAGCAGACATTGCTGGCCGGGATTGCGCCGAGGTGATCCACAAACAAACCGTTCAATGTGCGTGCGCTGTTGGCCTTGATCGGCAGGTGCCATTCCAGGTGGCGGTTGATGTCACGGATATTCAGGCTGCAATCGATACGGTATCTGCCGTCAGCCAGTTTTTCGTACTCGCTGCTGCTTTCACCGAGGTTGGTGGTGAATTCGCCAACGATCTGTTCCAGGATATCTTCCAGTGTCACCACGCCCTGCACATCGCCATACTCGTCAACGACAAGGGCAATGCGGCGTTTTTCTTTCTGGAAATTGACCAGTTGCACATTGAGCGGTGTGGTTTCCGGTACAAAGTATGGCTCGCGCATGTTTTCCATGATGAATTCGCGCACATCGCGTTCACGTGATTCGTCATCCACCAGTTTGCCGATGCGGCGCATGTGCAGGATGCCGAGCACGTTGTTGATTTCCCCCTGGTAAACCGGGATGCGTGTGTAGTCAGTGTTTTGCAGGAGCTGCATGACTTCTGCATCGCTGCGATCAATATCGATGCCGCTGACCTGTGTGCGCGGCACCATGATGTCCTGCACGGTCATTTTGCCGAGGTCAAGAATATTGAGCAGCATGCCCCGGTAGCGAGGTGAAATCATCTTGCCGGATTCATGCACCACCGTGCGCAATTCTTCCGGTGTCAGCTGGTCGTTGTGGTTGTGTTGTGCGTTGATGCGGAACAGCGCCAGCAGGCCGTTGGATGCCTGGTTGGTGATCCAGACCAGGGGATACAGGACTTTCAGTAAGGGTACCAGCACGTAGCTGGCAGGAAAGGCAACACGCTCGGGATGCAGGGCGGCGATGGTTTTCGGCGTCACCTCCGCGAAAATCAGCACAGCCAGTGTCAGTACAAAGGTAGCAATGGCGAGGCTGTCTTCACCGTACAGGCGGATGGCGAGAATGGAGGCCACCGTGCCGGAGGCAATGTTCAGGAAGGTGTTGCCGAGCAGCACAATACCGAAGAAGCGATCAGGCCTTTCCAGCAGGGAGTTGGCCAGCCGCGCACCGCGATGGTTGCGTTTGATGAGGTGGCGCAGTTTGTAACGGTTGAGCGATACCAGACCAGTTTCTGCACTGGAGAAGAAGGCGGAACCGAAGATAAGGCAGCCCAGGATGATAAAGAGGGCGCTGGTACTGAGATCGTCCAAAAAAGTGTATATCCGTTTTACGGCTGAGGCGGGCGATTGTCAGAGAGAAAGCCGGTCTTGGCAAGTTTCCCGTTATGGCGCTGCCACGGTTTGTCGCGGGGCCATAACGGGTTCAGGTCGGGCAGTGGGTTTACAGATCCATCGCCAGCCGCAGTTTTTTCATGGCACTCTGTTCCAGCTGGCGAATGCGTTCGGCGGATACGTTGTACTCGGCAGCCAGGTCATGCAATGTCGCCTTGTCGTCATTCAGCCAGCGTTTTTGCAGGATGTCGCGGCTGCGTTCATCCAGATCGCGCATGGCGTGGGTCAGCTGGCGGGTGCTGACGTCTTCCCAGTTTTCATTTTCCAGTTGCATGGATGGATCGCTGTCCTCCGCTTCCAGATAGCTGGCAGGCACGACGAATGCCTGGTCGTCATCGTCGTCCGGGCTGGCATCGAACGAGGCGTCGTAGTTGGCGAGCCGGCCTTCCATTTCGCGCACGTCGCTGACATTGACACCCAGGTCTCTGGCTACGGCGTGGGCTTCATCGTTTGAAAGCCACGCGAGGCTTTTCTTGGCGCTGCGCAGGTTAAAGAACAGCTTGCGCTGGGCCTTGGTGGTGGCGATCTTGACGATGCGCCAGTTGCGCAGGATGTACTCGTGGATTTCGGCCTTGATCCAGTGGACGGCAAACGAGATCAGGCGTACACCCTTTTCAGGGTTGAAACGTTTGACCGCTTTCATCAGGCCGATATTGCCTTCCTGTACCAGATCGGCTTGTGGCAGGCCGTAACCGCTGTAACTGCGGGCAATGTGCATGACAAAACGCAGGTGAGACAGGACCAGCTGACGCGCAGCGTCGAGGTCTTCGCGGTAGTACAGGTCTTCTGCGAGTTTGCGCTCTTCCTCTGCTGTCAGGATGGCGATGCTGTTGATCGCCTGCGAGTAGCTGGCGAGTCCCATGCTGGGCGCCAGTACGTGGGCTGGGATCAGTGTCTTGGTCATACAGTCTTTTCCTCCGGGGGGAAAGAAGTCTATCACTGCGAGCTTTGAGGGTGAATCAGCGACTTGGTTCCGCTGCGATTTTCACTATCCGTACTTTCCGGGTCGAGATCGGTGCGGTATACCTCAATCATCCTGCTCGGCGGCCACGGCTTGCTGGTAACCGGCGGCATCCAGCAAGTCGTGCCATTCACTGGCGGCATTGTCCGGTTCCACCTTGAATAGCCAGCCCTGTGCATAAGGGGAATCGTTGACGATTTCCGGTGTTTCTTCCAGTTTGGGATTGATGGCAATGACCTTGCCCGAGACGGGCGCAAACAGGTCAGAGGCGGTCTTGACCGACTCGATCACCCCGGCCTCGCCTTTTTGCGTCAGTTGGGTGCCGACAGCGGGCAAGTCCACAAACACGACATCACCCAGCTGATCCTGTGCATAATCCGTGATACCAACCGTCACCGTGCCATCGGCTTCCAGACGACCCCACTGGTGGCTGGCAAGGTATTTGATGTCATCAGGTGTTTGCATGGGTGCGCTCCGCATGATCGGCAAGCAAGGGATGGCTAGGATAGCGAATAGCTCCGCCAACGCAACGCGGGGAAAAGGTGCCGGAGGGATTATTTTTTAATCAGGCGGTACATTTTTAAATTCCTCCCGGCACCGGCACCTTTTCCTGTCTCCAGATCCAACAAAATTTTCAGTGAGAAAATCATGACGCCAACAAGTTGCAAAATCTATTTGGCGTAAAGCCGGTGATTGAGAGTGATTATCAACGGTCTCTGACACCCTTTGCTTTGAAAACGATATTTTTCACTTTTTGCCGGTTGCTTGCGCTAGCATGGGTTGAAATTCAACCTGAGTTGACGGAGAGCTGAATGTCCGGACCGGTAACGCTGAAAAAGATAGATCACACGCAGTTGCGTGCCGAAGCGGAAACCAGGCTTAAGCAGGGTACAGCTCCGCCTCATGGGTGCGCGCTGGGGCCCGATGCGCTGGCGTTGCTTCACCAGTTGGCGATATCGCCTGATACTGCTGCAGATGCTATCAAGCTGTTGCATGAATTACAGACGCATCAGGTCGAACTGGATTTACAGCGCGCGCAACTCGAAGCGAATGAGCATGAGGTTGCCACGGATCTGGCACACTTCAGGGCGCTCTACGATTTTGCACCGTTCGGGTATCTGGTTGTTAGTCTTGATGGCTACATTATCGAGAGCAATCTGGCAGGCGCCCGCCTGTTGGGTTCGGGGCGTTACAAACTGGAAGGTTGTGCTGTCGACAGTTTGCTGTTGCCAGCGAGCAGGCCGCTACTGTCAGCCCTGTTGCAGAAATTGCGTGATAGCGATACGACCATTTCCTGCGTTGTGAATGCAAATGCTGGAGTCACATCCTTGTTGCACATTACTGCCAGCGCCTTTCCGGGTCGCGAATCCATCTTGATGGTTGTGGTAGACATTGCTGGCGCGACTGTAAACTCGTCGGCCGCCTGATCGCTGCTTGTGGCCATCAACCCTGTCATCGGGGATCAATCGTTGCCGGTAATGGCGACACGCATTGTCGGTATCGGTGCGTCTGCCGGTGGACTGGAAGCGCTGGAGCTGTTTTTGGGGAGTACGCCGCCTGACAGCGGGTTGGCCTATATCGTGGTGCAACACCTGGATCCCACACAGAAAGCCCTGTTGCCCGAATTGCTACAACGCATCACCACTATGACGGTTTACGAAGCGGTACAGGGCATGCCCATCCAACCGGATTGTATCTATGTGATACCGCCGAATGCCGAGCTCAGCGTGGTTAATGGTGCACTAAAGCTGGTGAAACCGACTGAACCGCGCGGTATGCGATTGCCGATCAACGTGTTGTTTTCATCGCTGGCCAGTGCGCAGGGCGAGCGCGCCATTGCGGTGGTGCTGTCGGGTATGGGGTCGGACGGCACACTGGGGATGGAGGCAATCAAGGCCGTAGGCGGATTGACCGCCGTGCAGGAACCGGACTCGGCACAGTTTGATTCGATGCCGAAAAGTGCGATGGCCGCCGGTTGTGCTGATATTGTCGCCCGGCCAGAAGCATTGCCGGCTCGCATCTTGTCCTGTGTTTTAAAGAAACAGGATGTTTTAACGGGACAAGATGGTTTGCAGGCGCCAGATCCGGTTGTTGCCACTGCGGGAGATTGGCAAGTCGCTACTGTATCCTCGACGCTGACGCCAATTATTGCGCTGTTGCAGCAACGCACGCGACATGATTTTTCCTTGTATAAACCCAGCACATTACATCGTCGCATTGAACGGCGCATGGCTATCCACGGCCTCGTTTCGCTGGCGGCCTACCAGGAATTCCTTATCCGCAATCCACAGGAAATTGATCTGCTGTTCAATGAATTGCTGATCGGTGTCACCAGTTTTTTCCGTGATGCAGCGGTCTGGGAACATCTGGCGGCTGTCGTGTTGCCCGAGTTGCTGGCACGCCGGTGCGGCGGTGACAAATTACGGGCATGGGTAGTCGGTTGTTCGACCGGTGAGGAGGCCTATTCACTGGCAATGGTATTCACCGAGGTGATGTAAAAGCTGCCACAACCGCAAGATTTTTCATTACAAATATTTGCTTCGGATCTGAGTCTGGATGCTATTGCCGCAGCGCGGCGTGGCGCGTATCCACTGTCGATCAGTACCGATGTCTCACGGGAAAGGCTGGCGCATTTTTTCAGCGCGCATGAAACGCATTACCAGATTAACCAGTCTATTCGCGACATGGTGTTGTTTGCGCAGCATGATGTAGTACTGGATCCGCCGTTCACCAAGCTGGACATGATTTCCTGCCGCAATCTGCTTATTTACTTTGATGCCCGATTGCAGCGCCGGCTGTTGCCACTGTTTCACTACAGTCTGCTGCCTGGAGGCGTGTTACTGCTGGGTAGTTCAGAGACGGTCGGGCATTTGAATAACCTGTTTGCGCCGCAGCAATCGAAATTGCGTTTTTACCTGCGCAAGAACACTGCTTCCGCGCGTGGCCCCGATTTCATGTTGAAGTCGTTTCCTCCCCTGTCCAGCTTGAACAAGGAACATCCTTTGTCTTCTTCAGATGCGCCCGCCCAATCCATTGGTGACCTGCAAGCCGTCGCTGACCAGGTCTTGCTGCAGGTGTATGCGCCGGCGGCGGTCGTGCTGAACAGCGATGGTGATATCGTCTATATCAGCGGTCGCACAGGCAAATACCTCGAGCCGGCAGCCGGCAAGGCCAGCTGGAATATCCACGCCATGGCACGGGAAGGGCTGCGTACACCGCTGTTTCTTGCGCTCAAGCAGGCCGCGATGCAAAGCGAGCCGCTGCAGCTGCATGGTTTGCGAGTGGTGACAGCGTCGGGAGAACAGCGGGTCGATGTGACGGTGCAGACTTTCTATGAGCCCTCCCATTTGCAAGGGATGACGATGATCGTGTTCCGTGATATTGCCCCGAGTTTGGTTGATGCGGAGGGAGGGAAGGTAGAGGGAGAGGCGCACGTATCTCGTGTGGCAGAGCTGCAGCAGTACCGCGATGAAATCCAGGCGCTGCGCGAAGAGGCGCGCGCATCGCGGGAAGAGCTGCAATCAGCGAACGAAGAGTTGCAATCCACCAATGAAGAGCTGCAATCGACCAATGAGGAGTTGACCACATCAAAGGAAGAAATGCAGTCGATGAATGAGGAATTGCAAACCATCAATAACGAGTTGCAATCGAAACTGGATGATCTCGCGCTGGCGCAGAGCGACATGCAGAACGTGCTCAACAGTATCGAGATTGCCATCCTGTTCCTCGATCAAAATCTGAACGTCAGGCGTTATACAGAGCGCGCAGCGAAGATCATCAGCTTGCGTGAAAGTGATGTCGGCCGGCCACTCAGTGACCTCACCACCAGCCTGCAATACCTGTCGCTACATGACGATGCTGCCGAGACGTTGCGTACACTGGTTGTTTGCGAGAAACAGATTGCAACGAGCGATGGTCGCTGGTTCACCGTGCGCATCATGCCGTATCGTCGGCTCGACAATATGATTGATGGCGTGGTCATCACACTGGTTGATATTACCGAGACAAAAAAACTGGAATCGGAATTGCGGCAGAAGCCGCAAATGTAAGAGCTTGTTGAATTTCAGGCATACAACTGGCTATAACAGGTACATCACAATAAACTCGCCGCTATGAAGAGGATCATTCTCCGCACTGCTGTCAGATTCTTGCGTACCGGAATGCTGCGCAATATCGGCTTGGCACTGGTCTTGGTCTGCTCAGCAGGCTGCAGCTATCACCCGGCACCGCCGCCATCTGCGCCGGGTGAGCCAGCCCGTGCCGCAGAAAACATTCCGCAGCACGACCGCATCATCATTGAGAAATCGCGCCACCAGTTGCGTTACTACGCCAATGGCCAGTTAGTGGCGAGCTACAAGGTGGCGCTGGGACAGAATCCTGTCGGTGCCAAGACCTGCAGCGGCGACAAACGCACGCCGGAAGGTATCTACTTCGTGTCGGAACATATCCGTGATTCCGGTTTTTATCGCGCGCTGCGAATTTCCTATCCGAATCTGGCGGATTTGCAGCGGGCGCGCAAACAGGGCTGTGATCCCGGCGGCGATATCCTGATTCACGGCTTGCAGAACGGTTTCGGTTATGTCGGCCGATTGCACGCGGAAGTGGACTGGACGCGCGGTTGCATCGCCATCA
>DAOMGE010000001.1:87779-104262 GCA_035430165.1 Pseudomonadales bacterium | reverse complement strand
TATGTCGGCCGATTGCACGCGGAAGTGGACTGGACGCGCGGTTGCATCGCCATCACCAACGAGGAAATGGATGTGCTGTGGAGAAAGGTGGCCGATGGCACCATCGTGGAGATACGCCCGTGACATACCGTTTTATTCTGATGGGTTGTTTGCTGGCTGCGCCCGTCGCGTTTGCCAATACGTTTCCGTTGCCGGAAAACGGTGACGTGCTGGTCGGCGATGAAAAAGTAGTGCTGGCGCATCAGGAAGATACGCTGGTCGATATTGCCCGCGCCAACGATCTCGGCTTCGATGACATCGTCAATGCCAATCCTGCAGTCGACACCTGGTTGCCCCGCGAGGGCACATCCGTGGTGTTGCCGCAGCGCCATCTGCTGCCGGCGGCGCCGCACGAAGGCATTGTCATCAACGTCGCGGAAAAGCGCATGTATTTTTATCCCGGTACTTATGTGCCGCCCAAAGTTGTCGGCAAGGGTAAGAAAAAACAGCAAATCGAGATGCCGGCGGCTGTGGCGTCGAGCGTCGAGATGCACCCGGTCAGTATCGGTCGCCGTGACTGGAACACACCGCTGGTGCGGACGCGTGTGACCAACAAGGTCACCGACCCGACCTGGTATCCGCCGGAGGCCTTGCGCGCCGAGCATGCTGCCGAAGGGGATGTGCTGCCGGAAGTGGTCGGCCCGGGGCCGGATAATCCGCTCGGTGCCTATGCCTTGTATCTGTCCACGCCCTCCTACCTGATCCACGGCACCAACAAGGCTTACGGCATTGGCATGCAGGTCACACACGGCTGTATCCGCATGTATCCCGAAGACATCCAGCACATGTACGAGGTGGTGGACGTCGGCACACCGGTGCAGATCGTCAACCAGCCCTACAAGGTTGGCTGGAGCGGCGGGGTGCTGTATGTGGAGGTTCACCCGTGGCTGGAAGGTACGCCGCCGGAGCAGGCGGCGGACAAAAGCATCCTGAAAGGCATGATTGAGCAGGCAATCAGCCAGTACCCGGATTACCCGGTGGACTGGCGCGTCGTTGATACGCTGCAGATTGAAGCAACCGGCAGGCCGGAGGCGGTGGGTCCTGTCATGAAACGGCAGAACCCGCCGCCCGCAATTCCCGAGCCATAAAAAAGCCCGCTGCCGGAAAGCAGCGGGCCCTGGTCTGGCAATGTGCAGGTCTTACTTGTACATCGCTTTCTTGAACGAACGGTCAATCTTGGTGTTCGCGTCATTGGCAGATTGTTTGGCTTCTTCTGCCGTTTGTTGGGCAGCGGCTGCAGTGGCTTTGGCTTCGTCAGCGGTTTTCTGTGCCTGGATTGCCTGTTCACGCACGGCAGCCAGATCAGAATTGCTGGCGCAGCCAGCAGCCAGAACGATAGAAGCGGCAATCACGGAAGCTTTAATCATCGAAACGTTCAAAAGTCTGGTGCTCATCATGGTCTCCTTGAAGCGTATATTGCTGAGGAATAAACAGGACCTTCAAAAAAGAAGGCTGCAAAATCCTAGCACAGAAAATCACGGGGATGTTTGCGTCAGGACAAACCTTGCCCTGCCATTCCGGTTCTAGCGTTTTGCCTTGTGCGTAAGCCAGTGCCAGACACTGGACAGGAATTTTACCCAGGCATCTTTTTTCTTTTCTGTGATTTGTGCCAGGCCGTAACAGGCCAGTATCACGCACAGCAAAACGGCCAGTTTCGAAAGCGTATCGGTCTTGTCGTAGGCAAACAAAGCGCGCAGCAAAACCAGGCAGGGAAAGTGGTAGAGGTAAAGCGAGAACGATGTCGAGGCGAGGGCCTTGACCGGTTGCCGGACTTTCAGCAAGTAATGCGCGTAGCAATCGTGTAAATGGTACGCGGCGAGAATGCCGGTGATGGTCAGGATGCCGGCGACATAAAACGAGGGAAATTGTTGCGAGCGACCAGACCACACGCTGCCCAGCCATTGCCAGTTTTCCGGCAGTGATTGCGTGTTAATCGCCGGAAACAGCGGCAGCAGGACGAATTCTGCAGCCAGCAGCAGTAGCAGCCATGCGCCGGTTCTGGCACACGGCATTTTTTTCTGTGTCAGCGTGTAGATCCCGCAACCGGCCAGCCATAGCGGGAACAACACAAAAATATTGGGCCCCAGGATGCCGGCGAGAACAGACAGCAACGCCCAGCGCCAGAAACCGCGCAGGTAAAAAAATATACCGAAGGCGAGGTAGTAGGGCACTTCATAACCGAGTGACCAGATCGGGCTGTTGCTCATCAGCGTGATGTCATGGCCGTAAGCCTCGTTGACAAAAAACAACACCGCACCTGTGCGCATCCACAACTGTGTCGAGGCTTCATAGAAATGAAAATTGTAGAAATTGGGATTGGCAAATCGCGCGAGTGAATCGGCACAGAGCGTAAACAGCACGGCAGGAATCAGTACGGAATAAATGCGTGCCAGCCGGTGGATAAAATAGTCAGCCGGCGCGAAAGGCTTGCGATCGACGGTATAACGGATAACAAAACCGGAAAGCACGAAAAAAACAGCGACCATGTTGAACGACAGGCTGGTCAGGTTCGGCCAGCCCCTGGAAAAATAGGATTGCGTGAGATGGCCGACGACGACCAGCAGTGCAGCAAGAAAACGCAACAGATCAAGCAACACAGAAAAGGCAGGTGGCAAATGCGCGGGTGTTTCCTTCCCGGTTGTCCCGCTTGCGGTGGTTAGCAGTGCCATGCCTTGTCCTGTTGCCCGTACCTGATGGATCGCCCCGATAACATCGCCAATACTACAACACATGCAGTAAGTGCTACACTGCCACGCTTTGCAACCATCGCTATCACACCATGCTCAACTGGATCAAAAGCCGCGTTTCCAAGGCAAGAAATGCCAGCCCCAAAGCCGGCCAGGGAAAGACAACGACAGCCGTTATCATTCCGCCTGCGCAGCATGGCATTCCTGAACGCAACATCAGCAGCAATGCCATGCGCGTGCTGGAGCGACTCCATGACGCCGGTTATGACGCGCATATCGTTGGCGGTGGTGTGCGTGATTTGCTGCTGAACCTGCATCCGAAAGATTTTGATGTCGCCACCAATGCCACACCGGAGCAGGTGCGACAAGTGTTTCGCCATTCGCGCATCATCGGCCGCCGTTTCCGCATCGTGCATGTGATGTTCGGTCGCGACATGATCGAAGTGACCACCTATCGCGGCCATCACAGCAACGCCGAAGACAGCTCGCAGGGCGAAGCCCATGACAGTGGCCTGTTGTTGCGCGATAACGTTTACGGCAGCATCGAGGAAGATGCGATTCGTCGCGATTTCACCGTCAATGCGCTGTACTACGGTGTCGATGGTGTTGTGCGCGATTATTGCAACGGTATGCGTGATATCGGAAAGCGCCAGATCAACATGATTGGCGAACCGGAAACCCGTTACCGGGAAGATCCGGTGCGCATGCTGCGCGCCGTGCGCCTTGCCGCCAAGCTGGGTTTTACCGTTGAAAAAAATACCGCCGCACCGATTCCTCGCCTGGCACCGTTGCTGAATGACATTTCCAATGCGCGCCTGTTTGATGAAATGGTCAAGATGTTCATGGCGGGCCACGCACTGAAAACGTTCGAGCTGATGTGTGAATACCGGTTGTTCCCGGTGCTGTTTCCCGGCCCGGCGCGTTTGCTGGAGCCCGGTAACTACAGTGACAAATTGATACGGCAGGCGCTGACCAATACCGATGACCGCATCCGCCGCGATTTGCGCGTAACGCCGGCTTTCCTCTGTGCCGCTATCCTGTGGCCTGCGCTGCAGGAACAGAAAAAACACGCGGAACACGAAGGTCTGCCGCCGTATCCTGCCTTGCAGAAAGCAGCGCAGAAAGTGATCAGCGAACAGGTAAAGCGCATTGGTATACCGAAACGGTTTACCTTGCCGATGCAGGAAATCTGGGAATTGCAATGGCAGCTCACGCGTCGTACCGGTGGTCGTGCCGAACGCATGCTGGAGCATCCGCGTTTCCGTGCGGCGTATGATTTCCTGTTGTTGCGTGAACAGGCCGGTGAAGATATGCAGAACCTCGGCCAATGGTGGACGGATTACCAGGCGGCAGATCCTGAACGGCGTGAACAGTTGCAGCGCGAAGCCAACAGCACACAGGAAAAAGGCCCCGGCAATAATAATCGCCGTCGACGCGGTGGACGCAATCGTCGCAGTGCGCCACCCTCTGCGTAACCAGTCACCTGCCAGTCGAAGACATCCCGATGAAAATCTACAACACCCTTTCACGCCAGAAGCAGGAATTCGTGCCGCTGGTGCCCGGCCATATCCGCATGTATGTCTGCGGCATGACGGTTTACGATTACTGCCATCTCGGCCATGCACGTGTGCTGGTCGCGTTTGATGCAATCACCCGATACTTGCGCGCACGCGGCTGGCATGTGACATACGTGCGCAACATCACAGACATTGACGACAAGATCCTGCGTCGCGCGGATGAAAATGGCGAAGCGTATACCGCGCTCACAGCGCGCTTTATCGCAGCGATGCATGAAGACGAAACGCGACTCGGTGTGGCGCGACCGGATATCGAGCCGTGTGCCACCGCACACATCGAACAGATTATTGCGATGGTGCAGCGCCTGATCGAAAACGGCTACGCTTACCATGCCAGCAATGGCGACGTGTATTACATCGTCGAAAAATTTGCGAACTACGGAAAACTGTCAGGCAAGAACACGGAAGAATTACTCGCAGGTGCGCGCATCGAAGTCGACGAAGCCAAGCGTGATCCGCGCGATTTTGCCTTGTGGAAATCGGTTTCAGTCGATACGGCTGATCATTCCAATAAACAGGTCAGCTGGGATTCACCCTGGGGCAAGGGTCGTCCCGGTTGGCATATCGAATGCTCGGCCATGTCGACCTGCTGCCTCGGTGAATCATTTGATATTCATGGCGGTGGCCCGGACCTGCCATTCCCGCACCATGAAAATGAAATTGCACAATCGGAAGCCGCAACCGGCAAGACCTATGCGAATTACTGGATGCATGCCGGCGCTGTGCGCGTGAACAATGAAAAGATGTCAAAATCGCTGGGCAATTTTTTCACCATCCGCGAGATTCTTGACCAGTACCACCCGGAAGTCGTGCGTTACCTGCTGCTGTCCAGTCATTACCGCAGTGCGATCAATTATTCCGAAGAAAACCTGCAGACGGCACGCGGCGCGCTGGAGCGTTTTTACACAGCCTTGCGCGGGTTGAAAGATATTCCTGTGTTGCCGCTGGACCAACTTGATGCTGCGCAGCCGGAAGTGGCGCGTTTTATTGAAGTGATGGACGATGACTTCGGCACGCCGGAAGCCATGGCAGTATTGTTTGATCTGGCGCGCCAACTGAATACGGCACGTGCAGCGTGTGAAGACAGTAAAGCGCTGCAATTGGCCGTCGTGCTGAAATCACTGGGTGCTGTGCTGGGTGTGTTGCAGGCCGATGCCGATGCTTTCCTGCAGGGTGGTACCAGCGATGGTATTGCCGCCGACGCCGTGGAAGCACTGATTGCCGAACGTGTGCAGGCCAAGAAGGATAAAAATTTCGCGCGTGCTGACCAGATTCGCGATGAATTGCTGGCGCAAGGTGTGGTGCTGGAAGATTCACGCGCGGGTACGACGTGGCGACGGGAGTAACAAAACCCTCTCCCGGCGCCGCGCGCCACCCTCTCCCCATATGGGAGAGGGTTGTATGATACCGGTGTTTGAGCACGCGGATTTTTTTGTGTTTAACAAGCCCGCAGGCGCGAGTTTCCATAGTGAAGACGGCGCCGGTTTTTTTGCGGCACTGGCAGAACAGTATCCGCAAGAAAAACTGTTCCCGGTTCATCGACTCGACAAAATGACATCAGGTTTGTTGCTGGTTGCGCGCAACAAGAGAGCGGCGCAATCTTTCACGCAGCTGTTTGACTCGCATACCGTACAGAAAACCTATCTCGCCCTGTCAGATAAAAAACCGTCGAAAAAACAGGGCGCTGTTGTCGGCGATATGGCACGCAGCCGTGACGGTAACTGGAAGTTGTTGCGTTCCCGTGCAAACCCCGCGATCACCGCATTTACGTCGCATGGCCTGGCGCCTGGCCTGCGCCTGTTTATCCTGCAGCCAAAAACCGGCCGCACCCATCAATTGCGCGTGGTGATGAAAGCGCTGGGCAGCCCGATACTGGGTGATGCGCGTTACGGCGGCACACCGGCGGATCGCGGCTATTTGCACGCGGCATCCTTGCAGTTTGCCTGGCAGGGACAGACAATCCATATCAATTCAACGCCCGACAGCGGTGAATACTTCGACAGGTTTGCTGCCGACATCCATTGCTGGTCGGCACAGGATTGCAAAATCGATGCGCAATAATTTCCTCACTATTATTTTTATCCGGATGTTGATCGGCTTGTCGTTCCTGCCGGTTGCCCGTGCTGACGTGCCACTGTTGCAATGGCAGTTATTGCGGACCATGCCGCGCGAACCGGAACATTTTACCGAAGGTCTGGTATTTGCCGGCGGACAGTTATTTGAAAGTACCGGGGGCGTCGGCCAGTCTCGACTGTTTGCCTTTGACGCAGAAAATTTTTCTGAAAAAAACCATGTGTTATTGCCACCGAATGATTTCGGTGAAGGCCTGGCGTATCTGGATAACACGCTCTACCAATTGACGTGGCAAAATCGCGAAGTGCGTGTGTATGACATGGCATTGCACTTGCAGCGTGTGTTGCCATTCGATGTGGAAGGTTGGGGATTGACGTCGGATGGCAAGCAGCTGGTGTCCAGTGACGGTTCCGACCAGCTGGTGTTTCGCGATGCAAAAAAACTGTTGCCGCTGCGTGCAGTGACTGTTGTCGATGCCGAGGGGCAACATCGGGATAATCTCAACGAACTGGAATGGGTTGACGGAAAAATTCTTGCTAATGTCTGGCATCGCGATGTTGTGCTGGTGATCAATCCGGACAATGGCCGGGTACTGGGTCAGTATGATTTCGAAAAA
Source organism: Pseudomonadales bacterium (assembly GCA_035430165.1). Lineage (GTDB taxonomy): Bacteria > Pseudomonadota > Gammaproteobacteria > Pseudomonadales > UBA7239 > UBA7239. Next base: position 97,270 of record DAOMGE010000001.1, on the reverse strand, counting down.
CTGTCGCAGGCCGCACAGAAACAGATGCCAGCGCGCAATGGCGATCAAGTCCTGAATGGTCTGGCATGGAATCCTGCCACGCAAACCCTGCTGGTGACGGGCAAGGATTGGCCGATGTGGTTCGAAGTCAGGTTGGTGAATCAGTCTTCCGCGCCGAAATCCCGATAACAGACGCGATTGCGTCCGCTGTGTTTGGCTTCATACATGGCAGCATCCGCACTGGAGACCAGTTGCGCGGCAACATTGCCCGTGTCCCTGTTTTTTTCTACGTCCCACACAGAAACACCGGCAGACAGCGTGATGTTGAACATGTCATCCGTATGGCTGCGGCACGGTAAGGCTTCAACGGCCTGGCGAATGCGTTCTGCGGTCTGTATGGCTTTCTCCGGGTCTGCGCCGGGCAACAGGCACACGAATTCCTCGCCGCCATAGCGCGCGAGCACATCGGCTTTGCGCAATTGCTTGCGGATGGTTTCCGCCGCCTGTTGCAGGCAGAGGTCGCCGGTCTGGTGGCCACGCGTGTCGTTGATCTGCTTGAAATGGTCGATGTCGAGAAATACACAGGCAACCGGCAAGCCGCTGCGCAGGCCAATCGCAATTTCCCTGTCCAGTGCCTCATCGAAAAAGCGGCGGTTGTGCAAATGTGTCAGCACATCGGTCTGTGTCTGGCGCCGCAAGGTTTCATGGATCAATGCATTATCAATACAGGTGGCGATGATGCGGGCCAGGTGTGCCAGGAAATCCGTCGATTTGTCATCAGTGAAACGTTCGGTGTTGTCGCTGCCATAGGCAATACAACCAATCACCTTGCCATCCTGCTGCAAGGGCAGCAGGGCACAGCTCTGTATCGTTACATCAAGATCAGGGAAATAGCGGACGCGGTCGCGGTTTGGCAACGGGCCGAGGTAGATCGACGTGCCGAGTACGCCGAGGTAGTTCCGGGTGGCGGTGCTGTCGTGCAGGAAACGCACCGGCAAGGCGGGGTCTATCAAGGGCTGGATCAGCGTGCGGAACTGGTGATCCGGGTCATCCAGCAACACGGCCACGGCCTGCAGGTCGAAATGTTGTTGCGCGCCTTCTGTCAGCAGTTGCATCAGGGCGGGTAACTGGTTGCAGGCCAACAGGCCGGATTCGTAGTCGTAGAAGCGCCGCAGGATTTGCTGGTTGCCCTCGCTGCGATCCATCAATTCGCTCAGGGTGCGTCGCAGTCGTGCGTTTTCCGTCTGGAGCTCCACAGCTGTCTGCATCGGGAAGGCCTGCATCCGCATAAGGTGTTATCGATACCGGTCTTTATATCATGTGCCCGTCGCGTGCGGTAACGGCTTGTGACAAGGGCATTGCCCCGCCCGTACAATGACGGGCTGAATTTGCAAGTCCGTATATTTGTAACCGCTGTGAAAACAGCATTTCCGGGAATTCACCATGCCTGCTCCAGTACCACCCGTTGCTGTCCATCCTGCTTTTGCGTGGCTGCGCAGCCAGCCTGTCAGCGCACTCAATGTGGTGGTGCATGAATTCCGTCATCGCGAGACCGGCGCCCAGCACATCCACCTGCAGGCAGATAACAGCGAAAATGTTTTTCTGGTGGCGCTGCGAACCGTGCCGCACGACTCCACCGGTGTCGCGCATATTCTCGAACACACAGCGTTGTGCGGCAGTGAAAAATATCCGGTGCGCGATCCGTTTTTTCTGATGACGCGGCGTTCACTGAATACGTTCATGAATGCATTTACCAGTTCCGACTGGACGGCTTATCCGTTTGCCAGCCAGAACCGCAAGGATTTCGACAACCTGCTCGATGTGTATCTCGATGCTGTCTTCTTTGCGACGCTTGATCCGCTGGATTTCGCGCAGGAAGGCCATCGCCTGGAATTTGAGGACATGGAAGACCCGCAATCGCCATTGACGTTCAAGGGTGTTGTTTTCAACGAAATGAAAGGCGCGATGAGCTCGGTGACATCCACACTGTGGCAAACACTTTCGCGCTATGTGTTCCCGAATACAACCTACCATCACAACAGTGGCGGTGAACCGGATTGCATTCCTGATCTCAGCTATGAGCAACTGGTGTCTTTCTACCGTAGTCACTATCACCCGTCGAATGCCATCTTTATGACCTACGGGGATATTCCGGCGGCAGAGCATCAGGCAAAGTTTGAGTCACAGGCTTTGTCGCGTTTCAGGCTGTCAGATCATGTGATCCAGGTACCGGATGAAAAGCGTTACCTGGCACCGATCCGTATCGAGGAATCCTACGCACTGGATGAACCGGACACGAAAGAAAAAACGCATATTGTCACTGCGTGGTTGTTGGGAAAAAGTGCAGACCTGAAAACCCATTTGCGGGCGCAATTGCTGACAGCCGTGTTGCTGGATAATGCCGCCTCGCCTTTGCAACAGGCGCTGGAAACCTCGACGCTCGGCACGTCGCCATCACCATTGTGCGGTCTCGAGGACTCGCAAAAAGAATTGTTGTTTGTTGCAGGTCTCGAAGGTTCCGAACCGGAACACACCGGTGCAGTGGAATACCTGATACTCGATGTCTTGCAGAATGTGGCGGAAAAAGGCGTATCGCAGGATCGTATCGATGCCTGTTTGCACCAGCTGGAATTGCAACAGCGTGAAATCGGTGGCGATGGCTATCCTTACGGTTTGCAACTGATCCTGCAGTCGCTGAACAGTGCCACGCATCGTGGTGATCCCGTCGCCTTGCTCGATCTGGAACCGGCGCTGGCAGAATTGCATCGCGAAAGTCGCGACAGTCATTTCATCCGCAAGCTGGCGCGCGACATGTTGCTGGATAACCCGCATCGGATCACGCTGACGATGAAACCGGACAGGGAATTGTCGGCGCGCCGTGAAGCGGCAGAGGCGGCGAGACTGGCTGACATCCGTCGCCAGTTGAGCGATGCAGAATGCCAGAAGATTGTTGAACAGAGCCTGGCCTTGCAGGCACGTCAGGAAGCGGAACTGGATGAAACTGTCCTGCCGCGCGTCACACTGGCGGATGTGCCGGAGGCGTTATGGATTCCACAAGCGGCGACTGTCGTGGCGGGCCCGCCAGCCCTGACGACATTTGCGGCTGGCACGAACGGTCTGGTGTACCAGCAACTGATTGTCGATTTGCCGGCCTTGTCGGCGCAGGAACTGGCATTACTGCCGATTTATACCGCCGTGCTCACAGAGGTCGGTACCGGCGCGCTCGATTATCTGCAGGCACAGAACCGGCAGGCAGCGCAGTGTGGTGGTATCCATGCTTACCCGAGTTTGCGTGGCAGTATCGATGACGCACACATCGTGCAGGGTTTCCTGGTGTTGTCGATCAAGGCCCTGGCGCGCAACCAGCAGGAATCTGCGCAGTTATTGCAGGATAGCTGGCAACACGCACGTTTTGATGAATACCAGCGCCTGCGCGACCTGATTGCACAGATGCGCACTCGCCGTGAACGCAGCCTGACCAGTAGCGGCCACAGTCTGGTGATGGCAGCTGCCAGTGCCGGTTTGTCGCCATTGGCGCACTACCAGCACGATGTCACCGGACTCGGTGGCGTGGCAGCGATGAAATTGCTCGATCGCTCGCTGGATGACCAGGCGGCACTGGAAGGTTTTGCGCATCGCCTGCTGCAGTTGCACCAGAAATTGTTGCAACAGCCCTCGCAATTATTGCTGGTGGCAGAACAGGAGCGTTTGGCCGTGTGTAGTGACAGCTTGCACGCCCTGTGGCGCGGGCAGCAAGCGGCACCCGGTACCCGGCTGGATATGAAGGGCGAACCGCTGCGTGTCCAGCAGATGTGGCAAACCAGTACACAGGTCAATTTCTGTGCGCGTGCGTGGCCGACAGTGGCGATGAACCATCCCGATGCGCCGGCACTGACGGTACTCGGTGGCTACTTGCGCAACGGGTTCCTGCACCGTGCCATTCGCGAGCAGGGCGGCGCTTACGGCGGCGGTGCCAGCCAGGACAGCATGCTGGGTGTGTTCCGTTTGTATTCCTACCGTGATCCGCGTCTGGCAGAAACGCTGGACGATTTCGAGGCAGCCATTGATTGGCTTGCGGGCAACAGCCCTGAATCACAGGCAGTGGAAGAAGCCGTCCTTGGTGTGATTGCCTCACTGGACAAACCCGGCTCACCGGCGGGTGAAGCGAAAAACGCATTCCACAATCGCCTGTTCGGGCGTACCGATGACGTGCGCCGCCGTTTTCGCGCCAACATTCTCGCGGTCACCGGTGACGATCTGCAGCGTGTAGGTGCAAAATACCTGAAACCGGAACACGCCAATACTGCCGTGATGAGTGATGCCGGTGCTGTGGCAGAGGCAAAAAAACTCGGGCTGGATATTTGCCGGTTGTAGTGGAAAAAGCATGTGACTGTCTGGTGGGTAATCATGGGTGTCGTGGCAGCGATCCTGTTATGGATCGCTGTGCGCATGCATGCCAATGGTCGCCGTCATTATGTCGAGCGCTTCGTCTTTCCCTCCACAGTAAAACGTAAACTGGCCGAAGCTTACCCGCATCTCGATGCACACCAGCTCTCCGTGATCCTCAAGGGCTTGCGCGAATATTTTCTGGTGACGCAACTGGCCAGGAAAAAAATGGTGGCGATGCCGTCGCGTGCGGTCGACATCGCCTGGCATGAATTTATTCTCTGCACGCATGCCTATGCGGTGTTCTGCCAGAAAGCGTTTGGCTATTTCCTGCATCACACACCGGCAGAAGCGATGCCCGCCCCGCATGTGGCACGCAACAGCCTGAAACTGGCCTGGAAGCTGGCTTGCCAGCGCGCCGGGATCAATCCCTTGTCGCCCGACAAGATTCCCCTGTTGTTTGCTGTGGACAGCCAGCTGCAGATACCCAACGGATTTTTCTACCATCTGCCGACGATGGGTGCGGATATGGCCATGCCGGAGAAGGGCATGGATCCCGGTACGATCGGCTGCAGCAGCGGTTGCGGCGGTGATAGTGGCGGCGGTAATAGCTGCTGTGGTGACGGTTGCGGCGGCGGAGGTTGCGGGGGCTGCGGCGGGGACTGACCCGTGCTTTAGGGGCGGGGGCTATGGTAGGATCAAAGGCGAGGCGAGGGCATGCCCGTAAAAGTGTTGCCAGGCCGGCGGATGAATCTGATGGCCGCTGGTCGGCACGATAACTACATAGACATGACGTAAAAACGATAAAAGATGCACCACGATTCCTGGCACCTAGAAGGTTATTTCAGCGGCGATTCCGTGCTGGGTCGTCTCGCTATCAATCTGTTTCCATTCCAGATTGGCCGGGAAAGTGGCCTTGGTTTTACGGTGCAGAGTTATCGTGTATCCCGTATCCACGCTGAAATTTCCCGCGAAGGCGACAAGCTGTTCCTGACGGATAACGGCAGCACCAACGGCACCTTCGTCAATCGTGTCAGGATTGAAGGCAAGGTTCCCTTGCAGCATGGCGATGTATTGCACTTTGCGGATTTTGAAGTTCGCCTGATCAAGGAAACGATAAAAAAATCTGCCACGCCTACCCTCAAGTCGATGACTGTCATCGGCATGCCGGTTGATTTGTCCGACAAGATGCCGGCCGGCATCCGTGAGTTGCAGGAATTGATCGAAAACAAAATGGTTGTGCCGGCCTTCCAGCCCATTGTGGCCTGCGCCACGCAGGATGTGCACGCGTACGAAATCCTGGGGCGAGGTACACACCCGGGGCTTTCACGCAATCCGGGTCCGCTGTTCCGTATTGCAGAAAGTGTCAATGGTCTCGCCATGCATCTCAGCGGCCTGTTTCGTGATGCCGGTGTAGCCAGGGCCGCTACGTTTGATACCGGCGCCAAATTTTTTCTCAACATCCATCCCGATGAACTGAAGTATGTCAGGCTGCTGTTGCTGCAAATGGAACGATTGCGCAAGCTGTATCCCGAGTTACAACTCGTACTGGAAATTCATGAAAAAGCGGTTACCAGTATGGCGGAGATGAAAAAAATCTGTCGTGAACTCGACAATCTTGATATCGAGTTGGCCTACGACGATTTCGGTGCAGGGCAGGCGCGTTTTATTGAGCTGATCGAGGCGCCCGCGCATTACCTGAAATTTGATATCGGTCTGGTGCGCGATATTGACAAGGCCACCACCGCCAAGCGCAACATGGTGCAATCCCTGGTGTCGATATCAAAAGATATGTCGATACTGACCCTGGCCGAAGGTCTGGATCGCAAGGAAGAAGTCGATGTTTGCAAGGAACTGGGCTTCGATTTCATCCAGGGATTCTACTACGGCAAACCCACGGAAGGTTCCATCAAGAAACTCAGCGGTAAACGCGCCGGATAAGCCATTCCTGCACGGCCAGTGGCAACAGGGCCTGCAAGTACGTGGTAAAGGAATCGCGTCCTACGCGGTAACGATAACAGGGTTTTTCCGCCATCATCATGGCGAGGATTTTTTCTGCAGCCACCTCGGCTGCTGTTCCCTGTTGCCGGTCTCCAAATTCACCGAATTTCTGCATCAACCGGCCGTACACCTCACCGAATCTGGCGTCCATCGCGACATTATTCTGCACGGCATTTTTGGTGGTGCCGCGCATGGCAGTGTTGATAAAGCCGGGATTGATCATGCCGACATCAATCGGCGCATCGATCAGTTGCATTTCCATGCGCAAGCTCTGGCAAAACGCTTCCGTGCCCCACTTGCAAGCCATGTAGATATTCAAAAAAGGGAAAACCAGTGACGGGATACCCGCGCCGGTACCGACAAAATAAAAACGCCCACGGCGATTTTTCCCCACTAATGTTTCTTGCATGACTGGCAGGAATTCACGGGCCAGTCGCATCGGCCCGAGCAGGTTGGTCTGTGTCTGGTACTGCAGGATGTCTTCGTTGAGATAGGGCGCAGGTGCAATCATGCCGACGCCAGCGTTGCTGATCACGCCAGCGAGAAAACTGTTTTTTTCTGCAAGTATGCTACGAACATGCGTTACAGCATTTGCCACACTGTCGGCATCGGCGACATCGATAAACACAGGTGTGACCCATCCATCCGGGGCCAGCTTTTTCACACTGTCTGCATCTTCCTGTTTGCGTACACCGGCGAATACGTGGAAGCCGGCGTTCGCCAGTTTCGCCACTGCAGCGCGGCCGATGCCAGTCGAGGTGCCGGTGATCAGGACGCTGCCCTCGGCTTTGTTGCGTTGCGTGTGTGGCATGGGTTTTCCCCGTTGCTGTTGTGTGGGCAGGAGGTATGGTAGCGAAAGCTGCTGCCCAGACAATTGCGCAGGCTGATCGAGCGCTGCCGTCCCTTGACTCACTGTGGCTTCTCCCTCAAACTTACTCGCAAGTAAGTTACTTTCATCCGAGTAAGTTATATGTTCAATCGAATCTGGACCAGGGGTCGTTTGTACCGGATCCTTTTTGCCTTCGAGGAATGGGGCAAGAAGCGTGTTTTCGGCTGCCACAGCTGCGGCCAGTGTGTGCTGCGTTCCACCTCGTTTGTCTGTCCGCAATCCTGCCCGAAACAGATGCGCAACGGCCCTTGCGGCGGTTCGATGTTTGGCAAGTGTGAAGTATTCCCTGACCGCGACTGTATCTGGACCAAAGTGCACGAACGCGCCGACGGTGCTGCCTTGCAAGTGTTCGATATGAGCAACAAGGTAGTGAAAATCCAGCCGGCAGTGGACTGGTCTATCGTGGGCACCTCGGCGGTCGGCAGCATCCTGGAGAAGAAGACGGACATGGACGGCGGTATCTTTTCGCCGCACCCGGTGCCGAACGCGCAGATCGACCAGATCATCGCCAGCACCGCCTCCGCAGGTGCATCCGTTGCAGGGACATCCGCATGACAGGCCTCAACGACACCAGCAATCTCTACAAGAAACTGAAGAATGGCGAGTTTGTCATCACGGCCGAGCTGTCGCCGCCAAAAGTGCCAGACCTGTCGCGCCTCGACAAACACCTGGCGAACTACCGCCGCGGTGTTGATGCTATCAATGTGCTCGACATGCCGTCTGCCACGTTGCGCATGTCCTCGATCGGTACGGCTATTTATGTGAAACAGCAGGGGCTGGAACCGGTGATGCAGATGACTTGCCGCGACCGTTCCAAGCTCGGCATGCAGGCTGACCTGATTTCGGCTTACGCGCACGGCATCCGCAATATTTTGTGCCTGACCGGCGACTATGTGACGTTTGGTGATCACCCGATGTCGAAGCCGGTGTATGACATGGATTCAACCAACGCGATCATGATGGTCAACCAGCTGCGCCGTCTCGGCAAATCCTATGGCGGTGGCGCGATTGCTGACACAGCGAAAGAAGATCCGTTCAAAATGCAGTGGTGTATCGGTGGTGCAGCGAATCCTGCCGGCAACAAACCGGAACATCTCGCACGGGTGATGGCAAAAAAAGCAGCGGCCGGTGTCGACTTTCTGCAGACGCAGCCGGTGTTCGACCTCGACGTGTTCGACAAGTGGTGGAAGGCGATGGAGCACGAAGGCGTGACCAAAAAAGTCGCCATCCTGCCGGGCATCCTGCCACCGCGTTCGCACAAGGGACTGGATTTCATGATGAAGCATGTGCCGGGCATCTGGGTGCCGCCGCACGTGGAAAAGCGCATTCGTGAAGCGGAAGACCAGAAGCAGGAAGCGCTGGATCTGGCGCTGGAAACCATGCGTACCATCAAGGCGCGTTACCCGATTGCCGGCTTCCACATCTATCCGTTGGCGTGGAGCGAGAACGTGCCCTATATCCTCGGCGAGCTCGGATTGTTGCCGCCGGAAGTGCCTGCTGCCAGTTGAGTCCGGGTGTATGAGTGACGATGCGGTTATCAATCGCCTGGCGGGCTACCGCTACCAGCTGGAACGCGACAGCGTGCTCAATTTCATGGGTTACGGTGATCCGTCGAAAGCGCGTAAGCCAGTACTTAAAATCGCTGACGAATATATCGCCCGCGCTGACGAGTTCAGCGAGCCGTGGGCAGCCAGCGTTGAAGTGCCCTTGTGCGGTATCGAGAACGACAGGATTCATCTGAAGCACGGCCTTGATCAGGTGGTGCTGCACAGCGAGCAGCTGCCAAAAATCCTGCGCAATGCAGAATCTGTTGTCATCCTGCTGGCCAGTGCTGGCGACAAGACAACAGAAGAATCCCGTCGCCTGATGGCAGACGGCAAGCAGGGTCAGGCACTGGCAGTCGATGCTGTCGGTTCGGCGATGGTGGTCGAGGCGATGAAAGCGCTGACCGACATCGTATCCACCGAGGCAGCTCAGCGCGGTTTTGGTACAACCTTGCGCGTTGGCCCCGGTTATACCGGTTGGCATTTTGGTGACCAGGCCATCCTGTTCCGGTTTTTTGATGGCCGTCCAGGATTACCGGTCAGCATGAGTGATGGCATCATGATGCGTCCGCAGAAGTCGCTACTGGGTATGGTTGGCCTCAATCCGGGTGGCAGGAAAGCGCCGGAAATTGAACCGTGCCGTTTGTGCGATCTGCAGAATTGCATGATGCGCAAGGCGCCGTTTCGTGCAA
>DAOMGE010000001.1:83425-87679 GCA_035430165.1 Pseudomonadales bacterium | reverse complement strand
TCTCGCGAACAGTTCAAAGCGGAACTGGCAGCCGAGTGTGAAAAATACGGGATGGAATGGCGACTTTCTTTTGCGGAGCAGAAAAAGCGTGTTGCGATTTTTGTATCGAAATACGAGCACTGCATCTACGATTTGCTGTTGCGCCACAAGGTTGGCGAGCTGAATTGCGATATCCCGCTGATCATTTCCAACCACGAAGACCTGCGTTACTTCGCGGATGTATTCAACATTCCGTACTTTGTGTTTCCGATCAACAAGGACAATAAACACGAGCAGGAGCAGAAAGAAATTGCGTTGCTACAGGAATACAATATCGACCTGATCGTGATGGCGCGTTACATGCAGGTGCTGTCTGACAACATGATTGGCACCTTCCCGAATCGTATCATCAACATCCACCATTCCACGCTGCCCGCTTTCAAGGGTGCCAAGCCTTATCACCAGGCCTTCGAGCGCGGTGTGAAACTGGTAGGCGCCACTGCACACTACGCGACAGCCGATCTCGACGAAGGTCCGATCATTGCGCAGGGCGTGGAGGGCAGTTCACACGAAGACACCATCGATGATCTGGTGCGCAAGGGTCGCGACATCGAACGCGTAACGCTGGCGCAGGCTGTGCGTGCGCATCTGGAAGATCGCATCATTGTGTACGGTCACCGCACGATTGTTTTTTGATGGATAAAGACAGTTTTTCAATTTACCAGGCTAACTAACGAGAAGAGGTTTTTATGGGCGCAAGACTGGAAGGAAAAGTAGCGATTGTCACCGGCGCGGCGAGTGGTATCGGTCGTGGTACTGCAGAGCTGTTGTTGCAGCATGGTGCAAAAGTCGTGATTGCTGACATGAACGAGGAGGGCGGCAAGGTAGCAGTGGCAGAACTCGGTGCCAATACGCGTTTCTTCAAATGCGATGTCACTAATGAAGACAGTGTCAAAGCGATGATCGATTTTTCAGTTAGCGAATTTGGCAAACTCGATATCTTGCACAATAACGCCGGTGCTTTTGGTGCGCGCGGCAAAGTGGAAGAAATTGCTGTCAAGGACTTTGACTTTACTTTTGCGTTGCTGGTTCGTTCGGTATTCCTTGGCTGCAAATTTGCGGCGGCACAAATGCGCAAGCAGGGTCACGGTGGCTCTATCATCAATACGGCCAGTATTTCTGCGACCACGCCGGGTTATGGTCCACACATTTATCAGGCGGCCAAAGCCGCTGTGTTACAGATGTCAAAAACATTTGCACTGGAACTGGCAGAAGACAAGATCCGCGTGAACTGTGTATCACCGGGTGGTGTCTACACACCGCTGGTAGGCAATGCGATTGGCCTTGACGCAGAAACCACGAAAAAAGTGGGCGAAGGCATGGGTGCTACCCTGCCGATGAATCGTCCTGGCTATCCGCTGGATATTGCGCGTGGTGTGCTGTTTTTTGCCTCGGAAGATTCCGAGTTCATCATCGGTCAGAACATGATCATTGATGGTGGTGAGTCACTGGGCAAGAAGTTCAAGGATCAGGGTATTCACTGATTTTTATCGTCGCAATCCCTGTAGGGGCGGCCCGCTGTGGCCGCCCTTTTTTATTTCAATAGTCGTAACCTTCTTCCCAGTTGTTTTCTTCCGCAACGGAACTGAAAAAATCGTCTTCTTCTTTCTCTTCCTCATCATCAGCCCAGAAGCTGTCTTCTTCTTCGTCCAGTAGCACGTCATCCGTTACCGCATTGCCTTCCATATCTTCAATCTGGAAGCCTTCGGCGGTTTCATAGGATTCTTCCTGGTGTTTCTTGCGTCTGGACATGGACAGTTCTCCAAAAAGCGCATCGCAATCGAGCGGGTTGGTGGTCTTATTATGGCAGAATAGCCACCTGAATGTGAAAGACCGCTTTTTCCGGCAATGCCTGTGGAGATGATATGGCTGAAGTCAAAGTGACGTACTGGCGCGAGATTCCCTGTTCGGTGCAAGTAAAGGAAGGGCGTGGCAATCGTGCCGGCGCCGAGCTGCCCAAGATTTATATGGTGACGGTCGATTCGGTAGCCACCAAAACCGGTGCTGTCAGTGCGGAGGATTATGCGGCCGGTTTTCGTGTGGACAAATTCGAGCGCGAAGGCGAGCCCAAAGTGTTGGCGCAACAGATTGTGGATGAGCTGGTGGCGAAATATCCACGCGAGTGGTTGTGGGAACAGCGCGATAAAGCCGGTATCGATGCGGCGGGACAAGCGCTGGTCGAAACTGAAGCGGCCCAACCCTGATCAGGACAGCTCACATGCATAGCATGACCGCGTTCGCGCGCTGTGAAATCAATGAAAGCTGGGGTTCGCTGGTATGGGAGTTGCGATCGGTAAACCATCGTTATCTGGAGCCGGGTTTTCGATTGCCTGACACTTTCCGTTTTCTGGAATCGCCCTTGCGTGAACAATTACGCAAAACCTTGCAGCGTGGCAAAGTGGATTGCACGCTGCAATTCCAGGCAGTCATGCATCGTGAAGCGGTGGTGATTGATAAGGAACTGGCGCGACGCTATGTGCAGGCAGCCGAGACTATCAACAGTTTTCTCACGGCACCTGCACCATTGAGCGCAGCGGATTTCCTGTTTCGTCCCGGTGTGTTGTGCGAGAGCGGCCCGGATCGCGACACGGTGACAACGGTAGCGTTATCACTTTTTGCCGAAGCGCTACGAGAAATGCATGTGGTGCGTGAACGTGAAGGTGCGGCACTGGCAGTATTCATGTTGGAGCGTTTACAGAAAATGCGCGAGCAGGCGGCGATTGTGCGCAGTGCGCTACCCGAGATCCTCGCTGCACAAAAACAGAAATTGCGCGATCGACTGAATGAATTACAGGGTGAACTGAACCAGGATCGCATCGAACAGGAGCTGGTACATGTCGCGCAGCGTTGCGATGTGGATGAAGAACTGGATCGACTTGAAACGCATATTGCCGAAGTCGAGCGCATCCTGAAAGGCAAGGGAGCTGTTGGGCGGAAACTGGATTTCCTGATGCAGGAACTCAACCGCGAAGCGAATACGCTATCATCAAAATCTATCAGTACAACGACGACGCAGGCGGCAGTGGAATTGAAAGTGTTGATCGAGCAAGTGCGCGAGCAGGTGCAGAATATCGAGTGAGGCCTGGCGTCATAAAACGGGTAGTGTGATGGATACAATATCGGCAGCGCGGTCGAGAAACCAGGTGATTGATGTTGCCAGGGGAATGGCAGCCACACTGGCTGTTCTCGGGCACACGCTGGCTTTCAGCAAGCAGGCAGGCTTTCTGGAAAGTGTTACGCATTTGTCTTCGCCGCTGTTTTTTTTCCTGTCCGGTATTTTTCTTTCAATCGAAGTGCCCTGGCTGTCCTGGTTTGCAATCAAGATGGATACCCTGCTCAAACCGTATGTTGTTGTTCTGTTGTTGCTGGGTGCCTATTTTTATTGCGCGGGGAATTCCAGTATCAGCCAATATCTGGTCGGCATGGTATTTGCCAAGGGTTCGACTATCGCGTTATTGCCGCTATGGTTCTTGCCGCATCTCTTTCTGTCCCTGAATTGTGCTGCACTGTTGTTGCGTTTCGGTCGATGCTTGCAAAGTGAACGGCGCTTCGGAATGGTGTCTGCGGTGATGCTGCTGGCTATCGCGCCGTATGCCATCAATAGATTCACGCTGTCAGAAGGCCTGCCGCTAAGTGCCGATTTGCTGCCCGTCAGCATGGCATTGATTTTTCTCGGCTACGTTTTTGCTGACGCTGCCCGGAATTTTTCTGTGAACCCCTGGATTTTCTGTTTGTCGGCGGTGGTTTACCTGGGTATTGTTTTTTATGGTGACGCGAAAATTGATATGAACAAGCGGGTCTATGGTGATCCGTTGTTTACACCGATCATGATAGTCGCCGCAATCTATCTGTTGCTGGGGATTTCATCCTGTCTGGTGCAGTGGCATTGCCTTGCAGGTCGTATGCTGGCATGGATGGGTGTTAATTCGTTGTCGATCCTGTTGTTCCATTTTCTCTGGTTGCGATGGCTCTTTGGTATGCTGCACCACTGGGCGCATGGTCATGTGACTGTCTTCGTTGTCCCGGTCTTCATTGCTTGCCTGTTGTTGTGCGCGTTGACGATAAAAATTGTCCGTCAACAACATTGGCTGTCGTTACTCCTGATGCCAGCCTTGAAAAATGGAAAAATTGCGTGAAGCTTTCCTTGCTGCTGTCTGTTGTTATACCAACGTGGAACGAGCGTGAAAATATTGCGATGTTGCTGGAAAGGCTGGT
>DAOMGE010000001.1:55423-83325 GCA_035430165.1 Pseudomonadales bacterium | reverse complement strand
GGCAGCAGCAAATTCAGTATGGGAGTGGCCTGGGCATTTGCCTGTGCCTTGTATCGGGTGCGGAGACAGCGGTGATGGACGGGCAACTATTGCGCGCAAGAATCCTGTGCTACCTGCCATTGCTTGTTGCCGCGATATACCTGGTGGTGGTGACGGTGCCTGTGCTGGGTATTTATGGACTGTGGTTCGACGAAATTTTCAGTGTGGAAATGTCGCAGGATTTTTCCAGTGTCTTGCGCATGGTGCAAACACAGGAAAACAACATGCTGTTGCACTACCTGCTCCTCCGGTTATGGCTGCCGTTGGGAGACGGGGGTGAAGTTTTCTTGCGGCTTTCGTCGCTGTTGCTGGTGTTGTTGTCTTTGTTGCCGTTGCATGCGGCGGCACGTCGTTTGAGTAATATTGCCGTTGCCAATTACAGTTGCCTGTTCTATGTCAGTCATTACCTTGTGCTGCAGCATGCGGAAGTTTGCCGTGGCTACTCACTCTCGCTATTGATGACGTCGTTGTTGTGCTGGCGCTGGATTGTTGCGTGGCAAAACGGAAAAAATCGCGACTGGATCATTGCAGGATTTCTCGGCGGCCTTGCTGTGTGGTCGCATTATTTTGCTGCGCTGGCAACACCCGTGTTGTTGTTTGCCATGGTGTGGCGCGATGGATTACGTCAGCCGTGGCGTCAGTTGTGTCTCTCGGCGCTGGCGTGGGTATTGGCTGCGCTGCCCATTTTTCTGACACGCCCGCCCGATGGTGCGGCCCAGATCAGCTGGGCAGATATACCGACCTTGTATGCAACGCAGGGTACGCTGTGGATGTTGTCCGGGGTAGATGGCGGCTTTGAAAAACCGACGCTGGCCATCCTGTTTGCGGCCGTCGTTTTCATACTGTTTTTGCGTCGGCAGCAATGGCGTGCGGCGCATGACTGGCGTAATCCTGTTGTCGGGATTGCAGCGGGATTGTTGCTGACAGTGCTGGCAGTCCTGCTGGAAAGTTTTGTCGGGCAGCCTTTGTTTGTGCCAAGGTTTTTTACACCGCTGGCGCCGCTTTACAGTGTTGTGATCGGCGCAATGCTGGTATTGCTGTGGCCATGGCTGCGCTATTCATTGTTGGTTGCCATTCTCGCAACGTCTTTCTATGAAACCTGGCGGCCGTTTGTGACCGAGCCGGTGCCGTTGCGTTTCTGGTGGAAGCCGATGGTGCTGCAGGTGTTGCAGGATTTGCAGCCCGGTGATGTCATCCTCGTTTATCCGTCTTTTTTGCGCATGCCTGTCGATTACTATCTGGATTATTTTTCTGACAGGTATGACCCGCAAAAAAAACTGCCGCGACCGACAGAGTATGCTTCCGGTTATTATCGGCAGGGTGGTGGTGACGAGCCGGAACCTGACTGGCAGGAAATCAAGCGATTGACTGACAGCGGCGCGCGTATCTGGTTGCTGGCGGAGGAAAAAAACAATCCGAATTGGCGTCGCTTGCATCGAACACACTTGCCGACCATTCGTTCGCAGCTGTTGCAGTCTCGCGTGCCGGGTTATGAAAAGCATTATTATTCGTTCTCTATCCAGCGTTTTGACATGCCGCGACAGCATCCGGATAGCGCGCCATAATTGTTCAGTAGTGCTTCAGCAACTGCAGCGGCAAATCATCCACGGGTTTGGCGAAAGGGAAATGCTGGAGTCTGGCAGGATAATAATCGTCGCGCACAAAGCCGAACTGGCACCGTCTGATCATTTCCGCAAAAGTGCATTTGAATAACAGGTCGGCGAAGTGCATGCCGATGCATTTGTGGGCGCCGCCACCAAACGGCGCCCACATGAAGGGATGTTTTTTGTGTATGGCGGCGGCATCGGAAAAGCGTTGTGGTGAAAAACTGTTGGCATCTGTCCACCAGGCATCCATTTGCTGGATATATTGAATTGGTGCCGACAGCATGCTGTGTGCAGGAATATGCACGCCATCGATTTCACAGTCACGTACCGTGCGACGAAAAATGATGCTGACGGGCGGATGCAGGCGCAAGGTTTCATGGAATACGCACGCCAGCCATGGCATACGCTCCATCAGGGTTTCGTAGTCTGCACTGCCGTTGGCATGTTCCTGCTCGACAAAAAGTTGCTGCTGCAGTGCAGGATCATGCGCGAGATAATAGCCGGCCATGGTGATGGCGCTGGTCGTGGTGTCGTGTGCCGCCAGCATCAGGAATATCATGTGGTCGGCAATTTCATCGTCAGTAAAATAGTTGCCGGCTTCATTTTTCTCGCGACAGAAATGACTGAAAATATCCTGGTCATCACCTTCGCGCTTTTTGGCAACCAGTTTGCGGAAATAATTCTGTAGATACCGGCGACCGTTCATGCCGCGCCGGTACAACATGCCGGGCCAGTCCTTGCGCACCATGCCCATGGTGCCTTCCATCAGGTCAACAAAGGCCTTGTTGATGTTGTCTTCGTCACTGTCTTCGGCATTGACCTTGCAGAAGACTTCAAATGCGATATTCAGCAGCAGTTTCTTCGTTTCCTGATAGAAAAATATCTCATCCTGTTGCAGCCAGCCGGCCACTGCCTGTTTGACGATCGTGTTGATCGTATCGGCATAGTGGTACATGTTTTCGGATTTGAAGGCGGTTTGCATGATGCGGCGATGCATGCGATGTTCTTCAAAATCACGCATCAGCAAACCGCCGGCGAAAAAATCGCTCATGAAAACATCCCAGCCCTTGCGGGTGGAAAAATTGCGTTCTGGATCCAGCAACATCATTTGCAAATACTGTGGGCCGATCAGCAATACGGTTTTCTGGCCGGTGATGGAAATGCGACTGATTGCGCCGAATTTCTGGTAGTGCTGGTGAAATGTCCTGACCGGGTCGGCGAAAATACCGAAGGTCTTGCCGACAAACGGCAAGCCGTATTCACCGCAAATATGCGACAGCTTCTGGTTGGTTGCCGCAAGCTGGTAGTCGTCGCTCATGGCTTATATGCCCAGGGTTTTCCACAGCGCATCAACACGTTGTTTGACGGCAGTATCCATTTCTATCGGTTTGCCCCATTCGCGTTGCGTTTCGCCGGGCCATTTGTGTGTGGCATCCATGCCCATTTTCGAACCGAGACCGGAGACGGGTGAGGCGAAATCGAGATAATCGATCGGTGTGTTGTCGACCAGCACGGTGTCGCGGATCGGATCCATGCGGGTGGTGATGGCCCACACCACATCTTTCCAGTCGCGCGCATTCACATCGTCGTCGGTGACAATCACAAACTTCGTGTACATGAACTGACGCAGGAAACTCCACACGCCCATCATCACGCGTTTGGCATGGCCGGGATATTGTTTCTTGATGGTGACCACGGCCAGTCGATACGAGCATCCCTCGGGTGGCAAATAAAAATCGGTGATTTCCGGAAACTGTTTTTGCAGCAACGGTACAAACACTTCATTCAGTGCCACGCCGAGCACGGCGGGTTCATCGGGTGGTCGACCGGTGTAAGTACTGTGGTAGATCGGGTTGTTGCGATGTGTGATGCGTTCGACGGTAAACACCGGGAAGCGATCCACTTCGTTGTAGTAGCCGGTATGATCGCCAAACGGGCCTTCATCGGCCATGTCGTCCGGATGGATCACACCTTCGAGAATAATTTCGGCACTGGCCGGCACTTGCAAGTCATTGCCGATACTTTTCACGACGTCTGTTTTTTCTCCGCGCAATAATCCGGCGAAAGCGTATTCAGATAACGTATCCGGCACCGGCGTGACCGCACCCAGAATCGTGGCAGGATCGGCACCCAGTGCAATCGACACAGGAAACGGTTTGCCGGGATTCTGTAATTGCCATTCGCGAAAATCGAGTGCGCCACCGCGGTGCGACAGCCAGCGCATGATCAGGCGATTCTTGCCAATCAATTGCATGCGGTAGATGCCGAGATTCTGTCGATCCTTGTGGGGGCCGCGTGTGATCACCAGTGGCCATGTGACCAGCGGACCGGCATCGCCCGGCCAACAGGTCTGTATCGGTAACTGATGCAGGTCGACATTGTCGCCTTCGATAATATTTTTCTGGCATTCTGCATCGCGCACGATTTTTGGCGCCATGTTCAGCACCTGTTTCAGTGTCGGCAGTTGGCCAATCAGGTCGCGAAAGCCTTTCGGGGGTTCCGGTTCTTTCAGGTAGGCGAGCAGTTTGCCGACATCGCGCAGGTCGTTAACGGATTCACGTCCCATGCCGAATGCAACGCGCTGCCCGGTGCCAAACAGGTTGGCGAGTACAGGCATGCTGTGGCCTTTCACATTTTCAAACAGCAAGGCGGGGCCGCCGGCGCGCAAGGTACGGTCACAGATTTCTGTCATTTCCAGGTGTGGATCGATTTCTGTGCGGATGCGTTTCAGTTCGCCGCGTTGTTCCAGGAACTGGATAAATTCGCGCAGGTCTTTATGTTTCATGTGCATTTACCTGTGAGGTATCGGGCGCAATGTCCGGTTCGCCGGTGATGGTATCGCGCCGGTTTTTCCTGACATACATCATCAGTGGTTTTTCCAGCAAATGCCACGACAAAAATGCGCAGCACAGGGTGGCCGGTGTTGCGCAGAGTACCAGCTGGCCAAAGGTGAGCGATGGAAAAAACGCTACCAGCATCTGTTGCAACGGAAATGCATAGAGATAGGTGCCGTAAGAATAATCGCCGAGTTTGTTATAAGCGTGCAGGGCCGGGTGCAGGCGATACACCAGCAGCAAAACCAGATAGCTCACTAGCAATCCATTCGCCAGGTCGTGCAGTGGTGAGTGCCGGAGTGCGGCTACGCCCGCAACAGGAATTGCAAGATAGCGCCAGCGAACAGGCAAGCGGTGAGCCAGTTGTGCAGCAAGAAAGCCGAGTAAAAAGTACAGATGCACGAGCAGGATATTGTGTGCACGTTCGTAGCTGGCTTCATTCCCGAGTGATTCCAGATGGATGGCATAGGCCAGATAACACACGAGCAAGATGCCAGCGAGGCAGAGCGCTATGTTGCGATTGCGCATGATGCCGGACTGGTAGAGCACAAACAGGAGCAGGTACAGTCGCATCTCGTATACCAGCGTCCACAGTGAACCGTTGATGATATGCGGGTAGGGATTATTGGCAAACACACCGGGTAACGTGAAATGCAGTTCGCGGGTAGAGGTGTTGGCAATCAGGTACAGCCAGGTTTCCTGGTTGTTGAAATAGGTTTGCAGCGGCAGGCTTGTCATCAACGGCCCCAGCAGCAATATGCTGGCCAGCATCACGGCACACAATGGTGGTACCAGGCGGATGAATCGTGCAGTGAGGTAGCGACGCGAGCAACCGCTGCGCTCGATACTCTGTGTTACCAGCAATCCGCTGATAAAGAAAAAAATATTCACTGCGTAGAAGCCCATCTGTTTGCCGATATGGGTATCAAACCAGGATGTTGGTGTCGTGCCTGTCAGTACATAGCTGTGGAAAAACAGCACGGACCACGCAGCCAGCATTCGCAACAAATTAAAATTGTTATCGCGATCCAGCGAAAGCCCGGCAAGTGTGGCTGTGCTGCAGGGTGTGGATGTGCCGGCAATATTTATCGGTGTGTTCCGGAAGAAACACCAGCAGGTAAACAGGAAAACAGGGAGCGGGTTGGTGAATTGCCAGCTGGCAAGACATGTTATCAGTGCCAGCAAGCCGGTCAGGACGGGGGCAGGAGCGGTCAATTCCTGCCGTTGTGTGATGCCTGTGTTCCTGGCTGGCAGCATGCAGCGCGGCAGTTTATTTCCGCTTCATCGAGCCAAAGAATTCTTCATTGGTCTTGAAGTCTTTCAGCTTGTCGACCAGGAATTCTGTCGCGCCTGTGTCTTCCATGTCATGCAGCAGTTTGCGCAAGATCCACGCTTTCTGCATTTCATCTTCACCCATCAACAATTCTTCGCGGCGAGTACCGGAGCGACGGATGTTGATGGCCGGATAGATACGTTTTTCAGCAATCTTGCGATCAAGGTGCAATTCCATGTTGCCTGTGCCCTTGAATTCTTCGTAGATAACTTCGTCCATCTTGGAGCCGGTGTCGACGAGCGCCGTGGCGATGATGGTCAACGAGCCGCCGTGTTCGATGTTGCGCGCGGCACCGAAAAAACGTTTCGGGCGTTCAAGTGCGTGGGCATCGACACCGCCGGTCAATACCTTGCCGGATGAAGGCACGGTGGTGTTGTAAGCACGGGCGAGACGCGTGATGGAATCGAGCAGGATGACCACGTCCTGCTTGTGTTCGACGAGCCGTTTGGCACGTTCGATAACCATCTCGGCCACTTGTACGTGGCGTGTGGGTGGTTCATCGAAGGTGGATGCCACCACTTCGCCGCGTACGGAGCGCTGCATTTCCGTGACTTCTTCCGGACGTTCATCGATCAGCAACACGATGAGGTGGCATTCGGGGTTGTTGCGGGAAATGGCTTGCGCAATATTCTGGATGATGATGGTTTTACCGGCTTTGGGCGGTGCGACGATCAGGCCACGCTGGCCCTTGCCGATCGGTGCGATCAGGTCAATGACGCGGCCTGGCAAGTCTTCACGCGAGCCGTTGCCGGATTCCAGCGTCAGGCGCTGGTTCGGGAACAGTGGCGTCAGGTTTTCAAACAGGATCTTGTTCTTGGTGCCTTCGGGACGGTCGCCGTTGATGGTGTCGACCTTCAGCAAGGCGAAATAGCGCTCGCCTTCTTTCGGGGGACGGATCTTGCCGACCACCTCGTCGCCCGTGCGCAAATTGAAGCGGCGCACCTGGCTGGGTGAAACGTAGATGTCATCCGGTCCTGCCAGATAGGAGGAATCCGACGAACGCAGGAAGCCGAAGCCATCCTGCAGGATTTCGAGCACACCTTCGCCACTGATGTCTTCGCCGATTTTGGCGTGGCGTTTGAGGATGGTGAAAATCACATCCTGTTTGCGGTTGCGGGCCATATTTTCCAGGCCCATGGTTTCAGCGATTTGCAGCAATTCTTCGATCGGTTTGGTTTTGAGATCGGTCAGATTCATAGAGTCAGGTTCAGAGGGTTAGGTTCGAGGTTGTTGACTGGATGTGGGAATCCGGTACGGGCAGCAGCCCTTGGGTTTGGTGAAATCGATTGTGGGTGTTATCAGGAGGTTCGCCTTGCGGCTGCCGGTTTTGTCAGTTCCGGCTTTTTGGCCCTGTTCCAGACGCGCCTTGCATTCTGTTCAGGTGGGATAACTATAGGCGGCTTGTCTGGCAATGTCCAGCGCGCGAATCCGGCCTGTCCGCGCGCTGGCAATGTCTCAGAGGCCGCTGTTGATGAATTCCACCAGTTGCACTTTTGACAGCGCGCCAACCTTGGTGCCCTCGAGATTGCCGTTCTTGAAAATCATCAGGGTAGGTATGCCACGGATGCTGAATTTGCTCGGGGTTTCCTTGTTGGCGTCGACATCCATCTTGCAAATTTTCACGCGGCCGACGAAGTCTTTCGCCAGTTCGTCGAGTACCGGGGCAATCATTTTGCAAGGTCCGCACCAGGCTGCCCAGAAATCCACGAGCACGGGTTTATCGGACTTCAGGACTTCTGCCTCAAAGGTGGCGTCAGTTACATGCACAATGGCGTCGCTCATGGGTCTCTCCGGAAAGCAGGGGTAGGCGAAAAAAGCTCAGGTGGGTTATAGCGCAGGCCATGATAGCTCAAGCCACAAAAACGGCCAAGGCGCAGGGCAACAGTGATTTGCCGCAGCCGCCTGCGATGCACCCCGGAGGAAACATTCCGGTGCGATGCTCAAAGTGCTTGCAGGCGCTTGCGTGTCTCGGCAATGGCTTCACTGTCGGGTTTGATTTTCAGGCCCTGTTGCCAGGTTTTATTGGCTTCAGTTTTCTTGTTGACCGCCCACAATACTTCACCCAGGTGTGCGGCGACCTCGTCATTCGGGTACAGCGCGAAGGCGCGCTTCAGCCGCAGCAAGGCCTCGTCATTGCGTCCCATGTGGAACAGGATCCAGCCCATGCTGTCCATGATGGCCGGATCATCCGGACGCAGTGCCAGCGCGTGGTTGACCAGTTGATACGCTTCCTGCAGCCGTGCTGTGTCATTGGACAGGATGTATCCCAGCGCGTTCAGCGCATCCACGTTGTCCGGTTGCGCCTGCAGCACAAAGCGCAGGTCGGATTCGGCGGCTTTCTTGTTGTCTTGCCTGTCGAGCAACAGCGAGCGCGCGTAATAGAGCTCGGTTTTGTCAGGATAGCGCTGTACGGCTTCGTTCAGCGCAGCAAGGCTGCGCACGAGATCATTCAGTTGCAGCAAAACATCCGCTTCGATCAGGTACAGGCGCACGGCGAGTTCAGGATGTGATTTGCGCTGCTGCGCCATCCACTGCTGGCCTTCCAGTCGCTGGTTGTTCTTGATCATCAGGTTGAAAGTGCGCACGGTGGCGGGCAGGTATTCATTGCCATTTTCAACACGCCGGTAATGTTCAAGCGCCTTGCTATCCTCATTGTTGGCGAGCGCAAGTTCGCCGAGGTAGAAGTCAGCTGTGTCGGTATGTCGTTTCAGGAACAGGAGTTGTTCAAGCTGGTCTTGCGCCTGTGCGCGATCATTCAGCCGGTAATTAACCAGCGCACGGGCCAGCAACAGGTCTTCATCCAGTGGCCGTGTCCTGGCAAGCAAATCGAACTGTTCGCGGGCTTTCAGCAAGTCCTGGTCTGCGAGCAAGCGTGCATATTGCAGGCGCAATCGGTCATTGCCCTTGTCTTCCTCCACCAGTGCAGACATGCGTTTGATGGCTTTGTCCGGGCGCCCGCTACGGTGCAGGACTTCTACCTCAAACAGGCGGGCCTGCAGGTTTTTATCGTCCTGGCCCAATGCCTTGTCGATGCAGGCGAGGCTTTCGTCAAAGCGTTCCATTTGTTCGAGCAGTACAGCTGTACCCAGCAACAGATCGCTGTTCTTGCTGTGATCCTTGAGGAGCGTCTGGTATTCCCCCAACAGTTTGTTGCGTGCTTCAGGTGACTGTGAGCCAGACGTCATGGCGATGGCGACGAACAGACTCTGCACATTCATGTCGAGCAGCTTGCGCGACTGGTTCATGGCGAGGTCGGTGCGCTGCAAGGCCACCAGATACTGGCCACTGATGTAAACAGGTTCGGGATTTTGTGGTTCGAGCTCAGACCACAGCATTGCCAGGTCCAGCGTCGCCTGACCCGCGTGGAGATACTGCGCCAGCAGCGTGGCGCGACGCGTCACACCAAGATCACGGGTCTTGTAGGCTTCCTGGTAGTAATTGGCCAGCGCCACATCGAGCTGGCCACGGTTGGTGGCAATTTCGGCTGTCAGCAAGGCATAGAGCGTATCGGCGGAGAATGGTTTGGTGGCCAGCTGCTGCGGTAGTGCTGCGACGCCCGGTTCCTGCGTCGCGCTATGGCTGGGCAGGCCGCAACCGGCAAGTACCAGGGTGAGGGCAAGGGAAGCGAGTCGTGGCCGCAATACTGCTGGGTGCATAAATCTGGAAATCCGTGGCTCAGGTCAATCCGCCTATCATATAGACAGAGTGCGCATTACCCAACCGCGCAATATAATGAGCGCCGCTCCTGAAGGTTACTGCATGTCCTTGCTCGCGGTCGGCATCAATCACAATTCTGCTTCACTTGCCTTGCGTGAGCAGGTGAGTCTTGCACCGGAAAAAATGACCGAAGCCCTGCGCAGCCTCAGCGAACAGATGGGCAATGTTGATGCCGTCATCCTGTCAACGTGCAACCGCACGGAAATCTATCTGGCGGGTGCCGATGATCCGCACCCTGTACTCGACTGGCTGGCCGGCTTCCAGCGCGCCGACCGCCAGGCCTTGCAGCACTGCCATTATGTCCACCGCGATGAAGCGGCGGCACGGCACCTGATGCTGGTGGCCAGTGGACTGGACTCCCTGGTGCTCGGCGAGCCGCAAATATTTGGCCAGCTGAAAACCGCTTTTGCGCAAGCGGTGGAAAGTGGTGTGGTGCGTGGTGAATTGCACCAGACGTTCCAGCAGGTTTTTGCACTGGCGAAGCGCGTGCGCGCTGAAACCGCCATTGGCCATAACCCGGTGTCTGTTGCCTATGCAGCAGTGCGACTCGCGGCGCGCATTTTTGCCGATTTGCCCAAGAGCACGGCGCTGTTGATTGGTGCGGGCAAGACTGTGGAATTGCTGGCGCGCCATTTGCGCGACCAGGGAATACGCAACATCCTGATTGCCAATCGCACCCTGGCGCGTGCGCAGGAGCTCGCCAGTCTGGTGGATGCCGAGGCGATGTTGCTGACCGATATTCCCTCACGCCTGCACGAAGCGGATCTGGTTTTTTCGTCGACGGCGAGCCAGTTGCCGATACTCGGCAAAGGTGCTGTGGAAACCGCACTGAAATTGCGTCGGCGCAAACCGATGTTCATGGTGGATATTGCTGTGCCGCGCGATATCGAACCGGAAGTGGCCGGGCTCGATGATGTCTATCTGTATACCGTTGATGACTTGCGTGATGTGATTGATGAAAACCTGCGCGCACGTGAGCAGGCTGCTGAAGAAGCTCGCGTACTGGTGGAAGAAGGCGTGGCAATTTATGCGCGCAACAAACGCATACAGGAATCGGCATCCAGTATTGTTGAATATCGCAAAAAAGCCGAGAGTTGGCGTGATGCGGAAGTGGACAAGGCGCTCAAAGCGATCGAGCGCGGTGAAAACAGTGAAGAGGTTTTGCGCGTATTGGCACGTAATCTCACCAATAAACTGTTACACCATCCCACGGAAATGTTGCGGCAGATGGGACAGGCGATACCGCCTGATCCGTATGCGGCGGGCAACAGCGAAGAATAAAAATTATTGGCGAAGAATAGATACTATTGTGGCTTGCTGGCGGTAGCGTACTTCCGTTTGTAAATAATGTACTGCCCGTCATCGACTTCTGCTTTTTCATAATTTTCTTGCACAAAACTGTTCAGTTGCCTGAATTCTGCCAGTCGATTGCCGCCAGCAGGATGAAAAAAGTTTTCGATATACACGATATAGGCTGGCGGCTTCTGTGCCAGCGTTGAAAGAAATTCCTGCCGGAATGCTTGTGTCGCTGGCGCGTCGGGCTGCATGTACAGCGGAATATCTTCCAGATAGCGGGTTGCCGGCGTGGCGCGCGCAATCAACAGGCTGCCCTGACCGTCGCCTGAACCATCGATGCCTTGCACAGTGTCTCCCGGTTGCAGGTGTTGTTTCAGGTAAGCGCCAATTTTTTGCGAGCGTATATGGCTGTTGCTGCTGCTGTATTTATCGTGCGGTGTAATCAGGTAGAGGAAGTTGCAAAGGTAAATGGATAAGCCTGCGGCGATGAAAACAGTAGATGCAGCCCCTGCTTTTTTTCCGATGGTGGAAAAACGTGCAGGCAGTGATAGCAGCAGGGAAAAGCCTAGCGTGTTCCAGAAATAGGTTGGCAATAAATGGGCAAACCAGTATTTGCCTGCCATCAGTTCGTACCAGGAAAAAGCGAAGATAATTATCGCGATATCACGGATGCGCTTGCGGTTGTCAATGTTGCCTGCATTCACAAACCAGGCCCAGCCCAGGCCGGGTAGGCAGCTCATGGCCGTATTCCGGAATTGGTGTAACTGGCTGTCCAGCAAGGCGCGCATGTGCTCTTCACTATTGGCGTACTGGAACAGGTCGATGCGTGAGTTGAGGTAAATCGGCGTGAAGGTTTTGTAGATGTATACAAGTTGGGCATAGTCACAGTGCCAGATGCCCCAGATGAAGGGTATCGAAAAGACAGCGGTGAATGCCAGTGACATGGACAGGAACGGTTTTGTATAAAGGCGAAAAAATCCACTGCCAGTTGTGCTGGCCACTGAATAGCGTGTTGCGGCAACAAGGAACAGTGCAGGAAACGCAACAATGACATTCGGTTTGAACCCACAGGAAAAACCGCAAAGCGCACCTGCCAGGATAAAGTCACGCAGACGACAGGTTTTTTTTGACAGTAAATGGGCGCTGGCAATCAGGACGGGCAGGATGGCGATATAGTCGCGCTGCAGGAATACATAGGAGCCATTACTCAGGTAGATAACGGCAAACATGGCGGGACAGAAAATAGCAGCTGGCCGGGATAAGGGTGCGAGGATTTTCCAGGAAAAGACGCCAATGCCAGCGAGTATAAAAAAATCCACTACGCGTAAAGGCAGTGCATCGTAACCAAAAAATTTTCCGAGCAAGGACTGGAACAGGAAGGCGCCGGGAAAATTGTTTTCGAACACATCACGATACAGGATGAAGCCTTTTTCGTTAATCAACCAGGCAATGTAATGCATCATTGCCAGATCCCATTCAATGGCCTGGTAACGCGATTGCCAGAATGTCAGCAGTGCAAATGCAGCAACGCCCAGTGCAAGGCACCAGGCGATAGCGGCGATGGAATAGCGGGCCAGTTTTTCAGGCATGTCGGCTGCTCGGGTTGATTGCGCCATTATTCCACAGAATGTGTGATCGGCGCCTGTCAGTCATCCGGCAGAAGATGGCGGCTTTTTAAGCTACAATCGACAGGGATGGCATTTCTCACGATAACGGTAGAATTTACGGCCCGATGAAAGACTCCATATTGCAAAAACTGCAGGGACTGGTACAGCGTCATGAAGAGTTGGCGGCCTTGCTGGGGGATGCCGGCGTCATCGCCAACCAGGAAAAATTCCGGGATTATTCGCGTGAGTTTTCCGAGCTGGAGCCTGTGGTCACCTGTTTTAACGCGTACGGAAAAATATTGCAGGACATTGAAAGCGCTCGCCAGATGCTCGGTGAGAATGATGCCGAGATGAAAGCACTGGCGCAGGAAGAAATCACCGCCAGCGAGGCAGCGCGTGATGCCAGGGAACTTGAGTTGCAGCAGTTGCTGTTGCCGAAGGATCGCAATGACGGACGCAATATTTTTCTTGAAGTACGTGCAGGGACAGGCGGGGATGAGGCCGCAATTTTCGCCGGCGACTTGTTTCGTATGTATTGCCGTTATGCAGACCAGCGTGGCTGGCGTGTTGAAATTGTGAGTGAACGGCCAGGTGAGCACGGCGGTTACAAGGAAATTATTGCCCGCATCACAGGCAACGATGTTTATTCACGCCTCAAGTTCGAGTCGGGCGCGCATCGCGTGCAGCGCGTACCGGAAACAGAAGCACAGGGACGCATCCATACGTCGGCATGCACAGTCGCCATCATGCCCGAGCTCGATGAAGTGGAAGCGGTGGATATCGACAAGAATGACCTGAAGATAGATACCTATCGTGCCTCCGGTGCTGGCGGCCAGCACGTCAACAAGACCGACTCGGCTATCCGCATCACCCACATCCCGACCGGCATTGTGGTTGAGTGCCAGGATGAACGAAGCCAGCACAAGAATCGCTCGAAGGCGATGTCACTGCTGGCATCAAAACTCTACAACAGTGCGCTGGAACAGCAACAGCAACAGCAGGCCAGTGAGCGCCGCAGCCTGGTTGGCAGTGGGGATCGCTCGGAACGCATCCGCACCTACAACTATCCGCAAGGTCGGGTGACTGATCATCGCATCAATCTGACGCTGTATTCCCTGGAAGATATCCTTGCCGGTGGCGTGGATGCCGTTATACAGCCACTGGTGAATGAGCATCAGGCAGATCTGCTGGCCGCACTCGGTCATGAATAATCGGTCACGGATACGTTATGAAAGCGCATCACAGCATCGCTGAAAATCTTGCGGTTGCAGCGCGTTATTTGCAAGAGACCTGTGAAGATGCACGCAGGGATGCAGAAATCCTGTTGTGCGCTGTGCTTGAGTGCGAGCGAACGTATCTGTATGCACACGGTGAAAAAAAACTGGGCGAAACGGAAGCGGATTTGTTCAGGCACTATCTGGAACGTCGCCACGCCGGTGAGCCGGTTGCCTATATTATCGGGCGTCGCGAATTCTGGTCGTTGTTACTGGCTGTGAACGAAAGTACGCTGATACCGCGTCATGACACGGAAATACTTGTCGAAACCGCATTGGCTTTGTGCAAGCGTGAGAGTGCGCGTGTGCTTGACCTTGGCACAGGTTCTGGCGCGATTGCGCTGGCGCTGGCGGTTGAAAATCCGCAATGGCAGATTGATGCGGTTGACGTGCAGGAAGATGCGGTCGCCCTCGCACAATGGAATGCGCGCCAGCTTGGCATTGCCAATGTGAATATTTACCGGAGTGACTGGTTCTCGGCCGTGCCTGCTGTGACATCTGTGCAAGCCATGTGCTTCGACATGATTGTCAGCAATCCGCCCTACATTGATGCAGGTGATCCGCATCTTGCGCTAGGTGATTTGCGCTATGAACCGCATACAGCCCTGGTTGCTGCCGATCGCGGTTATGCGGATCTGTTCACTATCGCGCGTGAGGCAAAAAAATATTTATGCAGTGACGGATGGCTGTTGCTTGAGCATGGTTTCCAGCAGGCGGGCGATTTGCGAATCTATCTGCATGATGCCGGTTACCATGAGGTGCAAACTTTTGCCGATCTCGGTGGCAATGACCGTGTGACAATAGGCAGGAAACCATGAGTGACACAGAGTTGCATCCCTCCGCCATGCAAGAAATGACTGACGAAGAATTATTGCGTTACAGCCGCCACATCCTCTTGCAGGATTTCGGGATTGAAGGGCAGGAGCGTTTGCAGCGTGCGCGTGCGCTGGTTGTCGGTGCGGGTGGCCTGGGATGTCCGGCTGCCTTGTATCTTGCAGCCAGCGGTGTTGGCCATATTGTGATTGTTGATGACGATACCGTGGATGCGAGTAATCTGCAGCGACAGCTGGCGCACACGACTGCCGATATTGGCCGTACAAAAGTGTCATCACTCGCGGATAGCATGCAGGCAATCAATCCGCATATTTTTGTCGAGCCCATGGTAAGGCGTTTGCAGCAGGAAGCCTTGCAGGAGCAAGTGGCAATGGCCGATGTGGTTCTCGATTGCACCGACAATTTCCACGCGCGACTTGCAATCAATCGCGCCTGTGTCATGCACCGTCGTCCCCTGGTATCCGGGGCGGCGATACGCAACGCGGGACAGCTTGCTGTTTTCAATCTTCACATAAATAGTCCGTGCTATGCCTGTTTGTATGGCGAGCAGGACGATGATGAAAACCTGACCTGTAGTGAAAGTGGTGTGTTTGCACCGCTGGTGGGCATCATCGGTGCCATGCAGGCAGCAGAGGCGCTGAAAATTTTGTCAGGTTATGGTGAAAGTATGGATGGATACCTGATGGTCATCGACGTTGGCACCATGGAGTGGCGCAAATTGACATTGCATAAAGATCCGTCTTGCGCAGTATGCGGTGCACTATCTGACGGAATCAGGTGTTGATTGTCCTGCCGCCATCGATTGTTATCACTTGTCCAGTCATATAGGGCGCGTCACGCAATAAAAACAGGATTGCCTGTGCAATATCCTGTGGTGTTCCGGTGCGGGCAAGCGGAATTTTTTCCAGCAGTGTCTGTTGTGCAGTGGTGTCATTGGCGCCACCCTGGTTTGGCCACAGGATTGCACCTGGCGCGATGCCATTGACACGCACATGCGGTGCCATGTCTCTTGCCAGTGATTTGGTCAGCATCACATTCGCAGCTTTCGCGATGCAGTAAATACTGTGTTCACCCAGCGGTTTGTCGGCGTAAATATCGGCAATATTAATGATTGCACCGTTATTTTCCGACAGGGTTTTCGCAAGTGCCTGTGCAAGAAAAAATGGCGCCTTGGCGTTGCTGCCCAGCAGCTCATCCCACTGCTGCTCCGTGGCTTTCGCAAGCGGTGTCGAGTAAAAACCGGATGCATTGTTGATCAGTGCATCAATCCGTCCCCAGCGGGCAATGGCGTGTTGCACCAGTTGTGCAATGGCTGTGTTATCCAGCAAATCCGCTTGCAAGCAAATCGCCGTATCTGCCCGAAGTGTGTTGAGTTCCACGATCAACGATTGCGCACTGGTTTGCGAATGCCGGTAGTGGATGACAATGTTGTAGCCAGCAGTGTGCAGGGTGCGTGCGATGCTGGCGCCTATGCGTTGTGCGCCACCCGTGATGAGTGCTACCGGTGCCAACGATCCCGTTTCGACATGATTCATGTATGTGTTTCCTTCCGGCCAGGCTGGGCAAGAGGCTCGATGGCTGCAATGCGCAATCTCCGCAGCTCGTCGCCAAATGCCTTGCCAGTAAAACGTGTGCTATCAATCGTGGCGCTTTCTACGGCGCTGCATAATGACCATGCAGATCGCAGAAAAGCAGTCGGTTTGTAATCCATGGATTCAAAACCGGTACGGCCGCGTGCATCAGCTTCGCAGGCCATCAGGAAGGGTTCCAGTCGTTGTGGACGGCGAAAAAGATCCATGTCATGGAAAAGATCGACAAGGGTCGAAGCGCGCAATTCGAGCGCGCGGTGGCAGTGGGTGTGATAGACCGCAACGCGTACGGCCAGATCGCGATATTCATTGGGTACGCCGAGTCGTGCGCATAATGCCCGTACCGGTTTTTCACTTTTCTGTTCGTGACCGATATGGCGTGGCAGTGTGGTGACGGGTGTCAGGGCTTTGCCGAGATCGTGGCAGAGCGCAGCAAATCTTGCCGTTTTATCAGTAGTGAGCAGGCTGCATTGCTCGACAACCATCAGGGTATGCAAGCCGGTATCAATTTCCGGATGGTATTGCGCAGGCTGCGGTATGCCAAACAGTGCGTCTACCTCCGGAAAAATGACAGCGAGCGCGCCACAGCGTCGTAACACATCAAAAAAAATGTGCGGGTTTTTTTCACCTAGCGCACGTTCGCACTCTTGCCAGATTCTTTCAGTGACCAGGGCATCCACTTCTCCGGCTTTTACCATGTCCTGCATCAATTGCAGTGTTTCATCGGCAATGCGGAAACCCAGGTGATGATAGCGTGCTGCAAAGCGCGCCACGCGCAAGATGCGAACCGGATCTTCTGCAAATGCCGGTGATACGTGACGCAGGATTTTCTGTTCGAGGTCGTGTTGGCCGTTGCAATAATCGACGATGTTGCCGGCGGCATCCTGCACCAGCGCATTGATGGTCAGGTCGCGTCGCAATACGTCCTGCTCAACCGTGACTTCGGGATCGGTATGAAATGTAAAACCGTGGTAGCCGCGACCATTTTTTCTTTCGGTGCGTGCGAGGGCATATTCTTCGCCGGTTTCCGGATGCAGGAACACCGGGAAATCCTTGCCTACAGGTTTGAAGCCTTGTGCCAGCATGTCATCAGGTGTGGCTCCGGTGACCAGCCAGTCTCGTTCCAAGATGGGCCAGCCGAGCAGTGCGTCCCGCACTGCTCCACCGACAAGATAGACCTGCATGATGATCGTGTGTTGATGCTTCAGTTATTGGCGGGTGCGACGCGTGTGTTGCCGCCACCGATACTCAGGCGCACGCGTTGGCCCTTGTAAAATTCATCCAGGCTTTTCACCTCCTGTGTGACGAGTATTTCTTCGCCATTGTCACGCCGCACAACAATTTCCAGTGCCTGCGCACGCGTCGCTTTTTCCTGTACGGCACTGCCGGCAACAGCGCCACCGATTGCGCCCACGGCAGTGGTCAGGCTGCGGCCGTGGCCGCCTCCGAGTGCATTGCCGGCGATACCGCCAATCACCGCGCCGCCAGCCTGTCCCAGGAAGCCGTCGCGATTACCTTCGATGACAACCGGGCGCACAGAGGTCACCGTGCCGTAGTTCACCTGCATCTGCTGGCGGGCATCGTCACGTGAATAGACATCACCGGTCAGTTTATTGGCGCAGGCAGCCAGATAAAAACAGGCAAGGATGCAGGGCAGTAAGCGTCTCATTGTGAATCTCCGATTGGGTCAAACGAACACGGCACAGTATAGCCCTTGGATGCTGCAACGCCGCAGAAGTTCAGGGCGATAGCGGTATGCCGGACTTGTCGGCTGGCTCCGGATGGTTGATTTTCTGGTCTGGCAGGGAGCGGGCAATCATGCCGGTTGCCAGTATCACGATGAAGAGCAGGGCCGTTGCCGGTACTTGCAGGTTGTACTCAACCCAGGCGTGTAACAGCCCGGCGATAACGGTCATGGTGACGGCAAAGCCGGTGCCCTGTAGTAAGCGTGAACGGCAAAACAACAAGGCTTTGAAGCCGTGAATTGTGCAGTAGGCGACGAAAAACCCTAGCAGCCCGATACCGGGCAAGCCTGTTTCAATCAGGAATTGCAGCCAGTCAAAATGTGCTTCGTTGAAAAATTGCTCTGTCTTGATCGTCTTGTATTGTGTGAAGCCGGTGCTGAAATTGCCGAGGCCAATACCGGTCAGGTAGTGTTCCCTTGCCATTTTCAGCAGGTCGGGCAATGCGCTGTCGCGTAATTCGTTGTCGTGGCTGGTGTGTATTTCCGGAGAGGGCTGTTCTGGTTGTTCCTGATTGCTGTTAGCGATATCCGTGTTGTGCTTGCTGCTGGCGGGCAGGCCTTCAGTGTCATTGCCTGCAATCCACTGGGCAGTGTTATCCGCGCGGGTCGACTGCAGTCGCTCGACGACGCGATCGAGACCGAACCAGGTGCCTACGATCATCGTATCTATCAGTAACAGGCTGCCAATCAGAATCATTGCACGTTTACGGGATTTTCCTGTACGGGTCAGCCAGAGCACACCGGTGGCGGTGAGGCTGATAAACAGACTGGCATTGCCCATACGTGAGTGCGTCAGCACGATGCCAATCACGATGGCAGCCAGCAACAGGCGCAGCCAACCGGAGCCGCTCAGCAGCCAGTCCACAGTCATGCGCAGGAATTGTCGCCAGTTACTGATTTTCTGGCTGCGTTGTCCGGCAATCAGCAATCCGCAACCCGCCGACAGGCACATGACCAGGTAGTTGGCCAGCTGGTTGCGATTGGTGAAGGTGCCGGTGGCGACATTGCGGTGGTCGAGTTTGTCGAGCCACCAGATTTTTTCAACACCAGATAAGGTCATCAGGCCGCCGTACAAGGCCTGGAACACGCCGCCACCGACGATCACCAGCAACAACAGGCGCAGCCGATCCCGGGTATCGACCAGTATCAAGGTCAGAAAAAACGCCTGCAGATAAGTGATCGAAAGCAGCCATTGCTGGTGGCTGCGGAAGGCGTTGATGGTATATCCCGCCAGATTTTGCAGTGTTAGCCAGCCACAAAACAACACAATGGCCAGCAGGGCGGGCCAGGCCAGCTTGCAAGCAGGTGGGAGTGGGTGGCTGGTGCGCCAGCAGCCAAGCAGGGTCGCCAGACTGAGGCACGCGACGCCGATGTTCAGTGAGGCAACAGCCCACAGTGGCCTGGATGCCAGTGGCATGGGTAGCCAGACAAGCATGGCGATGTAAGCCAGGAAGACGTATCTGGACCAGTGTCGGGATGTGCTCACGCTATACCCATCTTGTTTGTCGAACAGGCATTTTGCAGTAATCAGGTATGCCGTGCATTATGAGCTTGTCCTTGTGCGACGGTTTGCGGGACACAAAAAAAATCCCGGCAATGCCGGGATTTTTCAGGATTCCATATGGTTCAGGGTGACACAGTACCACCGCTGCCGGCTGAGCTTGAACTGCTTGAGGAAGCATTGTTGGCAAGCAGGTTGTTGCCGTTCTGTCCACTGCCATCACCGGTGTTGGATGAGGTCAGGCTGAGGGCATTTGCATCATAGCCCCCCGCACTGGAGTTGCTGACCACCGCGACAATAGCATTGGTCTGGTCAGGTACCACAGCTATCACTGCATTGACTATGGACATCGTAGCATTGGTAAATGCGGTTTCACTGGCTGCATCACCCTGCGTTGGGGGTGGTGTTAATGCCAATACAGCGTTCATGATTTCTACGGCTTGATCCGGATTATCTGATGCTGCCTGGGCAGCGATTTCCGCAGCATGGTTCGGGTCTGCCGCCGCATTTGCCGCAGCTTCTGCGGCTGCAGTGGAGCTCAGCAAGCTTGCATCATAGCCATCGGCACTGGAGCCGCTGGCTGCAGCGAGCAGTTCGTCTTTCTTTTCGGGTACTGCCGCTACCATGGCATTGAGGATGGCCATGGTGGCTTTTGCGAAAGCGAGCTTGCTGGCCGGATCGCTGCTCATTTTTGAGCGATCAGGACACACAGCCAGAATAGCTTTAAGAATATCGACAGCTTGATCCGGGTGTGCCAATGCAGCCTGCGCTGCGATCGCCGGGGCGTGGGCTGGATCCGCCGCTGCCGCCTCAGCCGCTGCTTGCGCTGGCGTAAGTGCCATGTAAACAACATTGCCGGCTGATGCATTGCCTGCCAGGCCAGCCAGTGCCATCAGGCAAAAAAGGGCAAGGACGTATTTTTTCATTGTAAGAATCTCCATTAAGAAGAACCGGACGCGGCCACATAATGTGCTGTCCAACCAGTTCATGCCTTTGGCCAGTCTAGCGTGTTGGGTCTTGGTGTACAAGCTGAAGACATCAATCCATCAGGCCGTAGTCTGCTCACTATGGGGCAATAAAAGAGCGCTAGCCGCTGCTTTTCAGGTCAGCTACCGCTATCATCGCGGCTTTATTTAAAGCATCGCTATGGCGAGATCCGGGTTGATCATGATCGGCAATGTCCTAAAGAAAATCTTTGGCAGCAAAAATGAAAGGGAGCTCAAGCGTCTGGGTAAGGTTGTGGCGCAAGTTAATGCACTTGAGCCACAGTGGCAGGCGCTGACGGATGAGCAGCTTGCCGCCAAGACAACCGAGTTCCGGGAGCGCCTGAAAAAAGGGGGGACGCTTGACCAGTTGTTGCCGGAAGCCTTTGCATCGGTACGCGAGGCCGCCAAGCGAACACTCGGTCTGCGGCACTTCGATGTCCAGTTAATCGGCGGCATGGTGTTGCATTCAGGAAAGATAGCTGAAATGCGCACAGGTGAGGGTAAGACACTGGTGGCGACACTGCCGGTATACCTCAATGCGCTGGCGGGTGAAGGGGTTCACGTTGTGACGGTGAACGATTATCTTGCCAGCCGTGACGCCAACTGGATGCGCCCGGTTTATGAAAAACTGGGTATGACGGTTGGTGTGATTCTTTCCCAGCAATCGCCTGATGAAAAAAGAATTGCCTACCAGCAAGATATTACTTACGGCACCAATAATGAATACGGGTTTGATTACTTGCGTGACAACATGGCATTGTCTGTGGAAGACAAGGTGCAGCGCCGGTTGTTTTTCGCGATTGTCGACGAAGTAGATTCCATCCTGATTGATGAAGCCCGTACCCCATTGATTATTTCGGGTGCCGCTGAAAACAGTTCTGCCGTTTACAAGCGTATCAACGCCTTGATGCCTCGCCTCAAGCAGCAGACAGAAGAAACACCGGGTCACTACACGCTGGATGAAAAACAACGTCAGGCGGAATTGACAGAAGAAGGCCATCAACTGATCGAGCAGCTTTTGATCAAAGACGGATTACTGGATGCTAATGACAGTCTTTATGCAGTGACCAACCTGTCATTGTTGCACCATATCCATGCGGGTTTACGTGCACACACCCTGTTTCATCGCGATGTGGAATACATTGTGCAGGAAGGCCAGGTGGTTCTCATCGATGAACATACCGGGCGCACCATGCCTGGTCGTCGTTTGTCAGAAGGCTTGCACCAGGCGCTTGAGGCAAAAGAAGGCGTGGAAATCCAGAGCGAAAGCCAGACACTGGCTTCTACTACATTCCAGAATTATTTCCGCATGTACAGCAAACTGGCAGGTATGACAGGAACTGCTGATACGGAAGCGCCGGAGTTCATGCAGATCTATGGTCTTGATGTTGTGGTGATGCCAACCAACAGACCGCTGGTTCGTAAGGATCTGAATGATGTGGTGTACATGAGCAAGGAAGAAAAATATGAAGCGATCATTCAGGATGTAAAAAAATACATTGCGCAGAATGCACCGGTGCTGGTGGGTACGGCCTCCGTAGAAACATCGGAAGAAATGTCACGCCGCCTGCAACAGGCAGGTATTGAGCATCGCGTGCTGAATGCAAAATTTCATGCGCAGGAGGCAGAAATTATTGCACAGGCCGGGCGTCCAGCCACGGTGACTATTGCCACCAACATGGCAGGTCGTGGTACCGATATTGTACTGGGTGGCAAATGGGAGGCGGAATTGGCTGCCTTGCAAAATCCGACACAGCAACAGATCGATAAGATAAAAGCTGAATGGAAAGCTCGCCATGAAGCCGTGCTGGCTGCAGGTGGCCTGCATATTCTTGGCACGGAAAGACATGAATCGCGCAGGATAGATAACCAGTTGCGCGGTCGCGCAGGTCGTCAGGGTGATCCGGGACTCTCACGCTTCTATTTGTCACTTGAAGATGACCTGATGCGGATTTTTGCATCGGAACGCGTGAAAAGCATCATGCAAGCGCTGGGCATGCAACGCGGCGAAGCCATCGAGCACAGCATGGTCACCAACTCCATTGAAAAGGCGCAGCGTAAAGTAGAAGGACGCAACTTTGATATTCGCAAGCAGTTGCTGGAATATGACAACGTCGCGAATGACCAGAGGCAGGTTATTTACCAGCAACGCAATGACATTCTGGAAGCGGAAGATGTCGGTGATGTTATCAGTGCTATCCGCGATGATGTGGTGGGCGAATGGATTTCCCAGTACGTGCCGGCGCAAAGTTTTGTCGAGCAGTGGGACTTGCCAGGCCTTGAACAGGCGCTTGAAACGGAGATTGGTTTGAAGTTGCCGTTGCGTGACTGGCTGGCGGCGGATGTCAATTTGCAGGAAGCTACATTGCATAAACGGATACTGCAGGAAGCCACTGCACATTACGTGAAAAAATACGAGGGTGTTGAGGTGATCTTGCGTCAGGTCGAGAAGCAGATCATGTTGCAAGTGCTGGACAACCTCTGGAAGGAACATCTTGCCAGCATGGATCATTTGCGTCAGGGCATCAATTTGCGCGCCTACGCGCAAAAAAACCCCAAGCAGGAATTCAAGCGCGAGTCTTTTGAGTTGTTCCGTTTGTTACTGGACAATATCAAGTCAGAAATTATCCGCATTCTGTTCAGGATAGAAATTGCCAGTCGCGAAGAGATTGATGCGATGGAAGAGCAGCGCAGACAGCAACAGGAAAAAATCCAGCTCAAGCACGAATCAGTCTCTGCTTTGCATGAAGACGACGGTGATGCGGAAAATCCGGATGCACATGAAAAATCAGTTGCCACCTATGTGCGGGAAGGTGAAAAGGTGGGTCGCAACGATCCTTGCCCGTGTGGTTCCGGTAAAAAATACAAGCAATGCCATGGCAGGCTTGTTTGATTCTTTTGTGTAGAAGGTTGAATTCACATGGCAGTTGGTAGTGGAAAATTGTCTGAATTATTTCTTGTACCTGGCGTGCGCATTGGAGTTGCGGAATCAGGTATCAGGAAAAAAAACCGCAAGGATCTTGTAGTATTTGAAATTTGTGCTGGCAGTGCGGTGGCGGCCAGTTTTACTACCAACATGTTTTGCGCGGCGCCAGTTCATGTGGCAAAAAAACACTTGAAGGATCAACCGTGCCGTTATTGGTTAATAAACACCGGCTGCGCCAATGCGGGTACCGGCGAACAGGGAATGCAGGATGCGCAACGCAGCTGCAAGGAACTGGCAACATTAACTGGTGTGGATGTCGCGGCTGTTCTTCCGTTTTCCACCGGTGTCATCGGTGAGTTGTTGCCCATGGACCGGTTGATTGCCGGCCTTCCGGCAGCACTCGGCAATCTGGATGAAAATAACTGGCTGCGTGCTGCTGAAGGCATCATGACGACCGATACGCGGCCTAAAGCGATTTCAAAAAAGATCGTGATTGATGGCAGTGTCATCACTGTCACCGGCATCAGCAAAGGTGCAGGTATGATCAAGCCGAACATGGCAACGATGCTGGCTTTTGTAGCAACGGATGCACAGGTCAGCCAGCCTGATCTTCAGGCGTTGCTATCAACAGTGGTGGATAAATCCTTTAACAGGATAACGGTTGATGGAGATACATCTACCAACGATGCCTGCATGTTTGCCGCAACAGGTCGATCTGCTTGCGAGCTGTCGCCGGCATCGCCCGGCTGGAGTGATTTTGGGGATGTCGTGCAGGATGTTTTTACACAGCTGGCTCAGGCGATTGTGCGTGACGGCGAAGGTGCCACCAAATTCGTTGCAGTAGCAATTGAGGGCGGCAGTGATACGCAGGAATGTTTGCGTGCGGCTTATGCAATTGCCGAATCGCCTCTGGTAAAAACAGCGCTGTTTGCCTCTGATCCAAACTGGGGTCGCATTCTTGCTGCTATCGGTCGAAGTGGAATCGAAAACCTTGATACACAAAAAATCAATATTTTCCTTAATGGCGTGCAGATTGTGGAAGGCGGTGGACGAGCCGCCTCCTATACCGAAGAGCAAGGTCAGGGCGCCATGTCGCCAGAGGAAATTACTATCCGTGTAGAGTTGAATCGCGGTATGGTGAGTGAAACCGTTTGGACATGTGATTTCTCGCATGACTATGTCACGATCAATGCAGAGTACCGCACCTGATTTTTTGGCGGGCAGCCTGTCATGAAAGTTGTTCATGTGGCTGTAGCGATTATTGAAAATCACTTTGGTGAAATCCTTGTCGCCAAACGCCCGGACCATTTACATATGGGTGGGTTCTGGGAGTTCCCAGGCGGGAAACTTGAGCCAGGAGAAACCGTACTGGGTGCGTTGCGGCGCGAAATTCGTGAGGAGCTGGCGCTGGAAGTACATGATGCTGCGCCGTTTCTAAAAATACCCTACCAGTACCCTGATAAAAAAGTCCTGCTGGATGTCTGGCTGGTAATCGGTTTTTCGGGCCAGCCGCAGGGGCGTGAGGGGCAGGAAATCCGCTGGGTCAAAAAAAACAAACTGCGGGAACTTGAATTTCCGCCAGCAAATCGCCATATCTTTACAGCGCTTTCACTGCCAGACCGTTTGCTGGTCACCGGCGGCTTTATTGATATGGATGATTGTAAATGCCATATCGAACATGCGATTACGGTGCATGGTATTCGTGCCATACAGTTGAGAGCGCATCATCTGGGAAGGGAGGAGTATTCTGCGCTGGCGCGCTGCGTCATGCCATTATGTGACGCGAATGGTGTTGCGCTGCTACTGAATACTTCAGTTGATGGGTTTGTGCAGGGTGCAGGGGGTATTCATTTATCTGGCACGAGATTGCTGGCGCAGGAGAAGCGGCCGATACCCGATGATGTTTTGTTGGGCGCATCCTGCCATAACGAAGCCGAGGTTGCTCATGCGTGCAATATAGGCGTTGATTACATCTGTCTGTCGCCTGTATTGCCAACAATAAGTCATCCGGGACAGATGCACTTGGGCTGGGCTGGATTTTCAAGCCTGATTGCAAACTGCCCGGTTCCCGTTTTTGCACTGGGAGGGATTGCGGATGTTGATCTGCATCGGGCAAAGGCGGCGGGTGCTTATGGTATTGCAGCGATTTCAGCGTGGTGGTAAAAATCAGAAAGTCTCTTCAACACAGGAGTCTATTGTATGTCTATGAAAGCTCAAAACCGCTGGCAGGCTTTTGGCGTCCATTTGGTCATTAGCTTGCTCTTGTTTGTTGTACTTGCTTCCATTATTTATTTTTTGTGGTACCCGGGATTCCTGTTTCTCCACGATGGTGGATTGCAAGGTATGAAACTCATAGCCGGGGTTGATTTTGTTATAGGGCCCATACTGACTTTGTGTGTGTATAAAGTAGGCAAGAAAGGTCTGTGGTGGAATCTGGTCCTGATTGGAGTGATGCAAACAGGTTGCCTGGGTTTTGGTATGTGGAACGTATGGCAGACACGCCCTGTGGCGGTTGTTTATGCGGCAGGAAAATTTATGACGATCAATCACCGGAACTATATGGAAATCGGGAAGGTCGATCCTGCCGCTGTGACACTCCTGAAATCAAAATGGCCAGTATGGGTTGCTGTTGATGTACCGAAAGAAGACGAAGATTCCATTGCAACGGTATGGGCGCTGACAGGTGGGAGCCTACACTATAACGTTGACAGTTATGTGCCGTACGAAAAAGGTCTTGGACTCTTGAACAGACATGCACTGTCGAGTAATGACATTCACGTATCTGACAATGAAGCCGCACATAAACTGGAAAGCAGCAATAAATCCGTTAAGTTTTTTCCGGTAATGGCGAGTGAGGATGAGGGCTATCTTGCAGTTGATACCGGATCAGGTGCAGTTCTAGCTTATTTCCAGTAGCTAACAGGAATAGGATTGTCTCAATGTTCTGGCGCTTTTTTTGCGAGCGCCAGATATTTTTCATGCAGGCACCTCACCTGTTCTGTAAGGTCGTCGGGGCTGCCAGTGTTGGTGATGACATCATCTGCCTTGGCGAGTCTTGTAGTCCTGTCGGCCTGTGAAGCGATGATCGACCTGACCTGCTCGGCGGTATTGTTGTCGCGGGACATGGTGCGTTGTAATTGCAATTCCTCGGGTACATCGACAACAAGTATGCGCTGGCAAAGCACAGTCTGGCCTGATTCCACCAGCAATGGCGATGCAAAAATTGCATAGGGGCCGGCTGCACGTTGCAACTGTAAACACATCTCGTCAAAGATTAACGGATGCAATAAGGATTCAAGCCATTTGCGTTCGCTTTCGTTAGCAAACACAATTTGCCGAAGTCTGGCGCGATCGAGATTTCCATCGGCATCCAGTACGTCCTCACCAAAGTGATCAGCAATATTCGCAAGGGCTGGCCTGCCTTTTTCGACAACCAGACGCGCGCAGATATCTGCATCGACAATGGTAATGCCCAGTGCGGCAAAACGATCCGATACGGCAGTCTTGCCGCTACC
Organism: Pseudomonadales bacterium; assembly: GCA_035430165.1. GTDB lineage: Bacteria > Pseudomonadota > Gammaproteobacteria > Pseudomonadales > UBA7239 > UBA7239. The sequence goes on along the minus strand of DAOMGE010000001.1, from coordinate 56,523 downwards.
GATGCCGCCGGTCAAGCCAACAATCATTGTCACTACTTGATTCCGTTGATGCCCAGATACCAATGGGCAATCGTGCTTCCTGCCAGCAGGTTTATCCAGCCAGCTGCGGCCAGATAGGGGCCAAATGGTATGGGAATCTGGCGATCGCGCCCCCGGAGAACAATTAGCAGGATGCCGGTTATTGCGCCAACACATGACGACAGGAGAATGATCACCGGTAACGATTGCCAGCCCATCCAGGCGCCCAGGGCGGCCAGTAACTTGAAGTCACCGTAACCCATACCTTCTTTGCCGGTCACGAGTTTGAATATCCAGTAGACAGTCCACAGGATAAGGTAGCCAGCCATGGCACCAGCAACGGCGTCGCGTAACGGTATAGTGACACCGGTGAGTGCAGCCAACAATCCAGCCCACATCAATGGCAGCGTAATATCGTCCGGCAAAAGTTGAGTATCGAAATCAATAATGGCCAAGGTCAGTAATGACCAGCTCAGGCCCAATGCAGCGGCGCATTGCCACGTCACGCCAAAATGCCATGCAACGGCCGCACTCATCAAACCACATACAAACTCAACCAGAGGGTAGCGCAAGGAAATATGCGTACTACAGCCGGAACAGTTGCCGCGCAGGAAGATATAACTCAGCACGGGAATATTTTCCCATGCACGTATAGTATGGCCGCATTGCGGGCAGCGTGAGGGCGGAAATGCCAGATTGAATACCGGTTCGTCCTGATTGTCGTTGATTTCCAATAGATCGCGGCATTGTTTCCGCCAGTCGCGCTCCATGATGACCGGCAGGCGCAAGCAAACAACATTAAGAAAGCTGCCAATGACGCAACCCAGAAAAAAAACGACGCCTGCAAGCAGCGTCGGCATGCCAGAGAGTATTTTTACTGTTTCCACTCAGACAACGCTGCCCAACTGGAAGATAGGCATGTACATAGCGACCATGAGTCCGCCTACCAATATACCCAATACGGACATGATGAACGGCTCTAACAATGCCGTGAGGTTATCGACTTTATTATCCACTTCCGCCTCATAGTGGGTGGCCACCTTGTCTAGCATCGTATCCAGCGAGCCTGATTCTTCACCAAT
>DAOMGE010000001.1:0-55323 GCA_035430165.1 Pseudomonadales bacterium | reverse complement strand
GCAAAATTCTGGCTGGTGCTTTTCATGTAATTGAAGACCCATGCAGCGACACCAACGGTTAGAGCGATCTTCCACCAATGTGCCTGCGCAGCTTCGGACAGGTGCAGCACAAACAGGGTGAATGCGGGCAGGTTAGCGCCAAATGATGAGAATGTCTCTGCAAATACTGGCACGACTTTGATCAACAACACGCCGGTCACCACAAAGGCGACGCAGAGGACAGCAATGGGGTAAGTCAGTGCCTTCTTGATTTTTTTCTTGAGTGCTTCCGTTTTTTCCTTGTAGCTTGCTACACGCTCCAGCATGGTTTCCAGTGTGCCCGATTGCTCTCCTGACTCTACCAGACTGCAGAACAGTTCATCAAACATTTTGGGATATTTGCGTAGAGCACTGCCAAAACTGCCGCCACCGGACACTTCATCGCGAATATCAAGAACCATCTTGCGCATGCGTACGTTCTCCAGACCGTCCGCAACCAGATCGAATGACTGTACCAACGGTACGCCCGCTTTCATCATGGTTGCCATCTGGCGCGTAAATACAGCAATGTCTTGAGGCGTAATTGCGCTGCCCGCTGCACCAAAGAGCGGCGTCGGTTTCTTCTTGATTTTTGCGTTAGGATGGCCCTGCTTACGTAATTGCGCCTTCACATCGGTCAGGCTGGCTGCTTTTATCTCACCCTTGATCGTCTGCCCTTTTTTATCCTTGCTTTGCCAAAAATAAATATCCGGTTCCTTGACCTTGGGCTTCTTGACGGCAGGAGCAGGTTTTTTGGCGGTCTTGGCGACAGTTGTGGTGGCCATTTTTTAATCCTTGGTGATACGGTTTATTTCTTCAAGACTGGATAATCCCCAGGCACACTTGCGCAGACCCGAAGTGCGAAGATCGTAAAATCCTTCCGCTTTGGCTGCTTCGGCTATTTGTATCGAGTTGCCCTCTTCCATGATGATTCTGGACAGCTTCGGTGTTATACGCACGACCTCGTAAACGCCAAGACGCCCTTTATATCCTTTGTTGCATGCAGGGCAGCCCACTGGCTGAAACAGGGTAATCTCCTCGCGAGGTATGCCGCAATCCAGCAATCCTTCTTCCTGTAACACAGACTCAGGGATGTCGGTTGCCGGCTTTTTGCAGGCAGGGCAAAGTCGACGAGCCAGACGCTGGGCAATGATAAGATTCACTGATGTGGCAAGGTTGAAAGAAGGTACTCCCATGTTCAGCATCCGAGTCAGGGTCTCCGGTGCCGAATTGGTGTGCAACGTAGACATAACCATGTGGCCTGTCTGTGCTGCCTTTATTGCGATGTTGGCTGTCTCCAGATCCCTGATCTCGCCCACCATGATTATGTCAGGATCTTGTCTGAGGAATGCCCGCAAGGCCTCAGAAAACCCCAATCCAATCCGGTTGTTGACGTTGACCTGATTGATACCTTCCAAGTTGATTTCTACAGGATCTTCAGCGGTCGAGATATTGCGTTCAGCCGTATTGAGGATATTCAGACCTGTATAGAGAGACACGGTTTTCCCGGAACCAGTAGGGCCGGTAACCAGAATCATGCCTTGAGGCTGATGTAGTGCTTTCAGGTACATTTCTTTCTGGTATTCCTCGTAACCCAAAGCATCAATACCCATTTGCGCACTGGAAGGATCCAGGATCCGCAATACAACCTTCTCACCCCACAGGGTAGGCAGCGTGTTGACCCGGAAGTCTATGGATTTTGTCTTGGATAACTTCATCTTGATGCGGCCGTCCTGTGGGACCCGTCGTTCAGAGATGTCCATCCGGGACATAACTTTCAGACGAGCTGACAGTTTGGGCCCCAGCGCCAGCGGCGGCCGGGTCACTTCAAACAGGATTCCGTCCGTGCGGAAGCGGACGCGATAAGCCTTTTCATAAGGCTCGAAGTGGATGTCAGACGCACCACCCTTGATGGCATCCAGTAGCACCTTGTTGACGAAACGGACGATAGGCGCGTCGTTGGCACCATCACCGCCACCATCACCCTTGGGTGTTTCTTCATCAACGGATTCGACGTCCAGGTCGAAGTCTTCGTCCAGGCCTTCAAATGCCTTTCCTGCATCATCTTCCGTATCGCTGAGAAATTTCTCTATCGCCTTACCCAGCTGATCCTGTTGTACCAGAACGGCATCTGTATTCAGGCCAGTCTGGAATTTTATATCGTCGAGGGCGCGCAAATCTGTGGGATCAGACATGCCAAGAAACAGACGGTTGCCGCGCTTGAACAGGGGTAGCGCCTGATACTTGCCAAGCAGTTCGCGCTTGACCACGTCTTTGGGAATCTGGTTCAGATTGTGGGAGTTGAGGTCATAAAGCGGAACCCCGAACTCCTCCATGCCTGCAATGGCAATGGCACTTGCCTTGACGACATTGTTGTCGACCAGCCATTTTGTCAGTTGCTCCTTGGCCTTGCGAGATTCCAGCAAGGCATTCTGGGCCTGCTCCATGGTGAGCAGGCCATCATTGACCAGACGACGTGCCAGGCCGCTTACGGGAGTGGTGCTCATGCTAGATAACAATCCATAAAAGTACGTTGGTTATACGGCGCAATAAGGCCGGAGTGTATCGGCAAAGACAGCCCTTCGCAATAAATCCGTGTGGTTTGCATAAATCAATGATTACAATGTGCTAGCGGTCACATTTCAAGTTAGGAGTGAGAAATCACGGTTGCCGTGCACTGATTCTTCCGGAGTGACAAAAATGGTCACATGTTGCCCAGAGAGGGTTTCAAGCCTGTATATGAGTCTGGTGGCAGATGAATGCGCAGTTTCGCGAAGATTTTATGTAACTCACTGAATATAAATAATTTTTTTTTAGTTTATGAAGTTGGCATGGTGTTTGTATAGGTAAGACCAGAGGCAGCAGCTAATTACAGTAGGCCGGTTGTGGCGCTTCGATCTTGCTCAGGCGAGATCAAAACTCAAAATTCTCGAGGAGAGAACATCATGAAAAAGCAAATGCAACAAGGCTTTACTCTTATTGAATTGATGATCGTGGTAGCTATCGTTGGTATTCTGGCTGCCATCGCACTGCCTGCCTATCAGGACTACACCGTGCGTTCACGCGTATCGGAAGCGCTGTTGATGGGTGATGCGGCAAAAACTACAGTCGCAGAGAATGCGGCCAATGGCCAGAGCACGTTTAATGCAGGTTGGAACCCTCCAACATCAACTGAAAACGTTGCTTCGGTTTCTATCGGATCGACTGATGGTGTTATCACGGTCACTACTACGGCCAAGGCTGGTGGTGGTAGCGTTACTTTCGCACCAAGCCCTACGCTGTCTAGCGGCTCTATCCCGTCAGATCGCTTGTCATGGAGCTGCACCGGCGGTACTTTGACTGCAAAATATCGCCCATCGCAGTGCCGTTAATGTGTTAGGAGGAAGGGTTCGATTTTACCTGTGTATTGTTGGACCCTTCTGAATTTCAATGGAAGTAAACTTCAACCACTTTAAACTCTTGCTCACTTAGGAGATGCACTATGAAAAAGCAAATGCAACAAGGTTTTACATTGATCGAATTGATGATCGTGGTGGCTATCGTCGGTATTCTGGCGGCTATCGCCCTGCCAGCCTACCAGGACTATACCGTGCGTTCACGTGTATCAGAAGCACTGCTGATGGGTGATGCGGCAAAAACTACCGTAGCTGAAAATGCGGTTAACGGCCAAAGCACGTTCAACGCAGGCTGGAACCCTCCGACATCGACTGAAAACGTTGCTTCGGTATCTATCGGATCGACTGACGGTGTTATTACTGTGACAACTACGGCCAAAGCCGGTGGCGGTACCGTTACTTTCGCACCAAGCCCTACGCTGTCTAGTGGTTCTATCCCGACTGATCGCCTGTCGTGGAGCTGCACTGGCGGTACTTTGACTGCAAAATATCGTCCTTCTCAGTGCCGTTAATACATACACGGACTATCAAGGGATGACTCATGTTAAAGAGGGGGGGCTTCTCCCCCTCTTTACAGGCTAAATCAGAAAACTAACGAGGAGCACATAATGAAATTCCATAACCAGTCAGGGTTCACGCTTATTGAATTGATGATCGTCGTTGCGATCGTCGGCATTCTGGCCGCCATAGCTCTGCCAGCTTATCAGGACTACACAGTGCGCTCGCGTGTTTCTGAAGCCTTGCTCATGGGTGACGCTGCCAAGACTACTGTGGCAGAAAATGCAGTAAACGGGGGAAGTAATTTTGCCTCTGGCTGGAACCCGCCGTCATCTACAGAAAACGTAGCTTCAGTGTCTATCACTTCAACGAGTGGCTTGATAACAGTAACGACTACAACCAAAGCTGGTGGCGGTACGGTAACATTTGCGCCAAGCCCAACGCTCGCGAATGGCTCTATTCCCTCTGACCGAATTTCGTGGAGCTGCACAGGCGGTACTTTGACAGCAAAATATCGTCCAGCACAATGCCGTTAATGGTCATGAACAGAAAATGAAAAAGGAGGCTAACCCCTCCTTTTTTTTTGAAAAAACCAAAGAAATCATCTGGATAAATCCTTAATGTCAGTCAATGTGTCTCTTTCACGGCAATTTTTATACGGATTTATTTGTGTTTTTTTTGTGATTTTTGCTGTGTATGGGCGGGTAATCGGATTTGAATTTGTATGGGATGACACCAGTGTAATTTGGGACAGCGGTAGTTACCATGGAGAAGGTTTTTTTAATGCCATCTGGTCAAATTTTCCTATATCGGAAAATTATTTTCGTCCTTTTGTGGTTGTTACTTTTGCGCTGGACAAGTTGCTTTGTGACAACAGTCCAGGGCTAATGCATTTGCACAATCTGCTCGTTCATATATCCAGTTCGATGCTGGTTGGACTGCTGACAGCACAATTCCTGTTTCGCTTGGGAAAGCTGGACTCTCTCTTGTTTCCCGTCTTGGCTGCGTTGATATTCGGGTTGCACCCCATGGTTATTGAGCCGGCATCATGGATTTCAGGACGATTTGATGCTTATGTTACTTTCTGGCTACTTCTGCTTGCGAATGTTGATCTGGTAGTGCAGCGCTTGTCGTTCCGGATTGTTTCTGCTTTCTTGTTATTTTTGTTGGCGGCCTTGAGCAAAGAAATGGCAGCTGTCTTTCCTGCTATGTATTTTTTAGTCCGGATGGCGTATCTGCCAGAGCAGGGAATATTGTCTTCGCGCTTTCAGGCGCTCAGAGCCGATGGTTCGTTGGCTATATGTGGTGTATTGGTGTTGGCTGGATGCGTTTACCTGTTGTTGAGGTTTTCTGCGTTGGGCTACCTACAGCAGCCCTTTGACCCAGGCATCGTGAGAGCGCACTTTGGAGAACCAATGCAGCACGCTTTACTGGTGGGTAAAACTGCGGGTACTTACATCATGTACGCCGTTGCTGGCGGAGCATTTACCAGCCCTGTACATTTTCAGTCTTTCCCGGTTCCTTATGACGATTTAGGTGCCTGGTCTGGGACTATTGCAACTGGCGTCCTGTTAATTGGTAGCCTATTGCTGTTGCGAACAGGGGACAGGCTTGGTTATATCGTCCCAGTTTTCCTGACAGGTATGCTCCCTGTACTGAATATTTTGTTCTGGCCTAATACGGAAGATATTGTGCAGGAGCGATTCATGAGCCTGCCGTTGGCGATAGCCACAGTGCTGGTTGTGGTGGAGCTTGCAGTTGTTTCCGTGAAAAAAAAGAAGTTTGTCTTGTTTCCATTGGTATGTTTTTTGTTGGTAAATGGCGCGATAACGTCAGTGACGATGCCTGTTTGGAGCAATCACATGTCACTTTGGTCCTGGGCGGTTTATCGTGCACCGCAATCAACGTATGCAGCAACTAACCTTGCGGTATCTTTCCGGATTGTTGGCGACAGGAAGAATGCAAGGCGATATGCGGAAATTGCTAACCGGCTGGATCCACTGCTGAGAATGGGGGATTTCACGCTTGCCTCGATTGCGGTGGATGAAAAAAAATATACAGAAGCCATTCGAATTGCTGATGAATATGTCAAAAGGGAGGGTATTACTGAAGTTCAGCGTGGTGATCTTTTGTACATCAAGGCGACTGCACTTCATGAATTGGGGAGTGAAGAGGCAGCAATCAGTATTCTACAAGATTTGGTCAAGGCGTCTGGGCATAATTGGCGATCCGCACTGTTATTGGGTGCGGCACTTGAAAAAGCCGGACAAGAATACAGGGCATACGCTTGCTGGGCAGTAGCGTTAAAAGAGATGCCTGCGAGTGAGGCGAGTAAGCGATTCAGTGATGGACAGTTACATGTTGAAGACATTGAACGAAAAGCAAATGGTCAGGCTTGTGTCCGTTAATTAAAGGAGCCCGCAAAAAATGAATGGGATTCTTGCCAAAAAACCATATTGGATTCTCCCTGTATTTGTCGCGCTGGCCATTTATTTCCCGGTCATCAATCACGGGTTTGTCTGGGATGACCATCAGTTTTTTGAAGGCAATGGTTTTTTTGCAAAAGCCAATATAGTGGAGTTGTTTTTTTCAAAAATCCCACTGTGGGAAAACATTTTTTTTTATCGGCCACTTACTCAGATATTCTTTTTTGTCCAGTTTATTATCGGTAAAGGTGATCCATCGGTGTTCCATGTGGTTTCCCTGCTGGTTTTTCTAGCTAACGCAATGCTGGTGATGGCGATTGTTGCTAGGGCCAAACAGGCACGAGTAAACGCTCCATCAGGCGAATTTTACTGGATTTATGTGCTTCTTGCTGGCGTTCTGTATGTTGTGCATCCTGCTATGGCTGAGGTGGTTGGGTGGATATCCTCGCAATTTGATTTGCAGATGACATTTTGGATTTTGTTGATCATTTTTGTCAGTATGATCGAGAAGCATTATCTACTAAGCGGCCTGTGCAGCATGGTGCTTTATTTTTTTGCTTGTTCCAGCAAGGAAATGAGTGCTTTATTTCCTATTGTGTTTATCATTTTTCACTATTTTGTCAGATGTGTTTTTGGGGCAGAAAACACGAATATGCCGCGTTTGATAAGAGAAAAAACGCCTGAGCTTTTGGGTTTTTTTCTTGGGGGCTGTATTTATCTGGTGCTCAGGACGACCTGTGTTGGCGTGGGTTCTGTGAAGATATCACATGGAGATTTTGTAGATTACTTTTTTGATGTCATGAGGGCGTTGTTCTGGTACACCAAGTTAAGTATTTTGCCATTTTATGGAATGGGCATGCATTTTAAGGCTGTTGGCCAGTATAACGACCAATTGTATGCAATTGGCGGAGGGGCGATATTTATCGGCACACTGGTTGCATTGCGTTGCTATAAGCCGCTGGGCCTGATGGGTATCAGTTTTATTATCTCTCTGGCACCTGCTTTATTGACGGTAAACGCTGGCTACAGTGTTACATTTGTCAGTGATCGCTATCTTTCGTATCCATTGTCATTGCTGATAATTCAAGCATGTATCTGGATGGGAAGCTTAAGTCAGCAAATCAACATGACACGATTTTTTTCTCGATTTTTGGTTGTGGTGAGTCTGATTTTACTGGTGGAAATGGCTATCTATTCATCGCAGTTGTCCCGTATCTGGAAATCCGACCTGGCAATTTGGCGGCATACACTTGAGGTCAGCCCGGATGTGAGTTACGCAAGAAGCCAGGTTGTGGCAGCTTATGTGGAAATGGGGAATTGTGAAAAGGCAGAAGAGGTTGCCGGAAAAAGCAAGACGAGTACCGTTACGGCAATGATTGCTATTGCTAGATGTAACCTTGAGAAAAATCCACAGTTTGCGTTGCAGCAGATGGAGGATCTGCTGGCGGCCAATGGCGCTATTGGCGAGCATGATTTCTATAATGTGCTTACCACGCTGGCGATTGCTAATTCAAATCTTGGTCACTATGAAAAGGCAATCGAAATTTATAGAGATGTTCTAGCGGCTTATCCTAGCCAATATAAAACTCACTGGAGTCTTGCGCTAACTTACTTGCATGCATGTCGTGAGAGTGAGGCGCGCAGTGAATTTGAATCTGGTCTGTCATTTGTGCCACAGGCAGCAAGAGCGGAATGGGTGCAGTTATATGCCAAGTCCTCAGGGGACTTGGCAGCAGCTTGCAGCAAAAAAGCAGAGGCAAAAGATTAATTCCAGGGCATATCAGGCCTCTTATTATTTCAAGAATTTTTGGTGTTGTTTTTACATCTGCTGCTTACTGCAGCCGCTGCTAAGACCAAAGATAATACAAAATAAATTCCACAAAATATAATCGACGATATCGTCACCAGATTGGCGTATTTTTGTCTGAATGAAATTTCGAAATTTACAGGATGCCGTGCAGAGAATTTTTTAACCTCGTCTATCGCTGTGCTTAAGTACTCGTCACCGATAACCATACAGTGATTTTCAGTTGGCCAAACCAGGCAGGCGGGATTTTTGATGTTGAGGTGCTCATCTCTTGCAGAGTATATTGACTCATCAGTACGTAACCGTCCTACAGGCAGGGTTTCTAGGCGATACCCATACGCTGGATTGTAACATTCGATAAAACTTTTACCCAAGACGATAGAATCATTTCGACCCTGATATGCAGGCTCACTGTCGTCATTGGTCAGTTGGGTAATAGGGGCAAGATTGCCGGTGCGGGCCATTTTCCATGCTTCGTCTATCCAGTGAGGGTCATAAAATTGAATTGATGGGGTTGTGTAGTACGAGAAGTCGCGGGAACCAGCTTCCAGGATTGTGCAGATACCAAAAATCAACAGTGATAAAACCTGGACTTTTTTGTCCTGGATATGTTGTTCAATGGAATGCCAGGCACGGGCGCCTGCCCAGCAGCAAACCGGAATAAAGATGATTATCCATCTAAAAGGAAAGCTGGTGCTCTTGATCAGGGGTATATGTTTGAGAAACGTATTCCAGCCGGGTTCATACCAAAGTAATGCAGCAGGCAATGCCAGAATTATTATCAATGCCAGCCAAAGGATAAGTTTTTTCCAGATCGGCAAAGACAGCGGAATGGAGACAGGCCTGTTTTTTTTCAGGCTAAGCTCCACTACTGCCGCAGCCAGCAGCAGAGCCAGGAATACAACGCCAAACTGGTAAGCCCATTCATGAGGGAATACGGCCCATTGTGCATTTTTCAGATGGGTAGAAGCCAATGCTGACACGCTCATGCTACTAAAAAACAGGGACAGTAATGGAAAGAAAATCGCATGAAAAATGTTAGAAAATCCGGGCAATGCATACATGTCCCGAGGAAAATTCCCCATAAAAGATGTGCTTGCAGCGATTTTTGAAGCACATAGGCAGAACGCGAGAAGTGTGGCTAGAAAGCTTCTATAAAAAAACACCCTCATATTTGCCCCTCTCTGCGTAAGTCTGGCGACAATCGCCAGAGCGAGCACGCCGAATGCGGCGGGTAACATGAGTGTGGTCAGGCCTCCTTGCAGCATTAGGGCAATTGATATTCCCGCCCATACAATATTGCTTGCATGTGCGCGACACACGGGGTTCCATGCTGACTTGCTCAGTAAGGCGTATGCAACAAATCCCGTAAGCGGGAATAGCTGATAACCCATCTCGCCAACTATGAATCGGTCTGGAATAAAAGTGTTCATCATTGCCAGTGTTCCGGCAATAATCGATGCATTAATGGAAAATAAAAAAACTTTTCTCATCAGCACATAGAAGGAAGCATAGCCGAGTGAGCAGGACAAGAGCATGGTGAGAAAAGACGCACTCGTCGGGGGAACCAGTAAGGCAATAATTTGTAATGGGGAGTAATAAAAGGATTGCGGATCCGAAAAAAATGGCTGGCCACCACAAAATGATGGCGTAAACCATGGAACATCAAGCAAGTTGTTACTCCAGAACCATGCTACCCCATCGAGTAAGGCGGGATGTGCATGGCTGAAGTCGTGTCCTAGCAGTCCGTTCGTATTGGGAAAAAAGTGCCGATAAATATTTGCGATGCCAGCTAATAATAGCAGGAATATTATCGCAGGTCGCTTTTCAGATAGCAGAAATTTCAAACGATCATCCTCACATGAACTGCAAGCCATTCAAAAAATCAGGGTTTAAATCCCCCTGACATGAGATTGCCAACATTGCAGCTTATTTTTTTGTCAATCACTCCGAACGCTTTTAATACATTGGCCAAAGTCTGTTTGATGATTGCCGGAAGTGGCAGAAGTCGAATCCAGTACCGTACGGAATAAGTGTTATAGAACGAAGTTGTGTGAATGTCAGCGTATCCCGTACGTGACAATAGCTCCCTTATGCTATTTCTGGAAAATAGCTGCATGTGCTCAAGGTCAACAATGGGGGAGCGTTTGCCAAGAATCCTGTTTACTATGCCCTTATAGTCATGCACCACGACCAAAAACGCTCCGCCAGGTTTTAGAAGTCTATGCGCCCCAAGTGCAAGCGTGGTGGGATCAAGAACATGTTCGAGCGTCATAAAGCAGCAGATGAGATCGAAGGATTCTTCAGGAAACTGTGATGAATCAAACATTCCCTCAACAAGCCACGGCTTACACATGTCAGGTGCAGCCTGAATTGCGGAGCTTGATGGTTCAACACCAACCAGGCGTGAAAAACCATGTCTGTGCAATGCAGACAGGAAAACTCCAGTACCTGCGCCAATTTCAAGGGCACTTGTGGTTCCTGCAAGTCGGTCCAGGAAGTCGCTTGCAGTTAAGTAGTACGCTGCCGCCGCGTCATTGGCTTCTTCTGCGCTATCGTAGTTGGCTTCGTGGTAGGCCGCTGCAAGTATGTTTTCGGGTGGTGGTTGATCTGCATATACAAGATCACATGTATTGCAGCGAACCATCTGATAGCACATGAATTCTGGTGTTTTTCGCGAAGAAAAACTGAAGTCTGAAACCCTGGATTTGTCGATATTTTTCCGGAGAAATATTGTTGAGTGGCTTGGCTCCGAGTGGCATACCGGGCAGCATCTCGAAGTACTATTTGCGTCTGGTAGCATGGCTGTGTCTCAATTGGCTGAATTATCTTTCGGAATATATCGTTTTGCGATATAGGTAGAAAAGTCAATTGTAATGTCTTCGTTGTAGGTTTTGCCGAAATTCTCCAGCCAATCAATATTGCTGTTTTTCGGATAAACGAGCCATCCTGATTTTTTCAATGTTTTCGCCGTATTGTCGAGGAAAAGTTGACGGTCAGTAGTTGATATTGAAACGTAATTTGCCACGTCCTGTAATGCACTCCAGACATTATCCGCTTTTGTGCTAGCCAGTAGTGCCTCTTCACTTATCAGGGTGACTGGCTCGTGGTATTGCAGCTCTATCTGCTCTATGGCATGTGCGGCGTCCTCTGGATTTCCGATATCGGATTGCCGCATTTTTATTTCAGAGGCGGTTTCTGTGTTTGCATAAGAAAGCTGGGGGATAAATTCTTCAACGCCAAATTTTGATAGTGCATTAATAGAAAAAGCATAGGTAAATGCGGTCCAACCGAAAACTGGCAGGCATGCGAGAATGCTGGCGATTAATCCTGTCGATAACTGCCGGAGTTGTGGGTGCGGACTGCTCAGAACTGATAGTAAAACGAGAAGCTGAAATGGAAGGAGGTTCAATATGTTGTTGTCGTGGCTTCTCCCTAGAAAATATGAGAAAACGCTGTAGCAAAGTAACAGGACAATGAATTTTTTCTTGACTATCTCGATATGTGTCCCGTTTTTTAATGCGAAGAACATATCCAATGTTCCGATCAGTATGACTGCAAAGAAAAACATTATGCTGCCATGAATATTAACAGGTAGCACACCAGGAGGACTCAAAAAATATGCCAGATAACCGTTTATTAGAGGCATATCACGGTAAACTACCCAGTAAATTCCTGTTGATATGACAAAAAAAGCGACAACCGAAAGTGCTAGTTTTGAAAAGCAAAAAACGATATGTCGCGAAATAGATAAATTCTGTTCTGTTTCGGTGGCTTTGCAGAAGATATAGAAAGGCCACCAGATGAATGTGCCGTAAAAAGCCGATTCTACAGACCATGCCATATTGATGACCCATAATATCTGTGCAGAGACGATGTTGAATCTTGTTAAGGAGTCTCCTTTGGAAATTGATACGAGATATGCAGAGAGCACTGCGGCAGGTAAAAAACGCAGTCCGCTGGTTGAAGGCGTTGATAATGGTAAGGTGTTAAGAGGTGGTAACCCTTGCCAAAAAAAACAACAAGCTATAGTGCTTGCTAATGCCATTGCGAGAATATGTGTTTGCCGGATGCCGGCAATCAAATTCGTGCCTATGTAGGCGATGAGTAATACAAAAAAGCAGGAAGAAATCCACACCGTATGGTACATGCCTGTCCAGCATGATTCTGAGCACGTTGATGCAACAAGAAGAGTTGGTCCGAGACCGTACTGTACAGGAAAGTCGTGAAAGACCTTTGCGCCGGAGAGAAGTAGTTCACTGGACTGGATATAAGCGCCCCAGTGATGCCATGCTAGAAATTTGGCTGGGACTATGTCCAGCAAGCTGGTGGTTGCACTGAACCATACTGTGGAAATGAAAAATACCAGGATCAATCCATACCAGGCTACAGGATTCATTCTATGTTCGGTTTTGTTGACTTCAGGCAATCGGAGTGACAAGAGGCGAAAGCTTGCGGAGAAAATTGAAATAATGACTAACGCTTCCGGCAAGCTGACATGAAGATTTCCTGAGTCGTCCCTTCTCCACCATATAAGCGATGACCCGAAGAGTAAGGCTGTCAGTACAGCCAGGGATGATCGATTTAGAATCGCCTCTTCCCTGAAGCTGGAAAGAATTGTTGCAAACAATATACATGCTAGAAAAACCGGTGTGACAGCCTGAATAAAAGATACGCAGCCGACTAGCAACAGTATAGTGGGCCACAAAAAAGTATTTTCATGTTGTATTGATGGTGATGATCTGAAACGGATGGCAAGAGTTGGTAAAAGGGCAAGTATCGTGCCGAATATGATATAAATTGCTACAGCGGGCAGCTTTTCATTCATCGTTTTTTCTCGCAGGATTGGCGATATGATCAGCGGCGACTTTCATCTGCCTTGCCATCGGGTAACAGATCGGTGGTTTTGCCGAGTCGAGTGATTGCTGCCCGGATCATCCGGGGTCGGCCCTTTACTTCAGCCATTATTTTCGCGACATATTCACCTACCAGGCCAATTGCAAAAATATTGAATGACCCAAAGAACAGAATTCCGATCAGAACAGTGGTTATACCTCGTGGCGCTATATCAGGTATGAATATTCTCAAAAGTGCTGCTGTCGTAGCCAGAATGAAAGACAGGGCCAGAAGGAGGATGCCGGAAGTGGTTAGCATTGTGAGAGGTGTGTTGCTAAATGAAAAGATACCTTTTTTTGCCCAGTCAATGTTGCTGAACAAGCTGTTTGTTGATGTACCAAACATGCGTTCTGGTCTGATGTAATCTACTCCTTCCTGTTTGAAACCTATATAGGCTCTGAGGCCACGAACAAAAAGATCACGTTCTGGACACTTGAGGAGCCAGCCGACTACTCTCCTGTCCATGAGCGAAAAGTCCCCTGCGTCCAAAGGAATTTTCACATAACTGAACATCGCGAATATGCGATAGAAAAGCTTGTAAAGTAGGCCCCAGTGCCAAGGCATTTCACGCTTTATCCTGCGGCCGTATACCACATCTGCGCCTTCCTGCCATTTTGTGTAGAAACTTGCAATTAACTCCGGCGGATCTTGAAGATCGCCATCCAGCAAGACTACGCTATCCTTTGTGGAAAGCTCCATTCCACTGCGAAAGGCCATTTGTGATCCAAAATTTCTGGAGTGTGTAACTCCCAGAACATGGGGATCGTTATCGCTAATACTTCGTATAACAGCCTCACTGTTGTCAGGGCTGCCGTCATTTACAAATATAATTTCATAATCTACGCCTATCCCTTTCAGAGTCTCTGTCAGGCGTTTGTGCATGACAGGAATGGCTTGTGCGTCTTTGTAGCACGCAACGATTGCAGAGATACTGCGGCGCCTGTTTTTAAGATTTTTCTTTGTGCCAAGATGAATCTGGTTTTCAGTGAGACTTGCGACCCATTCTGCAGTTTTTTTCAAGCCCGTATCGAGTGAACATTCTGCCTGCCAGTTCAGTATCATGTTAGCTCTGGAGGGATTTGCGTACCATTCTGCGAGGTCCCAAGCACGGTTTTCCATCGTGCCGAAAGTGGGAGGTTGATCTATTTCAAAGACGCGGCGAGCGGTTTCTGCAAGCTCGCGAATTGTGGTTTTATTTCCGGTGCCAATGTTAAAAGATTCACCATAAAAATCAGGCTGCATTTTTGAAGCAGCCATGATGAATGCGTTACAGATATCATCGATATAGACAAAATCACGAGAAATTTCACCGTTCACAAAGGGTGGAAGGGTTTTTTCTATCGCTGATTTTACCAATGTCGGGATAAGTCGCGAGGTATCTTCAAGTGGACCGTATACTGCATATAGCCTTAGATTGACTGAAGGGAATTTGCGAGTTTTCCCCATGTAGCGCAAGAAAGTTGCGGCAGCAGCCTTGGAAACGGCATAAGGGCTGTTCGGTTCGCAAATCGAAGATTCATCAGGGGCAGCACAATTATTTCCATATTCCGAAGAGCTCCCCGCGTGTACAAAGGCAGAAAAAGGACGGGATGCCAGCAGCTCCACGAAATTGACCAGTGACTGGAAGTTAGTGCGATAAATCAGGCCGTTATCTTCTTCGAACGAATAGGCGCCATAGGCCATGCAGTGGAAAACTGTTTGGGGCTGAAGACTATTAACCAGGTTTTTGGTGGCAGCATGGTCGTTAAGATCGACGGAAATGATTTTTTCATCTGGGATATCACTCAGTCGCCATCCTCTTTCGCTTCTTACAACAGCAAATACATCGTCACGGCTGGCTGATAGAAGTTTGTACAGGTTTGCTCCTATAAATCCGGAAGCGCCTGTTACCAGGATGGGGCCTCGCAGTGCCTTTATGTGCGCATATATATCAAGCATTCCCCATCTCCAGCAGCGTGGCTTTTATGCTGGCAAGATCCAGATGCGATTGTTCTCGCAGGAAGGATTGTGATCCATAAGCTGGAAAACGATGTGCGCGAGCAAAAAGGTTTCTGAACTTTTGTACACAAATACTTTTATGAAGTAAAAAAAGTGAAAATTGCATTGCAAAACCTCCCTGCTCGACGTGTTCTTCTGCAATGCAAAGGCTGGATTTGGTTTTTATCTGATTGATGAGTTCATCTGGTGGAGGATTGCTGGACAACGGAAGCTCGCTGACTACCCAGAAGGCAGGTCGTTTTTCAATTGGCATTGAGAGGAAGTACTCCAGGTATGTTCCTGCCAGTGGGCCTGCAGCAATTACAACGGGTCCATTGCCTGAAGTTAACTGTCTCCACGGCTGGTAAGCGGGTACCAGATAATCTTTTGGGGGTTCCCCACGACCTATGCGTAGATATGCAGGAGTAGTGATTCCAGAGGCTCGGGCTACGACAGATTCTACGTCTTCATCAAATGCAGGCAAATATACATGCATGCCAGGTAGCGTCAGCAGTATGCCGTAGTCCTCTATGGCGTGGTGCGTTGGACCCATGACACCGTAGCCATATCCCCCTCCATTGCCTATTAAACGGACAGGTAAGTTATGAAACGCAATATCATTCCTTATCTGTTCAAATGGTCGCGCATAGCAAAATGGTGCAATGCTGTAAACCCAGAGACTGAACCCCTGTTTGGCCATTGCAGCTGCAACAGAAATCATATTTTGTTCGGCTATGCCGGCATTAATAAAACGTGATCCCATTGCCATCTGGAGTGGCTCAAGTGCCATAAAGCCAAGGTCGCCAGTCAGGAAAACGGTTTCAGGATTCTCCGCTTGCTTGAGTAGGGCATCACAGAGTTGCTTTCTCATGGTTCAAACTCTGTATCAGCTTGTTTGTATAAGGATTCGGTAAGGGGCAGGTAGTGCCACTCCATTTTGTTTTCCATAAAACTTACGCCCTTACCCTTGATGGTATGCAGAATGACTACCTTGACTCTGTTGCACGGTTTTGAAAATGCCTCCCTGATTGCCATCAGATTATGGCCGTCCACACGAATTATTTCTGCGTTGAAACCGTTCAGTTTTTCCCATAGCTTGCCCATGGATGCTATGTCATTTGTGCTGCCGAAGCCCTGTAGTTCATTGTGATCAACAGCAATAGTCAGGTTGTCAAGATTGTGGTGGGTCGCAAATATCAGCGCTTCCCACATGGAGCCTTCCTGCCATTCTCCGTCGGATGTCAGGCAGTAGACTTTCTGGTTTGTATGCCGCAACTTTGTTGCAAGTGCGGTGCCTGCAGCAAGTGATAGTCCGTGACCAAGACTACCCGTGGCAAACATGACCCCCGGCAGCCCGTTGGATGGTGGATGTCCGGCGAGTAACGTGTTGTCGCGATGAAATGTTTTCAGTTGTTCATCATGCAGTTTTCCGGCGCTCCACAAAGCAATGTAAAGTGCACCTGCGGAGTGGCCTTTTGATAGAACGAAGTGATCATTGTCAGTTAAAAACTCATGGTGCAGCAGGAGCATGGCATCAAGTGCCGACAGATTGCCGCCTATATGTCCGACACCACTTTCATAATGCATTTGCAATAAACGTTTCCTGGCACGATTCGCTTCCGCGACGTCAATCTTCCGTCTGGAGCCAGATAGTTGACCGTTAGCTCGTGTGGGTGTGCTCACATCTTGTTCCTGTATGGTCGTGTTATTCCCATATATGGGATTGACTGTGAATGGTGCCTGTTGTCTCCGGCCAACACAATTGTTTTTTGTTGTGTTATTTGGTGCTGTATTCATCGGCAAATATAAAAATGCCATACGGATCTTATTGATTTGTGATGGGTTTGGCATTCAGGCATGTGTCTGGAATAAAGGTTTCGCTTACCAATAATGTGTGATTGTTGTAGGTGAACAACGATCGGCGAGACCAGGTGGTTCTAGTTATTCCATATGAACGAAGTGATGCAGGGGTGCTATAGGAAACAGAGATGGTGCCGCGCGTGACGCGGGGATTATGGAAGAGGAGATCTCCCAAGGGGCGATTGCCTAATTTGCGCAGAAAGCGCAGTGAACCTGATACAGCCCCCATGGGAAATACGCTGCGGGCATAGACCCAGGGCTCGTCATGTCCCCACAGTATAACTTCACGGATCATCACGTATTTGCTTGCCGGAATAGACAATGCCAGTGCCTCGTCCAGTCTGGGTTTAGCCAAGCTCTGGCGTAGCACGGTAACTTTAAAGCTTTCGCCAGCTATCGCGCGCAGCCGAGCTGTGAGAGAGCTTCTGTCCAGCAGCCAGCGGCGAAGCTCCACTGAACACTCCGCGCACGACAGTTTTTGTGTTGGGTGCCAGCGTGGCAGTCGCGAAAGTGTCAAGGCGTGTTCCATGGAAGAAAGGTTGGCCGTTCATTTTAACCATTCTGCACGCTGGTGTGTTGCGTACAAGGTCTGGCACAGGTAACCTGCTCAATGGAGTTGGCCAGACAATCGCTGCCAGAGGGGCTTGCCCTTCGAGTGGAGGAAAGTCCGGGCTCCATAGGGCAGAGTGCCAGGTAACACCTGGGCGGCGTGAGCCGACGGCCAGTGCAACAGAGAGCAAACCGCCGAACGGTGCTGCAAGGCATGCGTGGTAAGGGTGAAACGGTGCGGTAAGAGCGCACCACGAGTCTGGTAACAGACCGGTACGGTAAACCCCACTCGGAGCAAGACCAAATAGGAACCCATTGGCGTGGCCCGCGCTGGGTTCGGGTAGGTCGCTTGAGGCTTGTGGTGACACAGGTCCCAGATGAATGGTTGTCCACGACAGAACCCGGCTTACGGCCGACTCCGTTTTTTTCAAAACAAGCTTTTTAGAACTTTTCCCCCTGTTTTTTCCTGCTTTCAATAACCCAAACAGAGCCAAACCTGAGGTTTAACTTTAGGTTTGTTTTGCAGTCTCCTGATTTCCTTGATTTTTGATCTCCACAAAGATGTCGCTAACGTGTGGTGATCTGTCGCTAACGTGTCGGGATATGCGGACAAAGTCCGCAAAGCTTGCTTGACAAGGATTTTTGCTCTCTATAGTGTGCCTCTGTGGTGAAAAGTGGGGCAAAGTGGCGAATATTGGGTTCGCCGTGTCCCGCACCGATGGAAAACCCCATGTTCAGAGGCATAGCGGAAATCAGTCTCGACCCGAAAGGGCGACTGGCCATCCCTGCCAAGTACCGCGAGGTGCTGGCCGAGCTGTGCCGTGGACAACTGGTGGTGACGGTCGACATCAGCGATACCTGCCTGCGTATCTACCCGTTGCCGGTCTGGCAGGAGCTGGAAGCGAAGCTTGATGCCCTGCCAAGCACGGACCCGGCTGTGCGCCGGGTACAGCGCCTGTTACTGGGTCATGCCAGTGATCTGGAAATGGACGGCAATGGCCGTGTCCTGCTGCCCTCTGCATTGCGCAAGTACGCAGCACTCGACAAGAAGCTGGTGCTGGTCGGCATGGTCAACAAATTTGAACTGTGGAGCGAAGACAATTGGCAGCGCTGCAATGATGCCAATCAGGGCGGTTTTGAACTGCCGGCCGCCCTCGCCTCGATTCCCCTGTAGGGCGCGCCATGAGTGATTCCGCCCACACTTCCGTTCTGTTGCAAGAAGCGGTCGACGCGCTGGTGATTAATGCGGACGGTATTTATGTCGATGGCACTTATGGCCGTGGCGGCCACAGCTCCGCCATGTTGTCGCGACTCTCACCGAAAGGAAGACTGCTGGCGCTGGATCGTGATCCTGTTGCCGTCAAACATGCACAGGAACGGCACGCCGGCGATGCGCGCTTTGAGATTGTGCAAAGCAATTTCTCACGCATGCGCAACGTAGTGGCCGAGAAGGATTTGCTGGGAAAAGTCACCGGCATCTTGCTGGATATCGGTGTGTCTTCGCCACAGCTTGATGAAGCCGCGCGTGGTTTCAGTTTCATGCAGGATGGCCCGCTCGACATGCGTATGAATCCGCAAGCCGGCATCAGCGCAGCAGAATGGATCAATCACGCCTCCATTGAGGAAATGACGAGCGTTTTCCGTGAATTTGGCGAGGAACGTCACGCCAAACGCATTGCAACGGCTATCGCAGCTGCGCGCATTGACAATCCTTTTCGCACGACCTTGCAGTTGGCGGCTGTGGTAACCGATGCCAATCCCGCCTGGGAAAAACACAAACACCCGGCAACACGCGTATTCCAGGCGATCCGCATCTTTATCAATGACGAGCTGGGTGAACTGAAACTGGTGCTGGACGACACGGTCGAGTTGTTGCAGGAAGGCGGCAGGCTCGCGGTGATTGCATTCCATTCACTGGAAGATCGTATCGTCAAGAACTTCATGCGTGAACAGAGTCGCGGCAAGACAGTGCCGCGCCATATTCCTGTGCGGGGCGCGCCTGAAGGCCAGACCTTGCGCCTGCTCGGCAAGGCTACCAAGGCTTCTGAAACAGAAGTCGCCGCCAATCCGCGCGCGCGCAGCGCAGTACTGCGGGTGGCAGAAAAACTGCCTGCAGCGGGAGCGGGCGCATGGGTGTGATGCAGAAACCGGTCAGCGGTATGGAAACCAGTGTGTTCACACTGTTCTGTTTCGTGTTGTTACTGTTGTCGGTGATGGGTTCTGCGCTCGGGGTGATTATCACAACATTTGAAAATCGTCGGCATCTGGCCGAACTGGAGGCGCTGAAGCTGGATGCGCGCGACATGCAGGTCATGTGGGGGCAGTATCTGGTTGAAAAAAGCACGTGGGCAGCTTACGGCCGTATACACGATATCGCTGTGCAACAGCTCGACATGCAGACTCCGCAGGCGAGCCAGACCACCTTGGTGAGGGTGCGCTGATGGCTGCTGCGCCTCCTGCAACGCATCATGTTTCTGTCTGGCGCATCAAGGTGGTGGGCGGATTTCTGGTGTTGCTGGCCCTGGTGCTGATCTGGCGCATCGCAGATCACCAGGTATTGAAAGGCCACCAGTTTCTCGAAAAACAGGGTGATGCGCGCACGATCCGAACGGAAAGTATTCCTGCGCACCGTGGCATGATCACAGACCGTAATGGGGAGCCGCTGGCTGTCAGCACACCGGTGGTGACGTTGTGGACCAATCCCAGGGAGCTGGGCAGCGATATTGATAGCTGGAAAGCAATTGCCGATGCCATGGAGTGGAGCGACCAGGAATTACGGGAAAAGCTCGCGCAATACGGCAACAAGGAATTCATGTACCTCAAGCGGCAGATGCCGCCGGCAGAAGCGGAGCAGATCCTCGCGAAAAAAATTGAAGGTATCTATTCACAGCGCGAATACAAACGGTTTTATCCGGCAGGTGAAGTTACAGCGCAGCTGGTCGGTTTCAATAATATCGATGATGGCGGTCAGGAAGGCATCGAACTGGCGTATGACAACAGCCTGCGGGGAATTCCCGGCAAGAAACGCATGATAAAAGACCTCAAGGGCAGGATTGTGAAAGACCTTGGGATGGTCAAGCCCGAGCAGGCTGGTATGGATCTCGCGCTCAGCATTGATTTGCGCGTGCAATATTTTGCCTACACGATCCTGAAAAATATTGTCGGCGAATTTGAAGCGCAAGGCGGCTCGGCTGTGGTGCTGGATGTGCGTACGGGCGAAGTGCTGGCGATGGTTAGTTCACCTTCGTTCAATCCCAATAATCGTGTTGGCGTCAAACCGCAACAGATGCGCAACCGCGCGCTGGTCGATGTGTTCGAACCGGGTTCGACGATGAAGCCGATCACGATGAGTGCAGGACTGGAAAGCGGGAAGTGGCGACCGGAGATGCAGATTGACACCAATCCCGGCTCTATACTCGTGCAAGATAAATTGCTGAAGGATCACAACAATTATGGTGTGATCGATTTGAGTCATGTGATTTCAAAATCCAGCCAGGTCGGCATTGTCAAAATCGCCTTGTCGCTGGAACCGAATGCAGTGCGCAATATGTTCCATCGTTTTGGCCTGGGGCAGTCGGCGGGTACCAATTTCCCCGGTGAGAGTTCGGGTGTATTGCCGAGTTACCAGCGCTGGCGTGAACTGGATCGAGCCACGCTGGCATTCGGACATGGTGTGTCGGTGACTACGTTGCAATTGGCACAGGCTTACAGCGTCTTTGCCAACAACGGTGTGCGCAAACAACCTTCGCTGGAACGCCGTGATACTCCTGTGTTCAGCGAACAGGTTATCGCACCTGAAATAGTGAAACAGGTTATCCCGATGATGGAAGCGGTGACGCAACCGGGTGGTACGGGTACGCGCGCACGTGTTCCGGCATTTCGCGTGGCAGGCAAGACGGGCACCGTGCACAAGCTCGGTGCCAACGGTTATGACGCCAACCGCTATTTCGCCGTGTTTGCGGGATTTGCACCGGTTGCCGACCCGCGTTATGTCATTGCAGTGATGATTGATGAGCCCAGTGCCGGAAAATATTACGGTGGTGAGGTGGCTGCGCCGGTTTTCGGCCAGTTGATGCAGGGCGTGTTGCAGCTCAAGGGAGTGGAACCAGATGACTTGCAGTCACTGAACCCTGCAGCGCCACCTGCGCAACCGAACAAGACCGCTGCGCCAAAGACAGCGCAGGCAGCCGGCGCTGTGCCCGCGACGGAAAAATCCCGGGATAGAAAAGTGATCAGCGGAGTGAAATCTGCATGATGACAAGGGACTTGCAGGCAGCGTTTGATGAAAAGATTCCTGTGCAGCACGCACAGCACCTGCGGCTGGATAGTCGTGCAGTCGAAAACGGCGATGCATTTTTTGCCATGGTGAATGAGGTGGACTTGTTACAGCAACACATGCAGCAGGCGCAGTCGCGTGGTGCCTGCGTGATGTTTGTCGACAGTAAAAACACAGCAGCGACGGGCGTGCCCACAAGCGGGGTGCCGGTAGTTGCCATTGAAAACCTTCGCGAAAAACTGGGTGGCATCGGTCACCGCTTTTATGGCAAGCCGTCTGAAAAAATGTCGGTAATCGGCATCACTGGCACCAACGGTAAAACCTCCTGCAGTCACTGGATTGCGCAAGCCTGGGATCGCATCGTGCCACGCGCAGGCTTGATGGGGACCCTGGGCTGCGGTCTGGTGAATAGTGCTGATCCTGATGTAACTGGCCTGACCACAGCGGACGTGCTCAGCAACCACCGGCTGTTGGCAGGCATGCTGGAACGCGGTGCCAGGGCTGTGGCGATGGAAGTGTCGTCGCATGCACTGGAGCAGCAGCGCGTCAGTGGCATTCATTTTGACACGGCACTGTTCACCAACCTGTCGCGCGATCACCTGGATTACCACGGTGATATGCAACACTACGCAGCTGCAAAACAGAAGTTGTTTGAATCTGGGCAATTGAAATTTGCCATTATCAACAGCGATGATGGATTTGGAAAAAAATTGCTCGCATATTTGCGTGCAAGTAATAAAAGCGTGCAGGTTTTTTCGTATGCAATCGATGATGTTACAGCCGATCTCGGAGTGGAGCGTTGCGAGGTAACTGGGCGAGGTATCAAGGCCAGTATCCGTACGCCCTGGGGGAGGGGTGCGCTGCAGAGCAGGTTTCCGGGGGGATATAACCTGCTCAATGTTGTTGCAGTGGTTGCCACCCTGTGTGCTCACGGCATGTGCCTGCAAACTGTTCTGGATGTGGTGGAACAGTTGCAGGCCGTGCCGGGACGCACGCAAATTGTGAGTGGGGATGAGGATGATGTCCTGGTGATTGTGGATTACGCCCACACACCGGATGCACTGGAAAAAATATTGGTAGCCTTGCGCGAACAGAAGCCAAATCGCTTGTGGTGTGTGTTTGGCTGTGGTGGCAATCGAGACCGTGGCAAGCGCGCGCAAATGGCAGAAGTTGCTGAAAGCAAGGCGGATATGGTTGTCGTCACAACTGACAATCCGCGCGATGAATCACCGCAATCGATTATTGCAGACATCGTTGCAGGATTTGCAGACAGCTCACATCGTGTCATTGAGGATCGCAGTGAGGCGATTGCGGCGGCAGTTATCGAGGCAAAAGCGGGTGATACCATTTTGCTGGCGGGCAAGGGCCACGAAAATTATCAGGAAGTCGCAGGCTTACGGCGGCCTTTTTCCGATGTGCTGGTGGCGCAAGCGGCGTTACAGTCCAGGCGCGCTGCAATCCTGATGAATGCCGGGGTGTCGGCATGATACGTGCATTTTCACTACAAGAAATTGCTGCAGCGTGTGACTGTGTTGCGCCGCCCGTGGATGCCCTTGTGCATGGCATTTGTATCGACAGTCGCAAGATAAAAAGCGGTGACCTGTTTGTGGCGATTCGCGGCGAGCGCTTCGATGCGCATGATTATCTGGCGGATGTACAAAAAGCAGGAGCCGTTGCTGCAATTGTCGAACGTACACAGCCGGATATTACGTTGCCACAGTTGCAGGTTCCCGATGCAATCCTGGCGCTGGGTCTGGTTGCAAGGCTGAACAGGGATTTGTTTCAGGGGCCGTTGGTTGCGCTGACCGGCAGCGCCGGCAAAACCACCACCAAGGAAATGATTGCAGCGATCTTGCAGGAAGTCGGCACACCGTTGGTCACACAGGGCAACCTGAACAACCATATCGGCGTGCCGCTGACATTATTGAATCTTGTTCCTGAAAATACACATGCTGTCATTGAAATGGGTGCAAGTGCGCTGGGTGAAATTGACTATCTCGCACGAATGGCAAAACCGGATGTTGCACTGATCACCAATGTGGCGCCTGCACATATTGAAGGCTTTGGCAGTATCGACAATGTTGCCAGAGGCAAGGCAGAAATTTTTTCGCAGCTATCTGCAACCGGCACAGCGATTATCAATCTGGATAATGTCTATACCGCCAGTATGCGTGAAGCACTGGCGGGCAAATGCAACGCAATCACCTGCTCGATGCAGGCAGTCGCGGATGTGTACGCAACCGGCATCACACAAACGCCGGCTGGCATGGCTTTTGTCCTGCATGCGGATAACGCCACAGAAAAAATCCAGCTTCGGTTTATCGGCGAACACAATGTTGGCAATGCGGTGGCTGCTGCCGCTTGCGCGCTCGCACTCGGTATCAAACTGCAGGATGTTGCCAGCGGGTTGCAGCGGGCCTTGCCTTACAAGGGGCGCCTGCAAATCAAACAGGGTTTGCATAATTGCCTCGTCATTGATGACACCTATAACGCCAATCCCGCGTCGGTACAGATGGCCATCCATGCCTTGCTGGCGATGCCGGGAGAACACTGTCTGGTGCTCGGCGACATGGGCGAACTCGGCCCGGAAGCGGCGACCATGCACCACCATATCGGCGTCTATGCGCAACAGGCAGGCATTAAATACCTGCTGGCAACCGGACCACTTTCGCAATCAACGGTGCAGGGTTTTGGTGGACATGCCAGGCATTTTCCCGATTGGGAAAGTCTTGCCGGGGCGTGTCTCGCGCTTGCAAACACGCAATCCGTTTTTCTTGTCAAAGGTTCGCGCAGCGCCGGTATGGAGCGTGTCGTGGATGTGTTGGTGACAGGGAAGCAAGCTGTTGAAAATGATGTGCTGGAGAAAAAAGCATGCTGATCTGGCTGGCGAAATATCTCGCCCATTACCACAGTGCATTCGGTGTGGTGAATTACCTGACCTTCCGCGCCATCATGAGTGTGCTCACATCACTCACGGTCTCGTTATGGATGGGCCCGGTTGTGATCGAATATTTGCAACGCCTGAAGATAGGCCAGTCCGTCCGCACCGATGGCCCGCAATCGCATCTCGGCAAATCCGGTACGCCGACCATGGGTGGTGTGCTGATCCTGATCTCGATCTGTGTCAGTACCTTGTTGTGGGGCAAGCTCGACAGCCGCTACATCTGGTCGGTATTGGTAACCACGGTGTTGTTCGCTGGTGTTGGCTGGGTTGATGACTGGCGCAAGGTGGTGGAAAAAAATTCGCGTGGCTTGCCCTCGCGCTGGAAATATTTCTGGCAATCGGTTTTTGGTTTTGGTGTGGCAATTTTCCTGTACAAGACATCAACCAATCCGGTTGAGTTGCAATTGTATGTGCCATTTTTCAAGGATTTCATGATCAATCTCGGCTGGTTATATGTGCCGCTGGTTTATTTCGTGGTTGTCGGTTCGAGTAATGCCGTGAACCTCACGGATGGCCTCGATGGTCTGGCCATCATGCCTTCGGTGATGATTGCTGCGGCGCTGGCGATTGTGGCCTATCTCACCGGCAATATTAAATTTGCCAGCTACCTGCATATTCCCTACGTTCCTGGCAGTGGTGAGCTGATTGTGTTTTGCGCGGCTTTTATAGGTGCCGGTCTCGGTTTCCTCTGGTTCAACACGTATCCGGCACAAGTGTTTATGGGTGATGTCGGCGCACTGGCGCTCGGTGCTGCACTCGGTCTGATTGCAGTGATCGTGCGTCATGAAATTGTTTTTTTTGTGATGAGCGGCGTGTTTGTCATGGAAACAGTCTCGGTCATCTTGCAGGTGGCTTCGTTCAAGCTAACGGGCAAGCGGATTTTTCGCATGGCGCCGATACACCACCATTTTGAATTGAAAGGCTGGCCGGAGCCACGCGTGATTGTCCGCTTCTGGATTATTACGGTGATCCTGGTCTTGGTCGGACTCGCTACCCTGAAATTGCGCTAGGACTATTGATGGCATCACTCGCTGGCAGCAAGCAACGTGTCGTGATCGGGATGGGCAAGACCGGCCTGTCGTGCGCACGTTACCTGCGCGCGCGCGGTGAGAAATTTATCTGGCTCGATACACGCCAGGCACCGCCGCAGCTGGCAAGCCTGCAACAGGAATTTCCTGATATCGCGATGGGTTGTGGTGATCTTGATGCCGGTTTGTTGTGTGGCGCAACAGAAATTGTGGTCAGCCCCGGTGTATCTGTGCAGGAACCCGCGTTACAACATGCCGCATCAGCCGGTGCCAGTCTGGTGGGCGATATTGAATTGTTCGTGCGTGCAACCAGCAAGCCGGTTATTGCGATTACAGGTTCCAATGCCAAAAGCACGGTGACCACCTTGCTGGGGGAGATGGCGGTTGCCTGTGGTTTGCGGCCTGGCGTCGGCGGCAATCTTGGCACGCCGGTGCTGGATATGTTGGCGGATGATGCCAGTCTCGATTGTTATGTGCTGGAGTTGTCCAGTTTCCAGCTGGAAACCACACACAGCCTGGAGGCTTGTGCAGCGGTTATCCTGAATGTCAGCGATGATCACATGGATCGCTATGACAGTCTCGACGCGTATGCCGCCGCCAAGCAGCGCATCTACCATCACGCCAGGCATGTTGTGGTCAATCGCGCTGATGCGATGACGCATTGGCAAGAATCGGCATTGCAAACATTGTGGTCATTCGGTCTCGATGCGGGCGATAAAAATTCTATCGGGGTAAAAAAAATTGGCGGCGAAGACTGGCTGGTGCGCGATGGTGAAACCGCGGTCATGCGTGTTGCCGATGTGCGGCTGGCAGGTAAACATAATCTCGCCAATGTCGCAGCTGCGTTTGCGCTGGCTGCTGCTGCCGGATGGAATCTGGATGCCTGTGTCGATGTGGTAAAGGTTTTTGCCGGGCTACCGCATCGCTGCCAGTGGGTGGCCGAAAGAAAAGGTGTGCGTTTTTACAATGATTCCAAGGGCACCAATATTGGTGCGACCATTGCTGCGATCGAGGGACTGGTTGACAGCGCATGCAGGAATATCGTGTTGATTGCGGGTGGTGATGGCAAAGGCGCAGATTTTTCACAACTGGCACCTGCGGTTCTGGCGTGCGTAAAAGTACTGGTGCTGATCGGGCGCGATGCGGGTTTGATTGCAACAGCCTGCCAGGGCGTGCAGCAGGTTATCGCGACATCCATGCATGATGCCGTGCAAAAAGCCTATGCGAATGCAACGGTGGGTGATGTGGTGTTGCTGTCGCCTGCATGTGCCAGCTTCGATATGTTTACGGGTTATGACGACCGGGGCCGGCAATTCTGTGCGGCCGTCGAGGCGCTGGTATGACAGCGATGATGCCTGCCGCGCGGCTACCGGTTTTTCCAGTGCAGGGAAATTATCGCGGCAATCTGGTGTGGGTCATGGATCTGCCCTTGTTGTCCGTTACGCTGGCGCTGTTGTGTCTCGGTTGGGTGATGGTCAGTTCGGCATCCATTGACTACGCATTCCAGACCACAGGCGATGCGTTTTATTTCAGCAAGCGCCACGGTATCTATATCGTCCTGTCACTGATTGCCGGTGGTGGTGTGTTGATGGTGCCGTATTCGACCTGGCGGCGAATCGACGCCACCTTTCTCGGTATTGCCGTGTTGTTGTTATTGATTGTCCTGGTGCCAGGACTTGGGCGCCGTGTGAATGGCAGCCAGCGCTGGTTAGGCCTGGGCTTCATGACGATACAGGTTTCCGAAATCGCTAAATGGGCGAGCATGGTTTTTTTTGCGGGCTATCTGGTACGTCGCCGTGAGGATATGCGCAATAGTATGTGGGGATTTTGCAAGCCTTTCCTGGTATTGGGCTTATTGGCTGCATTGTTACTGGCCGAACCGGATTTCGGTGCGACGGTGGTGATTGGCGCATCAACGGTTGCGCTGTTGTTCCTGGCGGGTGCACCACTGGTTCGCTTCCTGATGTTATTGGCGTTGTGTCTAGGTGCGGTGGCGTTTCTCGCTGTCGCAGAAAGTTACCGGATGGCACGTTTGCTGGCGTTTATCGATCCGTGGGATGAAAAAGTCATGTACGGCAGTGGCTACCAGCTGACGCAATCGCTGATTGCCATCAGTCGTGGTGAATGGCTCGGCGTTGGTCTGGGCAACAGTGTACAGAAGCTGTTTTATTTGCCGGAAGCACACACGGATTTTGTATTCAGTATCTGGGCGGAAGAAACCGGTCTCGCCGGTTGTGTGGTGGTTGTCAGTCTGTTTGCGTTCATGATCTGGCGTATGTTTCTGGTTGCGCAAAAAGCAGCGGCGCGCGACGAACAATTCGGCGCACTGGTGGCAACCGGCATGGCGCTGTTGGTAGGTTTTCAGGCGTTTATCAATATGGGAGTCACCTCAGGCCTGTTGCCGACCAAGGGTTTGACCTTGCCGTTTATAAGCTACGGCGGCAGTAGCCTGATGGTGAGTGCGGCGATGTCTGCCATGGTGTTGCGCCTGAGCTTTGAAAACGCTATCGGCGCGGTCAGCGATACGGAGGGCGATTCGTGAGTATTGCGTCTTCTGCGCCAGAACCTGCTGCAAAATCTCCGGTAGCGTTAATTATGGCCGGGGGTACGGGCGGTCATGTGTTTCCTGCGCTGGCGGTTGCAAAAATCCTCACGTCGCGTGGCTGGCGTGTCGAGTGGCTGGGTACGGCAGCCGGTATCGAGGCGCGTGTGGTGCCTGCCAATCATTTCGTGCTGCATTGCATCACGGCTGTTGGTTTGCGCGGCAAGGGCCTGAAAAAATTAATTGGCGCACCCTGGCAGTTGTTGCGCGCTTTTTACCAGTCACTACACGTATTTCGCCAGTTGCGTCCTGATGTGGTGCTGGGCATGGGAGGCTTTGCGTCGGCACCGGGCGGTATTTCTGCGTTTCTATTGCGTGTGCCACTGGTGATACATGAACAGAATGCGATTGCCGGCACTACCAATCGCCTGCTGGCCAGATTGGCGCAAAGGGTATTGTCAGCTTTCCCTGCTGTTTTTGCGGATGGGGAATGTGTAGGTAATCCGGTGCGTGCTGATATTGCTGCACTGGCAGGGGTGAAAAAAACTGTTGCAGGTTCATCCGGAAGAATGAGATTGCTGGTGCTGGGTGGCAGCCAGGGCGCGAAATCTCTGAATGCAATATTGCCGCAAGCACTGGCCTTGTTGCCGGAATCGATGCGGCCAGATGTTTTTCATCAGGCTGGTGCTAACCTGCTGGAAGAAACGCGCAAGAATTACCGTGATGCCGGTGTTTCAGCAAGCATCGAACCTTTTATCGAGAATATGGCAGACAGGTATCAGTGGGCGGATCTGGCGGTATGTCGTGCCGGTGCGATGACCGTGTCTGAACTTGCGTGCGCGCAATTGCCGGCGTTGCTGGTGCCGTTTCCGTTTGCCATTGATGATCACCAGACACACAACGCCTTGTGGCTGGCCAATGCCGGTGCTGCGCGCTTGCTGCCACAGGCAGGACTCACGGCGGAATTGCTGGCGAAGCATCTGCAGGAATTGTCAGGAAATCGGCAGGTGTTACAGGAAATGGCGACGAGTATGTCTGCGTTGGCGAATCCGCAGTCTGCTGAAAACGTGGCGGTCATTTGTGAGGCTGCCAGTCACAAGCGTGTCACAGGAAAATCAGGGGAGAATGTCAGTGCTTGAGAACGGGACTATCAATATCCCTGAGATGCGGCGCATACGCCGTATCCATTTTATCGGGATCGGCGGCGCGGGTATGTGTGGTATTGCTGAAGTGTTGCTGAACCAGGGCTATGTGATTGCTGGTTCGGATTTGCGCGAAGGGCCGGTCGTAGCGCGCTTGCGCAACCTCGGTGCAGATATTGCGATCGGTCATTCAGCGGAAAACATTCGCAATGCGGATGTGGTGGTGGTCTCAACAGCGATTGACCAGGAAAATCCTGAATTGCTTGCTGCGCGCGCTGGTCGCGTGCCGGTTGTGCGTCGCGCAGAAATGCTCGCAGAAATCATGCGCTATCGTCACGGCATCGCCATTGCGGGTGCGCATGGAAAAACCACCACCACCAGCATTA
Source organism: Pseudomonadales bacterium (assembly GCA_035430165.1). Classification (GTDB taxonomy): domain Bacteria; phylum Pseudomonadota; class Gammaproteobacteria; order Pseudomonadales; family UBA7239; genus UBA7239. Next base: position 25,579 of record DAOMGE010000001.1, on the reverse strand, counting down.
TTGCATCAGTGCTGGCAGAGGGCGGTCGCGATCCCACTTATGTGATTGGTGGCTTGCTGAACAGCTCCGGTAGTAACGCGGCACTTGGTACCAGCCGCTATCTTGTTGCGGAAGCCGATGAGAGTGATGCGTCATTCCTGCATTTGCAGCCGATGGTTTCGGTGGTGACCAACATCGATGCGGACCATATGGAAACCTATGGCGGTGATTTCCGTAAATTGCAGCAGACCTATGTGCAGTTCCTGCACAATTTGCCGTTTTATGGTGTGGCGGTGGTATGCATCGACGACAAGCCGGTGTGTGAAATCCTTGCCGATATTGGTCGACCCACCATCACATACGGTTTCAGTGAGCAGGCAGATTTCCGTATTGTCGATGTGAAACAGGACAAGATGAAAAGTACGTTTACCGTGCTGCGTCCTGAGCACGCGCCGATCACCGTCACGATCAATTTGCCAGGTTTGCACAATGTGCAGAATGCGACTGCTGCTATTGCGGTGGCGACGGATGAAGGTATTGAAGATGCTGCGATTGTGCGCGCGCTGGAAAAATTCCAGGGCGTCGGCCGACGCTTCCAGGTACAGGGTGAATACCCGGTTGGTCATGGCAGTGCCATGCTGGTGGATGATTATGGCCATCACCCGCGCGAAGTGGATTCTGTTATCAGTGCTGTCCGCAAGGGGTGGCCTGAACGCCGGTTGGTGATGATTTACCAGCCGCACCGTTATACGCGCACGCGTGATCTTTATGAAGACTTTGTGCAAGTGTTGTCAAAAGTTGATGTGTTGATCCTGCTGGATGTCTACGCGGCGGGCGAAGCCTTTATTGCCGGTGCCGACAGTCGCGCGCTTGCGCGCAGCATTCGACAGCGCGGCAATGTTGATCCCATTTTTGCTGACAGCATTGATGCAGTACCTGCCTTGCTGGCACCGCTGGTGCAGGCTGGTGATATTGTCGTAACGCAGGGAGCAGGCAATGTCGGTTCACTGGCAGTGACGTTGGGACGTTTGCGTCTCACAGGTGTCGGACAATGAACGATGTGATACGGAATGCATTCGGCAAGGTGGCCGTGTTGTATGGCGGTTTGTCATCCGAGCGCGAAATTTCCCTGAAGAGCGGCCGCGCGGTTTTTGATGCGCTGGTGCGTCAGGGTGTTGATGCGGAACTGGTCGATGTGGGTGTGAACTTCCTGCAACAGCTGGCTGCATGCAAATGGGAGCGTGCATTTATTGTGTTGCACGGTGTCGGCGGTGAAGACGGTGTGATGCAGGCTGTATTGCAGATGGCCGGTATTCCCTACACGGGCAGTGGTGTGTTGGCATCAGCATTGGGTATGGACAAATGGCGCACCAAGATGGTCTGGCAATCGCAAGGTTTGCCAACGCCGACGTATCGCATGCTCGATGCAGCGTGCGACTGGCATGAAACATTGTCAGCGCTCGGCGGCGTGGCGTTTGTAAAGCCTGCTTGTGAAGGTTCGAGCATCGGCATGCGCAAGGTCAGCAACCCTGAAGCATTGCGCGATGCATTTTTTCATGCGCGACAGTATGCCGGCGCCGTATTGGCAGAAACCTGGGTGGATGGGCCGGAATTTACGGTAGCGATTCTGGATGGCGTGGCATTGCCACCTATCCGTTTGCAATCCGATCGCGATTTTTATGATTTCGAAGCGAAATACCTCTCGAATACCACACGCTATATTTGTCCCTGTGGCCTCTCACCCGAAAAAGAAACCGAGTTGAAATCGCTGGCATTGCGCGCATTTGATGCGGTGGGTTGCAAGGGCTGGGGCCGGGTGGATGTGATGCAGTCTGCCAGTGGTGAATTTTTTCTGCTGGAAGTGAATACGGTACCGGGCATGACAGACCACAGTCTGGTGCCGATGGCGGCGCAGGCTGCGGGCATCAGTTTTGATGCACTGGCGATAAAAATACTGGCAAGTGCTACAGCGCCAGAATCGCAACAGGAGAAAATGCAGTAATGCGTGTCGAGGCAGACGAGCGGATTGGCAGCGAACGCACGCGCAGTGGCGCGGCGCGTGGCGCAACGCTGACAGCCTCTTTGTCATCCAGTTCGGGCGTTACGATTGATCATGGCGTCATGCACGGTGTTTTCCTGTTGTTGTTGCAGACCACACTCGTCTGTGTGTTGATTGCCAGCGGATATTTCGCCCTGCCATGGCTCAAGCTGGCTTTCGACAAACCGATAGCGCGTGTGATCGTGCGCGGTGATCTCGTGGCACTCGACCAGAAAACCATCATGGATGCGGTGGCGATTTATGATGCAGACAGTTTCCTGGATATTGATCTGGCGGCGCTGGTCAGCCGTCTGGAATCCCAGCCATGGATTACCCGCGCCCGCGCCCGGCGTCGCTGGCCAGATACGGTGGAGATCGACATTGTCGAGCAGCGGCCAATTGCGTACTGGGGCAGCAACGCGATGGTGAATGCCCGGGGCCGGATTTTCGAGCACCAGGGCTTGTTCCTGAATCGCGATCTGCCGCATTTGTGGAGCGAGATCAGTACGCCGGCGGAAGAAATGGGTTACTACCAGATATTTGACCAGCAGCTGCAGCCACTCGGCATAAAATTACACGCCATCAGCCAGGGTGTGCAGGGCGACTGGTCGTTGACGTTGAACAATGGGATGTTGCTGGTGCTGGACCGGAATGATCCGGTGGGCAATATGCGACAGTTTGTGAGTATCTACCAGCAGGTGCTGCAGTCAGCACCGCGTGTGGCGCAAGTGGTGGATATGCGTTACCAGCATGGTGCGGCGATACGCTGGACACCGGCGCCGGTCGAATTGCCTGGCCCGGAAAAAAAACATCAGGAAAAAAATACAGGCATGCATGCCGTGACAGCGAATCCGTTACAGGATTTGCGCCGTGCTAGCATCCCGGATCGTATCGTCAGTGGCGCCAATGCCGACAGTCATCAGCAGGGGAGTGAAAATGAGCGCGGATAAAAATCGCATTGTGGGTCTGGATATCGGCACCTCGAAAGTGGTGGCCCTGGTCGGGGAGCTGGATGCTGATGGCAATCTGGAAATCATCGGTATCGGTTCGCACAAATCCACTGGCCTGAAAAAAGGTGTGGTGGTGAATATCGAATCGACGGTGCAATCGATACAGCGCGCCATTGAGGAAGCGGAATTGATGGCGGGCTGCCAGATCCACTCCGTTTACGCCGGCATTGCGGGCAGCCATATCCGCAGCCTGAACTCGCACGGCATCGTCGCCATCCGTGATCGTGAAGTGCAGGCGGCCGATGTCGAGCGCGTGATTGATGCGGCACAGGCTGTGGCAATTCCTGCGGACCAGAAAGTGCTGCATATCCTGCCGCAGGATTACATTATCGACAATCAGGAGGGTGTGCGTGAGCCACTCGGTATGTCAGGTGTGCGGCTGGAAGCCAAGGTGCATCTCGTCACCTGTGCCGTGAATGCTGTACAGAATATTGAAAAATGTATCCGCCGGTGCGGCCTTGAAGTCGAGGATATTATTCTCGAACAACTGGCATCCAGTTATGCGGTGTTGACCGATGACGAAAAGGAATTGGGTGTCTGTCTGGTGGATATTGGCGGTGGCACAACTGACATCGCTGTGTTCACGGAAGGCTCGATCAAACACACAGCAGTTATCCCGATTGCCGGCGATCAGGTGACGAATGATATTGCGATGGCTTTGCGCACGCCGACGCCATTTGCGGAAGAAATAAAGATCAAATATGCGTGCGCACTGACACAACTTGCGCGCGCAGATGAAATTATCAAAGTTCCCGGAGTTGGTGAGCGAATTTCGCGTGAATTATCGCGACAAGCGCTGGCAGAAGTTGTGGAACCGAGGTACGATGAACTCTTCACACTGATTCAGGCAGAATTGCGCCGCAGTGGTTTTGAAGACCTGGTGGCAGCCGGTATTGTCTTGACCGGAGGCACTGCCAGGATAGAGGGGGCAGTGGAACTCGCCGAAGAGATATTTCACATGCCGGTACGCGTGGGGGCGCCGGTGAATATCAAAGGGCTGGGTGACATTGTGAAGAATCCGATTTATTCCACAGGCGTCGGATTACTTCATTACGGACTAAAACAGCAACGGGATAGCAAGCCGCCAGTGGAGAGTGAAACGGATGGACTCAGTCTAGTCGACAAGATGAAGAGCTGGTTCAAGGACAATTTTTAATTGAGCAAGGGTGGGGGAAGCCATGTTCGAATTTATTGAAAACGTACCGCAAAACGCGGTAATCAAGGTTATTGGCGTGGGCGGCGGTGGCGGTAACGCTGTGCGTCACATGGTCAGTAACAATGTCGAAGGCGTGGAATTCATCTGTGCCAACACTGATGCCCAGGCATTGAAAGACCTGAGCAATGGCACAGTGCTCAAGATCGGCGGCGGTGTTACCAAAGGCCTCGGTGCTGGTGCGAATCCTGACATCGGCCGTCAGGCTGCCCTTGAAGATCGCGACCGCATTGTTGAAGTCCTGCGCGGTGCCGACATGGTATTCATCACTGCCGGCATGGGCGGCGGTACCGGTACCGGTGCAGCACCTATCGTTGCGCAAGTGGCGCGCGAAATGGGCATCCTCACGGTGGCTGTCGTCACCAAGCCATTTCCGTTCGAAGGCAAGAAGCGCATGGCTATTGCCCAGGAAGGTCTGCGCGACCTGTCTGAGCATGTCGACTCGCTGATCACTATCCCGAATGAAAAACTGCTGACCACGATGGATAAAAACACCTCGTTGCTGGATGCCTTCAAGGCTGCCAACGATGTCCTGCTGGGTGCGGTGCAAGGCATAGCCCACCTGATCATCCGCGAAGGCATGATTAACGTTGACTTCGCTGACGTACGTACGGTCATGTCCGAGATGGGCGTTGCCATGATGGGTACGGGCGCGGCCTCTGGTGAAAATCGTGCGCGTGCAGCAGCCGAGGCAGCCATTCGTTGTCCGCTGCTCGACAATGTAGACCTGCAAGGTGCTCGCGGTATCCTGGTCAACATCACGGCAGGTTTTGACCTCACCATGGGTGAGTTTGAAGAAGTGGGTAATGCCATCCATGAGTTTGCGTCAGACAACGCCACGGTTGTGGTGGGCACAGTGCTGGATCCGGACATGAACGGCGAGCTGCGTGTGACGGTAGTGGCAACAGGTCTTGGCCAGAAGCCGATGCCGGTTGAAATCAAGCCAACCAAAGTGGTCGACAACACGTCCAGCCTGCGCGCATCAACGGCAGCAGGAATGACAGACTATTCGCAGCTTGATCGCCCGGCAGTGATGCGTGGAGGCAATTCCTACAATTCACAGTATGGTGCCAGCACACCGCAGTACAGCGGTGGTGGTGCTTACACGTCTTCAAGCCAGGCGGTAGCACAGCAAGCGGCGGTTGAAAGGGCGCCTGCTGCACCGCCGCGTATGGATCGTGATGAAGATCTGGATTATCTGGATATCCCTGCGTTCCTGCGGCGCCAGGCAGACTGATACCCGTCAGTTCTGCCTGCAAGGCACTCTACGAGACAAGAAAAACCGGCAATTCCCCCTGCCGGTTTTTTTATGCGTTCCAATTCCTTCTCAACTGTCTTCCTCATCGTCCTCACCGGCAAAGGACATGCCGAGCTCCTTGATTTTCCGCGTCAGGGTGTTACGGCCCCAGCCCAGCAATTCAGCCGCGTCACGCCGACGTCCTGCTGTCTGTTTGAGCGCTGCTTCGATCATGATTTTTTCAAAAATCGGTGTAGCAGTGTCCAGCAGACGTTCGTGTCCACGGGATAGCTCCTGCTCTGCCCACATACGCAAATTCTGCTCCCAGCTACCGCCAGCACCAGTCGTTGTTGCCTGTTGTTCCAGCAACTCCTGTGGCAAGTCGCTGATATGGATTTCTCGTCCCGGAGCCATGACAGTAAGCCATCGGCAAGTGTTTTCCAGCTGGCGAACATTGCCGGGCCAGTCCAGCTTGCTGATGCAGGCTTCGGTTTCCGGCATCAGCATCTTGGTTTCGACACCCAGTTCCCGGGCGGCCTTGCCAAGGAAAAAACGCGCCATGGCGGGGATGTCCTCGCGTCGCTCGGCAAGGCGCGGCAGCTGGATACGGATTACATGCAGACGGTGAAACAGGTCTTCACGGAAACGGTGTTCCGCCACCAGTTTTTCCAGATCCTGGTGGGTGGCGGCAATGATGCGCACATCTACTTTTACTGGCGTGTGACCGCCAACGCGATAGAACATGCCGTCAGCCAGTACGCGCAGTAAGCGTGTTTGTGTTTCGTGTGGCATGTCGCCGATTTCATCGAGAAACAGCGTGCCACCATCCGCTTGTTCAAAACGACCCTGACGCTGGCTGACGGCACCGGTAAAGGCACCTTTTTCGTGACCGAATAATTCTGATTCCATCAGGTCTTTCGGCACTGCGGCCATGTTCAGGGCAATAAACGGTTTGTTACGCCGTGGGCTGTGGCGATGCAGGGCATGTGCCACCAGCTCCTTGCCTGTGCCGGATTCGCCATTGATAAGCACCGTAATGTTGGAGTGGGACAAGCGACCGATGGCGCGGAACACCTCCTGCATGGCAGGTGCTTCACCAATCATTTCAGTCGGTGGTTGCTCGATAGCGACAGCCGGTGTGTGCTGGTGGCTGGCTTGCGACAGGGCGCGCCGTGTCACTTCAACCACTTCGTCGACATCGAAGGGCTTGGGCAGGTATTCAAACGCTCCGCCCTGGTACGAGGCAACGGCAGAATCCAGGTCCGAATGTGCCGTCATGATAATCACTGGCAGTTCGGGATAGTCGCGATTCACCGTGCGCAACAACTCCAGGCCGTCAATGCCGGGCATGCGGATATCGCTGATCAGGGCGGCGGGCTGGTTGCGCCCCAACTCGCGACGAGCAGCATCGCCAGATTCGAAACTGCGGCAGGGAATGCCAGCCTGGTCAAGGGCTTTTTCCAGCACCCAGCGAATGGAGCGGTCGTCATCAATGATCCATACGTCAGTTTGTATCGTCATGGTCAGGCATCCAGGGGCAAGTAAAGGGTGAAACGGGTGTTGCCGGGTGTGCTGTCACATTCGATGAGGCCGTGATGTTTGGCAACAACAGATTGGGCTATAGCCAGCCCGAGGCCTGTGCCGTCGGCACGGCCGGAAATCATGGGGTAAAACACATTGTCCAGCATTTCCACCGGGATCCCGGGGCCGTTGTCGATGACATCGACCCGGCAAACCAGTTTGTACAGGCGCTTGCCGATTGTGCAGCGACGCTGAACCCGTGTTCGCAGGGTAATCGTGGCATCGGGTGTGTGGTGTTCCTGCAATGCCTGCATGGCATTGCGGATGATATTGAGCAGTGCCTGCAGCAGTTGGGATCGATCACCCTGGATGTCGGGGACGCTGGGGTCATAGTCGCGGCGGAAAGCGACCGCATTGCCATATTCCGCGCGGATCAGGCTGAGAACACGCTCCAGCACTTCCAGAATATTGACGGGTGACATCACGGGCAATTCGTGTGGACCGAGCATACGGTCGACGAGGTCGCGCAGGCGATCAGATTCCTCAATGATGATGCGGGTATATTCCTGCAGTGATGCATCTGGAAGCGCCCTGGCCAACAGCTGTGCTGCGCCCCGTATACCACCCAGTGGGTTCTTGATTTCGTGCGCCAGGCCACGGGCAAGATGGCGGCTGGTCTGCTGGGAAGTCACCAGCGCTTCTTCACGGCTGATGCGCATCAGCCTATCCATGGCCTGCATTTCCAGCAGCAGGCAATTGTCAGGCATCGGTGTGACGCTTATATCCACCAGTACAGGCTGGTGAAGTGTGGCGAGCGTGATCTGGGTCTGGCGCTGGGTGAAAGGAACACCTGTTTGCAGTGCATTGCGGAAGGCCTGGGTGAGCTCCTCCACATCGCGCAGCAGTTCACTGAAGGGCTGCCCCTGTGCGTGCTGTTTACTGACTGCCAGCAATCCTTCGGCGGACGGATTCAAGTACAGCGTGCGGAGGTCATTATCCAGCACGGCCACGGCACTCGACAGATGATCTAGGATCATCCGTAGCAAGGCGTCATCATTTGTGTGGCGATTTGTATTCTGCATCGATTTCAGGCAGTGCATTGATCCGGTATGGTGTTAACGGTGCAAGAAGCCTGCCACCTGCCATCGTATGGAAAAAACATTGTGAAATCATTGGGTTGGGGTAATTTTTGTCGCGACAAGTTTTGTGTTGTCCTGATGCCGCAAACAAGGCCCGTTCGCCATGCACTATTTTGAGGCGGGCGTGGTTGGCGCGGGCTGGCTGGTAGCGGGCTGTCCGAAACTGCTGGCCCCACTTGCGCTGGTGCTGGCACCCATATTGGTGCCGGCACCGGCAACCATGGGGCTGCTGCCGTAGCCGACGACGGGGGCGGATACAGAGCTAAAACCTTTCAGTACCTGTGAATCTGCGGCATGCTGGTTGAGTCTGGATATGCGTTTTATGTGGAAAGAAACCTTTCCTGACGAAATGAGCACATGACCATCCTTGTCCATTACGCTGGCTTCGACAGTGTGTGTGCCACGTTCCATATTGGTCATTTGCTTGTGCAAGCCCCTGATGGGCTCACCCCAACTGGCACCATCCAGGAAAAATTGCACACGATCCCCTTTTTGTAGCGACGGCTTGATTTCGGCGTTGATGCTGACCGACTCCGCCTCGTTGCCAAAAGTTTGGTCCTGCTGGGGACTGATGATACTGAATTCGGTGTACGCAACGTGTTTGTCCGTATCCTGTTCCTTGGGGCTGGTGGTGACTTTTTCAGCCGGCAGGGTGTTGGGTTCTGCAATTTTTACGGCCGTGGATGGTCTGTCTTTCGGGGGGGCATCTGTAAACGTCACCTTGCCGTTGGCATCAACGGAGCGGTAAACCTGACCCGTGGGCACGGTGGTTTCCCCCTCCTTGTGTTCCGGCAGACCGGTGGGCTGGGGGCTATTGGTGTTTTCAGACGGTGGAGCGTTGTCTGGCGCAGAGGGATTCACTTGTGCCAGGGACAGACAAGACAGTGTCAATAGCAAGGTACTAGCGAGCAGTTTAATTCGATTCAGCATCATGATCGTACTCCCTACCTGAGTGCCCCACTGTAACGCCAAATTGTGGCAAAAAAAAAGCCCGGTGATTACCGGGCTTTTTTTACTACTCAGCACTTTCTTAGCAGCTGTAGTACATCTCGAACTCGACAGGGTGCGTGGTCATGCGCAACTTGGTGACTTCTTCCATTTTCAGTGCGATGTACGCGTCGATCATGTCATTATCAAATACGCCGCCCTTGGTCAGGAACTCGCGATCCTTGTTGAGTTCTTCCAGAGCCATTTCCAGGCTTGAGCAAACAGTAGGGATGTGCGCGGCTTCTTCTGGCTCCAGATCGTACAGATCCTTGTCAGCGGGGTCGCCAGGGTGGATCTTGTTCTGGATGCCATCAAGACCAGCCATCAACAATGCCGCGAAACACAGGTAAGGGTTAGCTGTCGGGTCAGGGAAGCGGGTTTCCAAGCGACGGGCTTTCGCGCTGCTCACGTAAGGAATACGGATAGACGCAGAACGGTTGCGTGCGGAGTAAGCCAGCATAACCGGGGCTTCAAAGCCGGGAACCAGACGTTTGTAAGAGTTGGTGCCAGGGTTACAGAACGCGTTCAGCGCCTTGGCATGCTTGATGATACCGCCGATATAGAACAGGCAGTTTTCAGACAGGCCTGCGTAAACATCGCCGAAATATTCACCGGCAAAGATGTTCTTGCCACCCGCAGTGATGGACTGGTGCACGTGCATGCCAGAACCGTTGTCGCCCACGATAGGCTTGGGCATAAAAGTGGCTGTCTTGCCATAAGCGTGGGCTACGTTGTGCACGCAGTACTTCAGGATTTGTACTTCATCCGCTTTTTTCACCAGCGTGTTACCGCCAACGCCGATTTCGCACTGGCCAGCCGTGGCCACTTCGTGGTGATGTACTTCAAGGTTGAGGCCCATCTGCTCCATGGCGTTACACATAGCACCACGGATTTCGTGCAATGAATCTACTGGTGGGACGGGGAAATAACCGCCTTTCACACCCGGGCGGTGACCAGTGTTGCCGCTTTCAAATGGATGGTCAGAAGACCAGGCAGCTTCTTCAGAACCGATCTTCACGCTGCAGCCGGACATTTCAACTTTCCACTTCACGTCGTCAAAAATGAAGAATTCAGGCTCTGGGCCCATGATGGCGTAAGCATCAGCACCGTATACCGAGCGCAGGTATTCCTCAGCGCGGGTGGCGACGGAGCGTGGATCGCGGTTGTAACCCTGGCGCGTGATCGGGTCAACAACTGAACATCGCAGGATGAGCGTTGGCTCTTCAAAGAAAGGATCCATGACAGCGGTGCTGTCATCTGGCATCAGGATCATGTCGGATTCGTTGATACCCTTCCAGCCGGCAATGGATGAGCCATCGAACATTTTGCCATCTTCAAACAGGCTGGCGTCGACGCCTTTGGCCGGGTAGGTCACATGCTGTTCTTTACCCTTGGTGTCCGTGAAACGGAAATCGATCCACTTTACGTTGTGTTCTTTGATAAGTTTCAGAGTTTTCTCTGACATGGTTTCCTCCAGGGGAACAGTATGTAACGAGTAACGGGTGAAAAAATGCTTTTGCTGAGTCGAGCGTGCAAGAGGTGGCAAAATATATGCCATTTATGGATTTAAAAAAAGCTGAATCCATCAAGCGCTTAGCGGATGCACAGGCCAGGAAGTACGGCTCAGTGCACCAAAGTGATGCATTGTGTTATTTTGCGCACCTTACTGGTGCGCAAAGAGAGTAAGCAGGCTTTTCTGCCATCTATGGAATGGCTTGACTATAATGCCGCTCCTTTATTGGTCAGGTCGGCTTCCCCATGCAGTACACGATCAAACTGTTTGCTGAAATCACTATCAAGAGTCGGCCTGTGCGACAGCGAATGGTGCGGATGTTGCGGGATAACTTGCGTGTCTTGCTGAAGCCGCTTGATCCGGATATCGAGTTTATCCGCAACTGGGACAATATCAGTATCCGCTCAGAGGCTGACGATGCCACGCAGGCACAGATCGCGGATGTGTTGCGTCGTACGCCGGGTATCAGCCATTTCCAGTGTGTGCATGAATATCCGCTCTATGCAGCGCCCGTTACGGAAGATGCGCCGCCGCATGTCGACTGGGACACCTTGCTGGAACACACGCGTGCCGTATACGGTGAGTTGCTGCAAGGCAAGTCGTTTTGTGTGCGCTGTCGCCGACTGGGCAATCACGCCTTTACGTCGGGTGATGTGGAACGCTGCCTGGGAGGTGGCTTGCTGGCACATTGTCACACCGGCAATGTCAGGTTGAAGCATCCGGATATCACCGTGCAAGTGGAGATCCGCCACGACCGTTTTTATGTGGTCGAGCAGGATTACCCGGGACTTGGCGGTTTTCCGATGGCCAGCCAGGATGCGGTGTTGTCGCTGATCTCCGGCGGGTTCGATTCGACGGTGTCCACCTACCTGACTATGAAGCGCGGTCTGTTGACACATTTCTGTTTTTTCAATCTGGGCGGCGATGCGCATGAAATTGCCGTGAAAGAAATTGCGGTGTATTTGTGGATGAAATACGGCGCTTCGCATCGCGTGAAATTTATCAGTGTGCCATTTGCGGATGTGGTGCGCGAGATCCAGGAACGTGTCCACCATTCGCAAATGGGTGTGATCCTCAAACGGATGATGTTGCGTGCGGCCTCCCGATTGGCTCAGCAACTGGATATTCCCGCGTTAGTCACGGGTGAGGCCGTGGCACAGGTTTCCAGCCAGACCTTGCCGAATTTGTCTGTTATCACCAAAGCGACGGATATGCTCGTGTTGCGTCCGCTGATTACCATGGACAAGCCGGATATCATCGACTACGCTCGCAAGATTGGTACCGAAGTGTTTGCGAAAAACATACCGGAATATTGTGGTGTGATTTCAAACAAGCCTACGACACGTGCCAGGATTGATCGCATCGAACATGAAGAAACCCGCTTTGATTTTTCAGTCCTTGAACAGGCAATTTCTGACAGTGTCGCCACGAATATTGATGAGATCACGCAGGAAAGCAGTGCGCGGTGCCAAATTGAAATTCTCACCGTGCTGCCCGTAGATGCGGTCTTGCTGGATATACGTCATCCTGACGAAGAAGAAAGGAAGCCGCTACAGCTGAGCGGCGCAACAATACAGAAATTGCCGTTTTATCAGCTGCACAAGCGCTATATCGAGCTGGACAAAAACAGGCAATACCTGCTGTATTGCGAGCGCGGTGTGATGAGTCGTTTGCAAGCGGAATTTTTATTGTCGCAAGGCTTTCACTCTGTTGCGGTTTTTGTATTGTCGGCTAACTGATTTTTCTATCGACATTTTTCCTGTTTGTCGCCGCATCCTGTGCAGCCCGCACAGGTGCGGGTATTTTTTTTCTGGTTTGGAAAAAGATAGCTGCGCAGGATAAAAGCCAGTGCTGCCAGCACACAAATCCCGACGATAATTTCCTGCCACATCATCTTCTCTCCAGGAATAAAAACATCCTCAGAGCCACAAGCTGGCCAGATGGTATACCAACCACGCTGCAAGGTACGCCAGTGCAAACAGGTAAATTGTGAAAAAAGCTGTTGCTGCAACCGAGTTGGTTTCGCGACGCACCACGGCAATTGTTGAAAGGCACTGGGGTGCGTATACAAACCAGGCGAGATACGCCAGCGCCACAGGCAAGTTCCAGTCTTGCGCGAGCAAAGGCCCCAGTGCTGTTTCAACCGAATCACCACCAACAGCGTAAACAGTGGCAAGAGCACTCACGGCCACTTCGCGCGCGGCCATGGCAGGGATCAACGCAATACACATCTGCCAGTTGAAGCCTAGCGGAGCAAACAGGGGTTGCATGAAAAGCCCCAGCTGTCCGGCAAAACTGTATTCAATCGCCGCATGCGTAGCGCCAGCTGGCGCCTGCGGATAACTCGCCAGAAACCACAGCAACACCGACAGTGCGAGGATGATGGTGCCGACGCGGCGCAGGAAAATCATGGTGCGTTCGCGCAGGCCAAGGAAGAGGTGATAGGGCATGGGCCAACGGTAATTCGGCAATTCCATCAGCAAGGGAAATTCCTCGCGTGCCTGGCGACGGCGCAATAGCCAGGCCACCAGTGCGGCACTGGCTATGCCGGATACATACAGGACGAAGAGTGTCAGCCCCTGCAGGTTAAGGAAGCCGGCTACTGTGCGTTGCGGTATGAAAGCAGCAATGATCAGTGCATAGACGGGCAATCGTGCCGAACAGGTCATCAGGGGGGCGGTCATGATGGTAATGAAGCGTTCGCGCGGATCCTGGATGGTGCGCGTCGCCATGATGCCCGGCACGGCACAGGCGAAACTCGACAGCATAGGGATAAAGGAACGACCCGACAGGCCGACGCCGCGCATCGGGCGATCCAGCAGGAAGGCAGCCCGTGGCAGGTAGCCGGTGTCTTCCAGCACCAGGATGAAGAAAAACAGGATGATGATTTGCGGCAGGAAAACCAGCACGCTGCCGGTACCGGCGATCAGGCCATTGACGATAAAGTCGTTGAGGATCCCGTCGGGCAGGTGAGCGCCTGCAAACTCGCCTATCGATTTGACGCAGCTATCAATACCATCGACCAAGGGTGCCGCCCAGGCAAACACCGCCTGGAAGGTGAGCATCAGCACAGTCAACAATACCAGCCAGCCCAGCAGGGGGTGCATGACGATGGCGTCAAGTTTGTCCTGCCATGGAGGTGCACTTTTTGGCAGCACGACAAACTCGGCTAACAGGTTTTCGATGCGGGTATAGAGCGCTTCGACCGATTCCTCACGAGCCAGGCTATCGCTGGGGATGGATGTCTGTATTGCAGGAGGTTGTCCGGCGAATCCCTGCAGTGCCTCTAGAAGGTTTTTCACGCCGTTGCGATGCACGGCGACACTGTCTACTACCGGCAGGCCGAGAGCCTGCGAGAGCCTGGCCGTATCGATACGGATACCACGATTGTGGGCGGCATCTATCTGGTTCAGGACCAGTAGCATCGGGCGCTTCAGGATCTGTAACTCCATTACCAGCCGGAGGCCGAGTCGCAGATTGGTAGCGTCCACCACGGCAATGATGACATCCGGTACCGGCTCACCTTTCATCTGGCCAAGGATTACGTCACGTGCCACAGCTTCGTCGGGTGAAGTGACATGCAGGCTATAGGTGCCTGGCAAATCGACCAGTTCTGCCCGGCGTGACAGGCCGGGTAATTCGCCGGAACGGCGCTCCACAGTCACGCCGGGATAGTTGGCAACCTTGGCACGGGCGCCAGTCAGGCGATTGAACAGGGAGGTCTTCCCGCAGTTGGGATTGCCCATCAGGGCAAAACGGATAATCCGGTCGCTCTGTATATTCATACGTTGACGGGCTCGACCAGAATCTTGGAGGCCTCGGCGCGGCGCAGGGCGAATTTGGTGCCGTTCACTTGCACAGCCATCGGGTCACGTCCCATCAGGCCGAAGCCGATGACGGTCAGCAGGTTACCCGGCAGGAATCCAAGTTCTTTCAGGCGCAAGGTCACCTGTTCATCCTGGTCCCCAAAACGAGGTTGCGGAAGCAGGGCGGCAATCTGGACCTGCATGCCTTTCTGGCACTGGTCGAGACCTCGTTGGCGGGATGCTTGTGGTGATGACGGGAGATTGGGCATGGAGTTTCTATATACAAATGAGATTCATTATCAATTATATCGACAGGATGCCGGTATTGCAATGGCATCCGGATGTGACGGTTTTGACCAGGGTCAAACAGATCGCGTATGGAGTGCGATTTCCTCCCGATACACAATGCCCGCCCATCCATAGACTACTTGCAGGTTACCCCGTGAATCATGCCGATGTGATTTCCTGTTACTACACCGCGTTCAATGCCGACGATGCCGAGGGTATGCTGGAGCTGCTCACGGATGATGTGGTGCATGACATCAACCAGGGGGCGCGGCAGACAGGCAAAGAGGTATTCCGCGATTTCCTGTGTCACATGGATCACTGTTACCGGGAGCGCGTTGTCGATCTGGTCGTGTTTGCCAACGGGGATCGCGGTGCGGCCGAATTTGTTATTGAAGGGGAGTATCTGCGGACCGATGAGGGATTGCCCGAGGCGCGGGGACAGCGCTATCGCTTGCCGGTCGGCGCTTTTTTCAGTTTTGAAAACGGTCGGATTGCCAGGGTCACCAATTACTACAACTTGCAGGACTGGATCGACCAGGTAAGTCGCTAGTTGCGTGGTCAATAACTAAAAAGGCCAGAACGGCTGCCCGCTCTGGCCTTTCTTCACCAGCCTTTCGGCTGTCCCTTCCTGTTTTATCCACTTTATTCGCCTTGTTTTTTGCCCGTTTATTCTTATGGGGCTGACGCATTGTTTCTATTCTAGCGTCTCTCACTTTACTCGTAAGCTTTTTATTAGTGATCGTTATTCTTGTTGTTTCACAGGGGCTACAGCAATCACTGTGCCATTTGTGTGTACTCTATAAAAATCAATAGATTAGATTGATTGAAGGACAAACTGCATCACACTTTGAGTGAGAAGTGTTACCGGATTACCCGCTATGTGTTACACGCGAGCAATACGTGGGCTGGCGGTAACATCGATGCCCCTGCGGATATCGCACTTTGACCCCATCCATATCTATGGAACAATGACGAAAATGGAGGAGTGGTTGTGGTAGACGCTGAAGGTTTTCGTCCTAACGTCGGTATCATGCTGGCCAATGCGCATGGCGAATTGCTGTGGGCCCGGCGCGTGGGCGGTCTGGATGCCTGGCAGTTCCCACAGGGCGGTATCCAGCAGCAGGAAGATCCCGAAGAGGCACTTTTTCGTGAATTGCACGAGGAAGTTGGCCTGTTGCCTGCGGATGTCCGCATCCTTGGCTGTACACGGGGCTGGCTGAGATACCGGTTGCCGCCCCGTCTGGTGCGTCGTAACCAGAGTCCGCTGTGCATTGGCCAGAAACAGAAGTGGTTTATGCTGCAGATGCTGGGGGAGGAGAATCGTATCCAGTTTGATAACGGCAACGAACCGCCGGAATTCGATCATTGGCGCTGGGTCAGCTACTGGTATCCCCTGACGCGTGTTGTGCCGTTCAAGCGCGAGGTTTATCGCAGTGCATTGAAGGAACTTGCCCCCTGCCAACTGGCTCTTACTGCCAGGTTGCCGGCAGTGAAAGCGTAAAGGAGAATTGCATGCTCAGCGCATTGCGCAAGGTGGTACAGGAGGTCAATGCGGCTGCGAATCTTGAGCAGGCGTTGTGGCTGATTGTGCAGCGCGTGCGCGCCGAGATGACAACCCAGGTGTGCTCAATCTATTTGCTGGATACGGCCAGCCAGCGTTATATCCTGATGGCTACCGAGGGCCTGAACCGCGAGTCGGTTGGCCGGGTCAGCCTTGGCAAGGATGAGGGTCTGGTGGGTCTGGTCGCCACCCGTGAGGAGCCGATTAACCTGCAGGACGCAGAGTCGCATCCACAGTATCGCTATTTCCCTGAAACAGGTGAGGAGCGGTTCCGTTCATTTCTTGGCACTCCCATCATTCACCTTGGCAAGGTGCTGGGTGTTCTGGTCGTCCAGCAGGTTGAACAGCGCAAGTTCGACGAGTCGGAAGAATCTTTCCTTGTCACCTTGTCGGCACAGTTGGCCGCCGTTATTGCCCATGCCGAGGCTACCGGCTCGCTGAACCAGGTCACCCTGCACGGATACCGGCCACCGGAGGCTACATTCCAGGGTGTCTGCGGTGCGCAAGGTGTCGCCATTGGTGAGGTGGCGGTTATTTATCCGGCAGCGGATCTGTCGGGTGTGCAGATTGTCACGACCGATAATATTGAAACCGAACTCGGCTATTTCAACGCGGCATTGTGCCGTGTGCGTCGCGAATTGCAGCAGCTATCGAGCCAGTTGCAACACCGTTTGCGCGAGGAAGAGCGCGCGCTCTTTGATGTGTATATCGGCATGCTGACGGATAACGCGCTCGGTGGCGAAATCGTCAATCGCATCGTCAATGAATCATTACAAGCGCGTTCCGCTCTGGCAAAAGTTATCCTGGAGCATGTGCGCACATTCGAGGCAATGGATGATGCATACCTGCGTGAACGCGCCGCAGATGTACGCGATCTCGGTTTGCGGGTACTGGCAGCACTCGACCAGCAGAACAAACGCGAAAAACGATTGGATTATCCGCCCCGGACAATCCTGGTTGGTGAAGAACTGACGGCATCGATGCTTGGCGAAGTACCGGAAGATCGCCTGGTCGGCCTGATTTCTGTGCGCGGCTCCGGCTCGTCGCATGTTGCGATCCTGGCGCGGGCGATGGGTATTCCCACGGTGATGGGCGTGGTCGATCTGCCCTATCAGCAACTGGATGGCCGCAATATCGTGCTCGACGCGTATCGGGGGCGTGTCTATACCAATCCTTCTGCCGAGTTGCGTTACCAATTTGAGGAAATCTGGCGCGAAGAACAGCAGTTTTCCCGTGAATACCACGCGCTGACGCCATTGCCTTCCATCACGCTGGATGGGCAGCGACAGCCGCTGTGGGTGAATACCGGATTGATGACGGATGTGGTTCGTTCGCTGGATCGCGGTGCAGAAGGTGTCGGTCTCTATCGCACGGAAATATCTTTTTTACTGAAGGATCGTTTCCCGAGTGAAGAGGAACAGCGCAATGCGTATCGTGAGCAATTGTCTGCTTTTTCACCGAATCCGGTAACAATGCGTACGCTGGACATCGGTGGTGATAAATCGCTGCCTTATTTTCCGATCAAGGAAGAAAACCCGTTTCTTGGCTGGCGCGGTATTCGCGTGTCACTAGACCATCCGGAAATTTTTCTGGTGCAAGTGCGTGCCATGCTGAAAGCCAGTGAGGATCTGGACAACCTTCGCATCATGTTGCCGATGATTTCCAGTGTGCAGGAACTGGAACAGGCATTGAAACTTGTGCAGCGTGCATGGCGTGAGTTGCTGGAGGAAGGTTACAACATTGTGTTACCGCAGCTGGGCGCGATGATCGAAGTGCCCGCTGCGGTATATCAGGCGCGGGAACTGGCGCGTCGTGTCGATTTTCTTTCAGTCGGCACCAATGATTTGACGCAGTATTTGCTCGCAGTCGATCGCAATAATCCGCGTGTGGCAGGTTTGTATCACAGCTTCCATCCAGCGGTTTTGCGTGCGCTGACCAATATCGTGGAAGACGTTCATGCTGAAGGCAAGACTGTGAGTGTGTGTGGTGAAATGGCGGGCGACCCGAGTGCTGCAGTGCTGTTGATGGCGATGGGTTATGACGTGTTATCGATGAATGCCAACAATTTGCCGAAGGTCAAGTCTGTCATTCGTGCGATACATATGAGCGATGCGCGCAAGCTGTTGGCCGAAGTAATGGCGATGCATGATACGCGCATCATCAATGAGCATGTTCGCGACACACTCACTGCACTAGGGATAAACCCGCGTTTGCTGCACAGCAAAACTGACGCTTAATAGCGTTCAACTTTCCCTCCATTTTTCCGGGACAATGCCATGCGTGTAGACAGCGGTATTCTTACCACCAATCCGCTCGACGGCGCTGCCCAGGCGCAAAATCTCGAACGACTGGGTTATGCCGGTGGCTTTACTTTTGACGGCCCGCACGACCCTTTTTTGCCGCTCATTGCGGCTGCAAGCGGCACGGAAAAGCTCGAACTGTCGACGGCGATTGCGGTGGCGTTTGCGCGTAATCCGTTGACGTTGGCGCAGCTGGCGTGGGACGTGCAGATTGCGTCGAAAGGGCGTTTTACCCTGGGATTGGGTTCGCAAATCAAGGCGCATATCGAGCGGCGTTTTTCCATGCCGTGGGGCCAGCCGGCGGCGCGTATGCGCGAAATGGTGTTGGCGATCCGTGCGATATGGGCGTGCTGGCACGACGGCCAGAAACTGGATTTCAACGGCGAGTTTTTCACGCACAACCTGATGCCGCCGTTCCTGAATCCGGGGCCGAATCCTTTTGGCAAACCCAAGATCTATCTGGCAGGTGTCGGCCCCGTGATGACAGAGGTGGCGGGCGAAGTCGGTGACGGGTTTATCGTGCATCCACTCAATAGCAGCAAGACACTGGCGGAAGCGACATTGCCCGCGTTGCAGGCGGGTCGTGCCAGGGCAGGCAGGACGCTGGATAATTTTGATGTCAGCTGCCAGATCATGGTGGCGGCAGGAGACACCGATGCCGAGCTGCAAAATGCGATTGCCACGATACGCGGCCAGATCGCGTTCTATGCCTCAACGCCCGCCTACCGGGTGATGCTGGATTGTCATGGCTGGGGACATTTGCAACCGGAGTTGCAGCGCATGACAAGGGAGAATCGCTGGGATCTGATGAATGATCTGGTCAGTGATGAGGTGTTGCATGCGTTTGCAGTAGTGGGGCAGACGCACGAAGTTGCGGCAAAAATCCGCCAGCGGGTGGGTGACAAGGCGACACGCGTGAGTCTGGTGACACCGTATACCACCGATGCCGCACGGTTCTCTGGTGTCGTGGCGGAGTTGTCAGCCGGTCACTGATTGCTGGATTTCATGCGCTGGTCGAAGGAATCCTGCAGGTTCTTGTCGACTGCCTTGGCCTTGTCGATTTGTCGTTGCTGGCTGTCGTTAATGAGCTGGGGTTTGTTGTCGGGCTTCTTGTCGTGGTTCATGGAAAACCAGACAACAGCACCGGCAACAACCAGAAACAGCAACAGGCTTTTAGGGTTCATGGGCGGCTCATCGGCTAGGTGGTGAGGTTTCACGATAGGCATAAAAGACAAAACCCGCAACACGTCCGGTGATGCGGGTTCTGGTTCCATCTGTTTGAAGTCTTCCGTGTGCTCTCAAGCCGTTCGATTAGCACGTCCATGTGTGCTGTCGTCCGTGTGATTGGCATTATGGGGAAGTGGCCGGAGCAGGAATAGTCGCCAATGTCGGCAATGTTTGTACGAAATATCGTACAAATCGAACCGGCGCTACTGTGGCGGGTTGCCCTGCGGTGTATGCCCGGTGAGCAGTTTGTCGGCGATTATCCCGGAAAACACGGCAACACCTTCATCGTTGAAATGGCAGACATCACCAAACCATTGGCCGTGCCCGCTCATGGCGGCGTCAACATCGATTAGTGGCAGCTTGTGCTGCTCGGCGTAGTGGCGCAGCAGTGCATTTTCGCGGTTCAGCCCTTCACGCACGTAATCCGGCGGCCCCCAGTTGAATACATCGCGCACGTCATAATTATCCGGGTTACGGTAGTCGAGTTTTTTATCGAGAAACGCTTGTCGCGAATAATTTTCGGGCAGATGGAAAGCAAATGTTGCCAGCACCGGTTGTGCGCCAATCGTTTGCGCAATATTGATCATGCTGTCCAGGTTGCGGTTGAAGCTGTCGAGTGATGCAAAATTGGCGGCGTTGATATACGGTTTTTTCGGGAACACAAATTGGTAGGTGGTGAAAAATTTCCCGTTCGCTTTTTTATTGAATTCGACGATGCGCCAATAAAAATTTGTGTAGAGACTGCGTGCTAGCAGGCTATGATCCAGCAGCCAGTTGCGCTGGTACCAGGGATCGATGTGTGAATAATCGTCGCGATAGTCTTGCGGCAGCACGTGATTTGCCCACAAATCATTGATGCCATCGTAGATCAGTATGTAGTCCCAGGAATATTTTGCCAGCAATTGCAATTTGTAGAGATCGGCACGCGATGTGTGTGAGCGTATGCCGGCATCAAACAATTCCACAGGCTTGTCGGTTTTTGCCTGCAACGCGGATTTCAACTGGTCTGCCATGTGGCGATTGAACGCGGTGGAAGAGCCGATCACCAGCACGCGCAAGGTATTGGCCGGTTTCGGTTCGCTGATGACGTCACCGGTAAAACCCATGGCGTTGATGAGCTGGCCGTCGATGATAGTGCCGGGTGTGGCGGCAAATCCCATCAGCAAGGTATCGCGCGGCAAGCCGCCCAGGCGCGGCAAGATAACAAACTCGGTTGCCAGCAAGGCAAGCACGGTCAGGCTGAGGCAGTACCAGAAAAACAGGTGGCGGCGCATGCGCTGTTCCATCGACGGTGCAGTGATTGTAAGGGGCTGGCGCGCGCTCTGCTATCATGGCTCGCTTGTGAGATTGGGAACTGTGTTGTGAGTAAACCGACATTACGCATTGCAACCCGCCAGAGTCCGCTGGCCTTGTGGCAAGCCGAGTACGTCAAGGCGCAGTTGGCACATTTTCATCCGGATCTGCACGTCGAACTGGTGAAATTCACCACGCGCGGCGACAAGATTCTCGACACGCCGCTGGCAAAAATCGGTGGCAAGGGTTTATTCGTCAAGGAGTTGGAGCATGCCCTGCTGACTGGCGAGGCAGACATCGCTGTGCATTCGATGAAGGATGTGCCAATGGAATTCCCGGACGGGCTTGAGCTGGGTGTGATCTGCCCGCGTGAGACGCCGTTTGATGCCTTGGTCAGCAACCGCTTTGCGACACTCGATGCGTTGCCGGTGGGCGCTTGCGTCGGTACATCCAGTTTGCGTCGGCAATGCCAGTTGCGTCGCCTGCGACCGGACCTGCAGATCAAGGATTTGCGCGGTAATGTCGGCACACGTCTGGCCAAACTGGATGCCGGTGAATACGACGCGATTGTGCTGGCCGCCGCAGGCCTCAAGCGCCTGGGTCTGGAAAACCGGGTCAGTGACAGTCTTGCACCGGAGGTGTGCCTGCCGGCAGGCGGGCAGGGCGCGGTAGGCATCGAATTACGTAGTGCCGATACGGCAACAGCGAGCCTGATCGCGCCGCTGCATTGTGCTGAAACCGCGCGCTGTGTGCTGGCGGAGCGCGCCTTGAATCGACGCCTGCAGGGCGGTTGTCAGGTGCCGATTGCCTGCTATGCCATTCCCCGTGGGGATGCGCTGTTCTTGCGCGGCTTGGTAGGCAGTCTGGATGGCAATGAATTGCTGATGGCAGAGGCCAGCAGTGCTGCTGATCCCGCTGCACTGGGCGTACAAGTGGCCGAACAATTGTTGGCACAAGGTGCGGATCGCATCCTGGCTGCCGTTTACGCCGGCCACTGATCGATGGGTCAGCTGGAGGGCTTGCAGGTTGTCGTGACGCGCCCGGCGCCGAGTGCAGAAACCCTGGTGCAGCGCTTTGGATCGTGTGGCGCTGATGCGGTGGCGATTCCGTTGTTGGCTATCGAAACGCTGGTCGAGCCGACGTCGTGCGACAGGATCGAACGGCTGCTGGACGATTTACCGGCATGCGATTTCGCTATTTTTATCAGCCAGCATGCGGCAGAGCAGGCCATGCTCGCGCTACAAGTGCGCAAGCAGGCCTGGCCTTCGCAGGTGAAGGCATTTGCAGTCGGCAAGTCGACTGGTGCTTGTCTGCAGCAACACGGTATTGCTACCGCTGTCCCGGAGCAGATGGATAGCGAAGGGTTACTGGCGCTGCCGGGTTTGCAGGCGGTGAATGGCCAGCGCGGCATTATTTTTCGTGGCGTGGGCGGGCGTGAGACATTGGCACAGGCCCTGCGAGGGCGCGGTGCGACTGTCGATTATTGCGAGTTGTACCAACGCACATTGCCCGTGGAAGCAGCGCAGCAATGGAGGCAGTGGGACAGCGATCAGCAAGCTGCTGAAAAGCTGGTCTGTATCAACAGCGTGGAAACTCTGGATAACTTGCTGGCGATCATGCAGCATGCTGTCGATTGTCAGCCAACAAACCGCGATAATCTCACCCTGTTGGTACCGGGCGAGCGTGTGGCGCGCGCCGCCAGCCAACGCGGATTTTCACACGTCGTTGTGGCGCAGGATGCGCTGGACGATACGGTAATTGCCGCCGCCATCCATTGGTATACAAACCGCACTGGTAGATAACATGACTGATATTGCAACGATTGATTCCCATGCAGTTGATGCATCCACAACCAGAGTGGTGGCATCGCTGCCAGCAGCTCGCGCATCGTGGATCACGCGACTGGTGTTGCTGGTTCTCTTCTTGCTGAATATTGCTGCGTTTGCCGGCGGTTACTGGCTGTGGCTGCAGTTGCAACACGCTGCTGAAAAACATGACAGTGCAGTGCAGCAGTTGACACAACAAAACCAGCAGTTGGCGGTTTTGAAAAAGCAACTGGATGACAAGGCGACCAGCGATAATATTTTTCGCCAGCAAACCATCAATACACTGAAAGATAACAGCGAGAAATTGCGCGGGCTGGATCGTATCGATACCAGTTACTGGCGTCTGGCCGAAGCAGAATTCCTTTTGAAGCAGGCACACCAGCGTCTGTTTATCACGCACGATGCCGAGACGGCGGATTTGCTGCTGGCGTCGGCCGACAGCGCGATCATGCAGCAGAAAGATCCTGCACTGTTGCCGGTACGCAGCGCGATTGCACTGGATCGTGCGGCGTTGCGCAAGGTGCCGCGCGTGGATCGCGACGGCATTTACTTGCGTTTGCAGGCTCTCTCATCGCAGGCGGGTATGTTGACGAGTGACAACCGTTTCCTGCGCGTCGGCGAAGAAGACAATACAACGGATGTTGCGTTGAGCTACAGCGAAAAAATGTGGCGCCGCCTGTTGTCAATCGTGCGCATCCGTCACCATGACCAGCCGGTAGAACCACTGTTGCCGCCGGAACAGGAAGTGTATTTACGCCAGAATTTGCAGTTGGTGCTGGTGCAGTCGCAACTTGGTTTGTTGCAATCGCAGCAACAGACGTATGCATCCAACCTGGATCGCGCTGTGGCCTGGGTGAACCAGTACTGCGATACGGAAGATTCCTTTGTCAAAAGTTGGCTGGATGAGGCCGGTACCCTGATGCGCATCGATATCGCGCCGGATTTGCCGGATATTTCCGGTTCATTGCGCACGGTACAAAAACTGATCGACCAGCGCGCGCAGGATATCCAGCAAGCGCTGATGATGGGCGACGATGAAGACCCTGATACAACAGACGATTCGTCGCCGGTAGAGAAGCCGGCCGCTGCCGGGGCAGAAAAATAATGCGTCGCTGGATTATCGTTTTTCTTGTTGGTTTACTGGGCTTGCCACTGATTCTCCGTGCCATTGAGCTGGACAACAGTTTTGCCGTGCTGGTGCTCGGAGAAACTACGGTGGAAATGCCCCTGTGGTTTGTCATCGCCAGTATGTTGCTGCTGGGATTCAGCAGCTATTACCTCGCACGTATGTTGCGCGCCATGTTGCTGGTGCCGAAACGTTTCAATCGCTGGATTGATCGCCGCGCACAGCGCAAGGTGCATGACCTGACCTTGCGGGGTTTTCTGGCGTCACTGGAAGGCAGTTGGACAGCGGCGAGTCGCGATTTACAAAAAGCCGCAGAAAAATCCGATACGGCAGTGCTGAATTATTTGCTGGCTGCACGTGCGCGTGTCGAGAACGATGATCTGGCCAGCGCAGAAATGCTCATCCGCAAGGCCGAGCAATTATTGCCGGATGCACAATTGCCGATAGGCATTTATCAGGCGCAATTGTTGCAGCAGGCAGGTGTTCCGGAAAAAGCGCACGATATCCTGCTGGAACTTGCTGCGCAGAATCCGCGCCATGCTTACCTGCAAAAACTGCTGGTCAACAGTTACCGCCAGCGCGGTGATTCACAAAAAGTCTTGCAGATGTTGTCGCAACAGCACCGGCAAAAACCATTGCAAGACATGGCGTTGCTGACCGAGCTGTGTCGATTGCAGATTTTGCATGGCGCCGGTGCGCAAGCAGAAGAAATCCTGCGCAAGCAACTCGGCAAACAGTGGCGCGCGGAGTGGGTGAGGCTGTACGGCCAGGCTGTCGGGCAGGATGGCGTCAAGCAACTGCAATTCGCCGAAAAATGCCTGAAAGATCACCCGCAAGACAGCGAGCTGGTGCTGGCGCTGGCGCGTATTTGCCAGAACAATCATTTGTGGGCGAAGGCGCGGGATTACTACGAAGCGTATTTGCAGCAACAGGCCAACCCGGACGTCAACATGGAGCTGGTGCGATTGCTGCACGCACTGGGCGAGCATGAAAAAGCGCGCTATTGGCTGCAGAAAATTCCGTCCGCTACCAGGGCGTTGCCGTTGCCTTCGGAACCTGCGGCCTGACTTCGAAGAGAAAGAGGTGTCAGAGGGATTATTTTTTAAACAATCGGTACATTTTAAAATCCCTCCGGCACCTTTTCGCGTTTAATTTTCCCTATATCATTTCCAGAATTATCAATTGCTATTCGCAGTTCAGAAAAATTATCAGCTAAAGCCAACCACAATTCTCGCTCTGTTGCATTCATGGCTTTTTACTCCATGGAGAAGAGCTAAACACAGTATTGGATGGATTCACGATATTCTTGGCATTCGGTATCATCGCCTGTGGCTTACCACCAGCTTGATACCAGCCCACATGATAATCACCCATCCTGAAGGCGTATTTGGCAACGACTGCTTGTGGGGCAGTTTTTCCAAACCATGCCCATGTAGTACTGCGCTGCAGCGTAGCCACATCAGTACCAGCGTTAGTGCTGCCATCCGGCCATTTTTTTAGCAAAAAGGTGCCGGA